>NZ_JBICXT010000036.1:0-69024 GCF_043200415.1 Streptomyces sp. NPDC048419 | reverse complement strand
CCTACCGGGCAGGACTGACAGTTGAACCCTATTGATCTTGGTGGGCCTGCGTACCCCGTCCTGTAGCGGCGGGCCCATCGCCCCAGCGGCGATGGGCCCGCCTGTGCCCTGCTGCGCAGGAGTTCGATTCCGCTACGGCCCGAAGGCCGGAGCGTCCTCGGAGGAAACCGGTGACCGGCGGGACTTCTCCGACGAGGACTGGGTCTTCGAACGGAAGCTGGACGGTGTGCGCCTGCTCGCGGTCCGCGACGGCGAGCAGGCCACGGTGCTCTCCCGCTCGGGGCGGCGTCTCGACGACACCTATCCCGAGATCGTGGAGGCGCTCGCCGCCCAGTCCTGCACCGACTTCACGCTCGACGGGGAGGTCGTCGCGTTCCGGCGGGGCCGCACCGACTTCGCCCGGCTCCAGCAGCGCATGGGGCTGACGCGCCTCGAAGACATCGAGGCGACTGGTGTCGCCGTGACGTACTACGTCTTCGACCTGCTCAGGCTGGAGGGGGCGGACCTCACGCGGCTGCCGCTGCGGTCCCGCAAGTCCCTGCTGCGCCGGGCGCTGACCTACGGTGCCCCGCTGCGGACGACACCGCATCGCAACGAGGGCGGAGCCGAGTTGCTGGCCGCCTCCTGCGACCGCGGCTGGGAAGGACTGATCGCCAAGCGGGCCGACGGCGACTACCAGCCGCGCAGGTCCAAGGACTGGCTGAAGCTCAAGTGCTCGCAAGGACAGGAGTTCGTCGTCGGCGGGTTCACCGAACCGGCGGGCAGCCGTGTCGGATTCGGTGCACTGCTCCTCGGCTACCACCAGGACGGAAAGCTGCGTTATGCGGGCAAGGTCGGCACCGGCTTCGACCGGCGCACCCTGATCTCCCTGCGTGAGCGGCTGCACGAACTGCGCATCTCCGAGCAGCCGTTCGGCGGACGGGTGCGGGAGTCGGGCGCACGGTGGGTTCGGCCCGAGCTGGTCGCGCAGATCGACTTCACCGAGTGGACCCGGGACGGAATGCTGCGCCATCCGCGGTACTTGGGCCTCAGGGACGACAAGAACCCGGCGGACGTCGTACGGGAGCGGGTGACCCGCTGAACACGGCGGAACCGGGGGCCGGTTGAACGCGGATTACCGGATTCCGGCCCCAACTCCCCTACAGGGCCTCTATGTTCACGGCGGTACTCGATCTTCGGATCCGTTCTGAGAGGCCATCCGCATGCGCAACGCGCTCCGTACCGCCCTCGTCGGCGCGCTCGTCACCGGCACGGTCCTGACGTGTGGCACCGCCGGTGCCACACCGCCCGGCCCGGGAGTGACCGGCAAGCTGATCAGCCGGACCACCGTCGGGGGCACCGACTACGTCGTCCGCGAGATCACCGTCCCGCCCGGACAGAGCACAGGCTGGCACTACCACGACGGCATCGTCCACGGCTTCGTACGCCAGGGCACGCTCACCCACTACCACGCGGACTGCGCCGAGGACGGTCTGTACAGAACCGGCACCACGGTCCGCGAGCCTGGCGGTCCGAGCGACGTCCACCTCGGCCGCAACGAGGGAGACTCACCGTTGATCCTCGACGTCCTGTACATCCTGCCGCACGGCTCGCCGTACTCGGAGGACGTGCCGAACCCGGGCTGCTCGTTCCAGTAGTCGGCAACGGCCCTTGAGGGCACGGTCGGAGGGCCTGGCGGGCCCTCCGACCGCAGGTGTCACTTCTGGTGTGCGCGCAGTGCGGCGAGCGCCCGGTCCGCGTGCGTGTTCATGCGCAGTTCGCTGTGGACCGCCTCGAGGACGGTGCGGTCCTGGGCGATGACGAAGGTGACCCGCTTGGTGGGCGCGAGGCTGAACCCCCGCTTCACGCCGAACCGTTCGCGGATCGCGCCGTCGGTGTCGGACAGCAGCGGCATGCCGAGGTTGTGGCGGCCGGTGAACTCCTGCTGCTTCTCGACGGTGTCGCCGCTGATGCCCACGGGCCGCGCGCCGACGGCGGCGAACTCGGCGGCCAGGTCACGGAAGTGGCAGGCCTCCGCGGTGCAGCCGGGGGTCATTGCGGCCGGGTAGAAGAAGAGCACGACCGGACCGCCGGCCAGCAGCTCGGAGAGCTTGCGGGTGGTGCCGGTCTCGTCCGGCAGCTCGAAGTCCTCGATGGTGTCGCCGACGTTCAGGCGCTCGCCCATGCCTTGCCCTCCCCGTTCTTCGCGACGCTGCGGGCCCACATGACGAGGGGCAGCTGGATCGGCAGCCGACCGATGGCGGCGGCCTTCTTGGGCGCGGGCCGGTCGCGCCAGTCGTAGGCCATCTTCACGTTGGCCGGGAACACGCCGACGAAGAACGCTGCCGTGGCGAGGGCGGCGGCTTTGCGCGTGCGCGGCAGGGCCACTCCTGCGGCGAGGGAGAGTTCGACGGCGCCGCTCGCGTACGTCCAGGTCCTGGGGTTGCCCGGCAGCGCTCGCGGGACGATCTCGTCGTAGGGGCGTGGCTGGGCGAAGTGTGTGACGCCCGCGGCGGCCAGCAGGCCGGCGAGCAGCAAGGGCGAGCGTTCGGACCGTGGCACGGTTCCTCCTCCGATGACCTGCACCCGGATGTTACCCGAGGGTAGAACGAATGGTTACGGTGGCAGGTCCACTCCCGAAGTCAGGCTCTAGGCTCGGCGGTTGTGAGTGCCCGGCGTGTAGCCGAACGAGCGGCGGAAGACGTCGATGAAGGCGCTGGCGGAGGACCAGCCGCAGAGGTGCGCGACGGTCGTGACGGGGGTGTCGTCGGCCAGCATGCGCAGGGCGTGGAACAGGCGGGACTGGGTGCGCCACTGCGGGAAGGTCATCCCGAACTCGCTGCGGAAGAGGCGGCTGAGGGTGCGCTCGCCGGCTCCGGTCGCGGCACCGAGGGCGGCCAGGGTGCACTGTTCGTCCGGATTCGCGTGGACGATCTCGCAGACGGCGGCCAGCCGGGGGTCGGTCGCGGTGGGCAGGCGCATCGGCTGCTGCGGCGAGGCGCGCAGCTGGTCGCGCAGGACGGTGAGCAGGCGGTCGCGTTCCGGGCTCGCGTCGTCGGGGTCGCGGGTGTAGGCGAGGATCAGTTCGCGCAGCAGGGGGCTGACCGCGAGGACGGTCGGGGCGTCGAGGGCGAGCGGGTTGTCCCCGGCGGGCAGGCCCACGAAATGCAGGTCGAGGTGACCGTGCGCGCGGTGGGCGTGGACGGTGCCCGCGGGGACCCAGATGGCGCGGGTGCCCGGGGCGAACCAGGTGCCGGCGTCCGTGGTCACGGCCAGCACGCCGGACCCGGCGTAGACGATCTGGTGCTCGTCGTGCCGGTGTGCGTCGATGCTCTCGCCTGCGGCCAGACTCCTGGCCTGGGTGGCGGCTCGCGGCGTGTGGCGGATGTGCGACACAACTAGGCAGATTACCGGAAGCGGGCCAACCGCCGTGCTGGCGAGGATCGCAGGGTGTCCAGATACCGCAACCGATCCATCACCCTGCTCTCCCTGGGGCACGCCTGTGTCGACGTGTACCAGGGCGCCGTGGCCGCGCTCGTGCCGTTCTTCGTCTCGGAGCGCGCCTACACCTATGCGGCCGCCTCGGGCATCGTCCTGGCCGCCTCCTTGCTGTCGTCGGTGGTGCAGCCGCTCTTCGGAGTGCTCACCGACCGCTGGCCGATGCCGTGGCTGCTGCCGCTCGGCGCGCTGACCGGAGGTGCCGGTGTGGCCGTGAGCGGGGTCGGCGGCTCCTACGCGCTCACGCTCGCGGCGGTCGCGGTGTCCGGCATCGGCGTCGCCGCGTACCACCCCGAGGCAGCCCGTGCCGCCCGCGCCTCCGCAGGCCGCAGCAATACGGCCATGGGCTGGTTCTCCCTCGGCGGCAACATCGGTTTCGCCCTTGCGCCACCGCTCGTGGCTGCCGTCGTGGCGATCGGAGGCCTCAGCGCCTCTCCCCTGCTCATCGTCCCGGCCGTGGCGGGGGCGGCGCTGTGTGCGGCCGCGATCCGCTCGCCGGGCAGCCGCGCGGCAGCCGCCCGCACCGCCGCGGCCACCGGCGTCGACGACTGGCCGTCGTTCACGCGCCTGTCCGGCGCCATCGTCTGCCGCTCGATCGTCTTCGTCGGCCTCAGCGCCTTCATCTCGCTCTACGTCCGCACGCGGACGGGCGGCGGTGAAGCGGCCGGTACGGCAGCGCTGTTCGTGCTGTACGCGGGCGGCGCCCTCGGCACGCTGGCGGGAGGCCGGCTCGCGGACCGGTACGGCCGCCTCACGGTGGTGCGCCGCTCGTACGCCCTGACCGTGCTCGCCGTCGCGGGCGTGCTCCTCGTCCCCGGTCCGGCGGTCTACCTGTTCGTCGCGCTCACCTCGGCCGGACTGTACGTCCCCTTCGCCCTGCACATCACGCTCGGCCAGGACTTCCTGCCGCGACGGCTGGGCACGGCCGGCGGGGTCACCCTGGGTCTGGCCGTGAGCGCGGGCGGACTCGCCGCCCCGGCCCTCGGAGCGCTGGCCGATGCCACGTCCTTGCGGATCGCCCTGATCCCGCTGATCGCGCTGCCCGCCCTGGGCCGGCTCCTGCTGGCGGGGTTGCGGGAGCCCGCTGCGGCGATGGAGCAACCGGCGGAAGAGCGGACGCCGCGCCGAGGTCGCCGCGCCGCGTCGGCGTGAAGCCGTCAGGGGATCAGGCGGTAGCTGTAACTCAGGGAGCGGTATCAGGCCGTGCCCGTCCCCGCGACCGCGGACTCCTCCGCGTCCTCGTCGACGTCGAAGGAGTGGGAGAGGAAGTCGTCGACCATGCGGTGGAAGAGGGTGGCCAGTTGCCGCAGTTCTTCAGGCTTCCAGCCGGACAGGGCGTGCTGCATGCCGCGGACTCCGGTGTCCCGTACGCGGTCGATGGCCTGCTGTCCGGCTTCGGTGAGCTGGATGCGCTGGGCCCGGCGATCCTCGGGGTCGGGGACGCGGGTGACGTAGCCGGACTTCTGCAACTGCTGCACGGTGCGGGTGACGTGGGACGCCTCCACTCCCAGCCGGTTGGCGAGCTCCCCCGGGCGCAGCGGGTCCGAATCCGCGACCTGCCGCAGCAACGCCACCGCCGCCCGGTCCAGCGGCACCCCGGCCATGGCCATCAGCCGGTCGTGCTGCCGCGCGCGCGTGCTCAGGTAGGTGATGCGGGTGAGCGCCCGCTCGATCTCGATCACCTCGGCGGAGGCGGGAGTCTTGGGGAGTTCGGGGAGCGGTGGTGTGGACATGTATCCACTTTACCATATCGTTGCGTAACTCAAGTAAATCACCTCACGCCCGCGCCCACGACCTCCTCCCATGCCGCACCGGCCGCGACCGCCTGCCGCCACAGCCGGATGACCTTGGGCGGCATGCCCACCGCGAGCACGCCGCTCACCCGGTCATCGGTGCGGTACGCGGCGGCGAACCGGCGCTCGGCCAACCCACCTTCGACGACGGCTACTTCCTCGTGGCCGCGCAGATGGCCGTACGCCTGGATCTTCATGTCGTACTGGTCGGACCAGAAATACGGCACCGGCGCGAACGGCTTGCGCGCGTCGGCGTCGAGCAGGTTGCGGGCGGCCGCCATGCCCTGCTCGGCGGCGTTGGTGCGGTGCTCGATGCGCATCGAGACGCCGAACAGGGGGCTGTACCAGCGGGCGACGTCGCCGGCCGCGTACACGTCGCGCGCGGCCGCGCAGTACTCGTCGCACACCACACCGTCGTCGAGGACCAGGCCGCTGCCCGCAAGCCAGTCGGTGTTCGGCAGCGAGCCCACGGCGACCAGCACCGCGTCGGCACCGATCACTTCACCGTCGGTGAGCCGCACGCCGTGCCCGGTCGCCTCACTCACGGTGACACCGCACCGCAGGTCCACGCCCCGCTCCGCATGGCAGCGGCCGAGCAGCGCGCCGACCTCGGTGCCGACGGCGTGGGCGAGCGGCACCGATGCCGGTTCGAGAAGGGTGACCCGGACGCCGAGCCGCCAGGCCGCAGCGGCGGCCTCCGCACCGAGGAACCCGGCGCCCACCACGACCAGGCGCGCGCCAGGCTCGAGTTGGTCCCGCAGCCTCAGCGCGTCGTCCAGCGAGCGCAGCACGTGCGCTCCCTCACCAGGCAACCGGCGCGGACGCACGCCGGTGGCCACGATCAGCCCGTCGTACGGCACTTCGGCACCGTCGGCCAACTGCACGGTGCGCGCGTCGAGTTCGAGTCCCGTGGCGGCCACACCCAGACGCAGGTCGAGGTCGGGTGCGGCCAGGTCGGCGGGGGGCGGCGCTCTCGGCCCAGACCCGCCAGGTCCGGCACCGCGGAGTCGAGGACGACGAGGTCGTAGCGGCGCTCGAACGCCCGCGCCATCGCCTCGGTTCCGGTGCCGACGAGGCTGATCCGGTAGCCCGCCAACTCCAGCGTGGTCGACAGCAGTTCGGCGAGGTCCGGCTCGCCGGCGACGATCAGGACGTGCTGTCCCGCCCCGCGGGCCAGAGCGGGCCTATCACCGATGGTGGCGTTCGGCGACGACGAAGGCATGTCACTCACCGGACCTTCCATTGCTTGACTCAAGTAATCTATCGGCGCGCGTCCGGCGCAGGCAACCCTCGACCGTCCGAGGGGACGTGTCAGCTCGCAGGGGACACGTCGGCCTGTAAATGTCAGGGGTGACGTACGGGTCTCACCGGTGGCCTCCGGGGGCTCACCGGTGACGCCCAGGTGTCACCGGGGCCAGCCACAGCCCGACGACCGCGTCCGCGAGACCGGTGGCGGCGTCGTCCCAGTGGGAGCGCGGCGTGGCCCTGTTCTCGGCGACGGCCCGCTCCCGTTCGGCGGGCATGTGCACGATCAGGTGGCGCGCCATCTCGCCCCGCTCGGCACGCACCTCGGCGGGCAGGTCGGGCAGGCACCGGTTGAGCCCGTCGATGCACTGCTGCAGGGACGGCGAGGCGAAGGACTCCTCCAGCATGATCTGGTGGAGCGCCGGGTCGGTCATCGCCTGTGCGCAGAACCGGGCGAACCAGGTGGGGCCGCCCAGATTCCCGAGATGCTCGGGCAGCGGGCGCACCAGGCAGTCCACCCAGTCGCGTACGTCGGTGGAGTCGCCGATCTCGGCCAGCAGCCGGCACCGGATCTCCTCGGCGTGCGCCGCGTGCTTGCGGACGATCGCCCGGACCAGGTCGGCCTTGGTGCCGAAGTGGTAGCCGACGGCGGTGTTGTTGCCCTGTCCCGCCGCCTCGCCGACCTGGCGGTTGGACACCGCGTTCACCCCGCGCTCGGCGTACAGCCGCTCGGCCGCCGTAAGGATCAGCTCGCGGGTCGCGTCTGCCCGTTCCGCGCGTACCGTCCTGCCGGTCATGCTCACCACCGCATCGGGACTTGGCTCAGGCCCCGGCGGCCAGTCCCTCGAACCGCGGGTCCGCCGGCAGAGCGGCAGGTTCCAGCTTCAAAAGCCTACGCAACGTCACGCCGGGAGCGGTGTGCGGCCAGGCGTGGACCGGCGCGAGCGGCAGCCCCGGCCAGGGCGAACGCGACGGCCGGACCACGAAGTACGCCACGGCCCGACGGACCGCCTCGCGGCGCCGTCGGGCGGGCGCACTCACCCGCAAGGCCCCGCGTCGCCGAGGCCGCGGCCGAGCGGGTCGAACGGCCGTCCGCCCGTGTCTGACCTCGCACCTTCCCCGACGAGGGCCACGAGCGCCGCCGAACACGGGCGTCTTCCGTCCGACGCTCCCACCGGTCATCGCCCACCATGGCTTTTAGGACGGGAACCCTGAGACGACAGGAACGGACACCATGACCATCCGCGTGCTGCTCGCCGACGACCAGGCCCTCCTGCGTGCCGCGTTACGGATTCTGCTCGACTCCTGCGACGACATGGAGCTGGTCGCCGAGGCCACCTGCGGGGGCGAAGCCGTCGCCCTCGCGCGCGTGCACCGCCCGCACGTCGTCCTGATGGACATCCGCGTGCCCGGCACCGACAGCCTGGCCGCGACGTCCGCGATCTGCGCCGACCCGGGCCTTGCGGACACGCGCGTGCTGATCCTCACCACGCACGAGATCGACGCCCACGTCGCAAAGGCGCTGCGGGCCGGCGCGAGCGGCTTCCTCGGTAAGGACGTGACCGCGGACGTGCTGCTCGACGGCATCCGGACCGTGGCCGGTGGCGACTCGCTCCTTTCGCCGCTCGCCACGCGCGCGCTGGTCACACGTTTCCTGGTCGCTCCCGCCACGGATGCGGCACCGAGCGCGCCCGAGGCCTTCTCGGCGCTCACCGACCACGACCGCGAGGTGATGACCTGGGTCGCGGAGGGCCGCTCCAACGCGGAGATCGCCGTGAACCTCGATGCCAGCCCACTCGCGGTGCGTACCCATGTCCGGCGCGTCATGGCCGAGCTGGGCGTCCGCGACCGCGCCCAACTCGTCGTCCTGGCTCACCAGTCGGGCATGTTCCTGGCACGGCCGTCCATGGAGCGGTGAGGGCTCAGCCTGCGGAGAGTTTGTCCAGCCACTGCTCCAGCAGGGCCGACTCCGCCGGCGTGAACCGCGGGGACTGTTCGGAGCGCAGGCGGGCGGCGAGCGTCGCGGCCGCCACCGGGACGGCGCTGTCCTCCTCGCGCGACCCGTCGGCGTCGGCCGGTCTGGTCAGCGAGGCCAGCACGGCGTCGCGCAGCCGCTCGGAGAACTGCGGGTCCGTGTACTGCTCCGGTCTGGTCAGCATCGACAGGGCCGCCCCGACATTGGCGGACATGATCACCTGGGTGGCGAGGGCGGGCGGGACGGTGAGCCGACCGGCGGCGGCGCAGCGTTCGAGGATGCCGTGCAGCAGTGCGTGCGCCTCCTGGGCCGCCGCGGGCGGGACCGTCAGCTCGGGCGAGTACATCAGCCGGTAGTGGTTGGGGTGCTCCAGCGCGAAGCGCATGTGGTTGTCCCAGCCGCTCCGGAGGTCGGCGACGGGATCGTCGCTGGGCCGGGCCGCCCGCTTGGAGGTGAGGTACTCCTCGAAGCCGCGGTCGACGACGGCGGCCAGCAGCCCGGCCTTGTCACCGAAGAGCCGGTACAGCATCGGCGCCCCCACCCCGGCCGCGTCGCACACCGCACGCGTCGAGACATCGGCCACCGGCGCCTTGGCCAGCAGGTTCGTGGCCGCTTCCAGGATCTTTTCCCTCGCATCCATGGGTCCACGGTACGCCATCCGTAGCACCGATACGAAGCAGGATGTACCAGCGCTACGAACCTGTGTTATCGTCGATACGAGAACGGCGTAGCAATGCTAACAAGGCGACTCGAGCGAAGGATGCAGCCATGACCACTCACCCCCACACGGACCAGCGCGTCGCGATCGTGACGGGCGGATCGCGAGGCATCGGACGGCAGGTGGCCCAGCGGCTCGCCGCCGACGGGTTCGCCGTCGCGGTCGGATACGCGGGCAACAAGGACGCGGCCGAGGACGTCGTCCGCACCATCGAGGCAGCGGGCGGCACCGCCTTCGCCGCCCGCGCGGACGTCGGCGACGAGAGCGAGGTCGCCGCCCTGTTCGACCGGACGGAGGCCGCGTACGGCGGCGTGGACGCGGTGGTGCACGCGGCCGGGCGTATGCCCCTGTCCCCCGTCGCCGAGCTCGACCTCGATGAGCTCGACTCCCTGTACCGCACCAACATCCGCGGCACCTTCGTCGTCGACCAGCAGGCGGCACGCCGGCTGCGCCCGGGAGGAGCGCTCGTCAACTTCTCCTCGTCGGTGGTCGGTCTGGCCTTCCCCGGCTACGGCCCCTACGCCGCGAGCAAGGGAGCCGTGGAGGCGCTCACCCTGATCCTCGCCCGCGAGCTGCGCGGCCGTGACGTGACGGTGAACGCGGTGGCGCCCGGCCCCACCGCCACCGACCTCTTCCTCGACGGCAAGGACGAGGAGACGGTCGCCCGGCTGGCCGCACAGCCGCCGCTGGAGCGCCTGGGCACGCCGGACGACATCGCCAACGTCGTGTCCTTCCTCGCCGGCCCCGAGGGCCACTGGGTCAACGGCCAGGTCCTCCGGGCCAACGGCGGCATCATCTGACGGCGCGCCGCCCTTCGAGCGACCGAGACATCGAGCATTCGAGAGGAACAGTCATGAGCGACAGCAAGGTCATTCTCGTCACCGGCGCCTCCAGTGGATTCGGCGCACTCACCGTCCGCGCGCTCGCCGGGCGCGGGCACACGGTCTACGCGGGCATGCGGGCCCTGGACACGCGTAACGCCCGTGCCGCCGCCGACCTGGCCGCCCACGCCGACGAGCACGGGGTCGACCTGCGCGCGGTGGAGCTGGACGTGACCCGGCAGGACAGCGCGGACGCGGCCGTCGCGCGCATCGTCGACGAGCAGGGGCGCCTCGACGTCCTGATCCACAACGCCGGCCACATGGTGCTCGGCCCCGCCGAAGCCTTCACCCCCGAGCAGCTGGCGGACGTCTACGACACCAATGTGCTCGGCACCCAGCGCGTCAACCGGGCGGCCCTGCCACAGCTGCGCGGCCAGGGGCAGGGGCACGTCGTGTGGATCGGCTCCTCCAGCACACGCGGCGGCACCCCGCCCTTCCTCGCGCCGTACTTCGCGGCGAAGGCCGCCATGGACGCGCTCGCGGTGAGCTACGCCGCCGAGCTCATACGGTTCGGGATCGACACCTCGATCGTGGTGCCGGGCGCCTTCACCTCGGGCACGAACCACTTCGCCCACGCCGGTACGCCGGCCGACACCGGGCGTGCCGCCGTCTACGACGCGAAGTACAAGGCGCTGATGGCCGACGTGAACGAGCGGCTGGCCGGGCTCATGCCACCGGGCGCCGATGTCGCGGACGTGGCGAAGGCCGTCGTGCGGACCGTCGAACTGCCGCCCGGCGAGCGGCCGTTCCGGGTCCATGCGGACCCGAGCCGGGACGGCAGCGAGGTCGTCTCCGCCGTGGCCGACCGCATACGGGTGGAGTTCTTCCGCCGGGTCGGTCTCGAGGACCTGCTGACTCCGGCGAGCAGTCTGTAGGCAGCGCCGTTCAGGGGAAACCGACGGGCGGGACGAATGGCGACGGGCCGCGGCGTCGACACCTCACCCCGTGACGCTCCCCCTGATCCCGCCCATGCTCGCCACATCCGGCACCCTGCCGCCCGCCGCGCAGGACGCCCGCTGGGCCTATGAGACCAAGCAGGACGGCCAGCGCGTGGTGGCCTACCTCGCGGGTGACGGCAGCCTCCGGCTGCGGGCCCGGTCCGGTGAGGACATCACCGCCGCGTATCCCGAGCTGCGGCCACTCGGCACGGCAGTCGGGGCGGCGCCGGCCGTGCTGGACGGGGAGGTTCTGGCGCTGGACGAAGAGGGCCGAGCCGACTTCCAGTTGCTCCAGTCCCGAATGGGCCTCGCCCACTCCCCCGCCAAGGCCGCGCGTCAGGCGGCGAAGGTACCCGTCCACCTCGTGCTGTTCGACGTGATGCATCTGGAAGGCCGCGGACTCACCGGCCAGCCCTACCTGCGACGGCGCCGGCGGCTGGAGGAGCTCGGGCTCGACGGGTCCTACTGGTCCACCCCCTCCGCACTGGTCGGACACGGGGAACAGGCCCTGCGAGCCACGGTCGACCACGGGCTGGAGGGCCTGGTCTGCAAGCGGCTGGACTCGGTGTACGAGCCGGGGGTGCGTTCCCGCTCCTGGATCAAGATCCGCAACATGCGGAGCGAGGACGTGATCGTGGGTGGCTGGCTGCCCGGCAAGGGGCGGCTGTCGGGACTGCCCGGCGCCGTCCTGGTCGGGCAGCGGGCGGGCGGACGGCTCCGGTACGTCGGCGGGGTCGGCACCGGCTGGAGCGAGGCCGAGCGGACCCACCTCGCCGGGCTGCTGCGGACGGCGGAGACGGCCGAGTGCCCCTTCGACCCCGTCCCCCCGGTCGCGGGCGCGCGGTGGGTGCTCCCCCGGCTGGTCGGCGAGGTCCGCTACAGCACCCGTACGCGGGCCGGAATGCTGCGGCAGCCGTCCTGGCTGCGGCTGCGGCCCGACCTCTCGCCGGAGGACTCCGCCGCGGATCTGCCCGACGATCTCGGCTGACGCTCTGTCACGGCCCAAGTATTGGGTTGGGCTTCACCACTGGTACGTCTGTCACCTCTTGGCGCGGAAGGGGAAAATCGGGATGCTGAACTCCCTTGCCCCCCACAGCCGTTCGGGTGCGCCCGGACGAAGAGGAGGACGCCGTGGCGTCAGCGAAGTTCAAGGCGAACCGCAGAAGACTGCTGACCGGCCGGTGCGGCCGCTCTCGTGCTTGCGGTTCCCACCGCCGCCTTCGCCGCGCCGCCGCAGGCGCTGCCCGCCAACGCGGAGGCCGCGGAGTTCACCTACCAGCCGGCGTTCGACTACGACACGGACGGCTGCTACTCCACGCCCGCGATCGGCCCGGACGGCACGATCAACGGCGGCCTCAAGCCGACCGGTGCGCTGAACGGCGGGTGCCACGACGCCTCCGACCTCGACAACACCAACAGCTACTCGCGCTACAAATGCAACAACGGCTGGTGCGCGTACATGTACGGCCTGTACTTCGAGAAGGACCAGGCCGTCGCCGGCAGCAGCATCGGCGGGCACCGCAACGACTGGGAGCACGTGGTGATCTGGGTGCAGGACAACCAGGTCAAGTACGTCTCGACCTCGAACCACGGTTCGTTCACCGTGCACGCGACGTCCGAGGTCCGCTTCGAGGGCAGCCACGCGAAGATCGTCTATCACAAGGACGGCATCGGCACGCACTGCTTCCGGCTGGCGAACTCCAACGACGAGCCGCCGGAGAACGACAAGCACACCTGGCAGTACCCGCCGCTGGTGGGCTGGAACGGCTACCCCGCCGGGCTGCGCGACAAGCTGAGCGCCTACGACTTCGGCAGCGCCAACTTCGGCCTGAAGGACAGCAACTTCGCCTCGCACCTGTCGTCGGCGAAGCCGTCCGGGATCACGTTCGACCCGAACGCCTGACGGCGGGACCGCGCACCGGTCCGCGCGTTCCACAGCTCCCGGGGTCATGCTGGCTCCGGAAGCTGTGGAAGGGCGGATCATGCCGGTCTGGAGAGAGACGCGTCGTGCACGGCTGTCGCGGCGGGGCTTCCTGGCCGCGACAGGTCTCCTCGGCCTGGCGGGTGCGGGGGCCCCATCGCGGGGGAACGGCTACACCATGCCCGCCCTCACCTTCACCGGCCCGACCGGCCGACGCAGCCTCGGCGCCCTCTACACGACCGCGGTCACAGCACTGGCCGACACCCACACCATCCACGCCGACCCGTCGGTCTACGACAAGGCGGGGCTGCTGGCGTATCCGCCGGGCACGGTCGTACGGGCCGGCGGCGGGTATCCCGCGCCGCAGCGGTGGACGCGGGACGCGGCCGTCAACGCGTGGAACGCGGCGAGCCTGCTGGCGCCGGCCGTCGGCCGCAACACCCTCTGGTCGGTCGTCGACCGCGGTCCGCGCGGGCCCGTCGTGCAGCAGGACGACCAGTGGTGGGACCAGATGGTGTGGATCCTCGCCGCCCGGAACCACTACCGGATCACGGGCGACCGCGCCTTCCTGGCCGAGGCCGCACACACCGCCGCCAATACCCTGGCCGCACGCCGGGACAGCGACTTCGACGGCGAGCGCGGCCTGTTCCGGGGACCGTCGTTCATGAACGACGGCATCTCCGGCTACCCCAGCCCGCCCGCCGCACCGCACGTACGCTCCTCCTTCGTACTCGACCACCCCGGCACCGAGCGACTGATGTGCCTGTCGACCAACTGCCTCTACTACGGAGCCCATTCGGCGCTGGCGGACATGGCCGACACCCTCGGTCAGCCGGAGCGGGCGCAGTCCCTGCGGACGGACGCGGCGCGCCTGCGCGAGGCGGTGCATCGGTGGCTGTGGCGCGAGGAGGCAGGCACGTACGCCTATCTCCTCCATGACGACGGCACCGTCGACACCTCCCAGGAAGGCGCCGGTCTCGCCCTCGCCCTGCTGTGCGGAGTGGCCGACCGCAGGCGGGCGCGCCTGGTCCTCGACAGCACCCACCGGCAGCCGCACGGCATCGTCAACGTCTGGCCGCACTTCTCGCGCTTCGACGACAGCAGACCGGGACGGCACAACGTCATGGTGTGGCCCATGGTCCACGGGCTCTACGGCAACGCCGCCGCCGAGGCGGGCCGCACGGACCTGTTCGCGCGCTCGGTCGAGCAGCTCGCCTGTCTGGTAGCGGGTAGCGGCGACGGCTTCTACGAGCTGTACGACTCCAACAGTGGTGCCGTGGACGGAGGTTGGCAGGAGGGCGGCAGCGGGAGGGCCGAGCACTTCGACTCGGAGCCCGATCAGACCTGGTCGGTCACGGCGTATCTGCGGCTGATGCACGACGGACTGTTCGGGCTGGCCTTCGCCGAGGACGCCGTACGGCTGCGGCCGTGTCTGCCACCGCACTGGGGGCCGGTGAGCCTGCACGGCCTGCGCTACCGGGACATGACCCTCGACATCTTCCTGAGCGGCGGCGGAAGCCGGGTGCGCTCCTGCGCGATCGACGGGCGGCCGGCCCAACCCGTGGTCCGTGCCGACGGAACCGGACATCACACAGTGGACCTGGTCCTCGAGGTCTAGGCCCCTAGGCGTGCCCGGCCTGGTTCCCGCGCCCGATCCGCTGCCGCGCGGCGCTGCCTAGCGTCGACCGCATGGAGACGAGCGACACGAGCGGACAGCTCGAAGAAGCCCTGGAACGGGTCCATGCGACGGGACCGGAGCGCCTCGGCCGGCTCTCCAACCACGCCCCGATGGTCGTCGAGGCCCTCGCCGCACGCGGGCAGGCGGGATCGGTGCACCGCTGGCTGGACCTGTACCGCAGCAAGCTCGAGGACTTCCCGGACCGGGTGGCACCCGTCACGGAGGTCAACTGGCCCTCGGCGCTGGGTGATGTGCGCCGGGCCGCCGACTGGATCGACCACTTCACCCGTGCCCTCGGCGAGAGTCCCTGGAAGAGCGTCCTCGCCGAGTGGTGGCCGCGCCTGCTGCCAGGCATGTACGGCGGGGCAACGCATCCGGTCATACGGGTTGGCCATGCCGTACGCACCCTGGAGACCGGCGAGAACGCCCCTCGCCGCGCCGAACTCGCCCACGCCCTGGGCTACTGGGCCGCCCGCCACCACACCGTCACCGGCGTCACCTCCCTGCCTGCGGCGCCGACGGCCGCGGCGTCCCTGGACGCCGTCCCCCCGATCCCCGAGGGGCATCAAGGATTTCCGGCGCGGCTCGCCGCCGTACGCCAACTCCCTTTGTGGGCAACGGATGTGGCCGAACCCGACGCCGCCCGGGAGCGGCTCACCGAACTGGTGGCGGCCGCGACACACCGGTACGCGACGCACGGCCACGGGGAGGAGACCATGCTCGTGCACGCGGCGACCGCCCCCAACGCCGTACTGCGGACCTTGGGTTCGCTGCCGAGAGAGCTGTGGGCGCCGAGTCTGCACGCTGCGTGGACGGCGTCAGCGGCGGTCACCGCGATGTACGCGCCGGCCGAACCGGTCGACTACCGGCCTGCGGCGCGGCTGAGCCCGGAGGAGGTCGTGGAGCGGGCGCTCGCGCACGGCGACGAGCATGTCATCAAGTTCACCGACACGGCCCTGGACGTCGGTGACGATCAGGCACTCGCGGCGGCCCAGCGGGCGATCGAACTGAGCGTTCCGCTGGTCTGACCGCGGAAAGCGGAAACAGGTCTGCCGGGCGCTGTGGCCCGGCAGACCTGTTGCGTCACGCCGGTGGCTAGCGGCGGCGCGCCGCCGGGTCGTGGTCGGCCGACTCCGCGCCTCCGGAGACCGGAGCGGAGCCGGCCGATCCGGCGCCCGCACCGGCGGGCACCTCTACCCGGTCGGCGTGCCCCGGCCACCAGGCCGCATGGCCGATGAGCGCGGTGAGGCTGGGCGTGAAGAACATCGCCATCACGAAGGCGGCGACCGCGATGCCGAAGGAGACGGCGAAGCCCATCTCCGTGAGCAGCGCGTTGCCGGCCAGCATCATCGTGGCGAAGGTCGCCGCCAGGATGAATCCCGCCGCGGCCACGGTGGGACCCGCGTGCCGCAGTGCCATGCCGGCCGCCTCCCGCGGTTCGCGGCCCTCGCGGGCCTCCTCCCGCAATCGGGCGATCATGAGGATGTTGTAGTCGGTGCCGATGGCGACCACGAACAGATACATGATCACCGGGAGCATGAACATGAGCCCCGAGTGCCCCTGCGCCCCCTGGAAGATCCAGACGGTGGCGCCGAGGGTGGCGCCGAAGCCGAGACCCACCGAGGCCATCAGGTACCAGGGTGCGACCACGCTCCGCAGCAGCAGGCCCAGGATCACCATGATCAGTAGGGCGGCCGCGGGGAAGACGGTCCGGTAGTCGTGGTTGACCGCCGTGTCGATGTCCTTGTAGATCGAGGACATGCCCCCGACGAGGGCCTCGGTGCCGTTCGGGGTGTTGGCGTGCGCGACGTCGCGCACCCGGCCCACGGCCTCGATGGCCTTGTCCGTGGACGCCTCGTACTTGAGCGTGACGGTGAAGTCCGCGGTGGTTCCCGCCTTGTTGACCTGGGTCATCCGGGCGTTCGCGACACCGTCCACCGCCCCGAGCTTCTGCGCGTACGCGCCGAAGGCCGACTTGTCGAGCGGCTTGCCGTCACTACTGGAGAGGTAGACGTCGGTGGGCGCGGCCGCGCCCGCCGAGTACGCCTTCTGCATCTCGTCCTGGACGACCATCGACTCCTTGGTCTTGGGCATGGAGCCGGACGCGAGGTCGAAGGTGGCGTTGTAGCCGAAGATGCCCAGCGAGAGTGCGACCAGGACGAGACCGGACAGCCCCGCGGTGAGGGCGGGGCGTCGCCGCACCCCGCGGCCGAGGGCGGCGAAACGGGCGTTCTCCGGCTCCCGCTGCCAGCTCTTGGAGGGCCAGAACACCTTCGGCCCGATCAGCGAGACCACGGCCGGGATCAGGGTCAGACCCGCGATCAGGGTGACCGTGACCGCGATGGCCAGCGCCGGGCCCATCTGCTTGAGGAAGCCGAGCGTGGACAGCACCAGCGCGAGGAAGGCGATGATGACCGCGCCGGCTGCCGAGGCGATGGCCTCTCCGACCCTTCCGACGGCGTTGATCATGGCCAGCTTGGGTTCGTCGCCGGCGCGCAGGCGTTCTCGATATCGG
The DNA here is from genome assembly GCF_043200415.1 of Streptomyces sp. NPDC048419. Lineage (NCBI taxonomy): Bacteria > Bacillati > Actinomycetota > Actinomycetes > Kitasatosporales > Streptomycetaceae > Streptomyces > Streptomyces sp. NPDC048419. The sequence goes on along the minus strand of NZ_JBICXT010000036.1, from coordinate 51,883 downwards.
AAGATCAGGAACAGGAAGTAGTCCGTGCCCACGCCGAACAGCACCACGATCAGGATCGACGAGATCGAGCTGTTGGCCTGGAGGTCGAACAGCTTGGTGGCATACGCGATCAGCCCGTTGGCGATCGCCGAGACCACTCCGATCAGGAGCAGCGGGAGGATGGCCAGGATCGGCGCCCGGAAGATGATCAGCAGCGTGATCAGGATGATCGCGAAGGTACCGATACCGATCAGGGCCTGACCGCGCTTGGACGAATCCTGCTGGTCCAGTGCCTGGGCGGCCGATCCGCCGAGCTTGGCCTCCAGATCGGTGCCCTTGGTCAGCTGCTTGACGTCGTCGCGCAGCACCTTGGCCGCGTCGGCCTGTTTGGGCTGGCCGGCGTTCTTGCTGTCCATCTGGACCAGGGTCATGGAGTACCTGCCGTCCTTGGACGGCCGGCCGGGGACGACCTTCTGCACCTGGTCGATGTGCTTGTCGCCCAGCTCGGTGGTGATCCGGGCGACGTCCTTCTTGTCGGCGGCGGTCAGCTTTCCGCCGTCGGTGCGCTGGTAGAGCGCGATCGCGGACGGGGTGAAGGCGCTGGGGAACGCCTTCGCCTGGAGATCGGCCGCTTTGATGGACTCGTAACTCTTGGGAAGGAAACTGCTCTCGTCGCTGTTCGAGGGCAGGCTCGGGGCGGTGGCGACGATCGCCACCGCGGCGATCAGCCATGCCACGATCGTCCAGACAGGATGTCGGACGACCGTGTTGCCAATTCGTCGGAACATGCGGAAGGTCCTCCTGGGCAGGAAGATCACCGCAGCCCGGGGAGCGGACCCTGGCATCGGCGACCCCGACCGGCACGCACCGCACGCGCCGGTCGAACGGTTGTCTTGGCTCAGATGGTAGTGACCTTGAAATAGATCGCTCAGGGAGGTCCGGAAAATGGCGTGGCGCGCCGGAATCCGTCGCTCCTCCGGTGGGCGGCAGCCGCGGACACCGCGTGATGCCGGGTGGCCGTCATGCCGGGTGACCGGGCGTGATGTCCATGGCGTCGTCGAGCCTCAGCAGAGGACCGTCCGTGCGATCGCGCCATTGCACGGGGCTGAGGACGAATCCGACGTGATCACCACCGTCGACGCGGTCTTCGACGGTGCCCACGAACCAGGCCGCCGCCTCCTCCAGGACGACCGAGCCGCCGTAACCCTCCTTCCACGGCACTTCCGCGAACTTGTCGGTCCGGTCGCCCGTCTCACCACCGAAGAGGGCCGCCGTCGCGTGCTGCTCGCGGGTCAGCAGATGGACGGCCAGGCAGTCGGCGGCGCGGGCGACTCCGTACGTGTGGTTGGCCTTGGAGATCCACACCACGTACCGCACCGGGTCGATGGAGCACTGGGAGGAGAAGCCGACCAGACACCCCGACCGCTCCGCACCCGCCACGGCCGTCACCACACACATGTCGGGGTTAAGCCGGCTCATGAACGCGTCGACGTCGTCCGTCATGTCCCCTCACTCCGGGTCTCACCGCCCCTTGCAGTGCGCACGAGTCCCCCTTCTGCTGCGACTCATGAGAGCAAATCTGGCGCGACTCATGAGAGCAAAGATGCCGCAGTCGGCTCCCGCGTGCCGAGATTTTCGGTCCACGGCCGCCGCACCTGAGGAGACGAGCGAGGGAAGACGCTGCTCATGGGCACCGGCCGCTCAGTCGAGTGGTGCTCCGCCACCGATGGCGTTCAGTTCGGTCAGTGCGTCCGAAGGCAGGTCCAGGCCGGCGCCCGCGATGTTCGCGCGCAGGTGGTCCGCCGAGGATGTGCCGGGGATCAGGAGCATGTTGGGTGAGCGGTGCAGCAGCCAGGCCAGGGCCACGGACATGGGGGTGGAGTCCAGGCGGACGGCGACCTTGTGCAGGCTGTCGGACTGGAGCGGGGACATGCCCCCGAGGGGCCAGTACGGCACATAGGCGATGCCCTGGCGTGCGGTGCTGTCGACCAGGTCGTCGTCCTGCCGGTTGGCGATGTTGTAGAAGTTCTGCACGCACACGACCGGGGCGATCGACTGGGCCTCGGCGAGCTGGTCCGCGCTGACCGTGCTGAGTCCGAGGTGCCGGATCAGACCCTGCTCTCGCAACTCGGCGAGCGCGCCGAACTGTTCGGCGACGGAGCCCGGTTCGGGCGAGTCGAGGCCGCCGACGCGCAGGTTCACCACGTCGAGCGCTTCGAGGCCGAGGCGCCGCAGGTTGTCGTGGACCTGCTGCACCAGCTCGGCCGGGGTGCGGGCGTGTGGCCAGCCGCCCTGCTCGTCGCGGCGGGCGCCGACCTTGGTGACGATGTGCAGGCCGTCCGGGTACGGCGCGAGCGCCTCGCGGATGATCTCGTTGGTGACGCGCGGGCCGTAGAAGTCGGCCGTGTCGATGTGCCGGATGCCGAGTTCGACGGCCGTGCGCAGTACGGCGATCGCCGCGTCGCGGTCCTTGGGCGGACCGAACACGCCCGGCCCCGCCAGCTGCATGGCGCCGTAGCCGAACCGGGTGAGGGTGAGGTCGCCCACGCGGTAGGTGCCGCCGGGCAGCTCGTTGCCTGTCATGGTTCCTTTCCGCTCACCGGCGTCTCCGGGAGCTGATCCGACCGTACGAAGCCGCGGCGGACATAGCCTGTGCCCCGGTCATCCTGGGGGTGACAGGACCAGGCGCGGGCCGCTTCGGGCTCGTAGGATCGAGGGCATGAGCAGGCCGAACGCGCTCGGAGAGTACCTTCGGGCCCGCCGTGAGCTGACCGATCCGGCCGACGCGGGGCTGCCGGTCGTGGGCGTACGCCGCACCCCCGGGCTCCGTCGAGAAGAAGTCGCCACGCTGGCCGGCATCAGCGCCGACTACTACCTCCGCCTGGAGCAGGGCCGGGACCGCAATCCGTCGCCGCAGGTGCTGCAGGCCCTGGCGCGGGTGTTCCGGCTGGACAAGATCGCCACGGAGCATCTGCTGAGCCTGTCCTCGGCGCGCCCGGCCGCACGCCGGCGGCCTCGCCGTGAGGTGGTGCCCGCCGGGATCCTCCGGCTGCTGGACGTGATCAACCTGCCGGCGTTCGTGGAGAGCCGGATGTTCGACGTGCTCGCCGCGAACCGGCTGGCCACCGCGGTGTCACCCAACCTCCGGCCCGGCGTCAACCGGCTGCGGTCGATCTTCCTCGACCCGGCCGAGCAGGAGCTCTACCCGGACTGGGAGAAGACGGCCGGCGGACTGGTCGCCGGGTTCCGCGCGTCCGTGGGCGGCGACGTCGACGATCCGCGGATCGTGCAGCTCGTCGGTGAACTGTCGCTGGGCAGCGACAAGTTCCGGCGCCTGTGGGCCCGGCACGACGTCACCGCACTGGCCGGAGGCTCGCTACGGCTGCTTCACCCGCAGCTCGGCCGACTCGAACTGGGCCGGGAGAAACTGCCGATCGCCGACTCCGGCGGTCAGATCCTGGCGGTCTACCACGCCGAGCCGGACTCGGAGTCGGCCCGCGCACTCGACTCACTTCGCTCGTCCGTGGCCGCCGAGGCGGACAACTCGTCGGCGGCAGACGCCGGTTAGGCGGTAACGGGGCAGCGGGTTCCCGGAAAGGACCCACGGCGCGCTCACACCACCGTCTTCTCCCGCGCCGTACGCGCCGCCTTCGCCAGGTCCAGGTCCGTGATTTCCGGCGCGCCAGGAACTCGCAGACCGGCCCGCCGACCGCGAGGCCCCCCACGCCAGCCGGGGGATCACACCACCGTCTTCTCCCGCGCCGTACGTGCCGCCTTCGCCAGGTCCAGGTCCGTGGTTTCCGGCGCGCCAGGAACTCGCAGACCAACCCGCCCACCCGACAGGAGCGCACGCCGGCTGGGCGATCACGCCGCCGGGGTCCCGCCCATCGCCGGACAGGGGCCGCGGCGCGCTCACACCACCGTCTTCTCCCGCGCCGTACGTGCCGCATCTGCCAGATCCAGGTCCGTGGTCTCCGGCGCCAGGAACTGGGAGACCAGGCCACCCACCGCGAGGACGCCGGCGCCGACCAGGAGGACGAAGCGGGGGCCGTAGTGGTCGAGGCCCATCGGCAGCAGGAAGGTGCCGATCGCCGCGCCGACCCTGCTCATGGCGGTGGCGAAGCCGACGCCCGTGGCGCGCAGGGAGGTGGGGAAGACCTCCAGCGGGTAGACCGCGGTCAGCGCGCTGGAGGCCGCGTTGAGGAAGATGAAGAAGAGGAAGCCGCAGACGATGACGGGCGTCGAGGACGGCCACACCGCGACCAGCGCGAGACAGCCCGCCGTGATCCAGAACGGCGGGATCAGCAGCCGGCGGCGGCCGATGCGGTCAACGACCAGGCAGCCGGCCGTGACACCGGCGACCGCGGTGAAGGAGTAGACGAGGAGCGCGGCGACCGCGTTGTCCCCCATGTTCAGCGCCTCGAAGACCTGAGTCCAGTACGTGCCGATGGCGAAGTACGGCAGCACGAGCGCGGCCCAGAAGACGCTCGCGAACACCGTGCTGCGAAGGTGCTCCCGGCTGAACAGCGCCCGGAATCCCGCCTGTTGGGTCGCGGCGCGCTCCTCGAGCTCGGCGGAGACGTCGATCTCGATGCCGTACCTCTCGATCAGCGCCTCGGCCTCCTCACGGCGCCCCTTGCTCAGCAGCCAGCGGGCCGACTCGGGGATGCCGCCCCGCAGGGACACGCACACCACGGCGAGGACCGCGCTGCTGGCCAGGGACCAGCGCCAGCCGCCGTCGACGTTCTCGAACAGCGCGCCGACGACCGTGGCGAGCGCGTAACCGACGTACCAGCTGATCTCCAGGCTGGCCAGCAGCCGGCCCCGGCCCTGCTTGGGGGCGTACTCCGACAGCAGCGGGGCGCCGATGGCGTACTCGCCACCGATCGCCACGCCCATCACCAGGCGGATGACGAAGAGTTGGAGGCCGTCGGTGACGAAGAACTGGAGTACCGAACCGACGAGGAAGATCACCATGTCGGCGAGGAACACCGGGCGCCGTCCGAAGCGGTCGGCGAGGCGGCCGAAGAGCGGGCCGCCGATGAAGATGCCGATGAGCGGGGACGCGCCGACCAGCCCCTCCATCAGGGTGGACAGGTGCAGGTCGGTGGTGAGTGCGGCCATGGCCATGCCGATGCCGCCGATGACGTAGCCGTCGATGCCCTCGCCGATCTGGGTGGCGAGCTTCAACTTGGTGTGCAGACGGCGGCGTTCACGCACATGGTCGGGGGCTTCGGTGGTGCTGGGCGGTGTCGCAGGCGTCGTTGCCATGTGCGGTCCTTGTCGTGAGCGGCGGGAGCGGATCGGAAGCCGATGGGGATCGGGGTGGGGACGCGGATCGGGAGGGGGCGGGGAACGGGCTGGAAGGGCAGGTCAGTTGGGCCAGTCAAGGGCGATGTACTGCGTCTCCAGGAAGGCCTCGATGCCCTCGCGGCCACCCTCCCTGCCGAGGCCGGACTGCTTGACGCCGCCGAAGGGGGCCGCGGGGTCGGACAGCAGGCCGCGGTTGACGCCGACCATGCCCGCATCCAGGCGTTCGGCGATGCGCAGGGCACGGCCGACGTCGCGGGAGCAGACGTACGAAGCGAGGCCGTGGACCGTGGCGTTGGCGCGGGTCAGCATCTCGTCCTCGTCGGTGAAGGTGCTGATCGGTGCAACGGGGCCGAAGACCTCCTCGTGGAGGATGCGGGCGTCGTCGGGGACGTCGACGAGGACGGTCGCGGGGTGGAAGTGGCCGGGCCCGTCGGGGACGCTGCCCCACGCGGCGATCCGTGCGCCGCGGGTGACGGCGTCGTCGACGAGGGAGCGGATCTTGTCGACGGCCGCCGCGTTGATCATGGGGCCGAGGGTCACGCCGTCCTCCATGCCGGGCCCGCTGCGTACGGCGGACATGGCGGCACCGAACTTCTCGGTGAAGCCGGCGACGACGTCGGCGTGGACGTAGAACCGGTTTGCGGCGATGCAGACTTCGCCGCCGCCGCGCATCTTGGCGTCCATGGCGGCGTCCACGGCCGCGTCGACGTCGGCGTCCGCGCAGACGACGAAGGGGGCGTTGCCGCCGAGCTCCATGGTCACGTTGACGACGTTCGCGGCGGCCTGCTCCAGCAGAACCTTGCCGGTGGCGGTGGAGCCGGTGAAGGAGAACTTGCGGACCCGGTCGTCGTCCAGCCAGGCCGAGACGACCTCGGGGGCGCGGTCGGTGGGCAGGACGTTCAGCAGTCCGGCGGGCAGGCCGGCCTCGGTGAGCAGTGCGGCGACCGCGAGGGCGGTGAGCGGGGTCTCCGGGGCGGGCTTGAGCAGGACGGGGCACCCGGCCGCCAGCGCGGGGGCGATCTTGCGGGTGGCCATCGCGGCGGGGAAGTTCCACGGCGTGACGAAGGCGGTGACACCGACCGGGTGCCGGCGGACGACGTGCCGGAAGCCACCGCCCGGGGCGTCGCCGAAGGATGAGCCGATGCGTACGGCCTCCTCGGCGAACCAGCGGAAGAACTCGGCCGCGTAGCCGACCTCGGCCAGCGCGTCCCGCAGCGCCTTGCCGTTCTCCAGCACGATGAGGCGGGCGAGCGTGTCCCGGTGCTCCCGCATCAGCGCGAAGGTGTCGTGCAGGATCTCCGAACGGCGGCGGGCAGGCGTCGCACGCCAGCCGGCCGCCGCGGACTGCGCCGCCTCGATCGCCGCGTGGGCGTCCCTCGGTCCCGCCGAGGAGACGTCCCGGATCACCTCGGCGGTGGCCGGGTCGTGCACCGGGTAGGTGCGTCCGTCGGCGGCCGGGAGCCATCGGCCGCCGACGAGGAGGTCGCCGTCCGCGAGCGGGGCCTTGGCCAACAGGTCGATGCCGGCGAGGTTCATGAGCTGCTCTTTTCTCCGTTCCGGACGAAGGCTCGTCCGATGCGCGGTGAATTTACGAGCGCGTCATGGGGCCGACAAGGCCACTCCTGCGGATCGCAACGCGGGTTGCTGTGAGGGCAACTCACCGATCACGCGCGGGAGTACGGCGGACTCTCCGGCCAAGGACGGCAGTACGGCGAACTCCCCGCTCAGCGACGGCGGTAGGGCCTCTCGCCGTTCACGGACAGGACATGGCGGTTCGGCTGATCACGCACGGCAGGAACAGCGGTTCCGCCGATCACACACGGCCGTACGGCTGTCCCGCCGATCACGGACAGGAGTACGACGCTCAGGTGAGCCGTGCCCGCACCGCCGGCGTGCGCCTCGGCTCCCAGCCCAGCAGCATCGAGACGCGTGCCGCCGCCCGGGCCGTCGTGCGTCCCGCCTGGTCGAGGCGCTCGCCCAGCCTGGTCTTCGGGGCGGAGATGTTGATGGCGGCGACGACCCGGCCGCGGAAGTCCCGCACGGGCGCGGACACGCCGACCAGTCCCTCCTCGAACTCCTCGCTCACGCGGACGTAGCCCTGCCGTCTGCCGTCCTGGATGAGGGCCCAGAGGTCCTGGACGGGCATCTCACTGCTGGTGCCGAAGCGGACGTAGAGCTCGTCGGGGGTCGCGTCGGACAGCAGGACGCGGCCCGCGGACAGCTGCCAGGCGGGCACGCCGCGTCCCTCCCAGCCGTGGACGCGGAAGGAGTGGCCCGAGACCGACAGCAGGGTGAGCACCTCGCGGTCGCTGAGCACGCACAGGTGGCTGGTCTCCTCCAGGTCCGCCGACAGGGTGTGCATGACCGGTTCGGCGACGCGCACCAGGCGGCTCTCGGAGGTGCGGGCGACCAGGGAGAACAGGCGCCAGCCCAGGCGGTACTCCAGGGTGTCGGGGTCGCGCTCCACGATGCCCTCGGCCGCCAGCGCCTTCAGCGCCCGGGAGACCTGGGTCTTCTCCCGGCCCACCAGCTGGGCGAGCCGGACCACGCCGAGGCCGCCCGCCTCCTGCGCCTCGTCACTGGCGAGGCCTTCCAGCAGGTCGATGTCACGGCGGAGGCCGTGGCCGCGCGCGGCGGCGGCGGAGTCGGTCACGGCCGTCATCGTATGCCTGGGATCGCTGCGGGGAACGGCCTGGTCAGGCAGGAAGTTGTCAGCAGAGCAACCGGCATTTCGATTCTCGTGACCGCCTTGCGGGCGGGTGGCGCCAGACCTAGATTCGCCGCATCGGGCCGGATGAACTGCACCGAATGCGCGGTTCGTCCCGCCGCAGCCTCCGCCAGACGCCTCACAGTTCCAGGAGTTCCGATGTCCCCCTTTGCAGCGACCGCGCTGATCGGCGAGTCCTTCGTCGGTGACGGTGCGAACGCCGCGCACACGAACGTCGTGATCGGCCGCAAGGGCGGCCCGGTCGAGACGGCCTGGGCGACCGCGCTGGCCACGCCGAGCGCCGGGCACGTGCCGTTCATGACGGTCGTCCGCCCGTCGGTGCCGGTGAAGCCGCTGACCCTGTTCGTGAACAAGGCCGCCGCCACGGGCGAGCTGCACGAGCGCGCCACCTGGGGCTCGGCCCAGGCCGGGCTCGCCCAAGGTGTCCTGGACGCCGTCGCCGGAGACCTGATCCCGGCCGGCGACGCGGACGAGTTGCTGATCATCGCCGCCGTGTGGGTCAACCCGGCCGTCGACGACCTCGACGTGTCCTTCCAGAACCAGCGCGAGGCGGCGTACGGCGCGATCCGGGCCGCCGTGACGGGCATCCCGTCCGTGGCCGACGCACTGGACGCGGCGAAGGCCGGGCCCGCCAACCCCTTCTACACACCCTCGCCGGAGGCCCTGGTCCGATGAAGATCACCGACATCACGCTCGACCGCCTCCGCCTGGAGCTGGACCCGCCGTTCCGCGCGGCCTGGGACCCCGAGCCACGCCGTCACTTCGACGCCACGATCGTCCGCGTGCACACCGACGAGGGGATCACGGGCATCGGCTCCGGTGACCTCATGGACGGGTTCGACAGCTACAAACACCTGTTCGTCGGCGAGGACCCGCTCGACATCACGCGCCACGTCCGCGCGATCGAGACGGCCAACTTCCACGGCGCCCATTACTGGCCGCTGGAGGCGGCCCTGTGGGACGTCATCGGCAAGGTGCACGGCCGCCCGGTGGCGGAGCTGTTCGGCAACACGGCGAAGAAATTGCCCGCCTACGCCTCCTCCGGCGAGCTCAAGTCCCCCGAGGAGCGCGTCGCCACGGCGCTGAAGGTGCGCGAGGCGGGCTTTCGCGCATTGAAGATCCGCATCGACCGGAACCATGTCGACGAGGGCGTCGCGGCGGTGCGGGCCGTGCGCGAGGAGCTCGGCGACGGCTTCGAGATCATGGTCGACCTCAACCAGTCCTGGCGGATGGCGGGCGACACCGCGCCCGCCTCCGACCTCGCCAAGACCCGGAAGACCATCGCCCGGCTCGCCGAACTCGACGTGTTCTGGGTCGAGGAGCCGTTGCCGTACGCCGACCTGGAGGGCTTCAAGCGGCTGCGCGCCGAGAACCCGGGCGTGCGCATCGCCGCCGGCGAGATGCACCACTCCCCCACCGAGCTGATCCGCTACCTGGAGGAGGACGCGCTCGACATCTACCAGATGGACGTGGTGCTCGCGATCGGTATGCAGCGCGCCCGCACCCTGGCCGAGCTGGCGCACCTGAAGCACCGTCAGTTCACCCCGCACAGCTGGACCAACGGCATCGGCGTGCTCGCCAACCTGCACGTCGCGGCGGGCGTCGGCGGCGGCCCCTTCTTCGAGTTCCCCTACGACCCGCCCGGCTGGACCCCCGAGCGCCGGGACTTCATGCTCGCCGAGCCGGTCCGGGTCAACGCCGACGGCTGCCTGGAAGTGCCCGACAGGCCCGGCCTCGGCGTCGAGCTGGACGAGGACGCGATCGACCGCTGGAGGATCAAGTGACGCACACCATCGACGAGTTGCTCCAGAGGTCGTACGAGGAGTGGCAGGCAGCGGCCGACAAACTCACCTTCGACACCCGCCCGTTCATCGACGGCGCCTTCACGGACGCCACGTCCGGCGACAGCTTCCCCAGCGTCTCGCCGCGCGACGGCAAGGTGCTCGCCGAGGTGCAGGCGGCATCCGCCGCGGACGTGGACCGGGCCGTACGGTCCGGTCGTGCCGCCTTCGAGGACGGACGCTGGCGCGACCTCGCGCCGAGGGAACGCAAGCGCATCCTGCTGCGCTGGGCCGAGTTGATCTCCGCTGACGCCGAGGAGCTGGCCCTCCTCGACACCCTGGAGATGGGCAAGCCCATCACCGAGTCGGTGCGGGTGGACGTGGCCAAGGCCGCGGAGACCATCGCCTGGTACGCGGAGGCGATCGACAAGTCCTACGACGAGATCGCACCGACGCCCGGCGACGCGCTGGCGCTGATCACCCGGGAGCCACTGGGCGTCGTGGGTGCGGTCGTCCCCTGGAACTACGCGCTGCTCATCGCCAGTTGGAAGCTCGGCCCGGCGCTCGCCACAGGCAACAGCGTCGTGCTGAAGCCCGCCGAGCAGACCTCTCTCGCGGCACTGCGGCTGGCCGCCCTGGCCACCGAGGCGGGGCTGCCGGACGGCGTCCTGAACGTGGTCCCCGGCCGCGGCGAGGTCGCCGGACAGGCGCTCGGCCGCCATCCCGAGGTCGACAAGATCGCCTTCACCGGCTCCGCGGAGGTCGCCCGGCTGTTCCAGGTGTACGCGGGCGAGTCCAACGGCAAGCAGGTCGCCGTCGAGGCGGGCGGCAAGTCACCCCAACTGGTGCTGGCCGACGCCGACATCGAGGCCGCCGCATCCGCCGTCGCCTGGGGCATCTTCTACAACGCCGGACAGACCTGCAACGCCGGTTCCCGAGTCGTCGTGCACACCTCGGTCAAGGACCAACTCCTGGATGCCGTACGGCGGATCACGTCGGACACCTTCCGCGTCGGCGACCCGCTGGACCCCACCACGGTGATGGGCCCGATCGTCGACGAGTCCCAACTCACCAAGATCCTCGGCTACATCGAGCGCGGCCGGCAGGACGGCGCGACCGTGCTGTTCGGCGGCGGCCGCACCCTCGCCGGCACCGGCGGCAGCTTCGTCGAACCCACGGTCCTGGAGGGCGTGGAGAACACCTCGGTCGTCGGACAGGAGGAGATCTTCGGCCCGGTCCTCGCCGTGGTGTCGTACGACGGCGACGTGGACGAGGGCGTACGACTGGCGAATCAGAGCGACTTCGGGCTGGTCGCCTCGGTGTGGACGCGGGATGTGACCGTCGCCCACCGCACCGCGAGGCGGCTGCGGGCGGGCACCGTCTGGATCAACACCTTCGACGCCAGCGACGTCATCACACCGTTCGGCGGCTTCAAGGCCACCGGCGCGGGCCGCGACAAGTCCCTGCACGCGCTGGACGCGTACACCGCGCTCAAGACCACCTGGATCAACCTCGCCTGAGACGGCGAGCCCCCTGAACCTCCCTCACCCCGAATTCCACCCCGGACTCCACCCAGAATTCCACCCCGAACCGCAGCGAGGACTTTGATGAGGATCGGTTTCATCGGCCTGGGCAACATGGGACGTCACATGGCCCGCCACCTGATCCACGCGGGACACCTGGTCACCGTGTACGACACCCGGCCCGAGGCCGGCGTTGAACATCTCGCGCTCGGCGCCCACTGGGCGGACTCACCCGCCGAGTGCGCCAGGAACGCGGAGTTGCTGATCACGATGCTGCCCAACCCGCGTGTCGTCGAGGACGTCCTGCTGCGGGGCGGGGCGGCCGGGGCGCTGCCACAGGGCGCCCTGTGGATCGACATGTCGACGTCCACCCCGGCCGCGGCCGACCGTGTGGCTGCCGAGGTGCTGGACGCCCGCGGTGTGCGCCGTCTCGACGCGCCGGTCAGCGGCATGGCCCGGGGTGCCGACGCCGGCATGCTGCAGATATTCGTCGGCGGAGCCGACGACGACTTCCGCATCGCCCTGCCCGTCTTCGAGGCGATGGGCGATCCGGACCGGATCCTGCATGTCGGGCCGCTCGGCGCGGGCTACACCGTCAAGCTCATGATCAACCTGCTCTGGTTCAGCCACCTGGTCGCGTCCGCGGAGGTACTGGCCATGGGCGTGAAGGCGGGCGTCGACCTGGGGGTGCTGCGCAGTTCGCTGCTGGCCAGCCCGGCCGCCTCCCACTTCCTGGAGAACGACATCCTGTGCGTGCTCGCCGACGGCGACTACGACGACTCGTTCGCCATGGCGCTCGCCTGCAAGGACTTGGGCCTGGCCGTCGACCTCGGCCGCGACCTGGGCGTCGCCACGGAGCTCTCCGCCCTGGTCGAGCAGATCTACCGCCGCTCCAAGGCCCAACACGGCGAGCTGTCAGGCGAGATGAGCCCGGTCCGGCTCTACGAGTCCCTCGCCGGACGGGAGTTCCGGCTGCCCAACCCGGCCGCGGCGCTGGACGACGCGGCGCTCACGGTCTGACGCCCAACTTCTCAGGAGCCGCACCCATGAACCCCCTCTCTCCCTTGAGCATCGACGGCATCTGCCGCGTCGAGTTCGGCCCCGGCCGTATCGACCAGCTCCCCGTACTGATCGCGGCCACCGGGCACGCGCGGGCCTTCGTCGTCACCGACCGCGGACTGCGCGCGGCGGGTGTCGCCGAACGCGTCCTGAAGACCCTGGACGCCGCGGGCATCGAGTACACGGTGTACGACGAGGTGGCTCCCAACCCGTCCACCGGCAACGTCGACGCGGGCGCGGCACGGGCCCGCGCGTTCGGTCCGGCCGCGGTCGTCGCGCTCGGCGGCGGTTCGGTGCTGGACGCGGCGAAGGGCATCTCCCTGCTCGTCGGCAACCCCGACGCGGTGGCCGCCGACGCCGACCACCTGTGGGACGCGGCGGACGGGCTGCCGCTCGTCGCGATCCCCACGACCTCCGGAACCGGCGCCGAGACCAACGGCTTCGGAGTCATCGAGGACGCCGAGGCCCACCGCAAGGTCTACCTCGGGCACCCCTCGGTGCGGCCGCAAGTGGCCCTGTTGGACCCGGAGTTGACCCTCGGACTACCCGCTCCTGCCACGGCCGCGACCGGCATCGACGCACTGGTGCACGGCATCGAGTCGCTCGCCTCGCGCGGTGCGAATCCCTTCTCCGTCGGCTACGCCACGCAGGCCGTGACATTGGTGAGCCGTGCGCTGCCGCGCGCGTACCGGGAAGGCTCGGACCTCGACGCCCGTGCCGAGCTCATGATGGGCGCGCATCTGGCCGGGCAGGCCCTCACCCTCTCCGGCCTCGGCCTCGTCCACGGCGTCGGTCACGCCCTCACGGCGCACACCGGCACTCCGCACGGAGTCGCCCTGGCCGCCGTACTGGAAGAGGTGATGGAGTTCAGCGCACCTGCGGCCCAGGACGCGTACGAGCAGGCCGGCCGGGCCATGCGCCTCGACCCGCCCGCCGACGGCGACTGGTCCCGCGCCACCGTGGCCGCCGTACGGGAGACCTCGGCCGCCCTGGACATCAAGCGCCCGCTGCGCGACCTGGGCGCCGACCGCGCGATGCTCACCTCCATCGCGGCGGGCGCGGTCGCGGACGCGGTGACCAAGAACGCGCCGCGTATTCCGGACGAGGCGCAGGTGCGGGAGATCCTTGAGCGGACGTACTGAGACGCGGACGCGCTGACGGCCCAACAGCCGGACGGTGACGAACTCGTCGTCGCCGCCCGGCTGTTGGGTGGTGGTTGGGCTCCGGCTCTGGGGCCGTTCGGCTTCCAGTCCTCGGTTACAGCAGGCCGATGTTGGTGAGCGGGAAGTTCCAGTCGCTGCTCTCGACGTCGCCACGGCCGTCGTGGGGCACGGCCGGTGCGGCGCACAGCATCAGACCGGCGACGGCAGCGGCCAGGACGGCGACGACTCGACGCTTCACGGTTCCTCCTCGACGACGACAATCCCGACCAGCCTCCGCCGAGCCGACCGCCCCACCCGCCCGGACACGCCGCCCGGCCTGCGGATTCAGCCGCCCGGTGGGGTGCGGCGTCGCGCAGCGGGCAGCGGAAAATGTCTGGCGTGCAGACGGGCCGGGAGTGGAGACTCGTCGCATGTCTGACATGGGGTCGTTCCGGGAGGCGGTCATCTCCTGGGCGGCCGGTGGATCCGGCGACCCCGCGCGCGTCCTGGCCGCGCAGCTTCCGGTCCGGGCGGCCGTACTGCTGGAAGGCCCCAGCGATGTCGCGGCGGTCGACGCGCTGGCCGCGCAGCGCGGCCGGGACCTGGCGGACGAAGGGGTGTGCGTCCTGCCGATGGGCGGTGCCATGAGCGTCGGACGTTTCGTCCGCCTCCTCGGACCGACCGGCCTCGGCCTCCGCCTCCGCCTCACGGGACTGTGCGACGAACGGGAGCGTCCCTACTACGCCCGCGCCCTCGATGGGGAGAACGCGGCGCGCCAGGGGTTCTACGTCTGTGCGGCGGACCTGGAGGACGAGCTGATCCGCGCGCTGGGCGTGACGCGGGTGAAGGAACTCGTCCGGGCAGAAGGCGACGAACGTGCCCTGCAGACCTTCCTGCGCCAGCCGGCCCAGCAAGGCCGCACCGCGCACCAGCAGTTGAGGCGTTTCCTCGGCACGAAGAAGGGCCGCAAGATCCACTACGGCCGCGTCCTCGTCGAGGCGCTCGACGCCGACCGGGTACCCGCGCCACTGGACGGTCTGCTCGCCGGCGTGTGACCTCTGTCAGAGGGTCGTGCCGGGGTCCTCCGGGCGGATGCGGCCGCGCCAGCCGGCGGTGTCGCCGCCCTCGCCCTCTACGTAGTCCTTGAATCGGCGCATGTCCCCCTTCACCCGCCGGTCGATCAGACCCAGCGCGTCCGCGCTCTTCTCGGCGAGGCCGCTGGTCTCGACCTCCATCGTGAGTTCCACGCGGGTGCGCGTGTCGTCCAGTCGCTCGAACCGGACCGATCCGCTCTGTCGCGTGTCGCCGCCGACTGACCGCCAGGTGATCCGGTCGTTCGGCAGCTGGTCCACGATCTCCGTGTCGAACTCGCGCCGCACGCCACCGATGCTGGTGGTCCAGTGGTTGTGACGGTCGTCGAGCTGCCTGACCTCGTCGACACCCTCCATGAAGTTCGGGAACTGCTCGAACTGAGTCCACTGGTTGTACGCCATCCGCAGCGGAATCTCGACGTCCACCGCTTCCTTGACCGTGCTCATCGGTGCCTCCTCGTCGGCTCCTTCGTCGGGGGCCGGCCGCGCCGGACGTACCGGCTCCCTTGCTCGTGCGCGCTCCGAGTACCCGGGAAGCCGACCCGAAGACTGCTCGTTCGCAACGGCGGGCCGTCCGGCCGGAATGTGGCAGGCGGCAGGCGTCGCACGGCCGTTCCGGGGAACTCGATATGACATCACCGGGCGCTGTGGGCCCCCCGCGCCGTACAAGGCGAGGCGGGCGATGTCGTCCGGTGTCGCGGGCCCGGTGGAATGAGGTGCTGATCGTGAACGACCGTAACGAACCCAACGACATCGTGCTGTCACGGCACGAGAGGCTTGCCCTGCGGCACATCGAGGCCGAACTCAGTGGCGACAGACGCCTCGCCCGGCAAATGGGCCGGACGCGCCCCCCACGTCCGCGGCGCCGGCTGGTGCTGACGGTGGTGATCCTCACGTGCGCCTCGCTCCTCCTCGCCGTCATGGGGATCCGCACCTCGGACCCGGCCGTCATATGGGGCTTCGCCGCGCTGTGGCCTTTCACCCTGCTCCAGGCGTTCCGGCTGCTGTGCCGGCTGAGCAGTTCCGGAGACCGCGTCACTTCATGGCTGTGAACTCGGCGGAGAGGTCCGGGAGTTCACCGTGTGCGGGGCGCTGCGGGCACTGCTGCGCCGCGCCGGCGACGGCGAACGCCTCTTCGTGTACTGGCGGGCCCGTGCCTGGCACGACGTGCACGCGGACGACCTCAGCGCCTACCTCCACGAGCGCACCGGCATCCATCTGACCGCCAAGGACTTCCGCACCTGGCATGCCACCGTCCTCGCGGCCGTGGCGCTCGCCGTGGCGGAGCCCGTCACAGCGGAGTCCCGCACCGCCCGTAAGCGCGCCGAGACCCGCACCGTCCGCGAGGTGGCCCGCTGTCTGGGGAACACGCCGGCGGTCTGCCGGTCCTCGTACATCAATCCCAGGGTCATCGAACTCTTCGAGGAGGGCCGGACCATCGCGCCGGCCCTGGGCCGTCTGGGCGCGGGCTCCAGCCTCGGCGGACCGGCGACGCAAGGTCCGATCGAAGAGGCCCTGCTGCGGCTTCTGGCGTAGCTCCGCGTGCATCGCCGCGAGTCGGGCACTCGGCGCCCATGAACGCTGAGACGAGGATCCAGGGATCGTACTGGCTCGAGACCGCGCCGCAGGGCGAGCCCGCACCGCGGCCGTCCGGGGACGTCACCGTCGACGTCGCCGTCATCGGCGGCGGGATCGCGGGGCTGAGCACGGCTTGGGAGCTGGTCCGGCAGGGGCGTGAGGTGGCCGTGCTCGAGGCGGGCCGGATCGCCGCCGGAGTCACCGGACACACCACGGCCAAGCTCAGCGCTCAGCACACGCTGGTCTACGACCACCTGCGCCGCACCCGCGGCCCCGAGGGGGCGCGGCTCTACGCCCGCTCGCAGACGGCGGCGATCGAGCACGCCGCCGAGATCGTCGAAGAGCTCGGCATCGAGTGTGAGTGGGAGGAGGCGGCCGCCTTCACCTATGCCGAGGACCGCCGGCGCGTGGGACAACTGCGCGCGGAGGCGGAGGCGGCGCGCGACGCGGGCCTGCCGGCCGATTTCGTCACGGAGTCGGAGCTGCCCTTCCCGATCGCCGGCGCGGTCCGGGTGACGGACCAGGCCCAGTTCCATCCGTGCAAGTATCTGCTGGCTCTCGCGGAGGATCTGCGCCGCCGTGGCGGTGCCGTGTACGAGGGCACGCGCGTCGTCGGCCTCTCCGAGGGCGAGCCCTGTGTACTGAAGACCGACGCGGGCGTGACGGTGCGCGCCGACGAGGTGGTCGTCGCCACGCACTACCCCATCTTCGACCGGGCCCTTCTCTTCACCCGGCTCTCCCCGCGCCGCGAGCTGGTCGTGGCCGGGACCATCGACGAGGAGCTCGCGCCGCGCGGCATGTACATCACGCCGGAGCAGTCCACCCGCTCGGTGCGCAGCGCGCCGTTCCGGGACGGCAAGCGTCTGCTCGTCGTCACCGGCGAGCACATCACCCCCGGGACCGCGGACGTGGAGAAGCACTTCGCCCGGCTGTCCGGCTGGGCCGCCGACCGGTTCCAGGGGTTCAAGATGACCCACCGCTGGGCCACCCAGGACAACGACTCCACCGACTCCGTGCCCCTCGTCGGACCGATGCGCGCCGGCAGCCGGCACACGTACGTGGCCACGGGGTTCGGCGGCTGGGGACTCAGTGGCGGCATCATGGCGGGCCGTCTGATCAGTGATCTCGTCAACGGCCGCGAGGTCGAGTGGGCCGGGCTCTACGATCCGCGCCGCCTGGGCACGGTGGTCCGGGAGGGGACGACGTTCCTGAAGAACCAGGCCAAGGTGGCCCGGCACTTCGTCGGCGACCGCCTGGCGTCCGTGACGGGACCCACCTCGCCTCAGGACATCGCCCCCGGCGACGGCGCCGTGGTGCGGGTGGGCGCGCGGCAGTGCGCCGTCCACCGGGACGAGAGCGGCTCGCTCCACGCGGTCTCGGCCTGCTGCACCCACCTCGGCTGCCTGGTGGCGTTCAACCGTGCCGAACAGGCGTGGGAGTGCCCGTGCCACGGCTCCCGGTTCGCGCCGGACGGCAGCATTCTGCAGGGGCCCGCCGTACGGCCGCTGGAGCAGCGGGACATCTGAACGCCGAGGCGCGGACGCTCCCTTTGCCGGGTCCGGGTCTCGGGCCCGGTGCCCTCATGTGAACCTTCATGTGCCGGACCCGTCCGACGCCGTGACGTGGAGGATCAGCAGAGCCAGGTCGTCGGCGCAGTCGGAGGCGTGACGGATCAGGGTGTCGGCCAGGGCGTCCGGGTCCGCGGGGTCGGTGCGGGCGACCAGCTCGGCGAGCGCGGCGACGGCGTCGTCGAGGTCGACGCCGGGACGTTCGACGAGTCCGTCCGTGTAGAGCACGAGGACGCAGCCGGGGTGCAGCGGGAACTCGACGGCCGCGTAGTCGGCCTCGCTCTCGATGCCGAGAAGCAGTCCAGGAGGTGCGCGCAGCACGTCGGTGCGGCCGTCGGCGTGCCGCAGGACGGCGGGGGGATGTCCGGCACTCGACAGACAGGCCGCCTGGCGGGCGAGGTCCAGATGGACGTAGAGGCAGCTGGCGAACCGGCCCGCGTCGAGGTCGACGAGCAGCCGGTTCGTCCTGCCCAGGACGTCACCCGGGGAGGCTCCGGCGGCGGCGTGACCGTGCACGGCGGTGCGGACCTGGCCCATGAGTGCCGCCGCGTCGATGTCGTGTCCCTGGACGTCGCCGATCGCGGCGGCGACGGTGCTGTCGGTCAGGCGGATGAGGTCGTAGAAGTCGCCGCCCACCTCCACCCCGTGCCCGGCCGGCTGATAGCGGGCGGTGACCCGCAGCCCTGGCAGGGAGGGCAGATGCCGGGGCAGCAGGGCGGCCTGGAGCTGGTGGGCCACGGCGAACTGGGTGTCGTAGAGGCGCCCTCGTTCGAGGGCCTGGCCGACGAGGCCGGCCAGCGCCATGAGAGCCGCGCGTTCGGGGGGCGCGAAGTGCTGGGCGCGGTCGTAGGCGAGGACGAGCGATCCTACGGCCCGGCCGGAGGCGATCAGCGGCAGGAATGCCCAGGACACCTTGTCGTCCAGCCGGACGGCGCCGGGATAGGACTGCCGGAGTTCGTCGAAGCCCGCGAAGAACTGGGGGCTGCCGCTCTCCATCACGCGCACGACAGGGGTGTCGGTCGTGAGCGGGAGGTTGTCGAAGCGTTCCATGAGCTCGGCGTCGTAACCGCGGTGGCCGAGGATGCGCAGCCTGCCCTCGCGCGGTGCGTTGACGGCCATGGCCGTCGCGCCGAGGGCCGGCATGAGCTGGTCGGCGGCCTGGTCCACCACGTCCTGCACGCCGACGGCCTCGGTGAGCGTCGCGGCCAGGTGCATCAGGTGGTAGAGGAACCCGGCCCGGCTCGGCCCGCCGGCGGCGGGGCCGACCGGCCCGGCGATGCCGGCGGAGGAGATTGCGGAGCCCGGCGACAGTTCGTCACGCGGGTCGCCGCGGGTGATCCGCACGCTCATGCCGGACGCGTCCGGGTACAGGGCGAAGGCCAGAGGTGTGTCCGGTGGGCGCACCGCCCTGAAGGTGGTGGGCCGCTCGCTCACCACAGCCGCCCGGTAATGGTCCTCGATCTCGGCGACGTCCATCCATGGCAGTGCCTCCCAGGGCAGTGCGCCCAGCAGGGCGTCCGCGTCGGCTCCGAGCAGCTGTGCCGCTTCGGGCGTGACGAAGGTGAACCGGCCGGCGTCGTCGAGGGCGCACGCCCCTCCCGGCAGCCGGGCGATGAACGCCGTGGCCTCGCCTCCCGCGGCCGGCACGGCACGGGCCCGCGACGGGTGGGGCAGGATTCGCGGTGTGCCAGGCGGGCGCAGACTGTCGCGGGCACCCGTATCGTGCAGCAGCCGGCCCAGCCGCCGGCAGCCTGCGTCGATGACCGCTTGCTCAGCACCACTCAGGCGCGCCGGGTGCGCGGCCGGCCACAGCAGGACGAGACCACCGACGACCGAGTTCCGGGCTGTCAGAGGGGAGGCCGCCAGCCCGAAGGCGTACGGCAGCACCAGGGACGTACGCGGATAGCGGCGGGCCATCTCCTCCATGTCGCCGACCCAGACCAGGCGCCCGGCCCGTACGGCGTCCGCCACCGGGACCGCGTCGGCCAGCCCCACCCTGGTCCAGGGAACGGCCATCTCGCGGGGCGTACCGGTCAGCGCCACCAGCCACAGGGCGTCACCGTCCTTCGGCAGGACGTAGAGCAGGCCGCGGGACGCACCGCAGTCCCGGACGACGTCCAGCAGCAGGGTGTCGACCGGCTCCGGTGCGACATCCGTCGTGGCCTGGTTGTGGCTCACAACGCCTCCTGGCGCACTGAGGTGGGCTTCACCTTCCGGAGTCGCCGAGTTCCCAGGGAGTCCGGATGAAAGCACAGGGACGACGCGCCCCTCACCCCTCACCGTTAGCTTCGCTTCTGAGCCGGGTACTCGCCAACGCGCCCTCTCGCGTTCTCAGGACCACCGCAACGCTCCGCTGGAGGCACGGTGCACGCACTCATCGTGATCGACATGATCAACACCTACGATCACGAGGACGCCGAGCTCCTCGTGCCCTCCGCCGAGCGCGTGGTGCCCGTCGTGGCCGACCTGATCGACCGGGCCCGCAACGCGGAGGTGCCGATCATCTACGCGAACGACAACTTCGGGTCGTGGCGCTCCCACCAGGGGGAGATCGTGGACCAGGCGCTGGCCACGCCGCACGGCGGCCTCGTCCAGCCGCTGCGGCCGGACGACGAGTCGCTCTTCGTGCTCAAGGCCCGGCACTCCGTCTTCTACGAGACGCCGATGTCCTATCTCCTGTGGCGCCTGGGCGTCGATCACGTGGTGCTCAGTGGTCAGGTGACCGAGCAGTGCGTTCTCTACTCCGCCCTGGACGCGCACATCCGCCACCTCGACGTCACGGTCCCCAAGGACGCCGTCGCCTCGATCCACCCCCGTCTCGGGTCCGCCGCCCTGGAAATGATGGAACGCAACATGGGCGCCCGTATCGTCGAAGCGAAGGAAATCGACTTCACCTAGCGTCAATGGTCTTGTACGGGGCTGGAGCCCGGCGGCGGTGCCCCTCCCGGTGAGACACCTCCTGCGGCTGATTTTCCTTTGCTTTTGGCCCCTCGGCCCGGGGAACCCGGCCCCTTTGCACGGAGCGGAGATTGCGGGGCGGGAATCGTAGTGACATGGACGTCGGACGCGAATCGGGCCGCGGCCACGAGGTTGTCGGGGGCGGCACGGGCCGTCCAGCGTGCGTGGCAAGGACCTGGCAGGGAACGCGACCTCGCCGCGCAGGCGCTGAAGGCCGCCCTTGCGGCCTGGCTGTCCTGGGCGGTGGTCGGCTGGTGGCTCCAGGCCCCCATGGCCTACATGGCGCCCTGGGTGGCGATCCTGCTCGTCGAGTCGACCGTCTACCAGTCCGTCGCCCATGCGCTGCAGCAGCTGGCGGCGATCGCGGCCGGGACCATCATGGCCACCGGCCTGATCCTGCTGATGCACAACAGGATCGGCGCCATGGGCCTCGTCCTTCCCCTGGTCGTGCTCCTCAGCTCGTGGTCACGCCTCGGCCGGCAGGGGATCTACACGGCCACCGGCGCCCTCTTCGTCCTCACCGACACACAGGTCAGCCTGACGGCGTCCGGGTTCCGGATCGCCGAGGCCGCCTTCGGAGCGGTGGTCGGCATCGGAGTCAACGCGCTGATCCGCCCGCCCGTCTACCTGCGGAACGCCCGGAACTCACTGAGCGAAGCCGCCCAGGAGATGGCCGGCATCCTCGAGGCACCGGCCCGGTCCCTGGTCGACGGGCAGTGGGGCGAGGACGAGGCGAACGGCTGGCACCAGCGGGCCCTGCATCTCAAGCACCTGGTCGAGGAGTGCCGGTCGGCCGTCGGCTGGAGCAGGGAAAGCCTCTGGGGCAACGTGCGCGGCCGCACCCTCGCCCAGTCGCTCCCGGGCAAGGACGACGGAGAAGTGATGGTGGTGCTGGAGTACGCCGCCGTGCACACCACGGAACTCACCCGCACCCTGCTCGAGGCGGCCACCGAGGACCGGCAGGAACGGTGGTCCGGGCTGCCCCTGATCCGCGCGTACGCCGACTTCCTGACCCGGGCGGCGGAGCTGATGCGGCTCTACGCGGACAGCGGCTTCGGCGCGGAGGACCAGGACGCTCTGAACCAGGCCGCCGAGAAGCTGCGTGCCACAGTGGACGGTCTCCACGAGCAGATGCCGGCCACCGTGCGGGCCGAGCCCCAGGATGCCTCGGCCTACGGCGCCCTGCTGCTGCAGGCGCAGCGGCTGGCCGGGCACCTCGAATCGTCGGCCCGGCAGGGACCGGCCCACGGCGCGCGTGACACGGCCGGGGTGGATTCATGACACCGTTTTGCGTTCAGGGGTACGGGAACCCGGTCGGCACGACAACAAGACCCTGGCGCCGTTCGATGCGGCGCACCTCAGCCCGGTGCGGCTGACTGCTTTTGCGGTAGAGAGAAGTTGAAGCGCCATGACCCCGCGCACCATGAAGAAGCGAGCCCTGCTCGTCTCGGAGACCGGCTGGGCGAAGTCCCGCCATCTCCACGAGAAGGGCATCCGCACCTGTGTCGCCCCCGTCGAGGACCTCAGCGCCTCGCCCGCGGCACACACGAGCGCCGAGTGGAACATCGTCAGGGGCGAGCCCTGACCCGTCCGTGCCACGCGATGACGTGTCCCCGTCGGGACAAGGCGTCGGGCCACGGCCGGATCACATGCCAACGACAGGTATTCGGTCATCGGCGCACGTGAGGAGCTTCTCGTGCCAGGCGCCCGCAACAATCACGCGACCGCGTCGGGACGGTCGACGTCGCGACACCCGAACACCGTGAGGACTTCCCCGACAACCGGTCGGGGAGCCAGGTGGATCTTCTCCGCCGACGGTGCCGGAAGTGGCGGGGGGACTCACGGTGCGGCCTGACGTCCCTGAGTACCCGTCCGGCGGCGGCGAGCCGTCCGAGCCGGAGGACCGGCTGCGCGTCTCCCAGACCTTGGCGGCCGCGGCAAAGGGCCTCGATCCCCCAGACGTGCCCAAGGCGCTGTGCCGCGCCTGCGTGGCACTGCTGCCCGTCAGCGGCGCCTCCGTGTCGATCTCCGGCGGCGCGACCGTACAGGCCACCTGGTGTGCCAGCGATCCGACCGCGGCGCGACTGTCGGAAGCGCAGTACACGCTTGGGGAGGGCCCCCGCCAGTCCGCGCTCCGGCAGGCCGCGGCCGTGCTGGCCGCCGACCTCACCGAGGCCCCGGACTCCGGCCGCTGGCCCGTGTTCGCCCACGACGCCGTCGCGCTGGGCGTGCGGGCGGTTTTCTCGGTGCCGCTCGGAGTGGGCGGTGCTGCGGTCGGCACCCTCGACCTCTACCGCCGCACGCCCGGCGGGCTGTCGGAGCGCGATCTGCGGATCGCGCTGTGGGCACGGGACGCCGTCACCTTCGCCCTCGTCGACCTGCATGCCGGGTCCGACGCGGCCGAACAGGCCGGGGAGGAAGGCGTAGCGTCGTGGATGGAGGCTTCCGAAGCCGGCCACGGTGAGGTCTACCAAGCGGTCGGCATGGTGATGGTGCAGTTGAGCCTGGCCCCCGAACAGGCCCTGGACCGGATGCGAGCGCGGGCTTTCGTCCAGGGCCGGACGGTAACCGAGGTGGCCCGGGACGTCCTCGCCCGCAGGCTCCGGTTCGCGTCCGAGCGGGACGGCGGCCGCGCCGACTCAGGCCGACGGGCCGCCGGTGACGACGGACGAGAGGACAACCGGTGATGAACCGGGAACAGCGGCTCGCCGAGGCTCTCGTCGGGGCCGGCCGACGCGGTTGGCGTCATGGTCGTCGGCGCGCGCGGAGAACTGGTCTGATGGCCGTCACCGACGACCGCGCCGCTCTGCTGCGACGCTTAGCTCCAGACCGACGAAGGCCCTTGTGTGGACTGCGACCGCAAGGGTGAGCGCATCGACGCGCCGGAGCTCGGCGACGGCGCCCATCGACGACCCCGGGTCGCCCCCTACGCCTGCGACCACGGCTTCCAGGCCGCCCATACCCTGCCCCTACGGGTGCGTCACCAGACGCTCGGCGCGGTCAACCTGTTGCTCGGCCGGCCCGGCAGTCTTGATGGCGGAGATTGTGGCCGGCACGCGCTGAAATTCGGGTGACGCGGCGGGCGGTGACGCCGGCGAGGTGTTCCGATCCGACTCGCGCCCCTGTTTCCACCGGTTGATCGTGGGAAGTCCGTGGCACATGGAGGACAGAACCGAGATGACGCCGGAGGCATCGAACGGGACCTGCCCGCCCTGGGCGCTGCGCGACTACGCCGTCCTGGCCGACGGCGAGCGCGGAGCCCTGGTGGATCCCAAGGGCAGGATCGTCTGGTTGTGCGCGCCGCGGTGGCACAGCGAGGCGCTGTTCTCCTCACTCGTCGGCGGCGACGGATACTTCGCGGTGGAGCCCACCGACCCTTGGCACGTGTGGGGCGGCGCCTACGAAGAGGGCACCCTCATCTGGGTCAGCCGGTGGGTGACCGCGGACTGCGTGATCGAGTGCCGCGACGCGCTCGCCATGCCCACCTCGCCTGACCGCCTGGTGCTGCTGCGCCGGATGCGGGTGCGCAAGGGCGAGGCGCGCCTGCGGATGCGTCTGGACCCGCGCCCCGGCTTCGGCGCGCACCGTGTGCGCGAGGCCCGAATGGAGGACGGGGTGTGGACCGCCGAGGCCGAGGGCCTGCGCCTCCGGCTCACGGGCGCGCCCGAGTCGAGGTGGGACCCGGACGAGGGGCTGCGCGGCGAGTTCCGGCTGCGCGAGGGCGAGGAGCACGATCTCGTGCTGGAGGTCACGACCGCACGGAACAACTCCCGGCTCGACGCGGAGGAGTCGTGGCGGGCGACCGAACAGGCCTGGGGTGACGCGGTGCCGGACTGCTCCGGCCTGGTCGCACCCCGCGACGCCCGCCACGCGTACGCCGTGCTGCGGGGACTGACCAGCTCCACGGGCGGCATGGTGGCCGCCGCCACGACCTCGCTGCCGGAGCGGGCGAACGCCGGGCGCAACTACGACTACCGCTTCGCCTGGCTGCGTGACCAGTGCTACGCCGGGCTGGCGGTCGCCGCGCACGGACCGCACCAACTCCTGGACAGCGCCGTGCGGTTCACCGCCGAGCGGATCCTCGCCGACGGCGACAGGACCCGGCCCGCCTACACCGTCACCGGCGACCCCGTGCCCGACGAGCGCGCCCTGGACCTGCCCGGCTACCCCGGCGGCAGCGACCGGGTCGGCAACCACGCGGGGCGCCAGTTTCAGCTCGACACCTTCGGCGAGGCGCTCCAGCTCTTCACCGCCGCGGCCCATCACGACTGCCTCACCAAGGACGCGGCACGCGCCGCGATGGTCGCCGTGGACGCGGTGGAACGCAACTGGCAGCGCGACGACGCGGGCCTGTGGGAGCTGGAGAACCGGTGGTGGACGCATTCCCGGCTGTGCGTGGTGGGCGGACTGCAACGGATCGGCGCGGTGTTCCCCGGTCCGGACGGCCGTCGCTGCGCCGACCTCGCCGAGACGATCCTCGCCGAGACGCGCCGTCGGTGCCTGCACCCTGACGGGCAATGGCGCCGGGCCGCCGACGACGACGGCCCCGAGGCCGCGCTGCTGGTGACCATGGCCCGCGGCTGCCCCACCGCCGCCGATCCGAGCAGCCCGGCCACCCGCGCCTTCATCGAGGAGAAACTGGCGCAGGACGGCTACCTGTACCGCTTCGACCATCCGGACGGGCCGCTCGGCGAGGCCGAGGGCGCCTTCCTGTTGTGCGGGTTCGCCATGGCGCTGGCCACGCACCGGCTCGGTGACCGCGTCGGCGCCTTCCGCTGGTTCGAACGGACCCGGGCGGCATGCGGGCCGCCCGGGCTGTTCGCGGAGGAGTACGACGTACGTCAGCGCCAGCTGCGCGGCAACACCCCCCAGGCCTTCGTCCACGCCCTGCTGCTGGAGTGCGCGGCCCGCCTCAACGGGGGTTCGGCGCTGCCTTATTGAGCGCGCATGCGCTGCCGTATCGAGCGCACATGCTGCATGGTGCGCCTCGGCGTCGAAGACACCATGCGCGCCGCAGTCGTCGTCCCCGTCGCGGCTTTCGTCCCCCGCTCATGAGTCGTCCCAGGAGAATCGGGGAAGAACCTTTGTGTACAGGCCAAATAGGGCGCCGGATCCGCTTTCCTGCCATCATCGACGGGAGTCGGTATGTGGAAGCGCAAGAAGACCGCGAAGCCCAGGCCAGCCCTCCCCCTGGAGCTCTGCGACCTCTGTGGCCAGGTCTTCCCGGAGCAGGAGGCGGCCACCTGCCGCGTCCCCGACTCCTCCGCCGCAGACCCCGACCGCCACTGGTCGGACGGTCTGCGCCGCCTCACCGCGTGCAGTGAGGCCCATCTCGAGACGCTCCGGGAGCGCTATCTCAAGCGCCCCTACGTCGAGGAGGAGCTGTGGGCCGCGAAGATCGACCGTGTGCTGACCCACGGCCCCTCCGCCCTCCCCCTGGAGCAGCTCGCCTGCCGGACCGGGCTGCACGCTCCGGAGATCCGGCGCGCGGTCGCCTGGCACAACGACCACCGACCCCCGCATTCGTAGTCGAAGTCGTCGGGACACAAGCGGCTCCGCCGCCGGACCGGGCCCGAGGAGCGATCAGGCCGGCGAGTTCAGATGTGGCGCTCAGTCGTCCCGTTGACGATCCAGCCGCGTGGGTGCGCAACGGGGTCCTCGTCGGGGGCCGCGGGCTCTCCTCCGGCCGTGTTGAAGGCGTTGAGGGCCTCGATCAGCGCGAGCCGCTGCGTCGGGTCCAGCCGCGCGACGATCGACGCGATCTCGGTACGGCGCCTGCTCGTGACGTCCGCGACGGTGCGCCGTCCTTCGTCGGTTAGCTCCAGCAGGGTCTCCCGGCGGTTGCCGGGGTTGGTCTGGCGGTGGGCGAGCCCGGCCGCGATCAGCCGGTCCACCATCCGCATCGCCGTCGACGGTGCCACTTCCAGCAGTTCGGCCAAGGTGACCAGCTTGGTGGCACCGCGGAGGGACAGCACGACCAGCATGCGGAACTGCGGGAGTGTCACCCGCTCCTCGACCTCGGCGAGCGAGCGGGCGGAGACCGCCATCAGCAGACGGGAGGCGGTCAGTACCGCCCGGGTGACCGCATCGACGTCGTCCACCGCGCCCACGAGGTTGTCGCTCTTCGCCATGTTTCCTTTCTACCGTGCCGAGTTCGCCGCTCGCCGCGCCGAACGGGGATCACGCGGCCGCGGTGAACGCCACCGCGAGGGCGACGTCGGTGCGCGCGTGGACGACCAGCCGGGTTCCGCCGGCGTCGGCGCACGCCTCCAACTGCCGCCGCGCGGGGGCACTGTGGGTTGCCACGGACATCAGAACGCCGAGGCGGTTGCACATGCGGTGGGCGCTCAGCACCGCGCAGACGGCCGCAGGCCCGGTGGCCCGCTCGTCGAGGACGATGACGGCGGGCACCGGACGGTGCGCGCGGACCAGGTCTGCGATCTCCGTCGCGAGCGCCGCGTGCCGTTGGGCACCTGGATCACGGTGCACGTCGATGACGAGCACGCCGTGCTCGAACGTGTGCGAGAGCATCATGTCTGCGCCCATGGGCCGTGCCTTCCACGCGAGTACCCCGTCCCGACGCCGTAGAGCGGTCGGCTTCTCGGGCGGTGGCCGGATACAGGCTTCAGGGGTACCCGTCCGGCCTCGGGCGAAGCTTCTTTGTTCGAGCAAAGAGATGCGTGGTGAGGGCACCCGTCCGCTCCAGCGTGTCGGTCGATCGGTTGGGGGCACTGGGAGACGATGAACGTCCTCGGGCAGCCGGAGGCCGGCGGAAGAGACGGGAGCCGTATGGAGCCACGGAGCAGGTCGACGACGGGTGGCACGCGTCCCGGAGAAGCCTCGGGCTCCCCGTCGCCGTCCGCCCGGCGGGACGTCGACGTTCGACGGCTGATCCCGCGCACCGACGTCCTGCTCCGCGACCCCCGGCTGGCCGAGGCCACGCGCCGGCTCGGAGCGCCCGTCGTCAAGGCGGCGGTGCGGGAGGCGCAGCAGCACGCGCGTGCCGGCCGGCTCGCGCCGCAGGACGTGGCCGCCGAGGCGGTCGCCCTGCTGCCGGATTCCGCGTGCGGGCTGCGCGCGGTGATCAACGCCACCGGAGTCCTGCTGCACACCAATCTCGGCCGGGCCCCGCTGTCGGACGCGGCCCGCCGGGCGGTGGCCGAGGCCGCGGGCCCGACCGATGTGGAGTTCGACCTGGACACAGGCGTACGGGCCCGTCGCGGGCGTACGGCGCTACGGGCCCTGCGCGACCGGGTGCCGCCCGCGGGGGCCGTGCACGTCGTCAACAACGGCGCCGCCGCACTGGTCCTGGCGGCGACCGCGCTCGCGGCCGGCAAGGAGATCGTCGTCAGCCGCGGGGAGATGGTGGAGATCGGGGACGGTTTCCGGCTGCCGGATCTGCTGGTCTCCACGGGCGCGCGGCTGCGCGAGGTCGGCACCACCAACCGCACGACCGTCGACGACTACGCCGCGGCCGTCGGACCGGACACGGGCTTCGTGCTGAAGGTGCACCCGTCCAACTTCCTCATCACCGGCTTCACCCGTGCCGCGGACATCGCCGAACTGGCCCGGCTGGACGTCCCGGTCGTCGTCGACATCGGCTCCGGGCTGCTCGCGCCCCATCCGCTGCTCCCGGACGAGCCGGACGCCGAGACCCAACTGCGCGCGGGCGCCTCCCTGGTCACGGCGAGCGGCGACAAGCTGCTGGGCGGGCCGCAGTGCGGGCTCCTGCTGGGCGACGAAAATCTTGTCCGCGTCCTGGCCCGGCACCCCCTCGCCCGCGCCCTGCGCGTGGACAAGCTGACGCTGGCCGCACTGGAGGCCACCCTCGCCGGTCCACCCACCCCGACCGCCACGGGCCTGACCGTCGGCGCCGGCGCCCTGCGTGCCCGGGCCGACCGGATCGCCGCCTCCCTCGGCGCGGACGGGATCGACGTGCGCGTCGTCGACAGTGCCGCGACCGTCGGCGGCGGCGGTGCGCCCGGCGTGACGCTGCCGAGCGCCGCGCTGTCCCTGCCGGAGCGTCTCGCGGCCGCCCTGCGCACCGGTCGGGTCCCGGTCGTCGGCCGGCTGGAGGCCGGGCGCTGCCTGCTCGATCTGCGGGCCGTGCCGCCGGAGGACGACGAACGGCTGGGCGGCGCGGTGCGCGCCGCCGCGAAGAGCTAGGAGGCGGACGTCATGCGGGTGCTGGCCACCGCCGGGCACGTCGACCACGGCAAGTCGGCCCTGGTCCGGGCGCTGACCGGCATGGAACCGGACCGCTTCGAGGAGGAGCGGCGCCGGGGGCTCACCCTCGACCTCGGCTTCGTGTGGACGCGGCTCGGCGCGGACGGCGAGGACCTCGCCTTCGTGGACGTGCCCGGTCACGAGAAGTTCGTGGCGACCATGCTCGCCGGGGTCGGGCCCGTGCCGGCGGTGCTCTTCGCCGTCGCAGCCGACCAGGGCTGGCAGCCCCAGTCCGAGGAGCACCTGGCGATCCTCGACGCGCTCGGTGTGCGGCACGCCGTCCTCGCGGTGACCCGCAGCGATCTGGCGGACCCCGGTCCCGTCCTGGCGGACGCCGTCGAGCGGGCCGCCGCCACCTCGCTCGGTGCCGTGCCCGCCGTCGCGGTCAGCTCGGTGACCGGTGCCGGTCTCGACGAACTGCGCGCCGAGCTCAGGAAGTTGGCGGTCTCCCTGCCCGTCCCGCCCGCCGACGCCGACGTACGGCTGTGGCTGGACCGGGCCTTCACCGTGCGCGGGCACGGCACCGTGGTCACCGGCACGCTCGGCTCCGGCACCCTGCGCGTCGGGGACCGGCTGGTGACCGGGGACGGGACGACCGCCCTGCGAGTGCGCGGCCTGCAGTCGCTGCACGAGGACGTGGACGCCGTCAGCGGTGTGGCGCGCGTGGCCGTCAACGTGCACGGGACCAGCGCCGATGCCCTCCGGCGGGGAACCGTCCTGCTGACGCCCGAGCGCTGGCTGCGCACCGGGCTCGTGGACGTCCGGATCGTCGGGGAACCCGCGGCCGACCTGCCCCGGACCGCCACCCTGCACATCGGCACCGCCGCCGTGCCGGTGATCGTCCGCCCGCTGGGGGAGGACACGGCCCGGCTGACCCTGAGCCGGGAGCTGCCGCTGCGGGTCGGCGACCGCGCGGTGCTGCGCGAGCCGGGAGGCGGGCGGGTGCCCTGCGCCGCGACGGTGCTCGACGTCCGTCCGCCCCGGCTCGCCCGGCGCGGCGCCGGGCGAGCCCGGGCGGCGGAGCTCACCACCATGACCGGAACTCCGGACGGGGCGGCGGAGCTACGGCGGCGCGGGCTGATCCGGCGCTCGGAGCTGCTCGCGATGGGCGTTGCGGCGCCGTCCGCACCCGTCGCCGGGGACTGGCTGGCCGACCCCGCCCACTGGTCGCGGCTGGGCGAGCGCCTGGTCGACGAGGTGGAGCGGCACGCCAAGGAGCACGCCCTGGACCCCGGCCTGCCGACGGAGGCCGCCCGCCGCCTGCTGGGCCTGCCCGACCGGTCCCTGGTCGACGCACTCGCCGCGGCCACCCCTGAACTCCCCCTTCGGCAGGGCCGGTTGTACGGGGTCGAAAGCCTGCGTCCGTCCCTGCCGCCCGCCGTCGAGGCGGCCGTGGACGCCGTGCGCGGGGATCTGGCGAGGACGCCCTTCCGTGCTCCTGACGCCGACCGGCTCGCCGGGCTGCGGCTCGACCGCAAGGCGGTGGCCGCCGCGGAGGCCGCCGGAGCACTGCTGCGGGTCGCCGACGGGATCGTGCTGCTGCCGGGGGCCGATGCGCAGGCCGCCGCCCTGCTGGCCCGGCTGCCGCAGCCGTTCACGCTGAGCGAGGCCCGCAAGGCGCTGGACACCACCCGCCGGGTCGCCGTACCGCTGCTGGAGCATCTGGACGCGCGCGGGTACACGGAGCGCGTGGACGACCAGAGGCGGCGTTGCAGGCACGGGCCGGGGAGCGGAGGCGGACGGGAATCGAACCCGCCTGCCCGAGATCCTCGGGCACCTCGGTTTTGAAGACCGGGAGGGCCACCAGGCACCCACACGCCTCCACCGACCGCAAGGCTAGTTCCCCAGGAGACCGATGTGACACCGACGACCCGCCAAGAGGCCGTACGACTGACCCAGTTCGCGCACGGTGGCGGGTGCGCGTGCAAGATCCCGCCGGGAGAGCTGGAGGAGGTCGTCGGCGGTCTGACGGCTCCCTCGCTCACCGTGGCCGGCAGCTCGTTGCTGGTCGGCCTCGCCACCGGCGACGACGCGGCCGTCGTCACGCTGCCCGGGCAGGAGGGCACGGCCGTGGTGTCCACCGCGGACTTCTTCACGCCTGTCGTCGACGACCCCTACGACTGGGGGCGCATCGCCGCAGCCAACGCGCTGTCCGACGTGTACGCGATGGGCGGGCGGCCGCTCGTCGCCGTCAACCTACTCGCCTGGCCCCGCGACCGGCTGCCGTTCGCCCTGGCCCGCGAGGTGCTGCGCGGCGGACTCGACGTGGCCACCGAGGCGGGCTGCCACGTCGGCGGCGGTCACAGCGTCGACGACCCCGAGCCCAAGTACGGCATGGCCGTCACCGGCGTCGCCGATCCGGCGCGGCTGCTGCGCAACGACACCGGACGGGCCGGTCTGCCGCTGTCGCTGACCAAGCCACTGGGTCTGGGCGTGCTCAACAACCGGCACAAGGCCACCGGTGAGCGGTTCGAGCAGGCGATCGCCACGATGACGGCCCTGAACCGCGGGGCCTCCGCCGCGGCGCTGGCCGCCGGGGCGACCTGCGCCACCGACATCACCGGCTTCGGCCTCCTCGGCCATCTGCACAAACTGGCTCGCGCGTCCGGCGTGACGGCGGTGATCGACACGGCCGCAGTGCCCTACCTGGAGGGCGCCCGGGAGGCGGTCCGGGACGGGTATGTCAGCGGCGGCACCCGGCGCAACCTGGAATGGGTGGCGCCGTACACCGACTTCGGGGACACGGACGCCGATACGCGGCTGCTGCTGGCCGACGCGCAGACCTCCGGCGGGCTGCTGGTCGCCGGAGAGGTGCCGGGCGCGCCGGTCATCGGCGAACTGGCGCCCCTCGGCCCCCACTCGATCGTCCTCAGGTGATCGCGGGTCGCTCGACCGGGCTCGGGTGATCAGGGCTCCGTGCCCGTGTGCTCGTCGATGCCGGCCCGCGCCCGGTAGGCGCGCACCAGCCGGAGCGACGCCTCGCCGCGCGGGCGCCGGCCGGGCCGGATGTCCACGGCGAACGCCTTGCTCTCCTGGATGTGCGTGTTGGGGTCGAGGGAGAGGTGCAGCAGTTCGTTGGCCGCGTCGCCCGTGCTGTAGCCGTTCGGGCCCCAGTGGTAGGGCAGCCCGACCTGGTGCAGCCGGCGTCCCTGCACGGTCAGCGGGGCCATCCGGTCGGTGACCAGGACCCGCGCCTCCACGACGCCCCGCGCGCTGACGATCGTCGACCAGCCGGTGTGCTCCAGACCACGCTCCGCGGCGAGTTCGGGCGAGACCTCGCAGAAGAACTCCGGCTGCAGTTCCGCGAGATACGGCAGCCAGCGTGACATGCCGCCCGCGGTGTGGTGCTCGGTGAGCCGGTAGGTGGTGGCGACGTACGGGAACACCTGCGAGCCGGGCTCGGTGCCGCTGGGCTGGTAGCGGTTGTCGGGGTGCGGCGGCATCAACTGCCGTACGGGATTGCGCTGTTGAGGGTAGAGCAGGTTGGGGAACGGCGAGTCCTGCGGCTCGTAGTGCGCCGGCAGCGGGCCGTCGGTGATCCCGGAGGGCACGTACAGCCATGCCTTGCCGTCGGCCTGCATGATGAACGGGTCCTTGCCGGACAGGGCCTCCGCCGCCTCCGCGTCCGGCGGGGGCTCGTACTGCGGGGACTTGGTGGGAGGGAAGTCGGGGACGTCGTGGCCGACCCACTTCTGCGCGTCCTCGTCCCACCACACCAGGGCCTTGCGCTCGCTCCAGGGCCTGCCGTCGGGATCGGCGGAGGCGCGGTTGTAGAGGATGCGCCGGTTGGCGGGCCAGGCCCACGCCCAGTCCTTGGCCACCCAGTTCTGCACCTTGCCGGACGTGCGGCGGGCCGCCTGGTTGACGCCGTCGGCGTAGACCCCGCAGTAGATCCAGCAGCCGCACGCGGTGGAGCCGTCGCCCTCGAGCTGCTCGTAGGAGGACAGCGGATTCCCTTCGGCGTCATGGCCGTTGATCTCGGCGAGGACGGCCTCGGCGTCCGGTTCGGACAGCCGGCCCCTGACCGGGTAGTCCCAGGTCAGGTCGAGCAGCGGCGCGTCCATGGCGTCGGTGGAGCCGGCCAGCTTCTCGCGGATGATCCGCCCGAGGTGGTAGGTGAACCACAGGTCGCTGCGGGACTCCCCCGGCGGCTCCACGGCCTGGTGGTGCCATTGGAGCAGCCGCTGGGTGTTGGTGAAGCTGCCGTCCTTCTCGGTGTGCGCCGCGGCCGGCAGGAAGAACACCTCGGTGCCGATGTCCTCGGTGCGCATCTCGCCCGTCTCGATCTCCGGGCCGTCCTTCCACCAGGTGGCCGACTCGATCAGGGAGAAGTCCCGTACGACGAGCCAGTCCAGGTTGGCCATGCCCAGGCGCATCAGCTTGGCGTTGGCGTTGCCGACCGCCGGGTTCTCACCGAGCACGAAGTAGCCCTTGCAGGCGCCCTCGATCTGGGCCATGGCGGTCTCGTAGGCGGAGTGGGAGCCGGTCAGCCGCGGCAGGTAGTCGAAGCAGAAGTCGTTGTCGGGCGTGGCGGCCTCGCCCCAGTACGCCTTGAGCAGGCTGACCAGGTAGGCGCGCATGTTGCCCCAGTAGCCCTTGCGCGCCGCCTCGCCCTGCACGAACGCGTCGAGGTCCTCGTTCTTGTGGGCGTGGGGCATGGGGATGTAGCCGGGCAGCAGGTTGAACAGGGTGGGGATGTCCGTCGAGCCCTGGATGGAGGCGTGGCCGCGCAGCGCGAGGATGCCGCCGCCCGGCCGGCCCATGTTGCCGAGCAGGGTCTGCAGCACGGCGGCCGCGCGGATGTACTGCACGCCGACCGTGTGCTGGGTCCAGCCGACCGCGTAGGCGAAGGCCGTCGTGCGGTCCCGGCCGGAGTTGACCGACACCAGCTCGCACACCTGGCGGAACAGATCCTGCGGCACACCGCAGATCTCCTCGACCATCTCGGGGGTGTAGCGGGCGTAGTGCCGCTTGAGGACCTGGAAGACGCAGCGCGGGTGGCTGAGGGTCTCGTCCCGTTCGGGCTCGCCCTCGCCGATGTCCGCGCCGCCGGAGCCGTGGGCCTCGCCGCGCGCGGCCTCGGTCACCGAGCTGCCGTCGCCGGTGCGCTTCTCGTACTCCTGGTCGCGCTCGCCGGAGGCGGCCTGCATCTCCATGCCTTCGTACTGCCAACTGCTGTTGTCGTAGCTGCGGTTGTCGGGGTCGAAGCCGGAGAAGAGGCCCTCCAGGTCCTCGGTGTCACGGAAGTCCTCGCGCAGGATCACGGGCGCGTTCGTGTACGCCACCACGTAGTCCCGGAAGTACTTGTCGTGCTCCAGGACGTGGCGGATGATCCCGCCGAGGAAGGCGATGTCCGAGCCGGCGCGCAGCGGCACGTGCACGTCGGCCAGGGCGCTGGTGCGGGTGAACCGCGGGTCGATGTGGATCAGCTTGGCGCCCCGGGCCTTGGCCTCCATCACCCACTGGAACCCGACCGGATGGCACTCGGCCATGTTGGAGCCCTGGATGACGATGCAGTCGGAGTTCTGCAGGTCCTGCTGGAAGGTGGTCGCGCCGCCGCGTCCGAACGAGGTTCCCAGACTGGGAACGGTGGAGGAGTGTCAAACACGCGCCTGGTTCTCGATCTGGATCGCTCCGAGCGCTGTGAACAACTTCTTGATCAGGTAGTTCTCTTCGTTGTCGAGCGTCGCGCCGCCCAGGCTCGCGAACCCCATGGTGCGCCTGGTGCGGGTGTCGTCGACCTCCCACTGCCAGCCCGCGCGCCGGGAATCGACGACCCGGTCGGCGATCATGTGCATCGCGGTGTCGAGGTCCAGGCGCTCCCACTCGGTGCCGTGCGGGCGCCGGTAGAGGACCTGGTGCTCGCGGGCGTCGCCCGTGGTCAGCTGGAGACTGGCAGAGCCCTTGGGGCACAGGCGGCCGCGTGAGATCGGGGAGTCGGGGTCGCCCTCGATCTGGGTGACCTTGTCGTTCTCCACGTAGACGTTCTGCCCGCAGCCCACCGCGCAGTACGGGCAGACCGACTTCACCACGCGGTCCGCGCGCGCGACACGGGGCGTCAGCCGCTCGCTGCGCCCGCTCTTCGCGGCGGCGCCGCGGCCGAGCGGGTCCGTGCCCGTGAGCTGGCGGTACACCGGCCAGGAGTCGATCCAGGTGCGAACACCCATGGTGCAGTCCTGCCCTTCCGGTTTCCCGGTGCGTGACGTTTCGCAGCGCGGAGTACCCGCCCCGCTCGCACCGAAACGGAGGAGCCTGCTCCGACGCGGATGTGTCGACGGTGCGGACAGGGGGAATGCGGGCGACGGTGCGCTCGCTCGCCGGACGTACGGAAAGGGTGATCCCTTTGATCCATGACCGTCTCCCGGGCGTGCTCGTCTTCGACGTCAACGAGACGCTCACCGACATGTCGCCCCTCGCCGACCGCCTGACGGACGTCGGCCTGCCCGGGCATGCGCTGCCGGCCTGGTTCGCGGGCGTGCTGCGCGACGGTATGGCGCTGACGCTGGCCGGTGGGCGGGCGACCTTCGCGGACGTCGCCGGGGACGGGCTGCGGACGCTGCTCGCACGGCTGGCGCCCGCGGTCGATCCGGAGCAGGCCGTGTCACATGTGCTGGACGTGTTTCCCCGACTGCCTGTGCGTCCGGACGCCGTCGAGGGTGTACGGGCGCTGCACGCGGCCGGGCACCGCCTGCTCACCCTGACCAACGGTTCGGCGGCCGGCACGCGCGCGGTGCTCGACCGCGCCGGGATCGCGGACTGCTTCGAGGCGCTCCTGGACGTCCAGCAGGCGGGCGCCTGGAAACCGGCGCCGGCCGCCTACGCCCACGCCGTACGGACGGCGGGCGTCCCCGCCGCGGAGGCCATGCTGGTCGCCGTCCACCCCTGGGACATCGACGGCGCCGCGAGGGCCGGCCTCGCCACCGCCTGGGTGCGGCGGGAGCCCGGACCGTATCCGTCCACGATGCGCCCGGCGGACGTCACCGCGGCCGGTGTCGCCGCCCTTGCTCGCTGACCTGCCGGTCGCCCCGGGATTTCGCGAGGCGCTCCCGCTGCGGTACGACCGTGTACTTCGGGTCCTCGGCGGACGCGACCCCGGCGTGGAACACACCGAACCGCAGGGCCGCCGAACCGGTCAGCAGCGCCGCTCCGGCCACCGCCGCGAGGGCGCGGTCGCGCCGCCGGCCCGCGAGGGCCGCAAGGGCGGCGCCGCCCGCCGTGAGGACTTCCGCGGTGCACAGCAGCAGGTGCGGCCGGCCTTGCTCCAGCGGCTCGGCCGCCAGACCCATCCGCCGCTTCATCGCCTGGAACGCGGCCAGTTCGAGGACAGCCCCCAGCGCGGCCATCCGACGGGCGGGCCCCGTCTCCTCGACCGGTGCCGCCGCGAGCGCCAGTCCCGCCGCCGCGGTGGCGCCCGAGCCGGCGAAGACGAACGGCAGTTCCCGGTACCCCTCGTGCCAGGAAGGCACCGCCGTGTCCGAGATCAGGACGGCGGTGTACGTGACGACCGCGGGGCCGAGAGCGGCGGCCGCCGCGGTCGCGGCCGAGCCGACGAGCCGGTAGCGGCCCGTCACGTCGCCGGCCACGGCGGCCATGGTCGCCGGGGCGTAGGCCGACAGCAGCCACGAGCCCACGCTCATCGGCGAGGTCGGCTTGAACACCCGGAGCATGTTCATGAAGCGGCTCGGCCGGCCCAGGTCGTGCACGAGCGCGGCCAGCGACAGCGAGACGGCGCCCGTCGCCCCCAGCTTCGCCACCCGGGCCATCGCCGGGCGACCGGTCACGTGCGCGCCGGCGGCCAGCAGCGAGGAACTGCCCGCCAGTCCGCCCAAATAGAGGTAGCCCGCGATGTCGAGGGCCTTCCAAGTCGGCTTGTTCAGAACCGGTTTGCCGTAGTACGAGGAGAACTCGGCGTCCGGCACCATGGACCGCTCGCCGCGGCCGCGACGTCGCCGATGGCGCCCCGCGCCCTTCCCGGTCGACGCGTTCCGTCCGGGCCGCGCGCCCTCGACGCCCTCGCGTGTGACGTCGGAACCGGTCATCGCGGCCTCCTGGCGGCGCCCTTGACGAAGCTGGTGACGGCCAGCGCGGCGAGTGAGGCGGCGGCCAGCGCCGCGTGCCGCCACATGTCCGGCAGGTCCCGTGTGGTGACGACCGGGTCCGGCGGCAGGCCGTAGACCTCCGGCGCGTCCAGGAGCAGGAAGAACGCGCCGTCGCCACCGACCCCGTCGCCGGGGTCCTCGCCGTACAGACGCGCGTCGGTGACGCCGGTCGCCTGCAGCTGGGCGACGCGTCCCGACGCCCGCTCCCGCAGCTCGTCCAGGGGACCGAACTGGATGGAATCGGTGGGACACGCCTTCGCGCAGGCCGGTTCCATGCCGGCGCCCAGGCGGTCGTAGCACAGCGTGCACTTCCAGACCCGGCCGTCCTCCTTGCGCTGGTCGATGACGCCGTACGGGCAGGCGGGCACGCAGTAGCCGCAGCCGTTGCAGATGTCCTCCTGGACGACGACCGTGCCGAACTCGGTGCGGAACAGCGCGCCGGTGGGGCACACGTCGAGACAGGCGGCGTGGGTGCAGTGCTTGCACACGTCGGAGGCCATCAGCCAGCGCAGTTCGGTGCGGCCGTCGGGGGCGATCGGGGAGATCTCCCCGGCCGGTGCGCCCGCGGGCGCCGCGTCCGGTGGCGGTGCCGTGGCGCCGGGGCCGGGCGAGGCGGCGTCGGCGCCCAGCTGCCGGGCCGCGTCGAACACGTCCACGCCCTCGTGGGAGACACCCGGCTCCTGACCGCCCAGCGGCTTGCGCTGCTCGATGAAGGCCACATGGCGCCAGGTGTCCGCGCCGAGTCCCTGCGTGTTGTCGTAGGACATGCCGGTCAGTTCCAGGCCGTCCTCGGGCACCGCGTTCCACTCCTTGCAGGCCACCTCGCAGGCCTTGCAGCCGATGCATACGGAGGTGTCGGTGAAGAAGCCCATACGCGGCGGGCTGTCCGGATATCCGGCGGCTCCTGCCACGTCCGGCTGCGGCCCGTACCACTGGTTGCCGCGCTCCGCGTCCGGCCGGGCCCGGAGCCCATCGCCGAAACCGCTGTCGGTCATGGCTCGACCTCCTTGTTCCGCCCTCGAGCCCGGCACGG
The DNA here is from genome assembly GCF_043200415.1 of Streptomyces sp. NPDC048419. NCBI lineage: Bacteria > Bacillati > Actinomycetota > Actinomycetes > Kitasatosporales > Streptomycetaceae > Streptomyces > Streptomyces sp. NPDC048419. The sequence continues at coordinate 13,805 of NZ_JBICXT010000036.1, read as the reverse complement.
GTGCCCTCGGCCCGCTCGGCCGAAACGGCCGGGCGGGGCGGCAGCCGGCGCAGTTCAGTCGACCTCGCGGTCCAGAAGGTCCTTGACGCCTCGGGCGGTCAGCGCCAGCTCCTCGGGCGTCCCCGCGTCGATGACGAGGGCCAGTTCCTCGGAGGGCCAGCGGTGGGCGAGCGCGCCGAGCTGGACCTGACGGTGATCGGTGATCCGCGGGAACGCCTGCTGCAGACGGGCCTCCGAAGTGAACACCGGCACCAGTTCGGTGCCGTCCTGCTGCTCGTAGACGGGCAGCGTCACGGTCCCGGGAGGCTGGTCGCCCACGGCGCTTCCGGTGGGGATCAGCACCTCGCTGTCGGCGAGGGTGTCGAGTTCCGTCTGGTCCGCTTCGCCCGCGACCACGGCCCGCAGGGCCAGCTGAACGGCGGAGGCGGCACCATTGGGAGAGTAGTCAGTCACGGTCGGTCCATTCCGTGGGTCGGACAGTCCCGGGGACGTCGGAACGTCCCCGGACGGGATCCGGCCCCGAGTACCCGAAGTCGCACCCCTCATGTGCCGCCCGCGCGCCGTGCGCCTGTCAGCGGCCCAGAGCCGTCGCCCACAGCGCCGCCACGACGACCACGGCGGCCGCCCCCACCATCACGGAACGCACCGTCGCCGGCCACGGTGTCGCATGCCGCCATACCGCGAATGCGCCGTGTCCGGTGTCTTCCTCACGCATGTGCTCTCCCACCCCTGGTTCAGCGAACGACCGGGCGGGTTCCCAAGCAGGTGCCGCCCATGCCTGCTCGCGTCTCTGGGCGCGCACGCACACGGCACGGTCGTCGAATCCGCCGGCCACGCAGGACGACCTACCCCCCTGCCACCAGCCCGTCCCCCAGCGACGTCCGCTCGTACAGCACGTAGTAACCCTGGCGCCGCGCGTCGAGCAGCCCCGCCGCCCGCAAGGCCGTGAGGTGGGACGACACCGTGGACGGGGCCAGGCCGTGCGAGGCGGCGAGTTCCGTCGTGGAGGCGGGGAAGGTCAGGCCGGTCAGCAGGGCCGCACGCTGGTGGCCCAGGAGGCGCGCGAGGGCCTCGGGCGGGCGCGGTGCGGGGGCGGTGTGGAGGCGGCCCATGCCGCGGGCGGGGTAGATCACCGTCGGCTGCCAGGGGCGGGCGAAGCCGCTGACCACGTCCGGCCAGACGAACACGCTGGGCATGAGCAGGATGCCGCGCCCGTCGGGGCGTTGGGCGTCCGCGTGGTCGCCGTACCCGCGCAGGGTGAGCCGGTGGCCGGCCCAGTCGATGCCGGGGTGCAGGCCGGTGAGCAGCGCGTCGAGTCCGCCGTCGGCCGCCAGGCGTGAGCGATGGGCGATGTCCGCCGCCAGGACGGCGCGGTGGCGGGGCCAGTCCGGGGCCAGCAGGGCGTGCCAGGCCAGTTCGGTGAGATCGGCCAGGCGGCGGACGGTTCCCTCGGGGTCGTCCAGTGCGGCGCGGCCCGGCAGTGACTGGGCCAGGCCGGGTGTGCACGCGAGCGAACGGGCCATCTCCACGCGCGCCAGTGCCGGGTCGGTGGCGCGCATCCGGGACAGTTCGTCGTCGATGGTGGGGTACGGCTCCTCGGGCGGCGGGCCGAGGAAGTCCGGGGTGTAGCCGCCGACGCGCGGCACGAACAGCCACAGGGGCGACAGGTCGAGCCCGGCGAGCGTACGGCGGAGACGCTGCAGCCAGGCGCGGTGGTAGCCGTGCCGCCTGGGGCGGCGCAGCATGCGCAGCGCCTCGTGCGTCTGGCACAGCGGCGAGATCGCGAACCGGCAGCGCGTGAGGTCGTCGGCGCCGAGGTGCAGGGTCAGCGGCAAGGCGGCCTCCTGAGCGCTCACGACACGTCCGGCACGGCGTAGGTCCGGTACGTCCGGTACGGCCTGAAGCGAGCCGGATCCGATTCGGCCTGGATCGAAACAGTAGAGGCCCTGCCTCGATCCCAGGACGCTGGCCCCCGGCCTGCCCGGCCGTTCCGTTCGACCACACCCACCCCCACGCCGACACCCCGGAGGACCTCTGGATGGGCAGCGTACGTCCGGCCGCCTGGCGCAGGGGCGCCGTCGTCGCGGCACTCATGCTGGCGGCGTTCACCTTCAACACCGCGGAGAACCTCCCGCTGGGCCTGCTGTCGCTCATGGCGGCGGACCTGCGGGTACCGCTCGGCGCCGTGGGCGCGCTGGTCACCGGTTACGGCCTCACGGTGGCCGTGGTGTCGCTGCCGGCCGCCCGCCTCACCCGCTCGACGCCGCGCCGGTATCTGCTCGCCCTGCTGCTGGGGCTGCTGGCCGCGGCCAGTTGGGTGTCGGCACTGCACAGCGTCTCGTACGGGATGCTGCTGGCGGCGCGGCTGGTCACCGCACTCGCGCAGGCCTCGTTCTGGGTGCTGATGGGACCGGTCGCGGTGGGACTGTTCCCGCCCGAACGGCGCGGCCGCGTCATGGGGTTGCTGTCCGTCGGCGGTTCGCTGGCCACGGTGCTGGGCGTCCCGGCCGGGACCTGGCTGGGCGGCCGCGGCGGCTGGCAGACGCCCTTCGCGGTGCTCGGCGCGCTCGCGCTCGTCTCCCTCGTCGTCATCGCCGCCGTACTGCCGACCTCCCGTCCCCAGGAGAGCCACGCGGCGTACGGTGCCGAGCCGGACCGCCGCCGGTTCCTGGTCGTCGTCGCGACCACCGCCCTGTCGGTGACCGGGGTGTTCGCGGGATACACGTACGTCGCCGTGCTGCTGAAGGATGTCGGCGGGTTCGGCGAGGACGCGGTGAGCGGCGTGCTGTTCGCGTTCGGCGCGGCAGCGCTGGCCGGCATCGCACTCACCGGCCCGCTCCTCGACCGCTTCCCACGCGCCACGCTCACGGTCCCCGTGGTCACGCAGGCCATCGCCCTGCTCGGCCTGTACGCGGGCGCGAGCAGCCAAGTGGCCACCGTTGCCCTGCTCATGCTGCTCGGCGCCTCGGTCGCGCCGGTCTTCATGGCGACGCAGAGCCAGGTGCTGCGCGTCGCGCCCGGCCGTACGGAGTCGGCCCTCGCGGCCAACGGGGCCGCCTTCAACGTGGGCGTGGCCGCCGGCGCCCTCCTCGGCGGAAGCCTGCTGCCGCTCGTCGGAGTGCGCGGCACATTCCTGGCCGGGGGGCTGCTCACGCTGGGCGCGCTCGCGGTGCTGACCTGGCCGGAGGCCCATGTGTCACGGGCGGTCGCGGAGCAGCGGTAATCGCGTGGAGCCGCAGGCCCGCCCCCCCCCCAGTGGCGCACCGGCTTCCGGGTCGACCTGTGCACCGGCACCGGCTACGAGCTCAACGCGTGCGCTCACGGCTACGGCGACGATCTGGACGGGCTCACCTCCACCAGGCTGACGCCCGAGGTGCAGCGTGAACTGCTGCGTCACCGCTGCCTGCTGCGCACACCGGCCGATGCCGCCGAACTCGACGAAACGGCACCGGGCTGTCGGAAGGACCTCTACCCCTACCCGGCACGGCTGAGTCTCAACCGGACGTGATTAGGACCCAGAAGGGGCGGTACGGCACAGACGCCCCCTCCCGGAGGACTATCGTGTCCGCATGTCCGTCCCAGAACTGATCCGTATCGTCTCCCGCGACTCGCCCATGGCGCTCGCCCAAGTGGAGCGCGTCCGTGGCGAGTTGGCGGCCCTGCATCCCGGTGTGCGCACCGAGGTGGTGCCGGTGAAGACGACCGGCGACAAGTGGATGGGCGCGCTGTCCCAGGTGGAGGGCAAGGGGGCGTTCACCAAGGAGGTCGACGCCGCGCTGCTGGCGGGCGAGGCCGATCTCGCGGTGCACTGCGTGAAGGACGTGCCCGCCGACCGCCCGCTCCCCGCGGGCACCACGTTCGCCGCGTTCCTGAAACGGGACGACATCCGTGACGCCCTGATCCACCCGGGCGGCCTCACCCTGGACGAACTCCCGGACGGCACCCGGCTCGGCACCTCCTCGGTGCGCCGCGTCGCCCAGCTCGCGGCCACCCATCCGCACCTGGAGTGCGTGCCGTTCCGCGGGAACGCCAACCGGCGGCTGGCGAAGCTGGCGGCGGGCGAGGCGGACGCGCTGCTGCTCGCGGTCTCCGGTCTCGAGCGCATCGGGCGCGAGGACGTGATCACCGAGATCCTCTCCCCCGAGGCGATGATGCCGCCCATCGGCGCGGGCATCCTCGCTCTGCAGTGCAGGGAGGGCGACAGCGAACTCATCGACGCGGTCAGCGGTCTCGGCGACCCGGACACGCATCGGGAGGCCACCGCCGAGCGCATGTTCCTGCACGTCCTGCAGGGGCACTGCAACAGCCCGATCGCCGGGTACGCCCGCGTGGACCACGGCGGCGAACTGTCGCTGCGGGCCTGTGTCTTCACCCCGGACGGCAAAACGCGTCTGAACGCCCACGAGTGGGCCGGCCGGCTCGACCCGGCCACGCTGGGCACCTCGGTCGCCGTGGCGCTGCTGCGTCAGGGTGCTCGGGAGATCATCGACGGCATCCCGCACTGAGAAGTCATCCCGTGCCGAGTCGCCGCCCCGCGCCGGGGACGGCGGACGCGGATCAGGCGGTGCCTTCCTCCGCCTGATCCCGCAGGAACTTGCTCACCTGGTGGGCCAGCCGGTCGCTGACACCGCCCGGGTGGGCGCCGGCGGCCTCCTCGTGCAGGCCGATGCCGCCCGCCCACAGCCGGCGGTCGGCCCACTCGTCGTCGACGCGCAGCTGGACCTGGACGTCGACCTGGCTCAACGAGGCCTCCGGGCCGGCCGCGTAGAGCACGGCAGTGGCCCGGCGCAGCGGATAGACGTCGAAGCCCTCGATGAACTGCGAGTTGCGCCAGTCGATGAACGCGGCCTCGCCGTCGGGGCCGAGCCGCACGTCGATCTGACCGTCCTCCAGGTGGATGGTGGAATGCCGCTCTCCCCGGTTCTCGACGGTCACGCGGACGCTGAAATACGTGAGACCCTCGGCGGCGTCGTCCCGTCCGCGTGGCGGCTCGGCGGCTTCCAGGCGGTGGACGCGGACACGCAGACCGGAATGCTCGTCGTATTCCTGCCAGTCCCCGACCACGTTCGGCTCGTACACAGTCCACCTCTTCGACCTCAGAGAGTCCTACCTATCTGGGCGCTCAGTGCACTGTCAAATGAGCGGAATGCGCTGTGGCCAGCGCATTCGCGCGCTTAGATCACTGATCAAGCCGTGCCCAGGAACAACGGTCGGAACAAGCCACACGAGGGTGTACCGCCGCGTGTGGCACATCACGTTCCGGGGGCATGATCAGCGGGCCAGCCGGCCGAGGAGCGAGGAGGCGGCCGTGATGCCGAGCGCGGCGGCCACGAGGAGCACCCCGAAGTCGAGCGCCACATGCGAGTGCGTGCCGATCAGCAGGCCGCGCAGGGCGTCCACCTCGTAGCTCAGCGGGTTGACCTTGCTGACCACCTGGAGCCAGCCGGGCATGACGGAGACCGGGTACAGGGCGTTGGAGCCGAAGAACAGCGGCATGGTGATGGCCTGTCCGATGCCCATGAGCCGGTCACGGCTGAGGACGACGCCGGCGATGGTCATCGACAGGCAGGAGAAGAACACGGAACCCAGGATCACCACCGCCCCGACGCCGAGGAGTTTCAGCGGGTTCCAGGTCAGTGCGACACCGAGCAGGGCGGCGATGATCACGACGACGAGGGCCTGGATCAGCGACTTCACGCCGGCCGCGAAGGCCTTGCCGGTGATCAGGGCCGAGCGTGGAGTCGGTGTGACCAGCAGCTTGTTGAGGATGCCGGCGTCGCGTTCCCAGATGATCTGGATGCCGTAGAAGATGGCGATGAACATCGCGGACTGGGCGATGATGCCGGGCGCCATGTAGTCGATGTAGGGGATGCCGCCGGTGGGTATCGCCCGTATCCGGGTGAAGGTCTGACCGAAGATCAGCAGCCAGAGGGCAGGCTGGATCGCGCGGGTGTAGAGCTCGGTGCGGTCGTGACGCAGCTTCTGCAGTTCGACGGTGCACATCGCCCCTACGCGCGCGGGCAGCAGCCGCCAGCCGGCGCGGGGCCGGGGCGGCCGCAGCAGCAGATCGATGCCGGGCGCGCGCTCAGCCGACGCGGTTGGCAGTACGGCGGGTGCTTCGGACATCGCGGAAATCTCCTGCCTTGTCGTCGAGACCGCTGCCGGCGACGTCGCGGAAGACGTCCTCCAGCGTGGGCAGCGGGGCCGTGTCCGCCGCGCCCTCGGCGCGCCGGCGCTCGCCCAGCCCCTGCCTGAGTTCGGCGGGGGTGCCGAGCGCCCGGATGCGGCCGCGGTGCATCAGGCCGACCCGGTCGCAGTACTGGTCGGCCTCGTCCATGTAGTGGGTGGTGACCAGCACGGTCATGCCGGTGGCCGCCCGTACGGCGTTGATCTGGTCCCACACGCCGGTGCGGGCGATCGGGTCGAGCCCGATGGTCGGCTCGTCGAGGATCAGCAGCCGTGGCGCGCTGACCAGGGCCTGGGCGAGTTCGAGGCGGCGGATCATGCCGCCGGAGTAGGTCTTGGCGAGACGGTCGGCGGCGTCGGTGAGGTCGACGGCGGCCAGCGCCTGGCTCACCCGTTCGGCCCGTTCGCCGCGGGAGACGTCGAAGACGCGGGCGAACAGGGCGACGTTCTCGCGGCCGGTGAGGCCGGCGTCGGCGGACAGCTGCTGCGGCACGTAGCCCAGCAGGCGGCGTACGGCCATCCGGTCCTTGGCAGCGTCGTGCCCGAAGACCCGCACCAGCCCGGCCGGAACGGGCAGCAGGGTGGTGATGCACCGGATGGCGGTCGTCTTCCCGGCGCCGTTCGGGCCGAGCAGTCCGAAGACCTCGCCCTCCTCGACCGACAGGTCGAGTCCGTCGACGGCCTTCGTCTCGCCGAAGACGTAGGACAGTCCGGTGCAGGTGACGGCCTCGGCCCGTTCGGTGTCGGCGTCGCGCGTCATGACTCCTCGGCTTCCTCGTGCAGGTGGTCGGCCAGTTTGCGCAGGGCCGGGATCGCCGCGCCCAGCCGCTCCCGGTCCGTCTCGTCGAGCCGGGACAGCCCGCTCCGTACGAGTTCGGAGCGCCGTTTGCGCCATTCCGCGAGCCTCGCCCCGGCGGCGGGAGTCGGCATCAGCCGGGCGGCCCGCCGGTCGGCGGGGTCGGTCTCGCGGACCAGATAGCCCTGCCGGGACAGCGCGTTGACCAGGGTCGAGACCGAGTTCCCGGCCAGGTGCAGCTCCTTGGCGGCGTCGGAGATTCCGATGCCGGGGCGGCCCGCGACCAGGCGCAGCAGTTCGACCTCGGCACCGCGCAGCTGCGGGGTGATCTGGGGGCGCAGGCGACGCCTCAGCCGTCGGTGGACGCCGGCGAGGGCGTCGATCAGCTCGTCAGGGAAGGCTTCCGGTTCCACATTCGAAGATTACCTCTGTAACAGAGGTAATGAACCCAAGAGACGGTCAAGCGCAGGACGACACGGCCCTGATGTCCGTTTTGTTTCGGAAGTACCAACTCTGGGCAGGAGACGGAGGTGCTTCGGAACAGGAGGCACGTCTGTGGGAGCCGGTGGGCCCCCGGACGGCCTCTGCAAGGGTCCGGGTCCGCGTCTCCCATGGTGACTGTCCCCTCAGCACCGCCTCATGGAGGTGCGCACCATATGCCTGTCACCAGCGGCAGAACCAAACCCCACCCGCACGATGACGCCCCCGACACCGCCGAGGCCTTCCAGCGGCTGGCGCGGTTGCCCGACGGCCCACCGCGACAAAAGCTCCGGGACGAACTGGTCAGGGCCTGGCTCCCGATGTCCGAGCGGATCGCCGTTCGCTTCAAGGGACGCGGAGAGTCCCTCGAGGACCTCTACCAGGTGGCGGCACTCGGCCTGGTCAAGGCGGTCGACCACTACGATCCGGCCCGCGGTCACGCCTTCGAGGCGTACGCGGTGCCGACCGTCACCGGCGAGATCAAACGGCACTTCCGCGATCACATGTGGACGCTGCATGTGCCGCGCCGGGTCCAGGACCTGCGCAACAGGGTCCGGCAGTCCGCCAAGGAGCTGTCCCAGACCACACCGGGACGCGGACCCACCGTCTCGGAGATCGCCCGGCACGCGCACATGAGCGAGAGCGAGGTGCGGGTGGGCATGGAGGCGCTGGAGTGCTTCGCGGCCCTGTCCCTCGACGCCGAGCTGCCCGGCTCCGACGGCTACTCGCTCACCGACGCGATCGGCGGCCCCGATCCCGCCTACGACGTCGTCGTGGACCGGGTGGCGGTCGGACCCAGCATCGCGGCACTCCCGGAGCGCGAGCGCACCATCCTCTATCTGCGCTTCTTCCGCGGCATGACGCAGAGCCGGATAGCGCAGCAGCTCGGCATCTCGCAGATGCACGTCTCCCGGCTGCTCAGCGGCTGCTTCGCCCACCTGCGTGAGGAGTTGCTCGCGGAGAGCGGCTGAGCCGTGCCGCCGTACGACTCCGCGCGACCCCGTCGCCTCATGTGTCCGGCGGGGCCTCGGGGAACTGCGTGGGGCCGTAGCGGTCCAGGGCGTCTTCCAGCTCCGCCCTTATCTCCTCGGGCATCTCCCCCGAGCGTCCCCAGATGACGACGAGCTCCGCGACATTGCGCAGCCTGATGTTCGTGTGCTGGGAGACGTCCTTGAGCACCAGCCACCCCAGGTCCGGCGTCACCCGGCCGAGCGCGACCACCATCCCGATCGCCTGGTCGACGACGGCGTGCGAGGCGACGGCCGCCTTCAGCTGGTCGACCTCTTCCTGCAGTTCGAAGATGCGATCTGTCTCGTCCGCCGGTTCCTGGGGTACCTGTGCCACGCAATCCATAGTGGCACTCGTCGGGCCCGGTGCCACCGGGCGGCGGGCAGTCGGCGGGCACCCGTTTCGGCCGTATCCCGGGGGTACTCGGCAGGCACCCGGAGGGGTTCCGGTCGGACACTGGTACGAGACCGTGGCCGCCGGAGGAACGGACCAGGACGTGACTGCCATGAACGACGACTCCTCACGCCCTCGCGCGAACACCCGCATCGTCGCCTCGCACACCGTTGCCGGGGCGCCCTGCTGGGTGAGCCTGACCAGCCGCGACGTCGATGCCACGGAGAACTTCTACGCCGCCGTACTGGGCTGGGAGTGGCGCCCCGCCCAGCTCGGCGACCGCTTCCGGATGGCGCTGGCGGACGGGGTGCCCGTGGCCGGCATCGCGGCCGTCGCCGGGATGTGGCAGATGGCGGTGGCGTGGACCCCGTACTTCGCCGTGCCCAGCGCGGACGAGGCCGTGTCACGGGCGCAGGAGCGGGGCGGCACCGCCGCGGTCGGGCCGATCTCCTTCCCGCCCGGACGTGCGGCGCTGCTGGCCGACCGCGACGGGGCGACCTTCGGGATCTGGGAGGGCTCACTCGTCGCCGACTGGGAGAGGTGGCGCCGGGCGTCACCGACCTTCATCCGGCTGCACACGCGCGACGCCTTCGACGCGGCGATCTTCTACGGCGAGGTGCTGGACTGGGCGACCGGGCGGCCCGGCTGCTGCGAGGTCCACTACGAAGGGGGCGAGGTGGTGCTGCGCAGCCAGGGCGACGTCGTGGCCCGTATCGAGTCCGGCGCCCTGGGCGCGGCCCCCGACCCCACCATCCGGCCCCACTGGCAGGTCCATTTCGCGGTCGAGGACGTGGCGGCGTGTGTGCGGGCGGCCGAGGTGCACGGCGGCAGCGTTCTGACGAAGGGCAGTGACGAGGCCGTGCTGCGCGACGCCGACGGCGCGCAGTTCACGGTGACGTCGAGCCGCGAGCGCTGAGCCCGCCGGCGCCCCCGCCCGGCCGGGGCTCAGCCGGGCGTGCGGGAGGGGCGGGTGAGCAGGACCAGGCTCCGCGCCTCGACGGTCATCGCACCGCCGGCCTTGTGCTCCGTCTCGTCGGGCCCGTCGTGCGGGACGGCGGTGTCGATCAGGGTCGTCCACCGTTCGCCGTACGTGACGTCCGGCAGCCGGAACTCCACCGGCTCCCAGTAGCTGTTGAGCAGCAGCAGGAACGAGTCGTCCACCACGGGGCGGCCGCACGGGTCCGGTTCGGCGATCGCGTCGCCGTTGAGGAAGACGGCGACGGAGTGCCCGCGGTGCCACTCCTCCTCCGTCATCTCGCGCGCGCCCGGCGCCAGCCACACCAGATCGGGCAGCGGCTGGTCCGCGTGGGTCGCGGTCTCGCCGCGGAAGAAGCGGCGGCGGCGCAGCACGGGATGGGCGGCGCGCAGGCCGATGACGTACCGCACGAAGTCCGCGAGATCGCGCTGTTCGCCGGTCAACCGCCAGTCGATCCAGGAGACTTCGCTGTCCTGGCAGTAGGCGTTGTTGTTGCCGCGCTGGGTGCGGCCCAGTTCGTCGCCGTGGCTCAGCATCGGGATGCCCTGCGACAGCAGCAGGGTGGCCAGGAAGTTGCGCTGCTGGCGGGCGCGCAGCTCAAGGACGGCCGGGTCGTCGCTCTCGCCCTCGACGCCGCAGTTCCAGGACCGGTTGTGGCTCTCGCCGTCCCGATTGCCCTCGCCGTTGGCCTCGTTGTGCTTGTCGTTGTACGACACCAGGTCGCGCAGCGTGAAACCGTCGTGCGCGGTGACGAAGTTGACGCTGGCGCGCGGGCGGCGCCGGCTGTGCTGGTACAGGTCGGCGGAGCCGGTCAGGCGGGAGGCGAACTCCCCCAGCGCGTGCTCGCCGCCCCGCCAGAAGTGCCGTACGGCGTCACGGTACTTGCCGTTCCACTCCGACCACAGCTGCGGGAAGTTGCCCACCTGGTAGCCGCCCTCCCCCACGTCCCAGGGCTCCGCGATCAGCTTCACCCTGCTGATCACCGGGTCCTGCTGGATCAGGTCGAAGAACGCCGAGAGCCGGTCCACCTCGTGGAACTGCCGTGCCAGCGTGGCCGCCAGGTCGAAGCGGAAGCCGTCGACATGCATCTCGGTGACCCAGTACCGCAGCGAGTCCATGATCAGCTGCAGCACGTAAGGGTGCCGCATCAGCAGGCTGTTGCCGGTACCGGTGGTGTCGTAGTAGTGGCGCCAGTCGCCGTCCACCAGGCGGTAGTACGAGGCGTTGTCGATGCCGCGGAAGGAAAGCGTGGGGCCCTTCTCGCTGCCCTCGGCCGTGTGGTTGTAGACGACGTCGAGGATCACCTCGAGCCCGGCCGCGTGCAGGGCCTTCACCATCGACTTGAACTCGGTGACCTGCCGGCCGCGGGTGCCGCGGGCGGCGTAGGCGTTGTGCGGGGCGAAGAAGCCGATGGTGTTGTAGCCCCAGTAGTTGGAGAGCCCCCGGTCGAGCAGCACACCGTCCTGCACGTACTGGTGCACCGGCATCAGCTCGACCGCCGTCACCCCGAGCCCGGTCAGGTGCTCGATGACGGCGGGGTGCGCGAGGCCGGCGTAGGTGCCGCGCAGCCGGGGCGGGACGTCGGGGTGGGCGCGGGTCAGGCCCCGTACGTGGGCCTCGTAGATGACGCTGTCCGAGTAGGGCCGCCGCGGCGGGCGGTCGTCGCCCCAGTCGAAGGCGGGATCGGTGACCACGCCGAGCATGGTGTGCCCGGCGCTGTCGGACCGCGACGGGCCGCTCGGTGAACGCTCGAAGAGCGAGGCGTGGTTGTCCACCTGTCCGTCGACCGCCCTGGTGTACGGGTCGAGCAGGAGCTTCTTCGGATTGCAGCGGTGGCCGAGGTCCGGGTCCCAGGGCCCGTGCACCCGGTAGCCGTAGCGCTGTCCGGGCCCGACGTCCGGCAGATGGCAGTGCCAGACGAAGCCGTCGACCTCGGTCACCGGGATGTTGCGCCGCTGGCCGTCGTCGTCGACGAGGACGAGCTCGACGCGTTCGGCGACCTCGCTGAACAGGGCGAAGTTGGTGCCCTTCCCGTCAAAGGAGGCACCCAACGGGTAGGGGTGCCCGCTCCAGACGGGCACCCCTGCCTTGCGGCGTCGCTTCGCCGTCACCGGGCGTCCTCCAGCAGGCCGTTCGACTCGCGAACCTCGCCCGCCAGCGCCGCGGCGTGCACTTCGCGCGGCACTTGGAGCACCTCGCGCAGGCGCGGCCAGGGCGCCACGGGCACCAGGGGCACGCGCTCGCCGGCCCGGGCCCGCTGCGAGAACCAGATGACCTTGCTGCCGGTGGCCGTGGCGCAGCAGCCCCAGCCGTCGCTCATCGCGGCGATCCGTTCCAGGCAGGTGCGCAGGTCCTGGTCGGGGCGCAGGTCGCAGTCGTTCTCCCCCACTGCGGTGATCAGATGCTGCCCGTTCCACCACATCTCGATCGACGTGTTCTTGTCGGTCGCGTGCTCGTCGATGGCCTTGAGCAGCAGCTCGGTGGCGCTGCAGACGGGCTCGACCAGCGTTTCGAGGTACCAGAGCCGTAGGTGGGCCGCCAGGATGCGCCGGACCTGTCCGACCCGTTCCGGGCTGACCTCCACGTCGAGGTGGTAGTAACAGGGTGCTGCGGTCTTCATCGTCGTTGGCTCCTCACCGGCGAAGCTCCCGCTTGTCCTCGCCCCTGGCGGGACGAGCCCCGTATGCACAGCGTGAGCGGCGATCGCTCCTGAGTCACCTCAAGCGTGGGAGCGCTACGCCATTCGTGCAACACGAGCGCACAACTGGTGATCAATGAGCCGCCAGGGGTAGTTGAAGCTCCAACAAGACGCTGCGTCGTCGTCCGTGCACCATGTGTGAAGACCTCGAAGCCCGTAACGGATCCGTGCGTGCGCACGTACGGCCGCCGCCCGACGGTCGGGAGACGTGCGATCGAGCCCCCGGAAAGTGAAGGGCGTCATGCTGCTACCGGCAAAAGCCGAGGTGGCCCGGCAACTGCGGCGGTACCGGGCGTGGGAACGCGTCATGCTCGCGTCCCCCGCAGACCGCACGGTGCGGGCCACTTTCGAGGACTCGGGCTACACCCTCTGCGTGCTGATGGGCAAACGCTGCGCCCGCGAGGCCGCGGACGCGGCCGAGCGCTATCTGCGGTCCACCCTCGGCGCCTACCTCCTGGAACAGGACGACAGGCCTCGGGCGGTGGGAGCGGATCGGCGCGGCCCGCCGCGTGCGCAGCGGCGTCTCGCCGGGGAGAGGTGACCGCTTCGGCGCAGGCCGGAGAGAGGTGACCCGTTCGGCGCAGGCCGGGGAGATCCTTTCGGCGCAGGCCGGAGGACGTGATCCCTCCGGCCGCCTGTTTGTCCCCGACCGGGCCGTCGGCCCGGTCTTCCAGCACGGTGGAGGTGAGACGCATGAGTTCGGTTCCGGCCATCGGCCGTATCCCGGTACGGGAAGTCCACCCGGCGGTGGAGTGCGGCAGGTACCCGGCCAAGGCCGTCGCGGGCGAGACGTTCCAGGTCACCGCGACCGTGTTCCGGGAAGGCCATGACGCGGTCGCGGCCAACGTGGTCCTGACCGATCCCGAGGGCCGGCACGGCCCGTGGACCCCGATGCGGGAGCTCGAACCGGGCTCCGACCGCTGGGGCGCCGAGGTCACGCCCACCTCCGAGGGCGCCTGGACGTTCCGGGTCGAGGCCTGGAGCGACCCGGTGGCCACCTGGCGGCACAACGCCCGCATCAAGATCCCGGCCGGCATCGACACCGGTCTGGTGCTGGAAGAAGGCGGCGACCTCCACGAGCGGCTGGCCGCCGGGGTTCCCGCAGGGCCCGGGCGCAATGCCGTGCTGGACGCCGTCAGGACGTTGCGCGACGACTCGCTGCCGGTCGCGACCCGTCTGGCGGCGGCGTTGACGCCGGAGGTGGACGCGGTGCTGGCGCGGCATCCGTTGCGGGAGTTCGTGACGGCCTCGCCGACGCTGGGGCTGCT
>NZ_JBICXT010000035.1:0-69858 GCF_043200415.1 Streptomyces sp. NPDC048419 | reverse complement strand
CGGCCAGCGTATCCACGTCGCTGGTATTCCAGTGTCCGTCCAGCAGCGCACCGGTCATCCCGGCAACGAGGTCAGCACACCAGCCCACCCGTTCCACCAGAGCGGCGCAGGTGAGGACTTCGCCGGTCTTCTCATCCACGCCCGACCGGATCAGGGCGCGGGCGCAGGCGGTGCGGCAGGTCTCGCCGTCAGCGAGGGGCAGCTTCCGGCTCACGCAGCCCCGCCTTCGTCGCCGCACTGGCCGGACTCGGCCAGCAGCCGCTTGCGGTTCTCCGCACTACGCATCCCATACAAGCGCCCGGCGAACGTCGTCACCAGAGAGACGAATCCTCCAGCAGCTCATCCCGGCCGCCGAGCTTCTTCGGGTGCAACACCTCCACGGTGACCCCGTACACGGCGAACAACCGCTTGAGCCAGCTCACACCGAACCGGGCCAGCCGGTCCTCATGCGTGACGCGCACGACGGTGACTGAGCCGTCAGCCACCATGGCCAACACCCTGTTCAAACCGGGCCGGTTCTCCTTCAGGCCCGAGCCACGATCTCGGACGACCTTGACGATCTCGCCCGTCGAGGCGGCCCGCAGCTCAGCCTCCTGCGCCTCCAACGAGGACTCCTGCCCGGACGAGCCGGACACGCGCACATACAGCAACTCCAGACGCGGGCGCGAAGTCGAAGAGTCACTCCCGCGCTTCATGTTCTCCACGTCAACCGAGGAGAACCGGCGCTCACGACCGACCCACGTGAAGGGGACCTTGCCGTCCAACGCCCACTGCCGAAGCGTCATCGGGTGTATCCCCAGACGCTTCGCAGCCTTGGACATACGCAGCAACTCCATGCCCCGCAACCATACATGCACAACACTAGGGATAACTAATGAAGTTGGTGAGCCTGCGAGCCCTCCGCGATCGCGCGGTGGCCGCCGGCGCCCTGTAACCAGCCGGCCGTGCCGTGCACGGTGGCCCGCCACCGGGCCGCCTCATGCACGCCCCACCGGAGATATATTGGATCATGTATACTGATACATGATTCGGTGTATACGGAGGTGGGGTTCGTGAGCAGAACCGTGGTTGACCTTGACGACGATGCTCTCGAGGCTGCGGCGAAGGAGCTGGGCACCTCCACGAAGCGAGACACCATCAACACAGCCCTGCGGGAGATCGTTGCGCGCAACCGTCGTCTGCGTGCCCTGCATGAGCTGCAAGACCTCACCGACGACGGCGCCCTCGACGCCGAACTCCTGCTGGACAAGCGCAATTATCGAGGTGATGGCGCCCGGTGAGCGTGGCCGACTATCTCATCGACACGTCGGCCCTGGCCCGGATGCTGCTGCGGCAGGCCACAAACGAGTGGGAACAGCGCATCGGCGCCGGCCTGATCGCCCTGTGCGATCTGACCGAACTGGAAATCCTCTACTCGGCCCGCTCCGCGAACGACCGCGAGACCGTTCAGGAACGGCTGAACCAGTTCACCTGGTGTCCCATGCCCGACGGTATCTACCGACGCGCCCGCGCCGTCCAGCGTCAGTTGACCGCCAAGGGTGAGCACCGCAGCGCCGGAGCCGTCGATCTCCTTGTGGCCGCGGCCGCGGAAGAAGCCGGACTCACACTGCTGCACTACGACCGCGACTTCGACACCATCGCCCGCACCACCGGACAGCCGGTGCGAATGATCGATCTGAGGTAGCCGGCTGCCTCCGGCTACTCGCTGCGCCGACAGGGAAACCATGACGCAGCGTCGCCCTTTTGTTCCGGTCCGCGCGTACCCCACACGCCAGGAGCCAGGCCCAACAGTAAAGCGCACGGCCCAAGGTCGATGCCATACCCGCGCCGGCGATCATCCTGACCCGAAGGGGAGGCAAGCGCCGGAGGTGGCGGCTCGATGCCACGCAACCCGCTTGGCCGCCGCTGCGGCGCGCCCCCGTCAGGCTGGCCCCCCGCGTTCCTCGACGGCGGTGGCGATCTTGTCGGTGCGTTCGTCGGTGTCGCCGTCCAGGCCGTACCGGCGGCCGAGGCGTTGCCGTGGCATGGCATCGTCCGCGAGTGCCGCACCTTCGTCCATCTGCGCAAACAGCGAGAACGCGGCGTCGTGCCCGACCGCGACACCCTCGGCCTGTGCTGGGGCCCCGTCCGCGCCGTCCTCGCCGTCCTCAACGACCTTGAGACCAGCTGCTGAGACTGCCCAGGATGAGATCGCGACGGACAGCGGCCGGGCTACAGCCGCAGCACGCGCATGGCCAGGACGGTGCCGTCCTCCTGCACCGAGACCGGGCCCCTCCAACGCCGATCCCACGTCTGTTCGGGCCAGGTACCGCGCCGTGCGTGCACCGCCTGGCGATACTCGATCACCTGGCCCGCATCCCTGTGCCCTTCGCCAGTGGAGGGGGACAGGAGGGCGAAGAGATCGGCTGCCACGCCTGTAAAGGCTTCGACGCGTTGGTCGTTGAGACGAAAGACGTGGTCGGTGCCGACGAACGGGATGCCGAGCAGGTCGTGCTGTGCGTCTTGGACACTGCCGGCGGCCGCGTGCGCGAGGCCGCCGGTGTAGCGCCGGCTGCCCTGGCGGCTGGTCAGGTACTGGGCCGTGGTGTCGCCGTCGCCGGCGAACGCCGTCACTGCGGCTGTCGCGGTGCGCGCCAGGACGTGCTGGAACCAGGCCTCATGCTCGGGCCGGACCTGAAATCCCGGCTCGACCACGGGTGCTTCGTCACTGTCGGCGACATGCAGGATGCCGGGCGGAATGTTTTCGTTCTCCGCCACACCGTCCAGGTCGCGCAAGGGCCGCTCAGCAGTGCCGCGCAGCCATCCGCCCCTGCCCGATGCCTGAAGGCAGTGGACCGTGGCCGGTCCCTCCAACGGCAGTTCGGTGCTGAAGACGAAGCAGGGCGTCTCGTTCCACGCTCCGATGTGCATGGCCTCCACATGAGCGGAGGCCGAGGCAAGCTGCACGCAGGACTGCTTGGCGCCCCCGTGATTGCCCTTGCTCGCGATCGGAAAGACCCGGGACGGCTCACCCGGCATCCAGACCTCGGCCAAGAAGTCCGGCCGGTACTGGAAGCCCGACGGCCCCTTGGGCCACCCGGCGCGGATGACGATGTCCGCGCTGACGATGGACACGAAGTGGTTCGGATACCGGTGCCGGAGAGCGGACTTGGCGACGGCCAGGGCGATGCCCTGGCCGAGTTCGCGGGACTGCAGACGCTTGTAGTCCCGGGCGGTGTCCTTGCCCTCACCTGACAGCTGTAGGTATGCGGCGGAGACGGGATCCAGCGCCTGACTGTATTTGAGGCTGCCCCAGTGCTCGGCCAGCCCGCGCCCGGCGCCCTGACGGGACAGCGAGAGAGCGTGAGCGAGTTCGTGCAGCACCTGCCACGGAGTCAGCCGTCCCGACCGGGCGGCCTCTGCACCCGGCAGGGCCGTGAGCGCGTCCTTCCGGCGCAGGCAGTCGCCCTTCTTCTCCCGCCGTTTGTCGTCCTTGGCCGCCGCCTTTTCCACGCTGCCGGCCAGAGCCGGCCCCGAGTGCACTGCCATGTGCGACGGCTGAACCAGCTCGCGTAAGACCTCTTCGGTCTTCTTCCGTGATGCCTGCAACCCGCCCCCCAGGTGATGAATGCGGTATGTACACGTCAGCCCTGGACGGTAGGTGTGGTGTGCGGGGCGCATGCAAGGTCGCACACATCGGCACGGGGAGCGTGGCATCCCCTGCAGGGAAGGGCATGCGGCCCGTCCCTGCCGCCGGGCGGACGGAGTGCCGGGGGCGTGCGGGGCGAGGGCAGCGGCTTCCTCGACGCTGCGCCGCCCCCGGTCGGCCCGGGCGTGCCAGGCGGACGAGCACTCGATCGCGGGCATCTCACCCACGCGCCAGCGCGTTGTGCGGCGGCTCAGCCAGTTCTCCCGGTAGACGGTCTGAGGGGTCATCATTTCTCCAGCGGTGACCACCAGTTGCTGGTTTTGCGTCGGGTGCTGCTCGCGCTCGGTGGCGGGCGGCCCGCTGCTGCCGAGTGGGCCACGCGCCGAACCACAGCACCAATATCGTTCCTGTGTCGCCGGTGACGCCCACCGCTATCTCCAGCGCGGGCGCATTGATGCGTCAGAGATAGCCCGCGGCCGCGGTGCCGATCGACGGGGGTGTTGCGAGGAGCTGGCACAGGTCTTCTGAGGCCAGCAGGCAATCGCGCAGCTTGTCTGGGATCTGCGCGTTGGAGAGTACGGTTTGCAGTGCCTCACGCCGAGCGGACCAGCCTGCTTCCTCGGGCAATTCGGCGATCGGTGCTTCCAGCAGGGCGAGGACGGTGTCACGTTCGGTCGGGCCGATCTGCCGGCCGAGGGCGGCGCGCAGATGCGGCCACCGCACGGCGAGCACGGCGAGTTTCGCGATCGCTGTCAGGGTGTCAGGGGCCGGAAGGCCGGCGGCCTCGCGCTCTTGGCGGATGACGGCGTAGAAGCGGAAGACGTTGACGAAGCGTTTGATCTCGCGGGGGTTTCCGGTCAGCCGGCCGGCGACCGTCGCGACGATGCGCTGCACCTCGGGGTTGTCGGGGCGTAGCCGTCGCCGCAGTTCCCGCCGCATGGCCTGCTGGGTCTCTGGGCTGAAGCCCGTCGCGGCGGGATCGTCTCCGCCCGCCTGCCGTTGGGCGGAGGCGGCCGCCTCCGAGATGTCTTGCAGAGAAGGGTGCCTTTGCCGGATCGCGTTTTCGATCCGGCGTGCCGTGCCGTCGTCCACTTCTTGGCTGGCCTCCGCGCGCGATGCCCACGTCGAGCCCACCAGCGCCGTACCGAGGAACTGGCTTGCTTGGTCGGAGCGCAGGGACGGCAGGCTGACGGGAAGTTGAATGATCTTGTCGAGGAATCGCCAGCCGAGCTTGCCCGCCTCGCCCCAGTAGTCCTCGCCGGTCAGTGCTTCCACGAGCGGTCCGTAGGCCACCTCGATGTGGGCTGCGACCATCTCCGGCTCCATCGCCACGACGAAGATGCAGTTGGGAAACTGCCCGGCCAAGAACAGGTTGATCGCCTCGATGACCTGGGCGACCGCACCGGGTGAGCATCGGTCGAGGTCGTCGACGAAGACCACGACGGGCCTGTCCTTGGTGGCTACCAGGTCCAGGACCTGCCGCATGTCGGTCTGTGTCAGGTAGAGCAGTCCGAGGCGGTCTTGATAGCCGGGATCGCGCACGAGGTTGGCGGTGAGCTGCTTCCAGGTCTGTGCGTAGTCCGGCTGATGGACGAGCTTGGTCAGCGAGCCGGCAACGCGTTCACGCCAGAACGTGGCCGTCCGGGCCACGCCCGCGAGCGCGGTGACTGCGGCGCCGCCGCCCAGGAGAGCCTTGCCCGCCTGTTGGAGCCAGTCGGAGGCACCGGGCACGAAGGAACGTGCAAGGAACGCCACGGCAGCGGCGAGGCCTGCGATCACCAGCCCGATGGCCAGCGGAACCAGCCGGTCCAGCAACGCTCGATGAATCCGGCGCCGCAGAAGGTCGGCGTCGACGCGGCGCAGATTCAGCTCGAGCCAGAATGCCTCCCGGTCTGTCGGACGCATCCGAGCAGTGACCTGCGAGATGATCTCGTGGGCGAGACCCGCCCAAATCTGCTCGCCGTTCTGGTGCATCCACGGGTTGAACCACACCGTGGGCCGCCAGTCGGCATTCAACTCCGCGTCGTCGATCCGCAGTCTTTCGGCTGCCTGGTCGGGTGGGGCCGACGCCGCGGTGCGCAGCATCCGTAGGACGTTGCGATTGGTGGCCGTTGCTTCGTCTTGGGCAGTGCGGTGCCGGCTTCGTCGTGCGCCGGCCAGCTTTTGCCGGGAGGGCGGGCTGAGCCGTATCCATCGGCGCGATCCGCCGCCGACCCAGGCTCCGCCGTCCACAGGCGGGTCCAGCCGGTCCTGGACCATTCTCATCAACGAGGTCTTCCCGGCGCCCCAGGGGCCCTTGACGCCGATCGTCAGCGGCGGTGCGGTGTCCTCGTGCTGGATGAATTCGGAGATCGCGATGGCGTAGGGCCCGTAGTCCAGATCGTCCCCGGTCGTCCAGTAGTCGTTGCTTGCGGTCGCTTCCGGGGTGTACACCTCGTCCGGTTCGCCCAGGGCATCGGGGACGACGGTCTGCGGGGAGGAAGTCTCGGGGGCCTGCGGTGAGCGCTCAGGTGTGCCGGCGAGCGCGTCGGCCGCTGCACGCGAGACCTGAACGCTGTCGTCGGTCGTCAGCTCGCGCAGTGCATGCCGCGCCGCGCCGGCTTGCGCCGGGGTCCCGGCCAGCAGGAGCGAAAGTTGGTGGACCGCTTCGAGCCGGGTGGTGACCCTCGGATCTCTGATGGCCGCCGTGAGCTCATGGGGGAGTGACGTGACGGGTCTTGGGTTCTGGGCGATGACGATAGGGCCCGTCGTCTGCGCCCACCGAGACGGTGACTGGTGGGGAGTGACGGCGCGTACCTGGGTGCGGACGTAGTTGAAGAGGTCGTCTTCGGTGATCCAGCCGTCCTGATCAAGGTCGGCTTCACCGGTCCGCAAGCCGGTGACGAAGGCACGGGAGAAGACCGACAGCGGCACCGAATGATCATCAGTCAACTCCGTGCCCTCAAAGGCATATTCGAGCGCGCTGCTGGAGGTGATGACCACCCGGCCGCGCCCGCTCAAATGATCTCCGATACCTACCGTGTCGGTGGAGCGTGGAGCCATGCCCCGAGGGAAGGCGCCGCTGTAACAGCAGTCGAGGATGAGCACGATGGCGCGGGAGCGACACCGACTCATGAGGTCGCTGACGAACTGGGCCGGGATCGAGGTGGAAGGAAGGAGGCCGAGTTCGGTGTCAGCGACGGCGAAGTAGAGCTGCCCCCCTTCATCCTTCACACCATGACCAGTGATGTAGAGCAGCAGCACATCGTCGCGGCCACGGTCAGCGAAGAAGCGGTCAAGTGCGCGGCGCGCTACCGCTGCCGAGGGATTCACGACGGGTTGAACATCGAAGTTGCCGATCGTCGGGTCGGCGAGCACGTCGGACACGCCACCGGCATCAGAGCTGGCTGCTGACAGCCGTCGCAAGCCAGAATCTTGATACTCGCTGGTTGCGAGAATGAGCGCGCTGCGCTGAGCCATCGGTCACCTTCCTCGAGCCCCATGCTCGACACGCTGATTGTTGCAACGAACAGGACTCTTTCCCGGTGCCGTCGAATCCCCCTCCTAGCGGTTGTGATGGTGGGATGCCGTGCGGGCATGTCGCCGACCGCGGCGGCCTGTTCGGCCTGTTCATGGTGGAGGATGAACCTCAGGCGGGGGGTTGTCAGAGGCCGGGCTACTCTGGCGTTCTTTCGTTGCGGGGTTGGGGGTCGGGGTGAGCCGTGCGCGTGTTGCCGTGGGGCTTTGTGCGGTGGCCGAGGGTACGGCGTGGATGTTCGGCGGGGTGGGCGCGCTGCGGTCCGGTGCGCACGCGGTCGGGGAGATCGTGCCGTACGTGGCGATCGCCGTGGGGTGTTTCGCCTTGTTGCGGGCGGTGGTGCCGCAGGGCTACCTGGCGGGCCCGTTCCTGTTCATCCTGGGCGGCGTCGCATGGCTTGCTGCCGCGACCGGTTACCTGCCCGGCCGGGTAGGCGGCCATGTCGTTCCCCTCCTCGTCGTCATGGCGGGCGCCGGGGTCGCGCTGAGCCGGCCGCGCCGCGGCCCCGGACGGGTGATGGTGCCGATCGTGAGCTTTCAGAGCCTGTTGGTTCCGGTGCGCGAGCGCGTGGAGGAGTCGACGACGCTGCAGAAGGTCGTGGTCCGGTCGGTCTTCGGCTACGCGAGGATCGACGTGTCCCGCGTCCTGGTGGATCCTCTGGGGGACTTGGACGCCTCCTCCACGTCGACCGCCTGGCCCAAGAACCCCAAACCCCCACCGACGACCGCCCCCTGGACGTCGACGGCGCCCTCGTCTTCGCCTGCCTGCTCCACCTGACCGGCCACCGCGAGAGCGCCCAGTTCTGGTGGCAGCTCGCCGCCGGCGCGGCCCCGCGCCGCCGCCTACTGCCTGCCCCTGCACCACCTCGCCCTCGGCGAGAGCCGCGAGGCACGGCACTGGCAGCACGTCGTCACCGACGACGTCCTGGACTCCGAAGCCCCCGACAGCGCCTTCCTGGCCACCCTGGAGACGGTGGCCGCCTACGTCCGCAAGAGCGGCTCCCGCCTGAGTAACGCCCCCACCGGCGGCCTGGAGATGGAGGTCGACCGCCTGGTCACCGCCAAAAGCGACTCCTGCATCATCGTCCAGCGCCCCGACCAGCGCCTGGCCGACCGGCTGCATGACTTCAACCGCCACTGACGGCCGCCATGATGAGCCTGACGACAGGGCCGCCGGACCCAGACCAAACACCCCTCAGGGCGCACCCGTTGCGGCCACGGTTGGAGAGTGCGGGCGGCCTGGGAACGCCCCCTCGACACTCGTACTCGACACATGCTCTACTGGCGGCATGGCTCCAATTCGCCTGACCCGCCCCACAGTTGAAGTGATCAAGGTGCTGCTGGCAGCCCCGCCGGACGCCCCGGCCTGGGGACTGAAGATCTGCGAGGAAGGCGACCTGGGCTCCGGCACGGTCTACCCGATCCTTGAACGGCTGACCAAGCAGGGCTGGATCACGAGCTTCGAGGAGACCGCCCCGCACCCCGGCCGCCCGGCACGCCGCTACTACGAACTCACCGCAACGGGCCGCATGGAGGCCCTGACCGCCCTGGAGGAACGTCGCAGACGCCACGCAGGCCGCTGGCGGCTCGCCGAAGGTGAGGCGTAGCCATGCCACTACTCGCTCTTGCTACGGCGGCCTTCGTCATTGGCCTCGAACAACTCGTGCAGTGGCAATACGGCGCGACGGGCATCATCGGTCTTGTCCTCCTGACCATCGGAATCAAGGCGCGGAACCCGGAGATCGTCCTGCTCCGTATTCAGGCCGCGTCCCAAACGGCCTCGCTGGCCTCTTGGATGGCGGGCCGAAGGCGCGCACACCTACGGGAGGAGTGGGCGGCGATCCTGGCCGGCGACCCGGACAACGGGATACTGCTCTCCCCGCCCCGCAGGATGTGTTACGCCCTCGGCTTCGTCTGGGCGGCCGCGTTGATGAGGCTGCGTGATCTGACCGCTCCGCTGGGGCGGCTGCTGGACTGGGCTTTGTCGGTGCCCTCGCGCACCAACAGCCTTCTGGTGGCGGCCGTAGGTTTTCCAGCGGCGTTGATCGCGGGCACGTGCGGCCTGCTCACGGCCGGTTTGTGCAGCGTCTACTGCTGGATCATCGGCCGGGCGACGGTGTGGCTGCTGCGCCGGATGCGGGGCATCGAGCCGGTCTCCCCACGCAGAGCGTCTGAGAAGGAATAGCACAAGCGGCACCGCAGGCTGTGGTGCCGCTGACCAGAACGGCACCGACGCGCAAAAGGAGCCCTGCGTCCCAACAGGTTTCCTAGGCCTCACGTTGGGAGGGCTCCTTGCGCGGTGTTCCAGCACGCCCGAGAACGAGAGGAACTCCCTATGGACAAGACTAACGCCGGGCGTCGGCCCAGGCACCCGCTGCGCTGGATCGGCCAACACCCCCACACCCGCCATGCGCGGGAATGGGCTCGACGCCAAGGACGAGACGTCTCCGGGGAGTTCCTGCGCGGTGCCGCCTACAAGCTCGGCAGCGGCGCCGTGACCCTGATCATTCTGTGGTGGGAGACCTGGCACTGAACCTCATGGTGGGCCCTGCACGGGGCCCACCACGATCACGCCCGCAGCCTCAATCGGCCCTGCACGACTGGGGATCCCCTCGCACCATCCGCTTCGTCCGGCGTCATCGGGTCCTCGTCGGCCGCGGTCTCGGCGACGGTGGGCCCGGCCGGCGGCCTGGTCCGTGACCGCCGTCAGCCGTTCCATTCATCAAATTGAACCGACCCCGCAGGGCGAGAACAACCGACACGGCCTGAGAAGTACGTAGTTGGCCCGGCGGGTGCCGCTCGCAGACGACCACGATGTGTCTGACGCGCCATGAATGGCGGTTCCTTTTCCTCCCGAGAACGGCGAGTGCCAGGAGCGGGTCCACAGCGAGGGCGCTGTGTGCTCCTACAGGCCGCGCCATATGCGGGTGATGTGGTCGATGGGACTGCGGGGGTGGTAGGGGTCGTAGTCGGGGTCGGCGTCCAGCTGGCGCAGCAGGGCGAACTGGTGGGGTGCACGCTGGCCGTCGCGAACGGGAGCCCATTCGGCGGCGATGGGCCACTGACTCAGTTGGGCCCGGATGCCGGAGCACCATTGCTGCCAGGACTTGCGGCCGACCCAGCCGAGTTGGCGCAGTTCGAGTTCGTCTTCGCACAGACGCAGGTATAGGCGTACGGCCTTGAGCTCTTCCCCGCAGCATCCGGTGCCGTCCTCCGCGACGAGAGCATCGGCAGGGAAGCGGTCGAGGATCTGCCAGTAGCGGTCGATGTAGGCGTCCTCGATGGCTTTGACGCGGGCACGTGTGGCGCCGGCCGAGCTGGTGATCAGCGCGGCGAGGGCGACGACGCCGGTGGCGAAGGCGACCCAGAATTCTGCGTTCATGGTGGGGTGTTCCTGAGACGGGTTGAGAGCGGGCGGTTGCCGCTCATGCGGGAAGTGCCGGGCGGGATCCCAAGACGTGCTGGCTGACGGGCGGCAGGTGTGGTGGCGCATGGGTGTCGCCGGCCCTGCCCCGGTGTGGTGGTCGGCGTAACCGGGGGTGTGGTCAGGCGATGTCGACGCCGTGGGCGCGGGCGAGGGCGTCGAGGCCGTCGGCCCAGCCCTGGCCGAGGGCGCGGAGTTTCCAGACGGGCTGGCCTGTTTGGGTGTGCCGGTACAGCTCGGCGATGACCATGGCTTTGATGTGCGGGTCCGCGGGCGGGGCGAACGTCCATGCGACGCCCGCAGAGGCGTCGATGTCGAGGGCGGCGTGGGCCAGGGCGGCGCAGGTCAGTCCGGTCTCGACGTCCATGTTGATGGCGATGGCGACGCGCTGGACCCGGTCGGGCAGGGCGGACAGGTGGACGGTGGCGCGTTCGACGGTGTGCGGCCCTTCGGGCCGTTTGCCCAGCAGGCGGGCGGCGCCGTCGGCGGCGGCGGGCTGGTTGTAGAAGACGAAGTCGTCATCGCCGGCCACCCGGCCGTCGTCCGCGGTGAGGAAGAGGGTGAGGTCGGCGTCCGCCCCGGTGAAGCGGAAGGCGATCTGCAGGCCCTGCCAGGCTTGTTCGGGCAGGACCAGCGTCTGCCCGGCCACCAGCGCAGCCGGTGTGGTGGGGGGCAGGGGCGGCACCGGCGGCGGGGACAGAGGAGCCGGCTGCGGTGTCGTGGTGAGTGTGCCGTGCTTCCATTCGGCGAACGAAGTCAGGCGGTAGGGGTCGCCGGCCGGAGTGCCGCTGTCGGGCGGGGTGTTGGCGCCGAGGGTGCGGTCGAGGTCGGCGAGGGTGGCTGCGCTGGAGCCGGTTTCGTCCTGGGCGTTGTCCAGCAGCTCCTGCAGGCCGGGTACCCGGCTCGTATCCAGCGCCTTGATGGTGGGGGAGAGGTTCCCGGAGGCAGTGGTGGTGACGGCGCAGGCGACGTCTTGGCCCAGGTCCAGGAACCGCAGCGCGTCCTCGGCCTGACGCCAGGGGCCGGCTTCGATCGCCTGACGGCTCCAGCGGCCGTAGGCGACGAAGCCCAGGCGCTGGGTGTCGGGCAGGCGGGTGAGGACGGCGAGGTCGATGGCGGTGATGCCCGGGGCGGTGGCGAAGCCTTCCTTGAGGGTGGCAATGACGTGGGAGCCCATCGAGGTCAGCCACCACAGGAGCCGGTCACGCTTGGTGAGGGTTTTCAGCGTGGGCCGCCCGCTGGAGGTCAGGCCGGGGGTCTGGGTGGGCAGCGTGTCGAGGTCCTGGTGCCGCATCAGCACGGACATCACCGAGCCGTCCACGCCGACGGCGCAGCCGGCGGCCGGATTGTCGGCGAAGGCCGTGTTCACGGCCTCGCAGACAATGTCCTCGTCGCCGGCGAGCAAACCCTGCCACCATTGGGCGGCCTCCTCAGCCATCCGATCCCGCACCCTCTGCAGGCGCGCGGACTCTGCCGCCAGATAGGCGGGAGCGTCCTGCTGGGCCCGCTGTTTGGCAGCGGCTCGTTCCGCCCTCGCCAGCCGGCCCACTCCCTGTAGGTGGAAGGCCTGTGCTTCGGCGAGCGCCCAGGGCAGACCCAGCTGCGGCACGTCAGGGATCACGGGCGGATGCGCGGCAGCAAACGACTGCAGGTGCACCTCGGTCATCTGGCGCCGCAGCTCACGCAGTTCAGCGATCGCGGCATCGCGCTGCGCCTCCTGCTGCGCCCGTTCCGCCTGCCGGCGTGCCCGCTCCAGTTGCGCGGCCGACGGCGCAACCGTGCGCGGGCGCGGGCTGCGCCGCGTCGTGGTGCGCCCCCGGCTGCCTTGAAGGGAGCTCGAGGCGTAGAACGGGCCGAGCCCGGAGGACAGGCGGGCACCGCCGCTGCCGACACTGATCCGTGCCGCACGTGGCCCGACCGAGGTACGCACCCCGCGCGTCGAGACACGCACACTCATCCCCGGAACACCCACACGGAAACCGAACCCCACGCGGCCCACCCCTTCCTCAAGGCGGACAGTGTGGCACTGGCACCCGTTCATCCCGAAAAACCGCTCCGTATGACCGCAGGCCGCGCGCGACGGCGTCGTCGGCAGGGGGAGGCGACCGCGGCGTCTGACGTGCAGTCCGCGGTGCTGGGTGTGGTCTCCGCGGCATCCTCGGGATGGTGTCGACGGTCCGTGCGCGGCGTCGGGGTGTTGCTACACGATGCGCGCGGTGCGGGCGGCAGCCATCCAGGAGGGGAACTCCTGGAGCAGTTGGTCGAAGAGGAAGTCGTCAGGGACGGCCTGCGGGGTGCGGCCGGCGTGGAAGAAACCGGCGTTGTCGACGACGCGGCGGGCGGGAACCGCGAGAGTGTCGAGCCGGTGCAGGAAGGCGAACTCGTTGTCGGAGGGGTCACCGAAGCCGATGAACTGCCAGAACAGGGGCAGACGGGCGGCCTTGCACAGGTAGCGTTCGGCGGCCCACTTGCTGGTCGGCCCCCCGTCCGTCTGGAAGACCACCAGAGCGGGGGCATCGCTTGCGGAGTCCAGGTAGTGGTCGATGACCGCGTCCATCGCCCAGTGGTAGTTCGTGCGTCCCATGTGCCCGAGATTCTCGTGCAGCTTGTTGATGCGGCCGCGGTGCCCGCCGAGCCTGAGGTCGGTGGATCCGTCGACGTCGGTGGAGAAGAAGATGACGGGGACGGTGCCGTCGTCGTCGAGGTGAGCGGACAGCGTCAGGACCTGTTCGGCGAGGTGCTGCATGGTGCCGTCCGCGTAGTAGGGCCGCATGGAGCCGGAACGGTCCAGCACCAGATACACGGCCGCGCGTACTCCCTCCAGCCCGTGGTCGCGGATGCCGGCGCCCGCCGTTTTGTAGAGGCTGACCAGGTCGGGGGCGTGTTCTTGCACTGTGGACAGGCCGATGGCGGAGGTACCCGCACTGCCGTTGATCTCGATCACTCCTCCAGGATGTTCTGAAGTCGCCGTGCAGGCCCGGGGTTTGCCGATGTTTCTGGCGTGACACGTCCTGTGCGGCGTGACGAGATGGGACCCTGGCCGGGCAGGCGGTTCTGCTGATCGCCGGTCAAGGCGGGGCAGCGGCCAGGGCCACCACGGCGGCGCCATGTCTGTTGCGCCGTCTGACCGGAGTCGGTTGCCTCGCTTGTCGCGGTGTTTGCCAGCGCTTGAACACGACGCTGTCCTGGCGCCCGACATGCCGTGCTGTACCGGCTCACCGAAGAGATCTCGTGGTGCTCCCTGACGCGACGTTAGTAGCGGGGTCCTGCGCTACGGCGGTGAACTCGCGGCAGGTATGGGACCCGGGGACTGTGCCGATAGGCACCAGGCGCACCGACGCCAGGCGCACCTTGACCGGTTCCTTCCCGATGGGCACCAGGACTGCCGTGCCGTCGGCGTCCCCCACTTTCAGGTAGGGCAGTGTCGGATCGAGGGTGCCTCCGTCGACGGGTACCTTCTGTGCTGGGCCGACAGGCAGGATGCACTCCCATACCGGATCGATGCCGTAGCCGGCGGGGGCGGCCTTGCCCTCGGCGGCGGCTGCGGAGGCGTCGAACCCGGCGTCGACGGCGGGCAGGTAGGCGAAGTTCCAGGCACCGATGAGCAGACCCCACGCGGAGAGCAGGGCGAAGGCGGCATAGCCGATCCATCGTTCGCGGACCATGAAGTGCAGATGCTGGGCCAGCCCCAGCAGGGCGGGGGCGATCAGCCATAGGCTCATCGCCCCCAACACGGCGAGCCCCGACTGGAATTGGTCCCAGGCCGGGATCTGGACGTCCTCGACCTCCACGTTGAGTTCGTTGAGGTAGAGGGTTGCCTGCCACAGTCCGGCGGACGGCAGCACGCCCGGGATGAAGGGCAGCACGGCGGGCAGGAGCCAGGGCAGCCCACCGCGCAGCGAAGTATGGCGAAACAGCAGCCCCAGCCCGCGCAGCACCAACAGGCCCGCCAGCAGGATGAGCAGCGCGTGCCCACCGGAGAAGATGTCGGGCGCGTACGCGGCGATGCCCTGGCCCGTGACCACGCCGGTCAGGAAGCTTCCTGCGCAGATTGCGGCCAGCGGCACGGCCAGAGCGCCCAGGGGCAGGCCAGGCCGGTTGCGTCTCAGGATGCCGGCGGCGACGGCCAGGGCGGCGAGCGCGGTCAGCACGAACGCCCAAAACCGGGCCTGGCGCACCGAGGTGTGGTCGTCCTGGGCAACCGCCACGCCGAGAAAGACAAGCACGACCGAGCAGTAGCCCATGCCCGCGAGCAGATGCTTGCGTGGCGCACCGAGTCCCGGGCCGTGCCCGAAAAGCTCCTGCCAGCGCAGCCTCACCTGTGCGTCCGCGGGCGGAGCGGCGGTACCAGGCAAGGGGGCCGCGGCGAGAGCCAGCGCCTCTGCCTCGCTGTCCGCGCGGATCTGCCGACCGGTGCCTCGCATCTGCGCCGCCGCGCGCCGAAGCCTCTCGAACGGACCTCCCCGTGGCGCGAGGTGAGGACGGTCGGCGGGGCGGAAAACGCTCCAGTGAAGACGGAAGTCGGGCTCGCCGCGCACCAAGTCGACGGCGATCACCGTCAGTTCCACCTTCAGCCGCTCCGCGAGAACCTCCAGCCGCTGCCGGGCACCATTCACCGCCCGATACGGCGAGCCGGGAAAGCGGACCTCCACGGTGTACCGGGCGCGGCCCGCGACACAGGCGGTGAGACCGTCCGGGACATCGCTTTCGAGGGACACCCACCCCCGGTCGGCCACCGCCGCGGTGAACAGCTCCTGATCCGTCAAGGTGCCCTGGACCGTGACCCGCGCGACGGCACGCTGATCCCAGCGCACTGCAGTCATCCCCCTCCTCCCCTCCCCGAAGAGGGCACGATAGAGCATGGGCGTGGGCTGCCCGTGACCGAGACGATCGGGCACCGCCGTCTGATGGACGGTTCCGTCGTACTGAACGTGCTCGCTCTGGTCATCTCGGCCGCAGCCCCGGGCACATCCTTCGTGGCGGCCCGCCAGCAGATCGTGCTCGCACGCCACTCGAACCTGCTGCCGATCGTCCTTGATCTCTTCAGGGAGACCCGGACACTCGAGTTCTCCCGGTCGACCGAATACATACGGGACCGGCTCGCCGGCGACGGGTATCGCAACCTCCCGGAGGAGGTGAAAGTGCACATCCGCCGGGTCGGGTTGTTCTACGACGACATCGGCACGCTCGTTGTCCACGGGATCGTCGACGAGCAACTGGTTCTCGGCGCCTACGGCAACGCGATCTTGCGGGCCTGGGACAGGCTGGCGCCCTTCGTCTACGCGGAGCGCAACAAGCACCGCAACGTGAGCATGGTGTACTTCGAGGATCTGGCCTGCCGGGCCGCCAGGACACCATGCAAGATGTCCACGCCACCGCGGGACTGAACACCCGCCCGCCGGCTCCCGAAGCCCAGTAGAATCTGCACTGCAGGTACAGCCGCCAGCCCGGACTAGATCGCGGGTGTGCCGGGGCCTGCGACTCTGGCGACGATACGCGCGAGTGATAGTCGCCCCTGGCCGCCTGCCGTTCGCGAGGGTTTCGCAGTGCCCTGTGTGATGCCGAGGGATCAGCGCCCCGTTCGGCAGTCCGGGGCGGAGGCGAGCCGGCCGGGTGAATCTCCAGGTCGTGCAAGCCGCACTTGGCAGGCGGCCGGCCTGCGTCCGTCACCACGCGATCCCTTCCCAGGCCACCCGGTGTACGCAATGCCCGGTCGGCCCCGGCTTGGCCGCGTGGGCGGGGGTGGGCCATGAGCACCGATGGCCCCGCCTGCATCATGGTGCCGCGCACCACCACGTCTCTTTGGCTTGGATCAACTCTCGCCCTGTCGCAGCAGGTTGGCCGTGCTGTGCCGGCCTCAGCCTGCGGGCGTGGGCTGGTTCCGGTCTGGGCTGGCCGTGGGGTGGAGGGGGTGTTGCAGGGTGCGGGTGTCGATGTCGGCGCGGTCGATGGTGCACAGGGAGGGGAGCATGGCGAAGATCGCGGCGGCGAGAGTGTTGTCGCCGCTCTCGACGCAGGGGATGTCGTCGTGGGTGCGGGCTTTGAGCAGGACGCCTTCGATGACGGTGTCGAAGAGGCGGGCGAGGTCGTGCCAGGTGACGCCGGGCCGCAGGGCGAGGCCGTAGCCGGGCAGGACTCTCTCGTACAGGTGCGCCCACTGGGTGAGGGACATGACTTCCATGGCATCGATGTACTGCCGGATGCGGGGCTGGCGGGGGAGCGCGGCCTGGATGAAGGTCTGCAATCCCACGATGGGCTCGTGCAGCGTGGACTGCAGTTCGGCCGCGGTGCCTTCTCTGATGAGCTGCCCCAACGTCAGCTGCGGTGCCATGGTGAGGAGTACCTCGTGCACCGCGCCGATGCGGCGCTGCACGACGGAGGGCCGAAAGAGATAGGCCACAAGATCGTCCAGGAAGGCTGCTTGGAAGCGCCAGGTGTCCAGCCACCGCTGCCGGTCGAGTCCTTCGGCCTCCCGCGCGTCGGGGACAACCCGCGCCGCGTGCCGCATCAGGTCTTCCGGGCCGAGGTTACGAAACAGCTTCACCTCCCCACCCAGCGCCGCCCTTGCACCATCGGCGAGATGGTGCTGATACAGCAGATGCAGCGCAAGATCACAAAATGCCCGGGTGCGCTTGTGGATGGCCCATTTGATCTGTGTCTCGCGCAGGGTGTGCACCTTGACCCTGGTGAACACCTGCGAGAGGTCCTCGTCCTCGGCGCCCAGCAGACGCTGCTGCCAGTCGTTCCACTCCCATAGGGCCCCCACACGTCCTCCCCGCCTAGCCGCACCGGGTCACCGATGTCAATGGCCATCACTGGTGGCCATCCGGTGTTGCCGTCTCTCATCGTCGCGGATCTCATCCACCCGCGGGAGCCATCGGAACGATCCATCGCGATGGGCTGGCCGGCGGCCGCACGCTGTGCGCGTCCACGATCCCTGAACCCACAGGAGCAGCGATGAATACGCGCCCGGCCCTCACCTCCATCGCCCACCGCACCCTGCGGCAGATGCCGGCTTGTCTGTCCGCCCTGGCCTGGCTCGCTGGCACCGTGCTCAGTCTGCTGGCCGTGGCAGAGGTCGCCACACTCGGCCACCCCGCAGCCGTCACGCTGTGCACGATCGCCAACACCTGCCTGGCCGCGGTGAAGGCGCGGCGCGCCCTGACCGGCCATCCGCCATCACCTAGCTGCACGAACCCAGGCGCGCATCAGCCCTCCTCCAGCGGCCAGTAGGCGTCACATCTACCCCGGGGCACCGCCCCATCGAGCGTGAGGGCGGCGAGGGCCGAACACTCGGTCACTCTCTCTCCCGGCCTACTGTGAGGAGCCGTGGTTGGCGGTGGTGTACGCGGCCACTCTCAACGCGCGGCCCGGCGAGCCGCTGCCCTGTGTCCTGCTCGTCGAGCACCTCGCGCAGTACGCGCAGGGACAGCAGCGGCAGGAACTGCTCGGCTGGGTGGCGGAGTACCGGTGACGTTCCGAAGCCCACCCGGCTTCGGATCCGGCCGTGTGGCACGCAGGGACCAGTGACGGCTGGCCGCTGGGCTGTTGATGTGAACCCGCGACATGGAGTCAGGCCCCGCGCCAGTGCCCGCGGGGCCGCGGCCAAGGACACGGCGGGGCCGCGAGTGCTCCCTGCGCCGGTCGCATCCGCCGCGCGGTGGACCTGGTGTGCAGCTGACTGGTTGCGCGGGTGCGCAACGTGTAGGGCGGTGGTGGTTGCGGTGCGGGGCAACCACCCGTCGAGGCTGGTGGGTTACGGATGTTCGTCGGGTGGTAGGGGCTGGGGGTGGCCGATGCGTTGCTGGGCCCGATGCGCGGCGGCCCGGCGGGCTTCCTGCTGTTGGCGCAGGCGTGCCTGCTTGAGGGCATCGATTTCGGGGGAGTGCGCTTGTTGAAGGTGCTCCGATGGGGGCGGGGTGAGGAGTCCAGGGAGGGTGAGGGGCGCGGGGGCAGCGGTGCCCCGGCGGGGCGAGGGGGCTGCGGAGCGGCGGCGGTGCTCCAGACGCCGCCACAGCCGGGTGATGCGGTCCCTGTCGGCATCGATGTGGCGTGCGACTTTCCACAACTGTTCCGCGTGCTGAAAGGCGACGGGAGTTCCCCGCTCCATGCCGTGCACCAGGTGGAGGGGAACCTGGCTCTCGCGGCTGACCTGGGGCATCGACTTGCCGGTGCGCAGGCGCGCCTGCTCAAGGAGCCGGCCCAGGCCCTTTTCCTCAACTGGGTATCCCGGCCTGTCGATGACGATTTGGCGCAGTCGTCGCCGGCTGAGCTCCAGATTGTCGGGGAGCGTGGCTTTGCGCGCGTCGACGGTCTCCTCGAGGTCGGCGGCCTCCAGCCCGGTGGCGCCGCTGAGGTCGGCGTCAGTGAGGGTGGCTTGCTGGAGATCGACGCGGAAAAGATCGGCCCCCCGCAGATCCGCGCCGGTGAGGTCGGCGCCGCGCAGGGAGACTCCTTCCAGGCAGATCCCTGACAGTCGCGCCGAGCGGAGATTGCAGGTGCTCAGGTCCACGGCCTTGAGGGTGGCGCCGGCGAGGTCGATGGGCAGCGGGTGGGCGGAGCGTAGGTGCGCGGCGACCAGGTTGACCGCAATGGACACGACCGGAGCGGTCGTGCGCTGCTCGCGTGCCTGGCGAATGAACTGGCACAGTGCGTCCACGACCGGCCCGCGCACAGTGGCGTCCTCGCGCAGCAGATGACCCAGCTCGTTGAGAGCCATGTGCTGGTTTTCGGTATCCCGTGACGCCAGACGGGTGTGGCAGTTGCGCAACGTGTCGTCCGCTACGGAGACGGCGGTCGGCTCTGGTGCGTGTCCGGGGCCGGCCAGTGCCTGGCGTACCTCGGTCAGCTGTGACTCGAGAACCCGGCATCGCTCCTCGGCCTCACGCGCGCGCATCTTCAATGCCGCGGTCTGCTCCTGGGTCTCCTCCAGCAGCGCCTGCCGCTCGTCCGTTGCCGCACGACGCTCTACCCGGTAGGCGGCGGCCAGCTCGTCCCGCTCCTTGCAGGCCTGGTTCCGATCCTCCTTGACGTCCTTCAGCTCACCGTGAAGCCGGTCGATCCGGGATTTGAGCTCGGCCCGCTCCGAGAGCAGATCCGTTTGCTCCTTCTTCAGCTTGTTGCGGTCCCCGGCAACGTTCTCCAGTTGCCATGTGACGGTTTCCAGCTGCTCGTTGAGACGATCGTGCTCCGCACGAGCCTGTTCGATCTCCTCATGCAGCTCTTCGATGAGGCGACTGTGGCCCTCGCACTCCTCGACCTTCTCCCGAAAATCCTGCTCCCGCTGAAACAGGCGGTGCTTCGCCGGTTGAGACTTGGCGATGGAGTCGAAATAGAGACCGAGCACATGCTGTTTCACATCGTCAGCGAGCTGCTCCTGTTCGGATTTGCCTTCGTCCAGGGCATCGAACATCTGCTCCAGAAAGTCGGACGTGACCGGTCGGTCCCCGCTCAGGTAACGCGAGAGCGTGGTGACACTGGGTGGCTCCTCCCCGGAGCGGTGCCGCCCGATGGCATCACGGAACTCTGTCAGTGACTTCCAGTTGCTGTTCCCGTACAGCTCACGAAGCTTCTCAACGAGAGCGAGCTTTGGCCCCGCCTCCTTGATCTTGATCTCCCGAAGGGCCCGTCGAACCAACCCTTTACCTGCCACAACCACCTCTGGATGCTCATGCTGCCGATAGGCAATGATCCCACCGCGGCGGATGCCACGTGGCAATGAAAGGCCATTGCACATAGAGGAGTTGCTGCGTCTTACGGCAACGGGAGCTCTTCGTGAAGAGTCGGCCCGTGGCCGGCAGCTGTCGGCCGTAAGGCGGCCCGCCACGTTCAGCCGGCTAAGCGCACGTGGCGGGCCCGAGCCCCGGAGGACTCATGAACAAGTGGACCACGACTGACCTGTACGCACTGGCCCTTCTCGGCCTTACGGTGAGTCTGTTCACATACAGCAACCCGGAACTCGCCGCTGCGGTGAGCTCCGGTCTCGACTCGATCACCATTGTGCTGGCGTTGATCGCGCTCCTCGCCGGCTAGCGTCACGAGCCCGCCGAGCGGCGATGTTGAGGCGGCCAACTGCTCATGTCGGCCGTCCAGTTCATGGCTGCTGAACCTGTGGGATGTCGCCCCGGCACGGCAGTTAGGTCCCTGCGGGCGACGCTCACCGAGGCGGGGCTGAATGCGAGGTGGCCCCGCCCATCTGTCACGGGGGTTGGGCAGACGGGCGGGGCGGCTAAAGGGGCGGTCAGGCGCGCCAGAGGGCTTTGGCGGCTAGGACGCGGGCGAGGATGCGGGTGGCGTCGGGGTCGGGGCCGACGAGGTGGGCGTGTGCGCGGTGGGCCCAAAGATCCCATCCGGGGCCGGAGCTGCCCATTTCGTGTCCCAGGCAGACGGCGTCGTCGGGGTCGGTGATCGGTTGGTCGCAGGCCCGGCAGACGGGCAGGACGGGTGTCATGGCGTGCCCGCGATCCGTGCGTGGCACGGGCAGGTGCAGCGTGCCTGCAGGACGCCGGCGCCGTACGGCGGGCGGATGTCCTGGGTCTGACGGCAGTCGCGGAAAAGGCCCGTGTGCCCTGGCCGGTGGGCGAGCGCGCACTCGGCGGACATGGTCGAGGTGTCGACGGCGGGCACGGTCATCCGCATGTCCCCTGACGGTGCAGCAGGTTCACCGCACGGGCCTGTTCGCGCGTCGCTCCCAGCTGTTCCTCGTTGGTGGCGGGTCGGACGCGGGTGGGGTCGGCGTCCCCCTCGCGTCCGCCGGCCGGCGGCCGGAGCTCCACGTACGGGCCTTTGTGCCCCATGACGTGTCCCGGTGTGTTGCGCTGGGTGTCGATTACCAGGGCACCGGCCGGCTGCATCACCGCTCGCCTTTTCGCTTCAGGGCTTGCGCCAGCCGGTCCGCCACGTTGGCACGCACACGCCCCAGTTCAACAAGCTGCAGCGCGGGGGACGCCGGATCGACTCCCAGCGAGGGCAGGACGATCCCGGCCTCGTGCAGTGCTGCGCGCAGGGATTCCACAGCCGTGTACGGGTCGACGTCCGGCAGTTCTCTGGTGGCCATGAACAGGACGCTAGGGGCGGGGAGTTGGCCGACGGTACGCTGTTTTCGCGAAATTGCTCGGAGCCTGCTACGGATTGCTGGTGTTTTCTCCTGGGTACAGCCGCGTCCCGTGGCGGCGCCCTGAGGCCGCGCCCATGCTGAGTGGATCACCCCCCTTGGAAGGGAGAGCGTCCATGGCTCGTCAGCTACGCTTCACCGGCACGGACAGCAAGGTCGACGGCTGCCCCGCCCTTCATACGGACCTCGGCACAGGCGAGATCGTGGTGCAGGGCAAGCCCCTGACCGAACCGGACGACGTCGCCCAGCTCCGGCACTTCGGGCCGGACGAGGCGGCCGTCGTCGTTCCGCGCGAACTGCTCGTGAACTGGGGGCCGAAGGAGGTGGAGCGGGTGCCGGACATCGTCGACCGGGACACGTTCCGCCGCCTGTTCCACACCTTCGAGCACACCGCGTGGCGTCTGGAGACACGGCGCGGCTACGCATCGGACCGTCAGGACCCCGACTATCAGGCGTTTTTGGCCACCGGCAACTCGCCCTGCGACCCGGATGAGCCGTGGTTCGTCAACATCAGGGCCCAGACGACGGCGGGCAAGCGGGTGGGACGCGTCCGCGTCGCCGACCACCCGCCCACCACGGAACAGCTGTTCCTGCTCGACTACGCCCGGCACAACGCCGCGGCCGGGGAGGACATCCGCTACCTGTGGCGCAAGGACGCGGAACGGGCCGCCCTGCCCGCCGAGGACTTCTGGATCTTCGACTCGCGCCTGGTCGCCCTGCTGCACTTCGACGACGACGACACCCTGCGCACCATCGAGCTGATCACCGAACCGGCACAGGTCGTGCGGTTCGCCATGGTGCGCGACGCGGCCCTGCACCACGCCGTGCCGTTCGACCGGTTCGCCACCCAGGTCGCCACGGACGAATAGCGCGCGGGACCGGTGAGTACCGACTACCAGCAGGCACGGGCGGCACTGGGCGCGCGGCTGCGCGAACTGCGCTTATCGTGCCCCGGTGGCCGGCTCACCGGCCGGCACCTCGCCCTACGGCTCGGCTGGCCAGGATCCAAGGTCAGCAAGCTGGAGAACGGCAAGCAGACGGCCACCCCCGAGGACCTTCGAGCCTGGGCAGAAGCGACCGAGCAGCCGGGCGCATTTCCCGAACTCGCCGCCCGGCTGACCGGCTTCGAATCCCATATCCGCTCCTGGCGCAGAGCCCTCGCGAACGGCTTCAAGCCGCTGCACGAAGGGCTGAGCGCAGAGATCGAGCGCACCACACAGCTGTGGGTCTGGGAAGAATCGGTGATCGCCGGATTGCTCCAGACCCCCGAATACGCCCGCCACGTCCTTCAGCGCTACTCCGAACTGCTCGGCGGGGCCGACGACATCGAAGACGCCGTGCGCGCCCGGGTACAGCGACAGCAGTGGCTCTACCGGCCCGGCCGCACGCTGCACGTCCTGATGTGGGAGGCCGCGCTGCGTTCGCTGATCTGCCCGCCCTCGGTGCTGGCTGCCCAGCTCGACCGCCTCACCGGCCTGCTCGGGATGGACACGGTCGAGCTGGGCGTCATCCCCTTCACCGCGGCCGTGAAGATCGTGCCCGCGAACGGTTTCTGGGTCCTCGATGACCGCCTGGTCGTCGCCGAGGACTGGCACGCCGAGCTGTGGCTGGACGACACCGACAACCTCACCCTGTACCGGAAGGTCTGGCAGACGCTCCGGGAGTCCGCGCTCTACGGCGCCGACGCCCACAACGTGATCAATGCGGCGCGACGGTCCCTGAACCCGCGCTGACGAGGTGCTCTCTGCGCACTCTCGCGCAGGTTGCCGCTACACCGAGGTCGAGGGTGAGGACGTCCGCCACCGCGCTCGGACAACCCACCGCCGTGGTGGGGTTCATGGTCGGACTGTCGTCGTTGATGGTCGATGGCCGGGGGGAGTGGTCGGGTGTGGCGGTTGGGGCGTCTTGGGTCGTGCCGTCTGTCGCAGGCCGCTGGGGGGCTGACGTTGTCGGGATGGCTGGGCCCGTTGCGACCGGTGTGGCTGCGGTGGTGGGCCGAGTTGGCCTGCACAACGACGGCAGGTGCGCGGACATCTCGGTGCGCAGTGCGCACCAGCCACGGTTTGGAGGGATGGCCCGCAACCGGGCGTCAGGCAGGGCTGGGCGGGAAGGAAGCCGATCGTGACCATCACCGTCGCGCACTGGGACCGCGTCTTCGCCGCAGGGGAAGGGCGGCGGGTCACCCCGGCAGAGCTTCGTTTCCTCGCGCAGCATGTCCGACCAGAGCCGGGGCAGCGGGCCATGGACGTCGGCTGCGGCCTCGGCGCGTACGCCGCCGAGCTCACCGGACTCGGCTACCGCACCCTCGCCGTCGATTGGGCCGAGGCGTCCGTCGCCGCGGTACGTGACCGGTACGCCGGCCTCTTGCCCGGCCTCACTGCGCGGCACCTGGACTTCGAGGACGACCAGACGGTCGTCAACACTGTCCCGGCCGGAGAATTCGCCCTGGTGACCATGCGTCTGGTGTTCGCGTTCATGTCGGACAGGACGGCGGCTGCGCAGCGGGTACGACGCCTGCTGGCCCCGGACGGAGCATGGGTCGTGACCACGCCGCTCGCGGAGCAGCTGGCTGCGGAGCGGGCACACATCGGCCTGACACGAGCCGACCTCGGCGCGCTCGTCGAGGGCTGGTCGAGCGGCTGCTGGTGCGACCTCGAGTCGGGCGGCCTGCGATGTTTTGTGCTACGCCCATAGCACCGCCTCGGGCGTGCGACGGCCCCGTCCTCGAGGACCGAGGCGGAGCTGTGGTCGTGCAAAGGCGCGCCGATGGGCGCCCAACCGGCCCAGAAGGCTGCGAACCTGCCGGGTGGTCCATCAGATGGCGCACTGCAGGCAGGCATGCTCGCCGGGGACGGCATGCTGCAGGCCCGTGTCTGGTCGAACCTGGCGATGCAGGCTTCGCCTGCTGGATCGTGACCAGGAGGCGCCGAGGATCGGCCGCGCGGCCCTGGAGCCCGGACAGCCCGCACGGCGCGGCCGCAGCGCGGACATGGGCGAGTGTGACGGACGACCAGGCCATGCAGCGACACACGGCCCAGAGCGGCTTGAGGGATAACACCCGTCTGCGGCTGGTGCCGCGCCGCCGCAAGGGCTGTGGCACCACCGCTGGACGAGGCACAACAGACGTGGCACTGAACCCCGTTGGGTCTCAATTCGGCACTACCTGCCAGTAGGGCGCATTAAGACCACCGGTGTCGATTCTTCATGTAAACGACATCGGGGGGATCATGAACGAGGTAGCGCTGGACTGCGTCAGGGATCTCGACTAGAATCCGCTGATCACCGCGCAGCAGCATTCCCAGTTCGCGGGTGTCGTGGCCGGTCTCGTCTTCACCGTCATCGCCGTGCTTGTCGTGACGCCGAAAGACGTGAAACTGGAAGCCACCCTGCAGCTCTTCGTCGCCACGCTCTTCGCCTTCGCCTACGACTCCTACGGCTACGGCGTGATCTCCGGCGAGCAGGTGTGCGCGCGGGGCTACGTCGAAAGCGTCATGTGTGGCGCGGTGCTGGGCATCGGCGCCACTGGACTGCTCACCGGATTGGCCTGGCTCGTGCACTCCTACGACTACACCGGTCCGGCGCTGCGCCTGGTCCGTCTCGTCAGCGGCGCCGTGTCCCTCATCGTCGCACTCATGATCATTGTGAGTGCCCAGGGCTACGCCCAGGCCGTGCTGTATCCGACAGCGTGGCGCGGCCCGCTCGAAACGTCGTTGTACGTCCTCACCGCGGCCTCGGCGCTGATCGTGGTCTGGGCCTACAGGAAGCCCGCCACCAACCGTGCCTACGCCGTCAGATGGGCCTCCAGAACTTCTGCGGCGTTCGTCCTCATCAGCGCCATCGTCGCCGGCATTGCCGCGTCCTTCCCGGAGCACTACTGGAACACCAGTGCATCGTGGCTGGTTCTGGGAGTGGTCGGGCTGTCGGTCACCCTTCCTGCGGCATCCGTGGTCCTGCACGTGCGTTCCCTGCCGGACTAGACCGCAGCGGCGGTGCCGGGCGATGGGGCAGGCTAACGACGCTTGCCCCCTTGCGACGCCGCACAGAGCGTGGACTTGACAGGTCAGTGGAGCCAGTGCACGGGGCGCGCCGTGCTGTGCAGTAGTACGGCGCGCTGGTCCTGCACTGTCGGCTCGGCTACAGCAGCGCAGCCGCGGCCGCCGTGATGGGATTGGACGCGAGCAGCGTTCTCGCCAGGGCTGCAGGTGGCGCCGCAACGAGCCCCCCTGCCTCCCGCATGCCGGCACTCGCCAGCACCACCGACGAGGACGCACTCTTCACCGCCCAGATCGACCTTCACATCCAGGCGATCCGCGCGACGGCGAACGGCACACCCGTCGTCGCACCCTCGCAGTGAAGGACCTCGATGCCCCCAGGGGCCGGTGAAGTAGCCCGCTGTGAGCGCGTGCTGGTGCGGGGGTTCGTGGCTATGACCTGACCTGAGTGAGCTGAGCGGACGGGGCTGCCTCGCAAAGTCGAAAGTCTCCGAACTGCACACTGAGAGGCCCTGTGGAGTCCAACTGCTCTTGTACCGCCGGGATTTTGCGTCCTCCAGGCGGTCGGCCCTCCCGCCGTGAAGCCGGCCCGGTCGAGCAGGGGAACGTTGGCCAAGGCCGGCCAGTGGGCGGTACACCTCGCCATGCCCCGTGGCCTCCAGTCCGAGGTACAGCGACTTCGGGCCATGGCACGGCGGGGCAGCGGGACCAGGCGCGGGGCGAACGCGTCCCGGGACCCCCGGCGGGTTCTCGTAGAACCGGCGGGAGATCGGCTCGTCGATCGAGTCGAAGGGCAGCGAGAGGTCGGTGGTGCGCACCTCGGGCTGAGCACGGGGTGGCGTGATCACGCCCTGGGACTCAGCCCCACCCGGACAAGTTTCGTTCAAGCCGGGAAAGGTCCGACCTCGCCTCAGAAACTGCCTGCGCGGGCGTGGTCGAACGCGTTGCCCTGCGGATCTCGCCGGCCCTCCTGTCGACCCACCTCTGCTTCCCCTCCTTCTCGCCGTCACGAAAGCCCGCCCGTCCGCAGCAGCTCCCGCCCAGGCCACCGAGACTGCCTTCCTTCCCCGCGCGAAGGTCGCCGTACTGAGACGCCACGTCCTCGGCGGCTTTCCGAGCCGCGGCATACCCGGGCTGCTTCTCGCACGGCCCGGCATGGCTGGGCTGGGGAGGGCCGTACTTCGGCAGAGCCATCATCTTGCGGTCGTACTCGGGTACTTCGGCTCCAAGCGCCCGGTCGATCGCCATGGGCCTGCCATCGCCCACCTCGTTCCTGACCCACCACTCGGCGTCCGTGAGCCGGTCCAGAGCCGCTTTCACGCCGGGTGGAATCCGGTGGCCCCAGCGCGTACCGACGAGCTTGTCTCTGATTCTGGTCGCTTTGCGGCGGGTTCGTTCGGTGCCGCCAGCCATGGCAGGCAAGGGAGTCAGTGCGGCGAGTGCGGCATCGAGCCGGTCCCTGTTGTCGATCCACCACTTGGCGCCGGTCAGGCGGCTCAGCAATATCCGGTAGGGCTCGTCCATCGTCGTTGGCCACGAGCCACCCCACCGCGCGTGCACATATCGGTCCCGTATGTCCGCGGCCCATGACTGCTGCCGGGGGCTCCCACTGCTGATGGCGGGAAGCGCCGTGAACTGCCGCTGATCACCCACAACGTGCCCTGTCCTGTTGCCTCTTGGGCCCCACAGTGTGGCAAGTGGTTCCCCGATCGCGCTATACCCGGCAGCCTGACGGACCGCGTTCTCACGGTCCAGGAAATGGTGCTCGTAGACCGCGCACGGGGTGACAGCCGTACGCATTTGAGGCCGGCATTCGAGTGCCTCGGTGGTACCGGTCTTCGGCCATCCCTGGACCAGTGCCTGCGCCAGGCCCGGTTTCTGTGGCGCTTTCGGCGGGACGTCAGCACAGGAGGTGGCGTCCCGCCGGGGCCAGTTCGGGGGCTAGCGGCCGTTGGCATACGGTGCACCGCAGCTTGCCGGGTGGTACCGGGGGCAACGGCGCGGGCTGCGGCTTTCGGGAGCGCTCGCGGGCCTCACGGACGGCCTGGGCATAGCGTTCCTGGCTGCGCTGCCGCAGCTGTGCGTCCCTTCGTGCATCCCGCTGTGAGTCGTGCAGCCGGTCTTGCAGGTCCTCGGGCAGTATCGCCCCGGTTGGCCCGAGCTCCAAGGAGGTGAGCGGCATCGAGACGCGTTCCAGCGCGTCGAGTGGGCACGGTGGATGGTGCAGACCGAAGACGGACAGGTCGGGGACGTCCCACCACTCGCCCCGGCGGGCATGGGGTTGGCCCAGTGACGTCGCTGCCTCCCGCTTCGAGACGGAGTAGAACCACACGGGCAGGCCCTCGTCGAGCACGATGTGCGGGACGTGCACGCGTGGGCGCCAGAACCACACGTCGACTACGCCCTGGCGTATGTAGTCCCGGTGACGCACGCGCCAGCCGTCATCGGTCATCAGCATCCGCTGCGCTTCCAGCGCCACCTTCGTGCCGTCGTGCAGCAGTACTTCGACGTCCGCGCGCCGGTCGTGGTCCTGGGTCCACTGCTCCAGCCGTACGCGCGCGACGCTTGGGCGCGACCGCGCCCAGACGGCCAGGGTGTGTTTCGTCGTGAGGCGCCAGACCGTTTCGGGGTGGTGGCCGCCGGCGGGGGCGCGGCCGGGCGGGTGCGCGAAGTGCCGGCGTACCTTGCCTCCCAGACGGCCGCGCGTCACGAGCGGTACCTGCGTGCCCGGCGCCGCCTCGAACCCGCGCAAGCAGTAAAAACACACCAGTTGGCCGGTGCCGCCGTATCCGATGCGTCGCCATTGTTCCGACGACCGCTCAGAGACGTGCACCTCACGGCCCGTTTCTAAATCGAAGCCGACCACCAATAAGTCGTCTTGCACTGCCCCATCCCCTCCCTGTACTCGAGACGCGCCGATCCACGGCACACGGCTACACATCCATTCCAGCAGCGCCGACTGTCAACTGGTGCCGCCTTTCACGCCGGGCGTGCGCTGCCAAACAGGCTGTGCTCGCCTTCTACGACGCCGTGGCCGAGCACGGCACGGCTCAGGAGCTCATGGGCGATGAAGTCCTGGCGAGCATCGCCCGCGACCTCGTCGCGGAGGTCCAGAAGAAGCTCAAGCCCGACTGGATCGCCCGTGAACCGGTCCGCGCCGGTCTCCGCAGCGCCATCAAGCGCCTGCTGGCCCGACACGGCTACCCGCCGGACCGGCGCGCGGAGGCTGTCGACCTGATCCTGAAGCAGATGGAGCATTTCGCCAACGAGTGGTCCACCACCGCGCACCCTGCGAGAGTCGGCCGTGTTCGGCACCGACGCCCAGAACCTGATCAGCCACACCCGCCGTGAGAACTCAACCTCACCTAGACCTGCCCAGAGTTGCCCCGGGGCAGCTCTGGCCGCTGGCAGGTGCGCCCTGTGGGTATGCCGCTGAACAGCGAAACCCGCGAGCTGGTGAGTGCAGCCAGTTCGAGGACATCACCCCCGAAGGGCGCCGCGCCGCCTCCGGCGGACAGTTCACCGCCCGCTTATCGGGCCGATCGCCCGGCTGGGCGCCTGCATGTCATCGTCGTCGTCTGGCTCGGCTGTCCGCCTCGACGCGCGCGGCTCCGCCCCACGGCCGGTGACCCGCCGGGGCCGGAGCCGCTCACGTGCGCCTGTGATGCGCATCCGCTGGCCCCGTGAGTCCAACAGCGCAGGGACGTGTGCGCCCTTGTGTAGTCGGCTGCGTATTCGCGGCCGTGACCACTGCGCAGCCCTCGCGTACCGGTTGACGTCCGGTGCTCAACGATCGGCTCCGATGCACATGGCTGCGCAGTTGAGCCGGATGGCCAGCTTCCTCCGATGTGCATTCGGTGGTCGGTTGCGTAGGTTCCGGCCTGACCGCCTGCGCAGCGTTGTGACCTGCCGTGGTCAGGCTCGTGGTCGGGGCTGGAGCGTCCCTGGTCGGGGGTGGTGAGGGCCGTGGTCGGCCTTCGAGTTGGCGCTGAATTGCCTGTAGCTCACGGTGTGCGAGCGGCTGCCGTGACGATCAAAGCACCGCAGGAGCACAGAGGGAACGATGCCGACGTCACTCGCATGCGCACATTCGGTCTTGGCGCGTGCGCAGTCACTCTCGCCGTCCTTGTTGCCGCATGCGATTCCGGAACGAAGGGCGGCGACGCGGCCGCGACGGAGCTGGCCGCCTCGTCGAGCCCTACGGTGCAGGCCTCGACGGCGGCGGCCGGCCCGGACGCGTGCGAGGAGGGAGCCGTGCTGGCCGCCTACGCACACCTGACGGCCGAGCGGGCCAAGGTGT
Source organism: Streptomyces sp. NPDC048419 (assembly GCF_043200415.1). Lineage (NCBI taxonomy): Bacteria > Bacillati > Actinomycetota > Actinomycetes > Kitasatosporales > Streptomycetaceae > Streptomyces > Streptomyces sp. NPDC048419. The sequence continues at coordinate 39,885 of NZ_JBICXT010000035.1, read as the reverse complement.
ACCGGCAGGCGTCCAAGACGGGTACGGACCTGGAGCGTTACGCCACTCTCGACGTCCTGGGCAAGGTTGAGTGGGACTTGGCCCGGATGCAGAGGGCTGGAACGGTCGTGCGCGGCCGTGTCGGCCCATGGCGCCAAGGTGACCGGCCTCGGCCTGAGCGCCACGACCCCGAAAGCGATGCTGTCGGACTGCGTCGATCTCTCCCGCTACGAGACCTACGACACCCGGGCGCACACGACGATCCCGCTGCCCACGGCTCAGGTCGGCCTCCTGGGTAAGCCGATCGCGGAGTCCAGCGCCCTGTGCATTCCCACCGCGGGTTGTGGGGGCCGCGGCGCGGGCGTGCTCCTCCTCACCGAGTGCGTGGAGGTCCTCTCCCGCCACGGCTGGGACGGCTGGCTGTGCTGGGAGTACAAGAAGCGGTGGTACGAGGGGGCGGCGCGGCTGGAGGGGCTGCTCGCGGCCGGACGGGAGCATCTGGGGCGGCTGCTCAACGAGTGCGTGTAAGGCGGCGCGGAGACGTCCTAGCGGCCGAGGGCTTGTCGCACGGACAGGTGGTGGTACTTCCGCAGCCGGTACAGCTCCCAGCACGACAGCACCGTCACCGACACCGGAGCGCCGAGCAGGAACACGATCCGGGCGAGGACGGGAACCTCGGCGTTCGCGTTGTTGATCATGTCGAGGGCGGCCATCACCCACGCCAGCGCCATGGCGAGGATCGGCGGCAGTACCTCGTGGATGTCGGCGGTGCGGAACACGTGGTTGAGGCAGAGCGCGATCCCGTACAGGGCGAAGCCCACCGACCATGTGCACAGGGTGATGAGGACGACCATGCCGGGAATCCCGATGGCGTCACGGAAGCCGGTGGTCTCCGGGTCGGGCGCGACGGCGAGGGGGAACGTTGCCATGGACCCCATCAGAGCCGCCACCGCCCCGAACGGCTTCAGGGACCGCCGCAGGTAGAGCCGGCGCAGTGCGCCCTGCGCGGCGAACGCGAACAGGGCGATCACGAACGGGAAGGCGCACACGAGGAAGAGTGTGCCGGTCCAGCTCTGGTCGAACTTGTCGCTCGCGACGGCGTCGGCGCCCTTGGCGGTGTCGACCGGCTTGTACGACATGACCAGCACGAGCCAGGCGGCGGCGCCGAGCCCGGTCCGCCACATCTGGATCTTGCGCACCGTCAGGTCCTCGACGGCGTCCGGGCGCGAGGGCCGGAAGGCCCGCTGGGCGGCGTAGAACGGGTTGTAGACGCACTTGAGGATCCGCTGCCCGCGCGTCAGCGGCGGCCGGGGCGGTCGCGGGAACGGCGGCTGCGGGCCACCGCCGTGCGGTGGTGGCGGGTACGGCCCCCAGCCCTGCGGATGTCCGGGAAACCCCTGCGCCGGCACGGGGGCGGGCTGCGGCGGGTAGGGCCCCACGCCGGGACCGCCGGGGTACGGGTGGGGTCCGCCTCCGGGGTAAGGCTGAGGGCCGGGACCTGGGCCCGGCTGTCCACCGGGGCCGTATCCGGGTCTGCCCGTGGGACCCCACTGACCGTTGCCGTGCGTACTCATCCCGTGCGCCCCCGATGTTTTCGTCTGTGCCGTGCGCGGCGTGGCTCGAACCATCCGCTCGGCGTGCGGCGTGATCCTACCCATGCCTGGCGGGTGCAGATGCTGGCACTCATCCTGGCCCCGAGCGTGTTCGACGCCCCAGGCCGTGCCGGCCGCGTACGTCCCGCGCCTCGCCGCGCCGCTCACCGTCGACCTCGTCTCCGGTGGTCGCTGGAACCTCACCTACCGGGTGACCGGCGCCGCTGGCACCGTACGGGCGCTGCGCAGGCCGCCGGCGGGCGGCGTGCTGAGGACCGCCCACGGCATGAGCCGCGAGTGGCGCTTGTTGACCGCGCTCGCGCCCACCGAGGTGCCGGTGCCCGAACCGCTCTCCTACTAATGCGCGGACTCCTCGGTGGGCGGCGCGGAGTTCTCCGTTATGGGCTTCGTCGGGGGCACCGTAGCCGCAGGCCAGGATGCGGTGGCCGGCTGGCCGGGGCGGGCCAGGGCGCCGGGCCGGTGCGAGCCTCGTTAAGGTGCTGGCCGCCCTGCACCCAATCGACCCCGTCTGGGCGGGCCTCGGCGCCATGGCCCGCCCGCACAGCTGCGTCGAACGTCAACTGCGCCGCTGGCAGCGGCAGGTGCACCGCTTTGGCGCCCCCGGCCTGGAGCTTTTCGACACAGTGGACGACGTGCTGCTCGCCCGCGTGCCCGCGCAGTTCCCGGGCATCGTCCACGGCGACTTCCGCCCGGGCAGCCTCTCCTTCGCGCCCGACGGCACGGTGATCGCCGTCTTCGGCTGGGAACCGGCCACGCCGGGCGACCCGCCCGCGGACCGGGGCCGGCTCGCATCCACCTGCAAGGAGCCCGGCGACACGGCGCCGCCGACCACGCTCGGGCCGAGCGCCGCGCCCGGCTTTGGCACCCGCGCCGAGCTGATCGATACGCATATGCGAAGGCGTCCGGCCTGGATGTCTGGCGACTGCCGTACGACGTGGCCTTCTCGCGCCGGCGCTCGGCGTGGATCGGCCGGTGCGGTCTCCTGCCGCCTTGTGCTTACTTCCTTTGATGCCCAGGGGGGCGGGATGGTTGGGGGGATGCAGCCCGGCCGTCCGGGGGAGTCCACAACCGCGTCAGGAGGTGTGCATCTCCTGTGTCGGTGTGGATGGCGTGCGTGTGGGGCCTTATGGGTGCCAGTGCCATCGAGGCCCATCAGCTGCACAGTGCGATCGGCCGGGTGAAGAACCTGCCGTGGCGAGTCAAGGGCGAGCTGCCGCTGAAGCCCTATCTGGTCGCGCTGGCGCTCCGGTTGGCGTTGGGTGTGGGCATGGCGGCAGCGTTTGGGGCGTCGGGACAGGCCGGCGGGCCGGTCGGTGTGATGGCCGTCGGCATCGCCGCGCCGAAGGTCCTGGAGCAGTTGGCCGGGGGGAAGTTGGCGGAGCTGGAGATGCTGCGCTCAGGCCAGAGCCGGGTGCCCGCGCCGCAGCCGGGCCTTGGTGACGTGTCGGACGAGGCCGCCTTGTCCGGGCAGCCTGGACCTGCTTCGGCACCAGCGGCCACCCCCGTGCCTAGTCCCCGTCCGGATCCCGCGCGAGCGGAAGGAGCAGCAGGTGATGGCTGACTCGTTCATGCAACAACTCATCGCCTCGCTCGCGCGGCGCACTCCTGTCCTGGACGAGCCGGTCTCCTACCGGGCGGGCTCGTCAGAGGCTGCAGACCCCTCGCGGCCGCAGCCGGCCCTGCTCCCGGCGGATCGTCACGAATTCGAGCGTGTCCTGGACGAGGTGCTGGCAGCGGAGACTTCTCGCGGATCCGCGGGCCTCACGGCAGAGCAGCAGCGCACGATGGCCCTGACCGCCCAGGACCTCATCGCAGCGACGGCCGCCCGCGAGTACGCCCACTACAGGGAGGTACGCAGCAGGAACCTGGGCCTTACGTCCGACGACCGGGCGTCGGCTGAGGCGCCCAACGGGGCTGGTGCCCTGGCCGTCACGGCCGTCCTCGTGCCGGTGCTCGGCGCAAGCGCCGCGGCGATCTTCCTGGTCGTCGGGTACGTGTTGAAGATGGTGCGCCCGAATTCGTCGATCGCCCCGGATTTGATCACCGGAGGCTGGGGCTTCGCAGCAGTTGCCGCGGCGGGCACTGTTTTGGGCGCGGTGGGCCTCTTGCTCTCGGCCCTGCGCCACGCTCCGCACGAGGATGTGGTGCAGGACGAGGAGGTGGCCGCGGCGAGAGACGCTTGGCTGCAGGTCCTTCGCACGCGGGGCATGGAGCCGTTCCTGCGCGATGTGCGCAGGGCCGCGGACGCAGTGGTCGATTCCGGCCGGTCACCGATGAGCGGCCTTGAAACGGATGCATGAGGAGTGCTGGGCAACGGCACGGGCTACGGCGTCGCCGTGCGGCGTGCAGGTGGCGGAGTGGTTCCCAGGTGGTGCCACAGCGGGTGGGGGCCGGCGGCCCAGGCGGCGAGGAGACGCCGGTCGACCAGGTGCAGGCGCTGCTGTGCTGCGAAGGTGCGGGCGGGGGTGGTGATGCGGCCGTTGGTGATCAGGACGGCGATGTCGGCCTGGTGGACGGGGCGGGCGGTGCCGTTGAGGATCTGCAGGTCGCGGGTGCCGACCGGGTGGCCGGCGTCGCCGTGGCGGCGGTGTTTGCACTGGATGACCCAGCGCCTGCCGTAGGGGTCGGTGGCGGTGACGTCGGCGCCGAGGTCGCCGCTGCCGCCGACCCGTACAGCGTTACGGCAGCCGTCGCGGCGCAGCAGGGCCTGGACGGCGTGTTCGAACTCGCTGTGGTGCAGGGCGTCCAGCTGGTGCAGCGCATAACGCAGGCCCTGGGTCTGTAGCGCCTGCCGCTGGGCGTGTCGCCGCTGCCGGTACAGCCAGCCGCCGCCGGCCGTGGCGGCGAGTGCCGCGGCGGGGATGAGCACCCATCCGTGGGCCGACAGCCACACGGCGGCCCTCGAGGCCAGGGCGATGGCGGCGGCCCCCGCTGCCAGCATCGCCAACAGCGTGGTGTCGGAGGGGCGTTGTCGCCTGGTGCGGCGGCCTCGGGCGGGGGACCGGCGGGTCACTGTTCTTCGCCTGCCGGCCGGTGGCCTGCAGGCAGCGGCGCTGCGGGTAGAGACGAGGGATGCCTGGCTCCCGCGTGGACGGTGACGGCTGCGCTCTGCCGTGCTGCGGTGATCCATCCGCTGGTGGGTAACAGCGGTGTCTGGTGGCCTGTATCCGCGTGTGGGCGTGTGCTTCGGCGTGCCGGCGTGCGGTGGGGGCGTGCACAGGATCGGGTTCGGGGCATGGGCTGGCTCCTTGCTCGCGGCGTGTGCCTGCTGGACCGTTCATCGTGGCATCGGGCACTGACAACACGTCAGGCCGTGACTGGCCGTCATCCAGGCTGGGCATGCTGGGGCGTGGCGGTGCGAGTCCGGCCAGGCAGCGGGCTGACGGCTTGCGCCGGGTAGGGAGCACGTGGTGCGGCGGGTACGTGCGGCTGCTCGGGTGTTTCAGCTGTCTCGTTCGTAGCGGCCCCGTACACCTCTCGCTACCTATGGTAATGGCGTGTATCGGCCATTTTTGGTGCATCTCCTATCTCAACGGCCGGGTGACTGCGACACTCCGTGACGGCGGCGGGGAGTCCGCCGGTCAGAGGCCGTTTCGTTTCGGGGGTGTTGGGCGTGGCGGGGCGTTCGGGGCAGTACTACCGGGCCGGGCATTGGGTGAACCGGCCCGCGGGCGGTTCGAAGAGCAAGCCGGGAAAGAAGTCCACGGCCGTGGTGGTGGGCGGACTGCTGGCAGTGGGTGCCTGGATGGGGCTGTTCTCCCATGGCTCGGATGCCCAGGGCAGCACGGACCGGCCATCCGCACCGGCGTCCTCGGCATCGGCGGGCCGATAACGGCGGCTTGCCCAGCCGGATTTACCGTCGGCGTTTGCCGCGGCCCAACCGGGCCCGCCAACCGCGGGCCGCGGGTTCGGCGCCGGCGGCAGAAGCGACGACGGGGCGGGGCGCCGGCTCGGTGGCCCGCAGCCGTTCCCAGGCCGTTTTCCAGGCCTGGGCCTGCTCGGGCGGCAGACCGCAGGCGGTGAGGTAGATGCTGGTGGTCTTCCATGTCCTGGGCAGGGTGGGGCGGTTGAGCAGCGCGCTGATGCTGCCCGCGGAGAGGGGCGGGTCGGCGCGCTGGCTGAGCGCGGTGAGGGTGTGGCCGCTGACGGCTCGCACTTCGGCCAGCGCCTCCAGGAACGCGCGCGGGGTGTGGCACTGCTCGGGGTCGGGCCATGTGGCGCCGGCCGGGTCGGCGGGCCCGTCGGCCGGTGCCGGCCGGTAGGCGTGATTGCGGGCGAGGATGAGCCGTCCGGCGGTGTTGCGGACGCGTTTTTGCGGCTGCGGCAGCCCGCGTGCGCTGAGCGCGGCGCGCAGGTGCCGGTAGACCAGGTCCAGATCCAGGTCCCGGGCAGTGCCGGGAATCCCGTCGCGCAAAATGCGTAGCAGCTCCCCGGTGAACGCGGTGTGCGTTTCGCCCGGCGGGGCCAGCGCGAGACCGTTGTCGGGGGCTGCCGCCAGCAGATAACTGCCCTCGATCTCCGCCTGGTCGGCGAGCATCTCGTCACTGCTCATCGAGCCCAGCGCCCGCCCGCTCAGGCAGCAGTCGAGGATGATGACGAACCGCTGAGCCCGGGCGTCGGCCAGGATTTCGCGCAGCGCCTGGTAGGTCACCCCGGTGTGACTGCGCCCGGCGGTGGAGCGGGGCAGGCCGAAGAAGAGCTCACCGCGGCCATCGAGCAGCCCGTGGCCGGCGAAGTAGACCAGCAGCGTGTCCTCGGCCGCCTCGGCGGCTTGCTGCACTGCGTCCAGCATCGCCGGGGTGCTGTCCGGCTCGGCCACCACCGTGCAGTGGCCGGGCGGAAGATTCCAGAGGCCACTGCTGGTGAGCACCGCGGCCAGGGCGGGCAGATTGTTCGCCACCGCCGGCAGCGGCTCGAGATGAACGTAGCCGCTGACCCCGATGAGCACAGCCCGCGACAGCGCCGGATCGGGCAGCGCGCTCACGACGTCTGCCGCGGTGTGTCATCACCCTGCTCCAGGGCGGCCACCAGCGCGCGTACTTCTTCCTCGCTGCCCTCGGCCAAGCTGATCTCCACTTCACCGCGCCGGATCACCACCCGCGGCGGCCGGGGCCTGGTCTGCCGCCAGGCGAGCACCGACAGCACGAACGATGCCGCGCTCCAGCCGTTCCCCGTCACGAACTCCAGCACGTCGAACAGCTGACCCATCGAGCCCGGCGCGGGCGTTGTCCCACCCAAGGACACCGTTGCTGCGCGCGTCGCCGGCTCATTGCGCAACCACCCCTGCAGTGAACGCAGTTCACCTTCCTGACCGGACGCCACCCTTACCTGAAATTGCACCAGCTTCCCTCCCCACGCGCCTGCCGGGCATCATCTCGCCAGATCCTGCCCAGCCGACAGACCCGGGCACCCACACTCGAACACCGAAGCTCCTCATCAAGCGCTGGCAAGAGCTGGATGCGGGGGGAGAGAGGACGACGATTGCCAATGGCGCAACGACAACGTCCCGACCGTCGGCTATGCGCTGCCGCCGCGGCCGCCGACGTGGCACGAGCTCCAGGCCGAGGTGAAGGCCCTGGCGGCCGCCCGCCCGCAGCTGTGCCGGATATCCGTCGCGGGACACGGGAGGGCGAGAGCCTGCCACTGCTGACCATTGGCGGCGGCCCGTGCAACGTGCTGGTCCCCCGCGGACCCCATCCCAACGAGCCCATAGGCTTTGCCACCATCGTGGCCCTGGCCCGCCGCGCCCTCGACCATGCCTCAGCACGAGCCGACATCACCTGGCATCTGCTGCCCTGCAGATGTGCTGGTCAGTGTGGGGGGAGTGTTTTTCGTGCGGTGTTGATGAGGTGGTGGGCGTCGGTGCCGTAGGCGGCGGTTTGTTCGAGTGTTTTCCAGGTGCGTTGGTAGAGGGCGAGGGTGTCGTTGTCGTCGAGCCATAGTTCGGCGTGCCAGGTTTCGGTGACGACCTGGCGGTCGTCGTAGATCCAGAAGCCGAGGCCGGGTGGGATTTTGAGGCGGGCGGTGAGGGGGACGATGCCGAGGTGGACGGTGTCCATGCCGATGATGCCGGTAAGTCGGTCGAGTTGGGCGGCGAGGACGGAGGGCGGGCAGACGAGGGTGCGCAGTACCGGTTCCCAGAGCAGGATGTGGTAGCGCCTGCCGGTGGTGTAGAGGAGCTCCTGCCGCTTCATGCGGGCCCGGACCGCTTCCTCGATGTCGCGGGGGGATTGGTGCAGTTCGGCGGAGCGGGTGAGCACGGCACGGGCGTAGTCGGGGGTTTGCAGGACGCCGACGATCCAGGAGGACTCCCAGGCGCGCAGCACGGTCGAGTTCGCCTGGGCCTGGTTGTGGGCGTCCTGTACGGGCTTGTGGCCGGCGACGAGCTGCCTGCGCCAGGAGCGGATGTGCGACTCGAAGCCGGCGAGTCGGGCCCGCAGTTCCTCATACGAGGCGGGTTGGCCGCACGCGTGGGCCCACTGGTGCAGGTCCTCGGGTGTGGCGGTCTGCTTGCCCAGTTCCAGCTTGGAGACCTTGGAGTTTGGCCAGCCGAGCCGTTGGGCGAGGGCGCTGCCGGTGAGCCGGCCGTCAGGTGCTGTGAGGCGAAGTTCCCGCAGTCGCATGCCGAGGGCTTCGCGGGCCTGCTGGTAGTCCGTGCTCACCGGTGCACACCTGCTCTACGCCTCCTTGGCGGTCATCCGCGCCGCGAATTCCTTGTACGGGATCGCGTGGTGCAGCGCAACGTCCCGCAGCCGGTTGTACTGGTTCACCCGCGCGGGCTCGGTGATCAGCTCGGCGCCGGTGAGGCGGTCGTCCTCGTCGAAGAGGCACCGGGCGACGATGTGCGAGTCGAAGATCCAGAAGTCCTCGTCGGGCAGGCCCGCGCCTTCGGCTTGCTCGCGCCACAGGGTGCGCACGTCCTCGCCCAGCGCGGCGTTCTTCTCCCCGTGCGCGAGCAGGTACAGCTGGCCCGTGGTGGGCGGCTGGTCGACGATGCGGACCCGGCCGACGTACGCGCCGTCGTCGGTCTTCGCGCGGATGGTGCGGGCCCACGGGGTGTCGAGGTCCCACGTCGGCTGCTCGCCCCGGACGAACTGGGCGTAGGTGTCGGTGGTTTCGTCGACCGCGTAGCGCCGCCGCATCTCCAGATGCCAGGCGCTGTGCTGGAAGTTGTCGAAGAGCCGGGCGAACTGCTCCGGCGTGAACAGGCGCGGCTTCTCATCGCGCTCCTTCGGGCCGAAGTCGATCAGCGTGTTGCGCGGCATCACGATCGGGATCTCGTTCTCGTCGAGGTGCTGGAGCTGGGCGAGGGCGGCGGGGTCGGTCAGGCGCGGTCCGTGCACGATGACCTCGCCCGTGTCGAGGTCTTCGTGCACGGCGGGGCAGCTTCCCTCGCCGCTGCCGGTGCCGTTGAAGCGCAGCCGTCGGGCCATGATCGGAGTCCTTTCGGTGGGGACCTGCCACCACAGCATCACCACGTCCGGAGCCTGCGGCCATGGCACTCTCCCACCTTCGTGAGAAAAATCGAGGGAAGCAAGCAGGCGTGTGAGAAAAATCGAGAAAAGGCCGTAGCGGGGGTCAACTGCCCCTCCCTACCGTCTCGTTCATGGCTACGACCAGAGGGCGGGACGCCGGCCCGCGCGCGGCAGTGAAGTCCCTGCGGGCGGCGCTCACCGAGGAGGGGATCGTCCTCCCGTCCCTCGGCGTCGACGTCGCCCACCCCGACCTGAACCTCGTCGAGCTGGGACGCGTCCGCGCCGACGTGGCCGAACGGCTGGCAGACGCGCTGGGACGAGGGAGCCGCGCATGAGGACAGCACAACACCGGCACGGCGCCCTGGTCGTCGACACCCAGACCAGCAACCTCGGTCATGTCATGAGCCACGAAGGCTCCTGCATCCGGCAGCGCCCGATGGCCGGCGGGCGCGAGTGGGACGCCGACCCCGCTCGCATCCGCCCCGCCATACAGGCCGAACGGCGCACCGCCCTGCGCGAGCGCGCCCGCACCCTCAACGCGGCCGGCAGCAAAGGGACCTTCGCATGACCGTGCGCGTCTGCCGCGCCTGCGACGAGGAGATCACCACCCCCAACGACGCGGTGTTCCTGTGGCACGAGGAGGCCATGAGCGGCCCCGGCTGGGACGTCTGGGCGCATCGTGAGCACGCCGACCTCGTCGACATGGTCGACTCGACCCTGCTGCGCATCATGACCCGCATCTGGGCCGCGCAGATGCAGGGCTGAGCCCCCGGCCGCTCCGGCCGGCAGCCTCGAGCAGGCCGGAGCGGACCCAACGGCTCCGCCTGCCTGCCCCCGTGGCGGACGGACAGGGCTATGTCTTCGTGGCCTTCGTGCGCCTCGCCGGTTCAACGACGAACACCGGCAACGGACACACAGACGCTCAAGCCCGGCCGGGCATCGCGCACGGCAGTGGAATGGAGCCCGCTGCGCACGGCGGCAGGTCTGCGCATCGGCTGTGCATTCGCTGCCGCGACCATGACGCAAAACCCCGCACGCAGGGTCCGCTGCGGTGCGCAGATCTGCGCACCGCCCCCGAGTGCCTGCTTCACCTGATGCACAGCCGGCGACCGATTGCGCAGGTTCCCGCCGGACGGTCTGAGCAACGCTGTGACCTGTTGTGGTCGGACTTGTGGTCGGGGTTGAGGCCGTCATGGTTGGGGGCAGGGCGTCCGTGGCGTGAGCCGACGGGGCCTTTGCCGGGGAGCCGCGGTCACTCGCAGCGGGTGACCTCTCACTCGGCCAGTGTGGCGGACGGTGGCCGAGTTGATCGGCGTCCGGATCGCGGCGGATCCCGGCAGAGTGGGCCCCATGATCCAGGAATCCGCCTCTTGCCCCGCACCCGTATCTCTCTGTGTTCCCTGTTCGCCCGTGGAGCTGCACATCCGGGAACTCGCCGGATGCCTGCGCGTCGCTGAGCAGCAGTGCTTGGGGCTACGGCGGGAGCTGTGGGGCTATGCCGCAGCGAACGCGGAGGCAGCCGCCGTGGCCTGGCATCCGTTCGCTCGGCGCTGGCTGTGGGCGACGGCTTGTGACTATGCCAGGCATGCTGTGGAGGCCGGTGCCGACGGCCCAGTTCACCCCCTGAGGTGATCTTTCCGTTCGCCGGGTTGATGCCTCGCGCGCAGGATGCCGCTCTCGACCCACCCCAAACGGATCATCAGCCAAGGTAAGCATGCCGGGAGCGTGACTACTCTCCGTGCCCGGCTGTCCGGTGCGGGCGGCCTCCCCACCCGGAGGGCATGAGGATGACCACGCCGTCCACGTCGTTTTGGACCGAACCCCAAGCCGCGGATGAAGCCGGCTGCACACCGGCGGAGTTCGAGGAGATCGAACGCATCGTCACCCGTGGCTCCACCACGGCCCGGGAATTCAGGGCCACGCGCTTCACGGTCGGCGACTGGCTCGTGGCGAAGTACGGGCCACCGGCGAAGCCCGGATCCCGCTATGCCACGGAGGCGCAGCTCGATGTGCTCACCGCGCGGCTCGAGTGGTCGCCCCACACACTGCGTAAGTGCCGCCTGCTGGCCCACCGCTGGAAGCCGCAGCAGCGCCAGCCCGTTCTGGGCTCCAAGGTGTACGTCTCGTTCACCACGCTGTACCAGGTCGCCCTCAGCAGCGACCCAGGCACCTTCGACGAGGAGCAGTTCGAGGAGAAGGTCGCGGTCCTGCTCGGCCTGATGGACCTGGCCGAGCAGAACGACGTCCTCGAAGTCACCGAGGCCGACTACCTCAAGGCCGTCCGCAAGTCGATCCGGCCCAGCCGCCGTCCCGGTGCCGAGTCCGAACGCAAGGCGGTTGTCACCACGGTCCACCAATTCGAAGCCCGCCGGCCCGAGGTCCGCGAGGCGATCCTTGGCGCGGTGAAGGCCGATGAGGAGGCCACCCGCGCCGTCACCGCCGCCTACCTCGTCCAGCGTCCCGCACTGGCCCGCGCCGTGCTGCGCGAGGACCCGGACCTGATCCAGGCGACCGCGCAGGAAGCCGCCCTGCACGACCCGGACAACGAGGCGCCGGACGAAAAGCCGGGGGACGCCGTCTTCCGTGAGCTTGTCCAAGTCCTCGGCGGCACCCGGCCCAGCGACGAACTACTGCTGGCCGAGTGGCGCCAGGACTTCGCCCGGGCCGTTGGCCGCTTCAACGCCTTCGTCACCGACTGGTACCCCGCCGACAAGGTCGCCGCCAACGCCGACGACGACCTCCTCCAGCTCGTCACCTACCTCGCCGACGACGTAGCCCAGTGGGCTGCCACCATCACCAACGCGCGCAAGCCCGGAGGCCTGCGCCTCGTAGAGAGCACGACCGCATGAACAACGACGTCCCCGGCGACAACGCCCCGTTCTTCTTCGACCGCTACCCGCCCGACACCGCTCACTGGCTGGCCGGCATCGGCGACGAGGCCAGTGCGAAGGCAGGCGACAGTGCCTACGAGTTCCGCAAGGTCATGGGCGAACTGATCCTCATGAACCAACGTGAGGGCATCGACCACGCCTTCCGGGTGGCCGAACACTACTTCGCCCCCAACGCCCCCGCCGGCAAGCACATCGAGCAGCAGTACCTGAAGTACGACCAGGCCCGCTGCGCGGTCATCCAGACGGGCCCGGACACCACCGAGAGCGCCATGGACACGACCGGCACTCCGGACGGCACGCCGGGCCAGAAGGCATCTGGCGAAGAAGGCCGGGACACGACGGGGACGGGCAGTCCAGAACCCGGGACCGGGAGGACCGGTACCAAGGGACCGACCGTGACCGTCACCGGGGGCTGCGGCGGCGGCCGCGCCCAGGGAGACGACCAGAACACCGGCATCGGCCGCCAGGGGACTCTCTTCATCGTCCACTGGTCCGACTACAGGGCCAGCGTTCCCGCCCGCCGCAAAAAGGCCCAGACCGAGCATCGGCGCCTCTACGACGTCCAGTCGGATGCGGCCCGGCAGATGCGCGTGCAGCAGGACGAGATGGACTTCCTCGACCGCGTCGAGGCAGCCGACGCCGTCCTGGAGGACCTGATCAACACGCACCGCACCGAGACGAGTATCGCGGGAGTCCTGCGTGCCGCCGGCCGCACGCCGGAGGACCTCGGCCTCACCACGGACACGGTGACCTGGCTGGACACCCAGCTCAAGGCGGTCTAATGCCCTCGCTCACCCGGTGCCCCAAGTGCGGGGCATCCTTCGGCCCCTCCCGTGTACGTGGCGAGGGCCTCTGGAACCAGGGCTGGCGCACCGGGCTGAGCAGCAACCAGCAGTTCGTGCCACGCGGCGAGTTGGAAGGCGACGTCCTGACTCCCTCCGGGCACATCGTGGAGTTGCAGGACGGGCACCTGTCCCGCGTCGACATCGAACTCCGCGAGCGGGTCTACGGCACGATGGTGTGGCTCTTCGACGCCTGCGACGCCCACCGCCGCGGCCGCCTCCGCCTCGCCCTGATTCCCGGGCGAGAGCACGTCAACTTCGCCTGGAGCAGGCCCCGCGAGACCCTCGACGCCTGCCGCCGACCGGTCCACCTCGACCTCGGGGAGTCCCAGCAAGCCGACGGCCTGCACCTGGTCCTGCGGATCAATCGGTGCCATCCCAAACAGCCCGGCCGCCTCTCAGGCAGCGGTGTCCTCTACACCGCGGAGGCCTTCCACAACTGGATGGCGCACGACCTTCCCCTCACCCCCTTCATCTCCAAGGCGCCCGACCATGCCTTCGCCTGACCTCCCCCTCCACCCGAGCCACCTCTTCACCCGCACCGTTGACGCCAGGGCCGCCCATTTCGTCCGGCCCGGCGACACCGACCGGCCGACCTGGGCGGTCTACGAGGACACCTGCTACCTCGGCACCGTCCATGCCCAGTTCGACAGCGGCCGGCACTGGCACGTCCAGTCACTGAAGGAGCAGCACCTGCGCCTGGACGACGCCGTCCGCGCGCTGCGCCGGCCCGCCACCTGGCCCGCAGACCATGAACGCGTGGGCCGGTGGGCACGCAACGTCCTCGCCGATCCGCGCCTGGTCGTGCTCGACGTGCAGACCACCACGCTCACCGAGCCCTGGGCAGTGCAAATCGGCCTGACCGACCGCCACGGCAACGTGCTCTTCAACGAGCACCTCAACCCGCTCGCCGACGTCGCCCCCGCAGCGACCGCGCTGCACGGCATCACCCAGCAGCGGGCAGCAGCCGCGCCGCCCTTCGCCGCGTTCGTTCCGCACCTCGCCCAACTCATGCACGGCCGCCGCTGCCTCACCTACAACGCAGCCTTCGACCGCCGCGTCCTGGAACGCGAGCTGCACCGGTACTTCCGCTGTACAACGCGAGCCCGGGCCTGGCTTGGGAAGAGCACGTGGGCGGACGCGATGGGGCCGTACGCCACATGGAAAGGACTGTGGTCAGCCCGCCACCGCTCCTACCGGTGTCAGCCCCTGGGCAGCAGCTACGAGGCAGTCACCAACTGCCGACTCCTGCTGACCACACTTGAGCAGGTCCGATGACAGGCGACCAGCTGGCGGGCGTTCACGAGCCGCTCACCACAGGAATCGGTTCACCTTCTCCCGCAGGGTGAACCTCCAGGCCGCCGGCGACGTTCAGAACGGGACGCCGACCAGGGTAGGTACGCCGCGCGATAGCCAGGTCGCGCTCGTCGAAGTCGCCCGTGAAGAGCAGCACGCCGGAGGACAGCTCCACCTTCTGGGCTCCGGTGGGCCATCGGTTCAAAAGCGCGTCGACCGTCATCAGAGCGGGTGCGGGCGGCAGATCGGGTCCGGGCACAATCGGTCCTTTCGAATCGGCCTTGCAATCCGTGCACGCGCTCTACGACCCGCGAGGCTCTGGATCCTGCTCGCTGCGGGCACAGGCATCAAGGCGTAGCGCTCCATGGTGCTTTCGAAGACCTCCGACACGGGGTAACCGAACAGGCGTCGAGACGCCGCCACAGGGACGGTGTCTGGGGGCCGGTCCTCGAAGACGCTCTGGCCACAGGTGCGGCAGCACGGTGTAATGCGCGGTCATGGACGCGAGCGTGGCGGGAGTGGTGGGCGCGGCGATCGGCGTGCTGGGAGCCGTGGCCGGCGGCTGGGTCTCGGTGGCCGGCCAGTGGCGCCAGCAGCAACGGCAGTTGCAGGCCGAGCGGGAGCATCGGCGCGAGGCCGCACGCCGGGAGGCGTACGGCGCGTTGATCGCGAGCACGAAACTGTTGTCGGCGGCGTGGTGGCGGTTCGCCGACCGGGTTCGGGACGAGCAGTCCACGCCGACGCAATGGCGTGCGTCGTTCGCCGAGGCGCACGAAGCGTGGGTCCAGTTCAGTACGGCGATCGCGGCTGTTGCCGTCGCCGGGCCGGTCGCGGCTGCGGAGGCGGCCGACGAGCTGCGCGTGGCTATGTACGAGTGGGAGATGGCCGGGATCGAGTGGTTTGCTGCGGCTCTGCGTGAGGGGCACGGTCGGCTCGCTGAATGCGACGAGTGCTTCAAGCAGGCGTGGCAGGCGAAACGTGCTCCGGACCGTGCTTTTCAGCAGGCCGCGCGGGCGGCTCTGGGAACGGAGCACCCGTAATCGGATCACCTCGCCTGGCCAGGGGCTGTCGGTGTCAGCTGTCCTTGCCCTCCTGCCTTCGCCGGTGTTCCTCGATCCGCTGGCGCCTGACCGCGGCCTCGGTCAGGGTGCTGCGGTATCGGGCGTCGTCGTCGTATCCGCCGCCGCGGCGGCCTTCAAGGTCGTCGGCGAGTAGGCCGGCGAAGTCTCCTGGGCCGGTAAATCCTGAACCAGCGACCGGAGTTGCACTGGACGAAGATGAGATGGGTCCGCAGCCCTCGAATCAACGGCCCAGTACGCCTAGCTGGCGTGCTTGTCGATCCAGGCTTGGGGACGAGGGCCTCGCCGTTGCGCCAGGTGTAGCGGATGCAATCTTGGCACCACTGGCCGGGGCACCACTGGGCGGGCAGGTTGGCGTGGTCGTTGACGATGAGCTGGAAGTTGGGGGCGAGGTCGTTGGTGAAGCGGTACATCAGCTCGAACATGCCGCGGACGGTGTTGCCGGTCGGCGTCGGAGCGGATGAGATCCGGGTTGCCGCTGTCCTTGGCGACCTCGGAGGGGTAGAAGGGCTGGATGACCTAGTCCAGGAGGAGCATGCGGGGCACGGGTCGCTGGTGGAGGGTGAAGTAGCGGCGCAGGGCCAGGTGGGCGACGAGGTGGTAGCCGACCCAGTTCTCGCCGCACTCGACCTGCCCGACCAGCGCCCGCGCCACCCCAGCGAGTTCGACCGCCGGCTCAAGACCGCCCTGGCCGAACGCCCCCGCACCTTCCTGGTGGACGAGGCTCAGTGGCTCAACGGGGAGGCGTTCGAATACTTCCGCTACCTGTGGGACGACCCCTCCACCCAGCTCGCGGTCATCTTCGTCGGCGGCGAGGGCTGCCACACCGTGCTGCGCCGCGAGGCGATGCTCTCCTCCCGCATCTTTATCTGGCACTTCACCCGCCTCACCTCCGGCGAGGTCCTCGAGACCATCCCCCTGTTCCACCCGATCTGGGCCGACGCCGACTCCGACGACATCACCTTCGCCGACAGCCGCGCCGCGCACGGCAATTTCCGCGCCTGGGCGAGACTGACCGCCCACACCCGCACCGCACTTGCCCGCACCGGCCGCACTCGCGTCGACCAAGGCATGCTGCGCTGGGCCTTCAGCCAACCTGGGCGCCTCACCGTAGGAACGACCGCCGGTGAGGCGCTTGGAGAAAGGAGAGGAGGCGGTCAGCCAGCGGTCGAGGGATGGTCGTCACGTCGCCGTCGGGGGAGCGCTCGGTGCTGGCGGCGGTGACGGCCTGGTGGGTGCGGGTGTGAATGGCGTGGGCGAGGGCCCAGGCGGCCAGATCGTCGTCGGCGGGCTGGTCGAGGATGCGCTGGGCGGTGACCAGCACGGCGAGCAGGAAACGGCCGGAGAGATGGGTGTCGATCTGGTCCGTCGTCGGTGTCGCCGATCCGGTCCGGCAGCCGGAAGTGAGCGTGCGTGAGGGACTTCTCCACCAGGAACGCTCAGGTGTCCTTGTGGCATATCAGCCGGGCCGAGGAGACGGCCGCCGCCAGCAGCCGCGCCGGTACTCCGCCTGCTGCTCACCGACGCCCGCGGTACCGCTGCTCGGCGTTCCGGCGGGTCCGGCAGCTGCTGGGGGGTAGCGCCGCGGCCGGGCCGAGGCCAGGAGCGGCGGGCTTGGGATCGTCTTCTCGGGCAGCAGACACGGATGCCAAGTCCCCTGTTTCGCCCGCCGCCGAACACTGGGACGTCATGCTCGCCCGCCTCCCCATCCCGCCGAGCAATGACGCCATCACCGACGACCGCAAGCGGCTCGCCGTCACCACCTACATCTGGGCGCGGGCCACCGAAGGCGAAATCCGTCTCTCACCCTGCCCCGCCGACATCGCCCAAGACCCCGCTGCCCTCCCCCACCTGGCGTCGGCAAGGAAGCAAAACTGCCTGCGATCTCCAGACCGGCAGCCACTACTACCGCCACCTCAAACCGCTCCTGGACACCTACATCGACCAACTCACCCATCGCATCGACGCGGACGGCGGTCCTTGAGCGCCCCGAAACTTGATGCTGGCGTGGTGCGCGGTTCCTTTACCGGTACCACCACGGTGTGCGCGTGCGCAGGTGTGCCCGGACGGCAGCGATGTAGGCAGTCTCCAGCGGCTGCAGCGCGCTGAGGTCGATCACAGTGGGTGGAATGTTCACGTCTGAGTCGCTCTCGATGGGCGAGGCTTCCCAGGCCGCGTGCATGGCTACCCCGGCCGTTTTGCGTAGTTCCTGGACGAGTGCCGCGTAGGCATCGCCTACCGTCTCGGATTCGATCTTCGTCCAGGCGAGGTGATAGGAGAGGCTGGCCTGGATCTCCCGCAGTGCTTCCGACAGCCGCACTCGCTCCTCGGCCGGGGCGTCGGAGCGTCGGCGCCGGATGGCGTAGGGCATCTCCTTGTAGGCGCTGTGGACGGCGAAGGCCTCGGCGAAGGCAGTCCGTAGCCGGTTGTGTTCCTCTTCTCGGCTCTTTCGCCGGGCGAGCCAGATGTTGATGGTCGCGGTGAGCATGGCGGCGAGGAACGCCCCGGACACCACGGCCGGCAAGACCGCGTCGGAGGCGAGCGAGGAGGGGGCCGCAGGCGGCGCGGAGGGAACCATGGTGGCCGTCGACATGGAGGGGACCGGGGATGGAACTGCCGTCTGCGTGGGCGCCATTGCGACCTCCAAACCGGTACTGGGCACGCCGCTCACGTGCCGTGGGGAGCCTCCTGGCCGGGCCACTCGCCTGTGCTGCGCCACCACTCTTCGCGCAGCAGATGGGCCACGATATGCCCCAGCAGGGCAGCTGGCCCGTCGTCGCGGATCCAGCGCTGCTCGGGCGCATCGTAGGGATACCACATGCACAACGCCCCATCGGCGTACCGATGGGGCGACTCGGACGGTCCGTCGGTGTACACATAGGGCACCTCGGGAGCCGCCGGGTCGAACACGATCGAGACCGTCTGCTCGGCGACGTCGGGGACATGCAGCCGGACGGCCAGGGCGAAGCCGCCGCGGTAGCGGCGCGGCGGCTTGATGACCCTGACCGGCTGGCCGCAGGCGGCCAGCCGGTGCTGGAAGCCGATGCGAGCCGCCGGCCCGGCATACCAGGCCGGCGCCCGCCACGCGGGGCGACGTGTCATGCGTGATGTCCGTCGCCGTAGGCCCGGGTGGGACGTACGGCGGCCGCCGGCCCGCCCAGGCCCAGCGTCACCGTTGTGACGGGGGAGGACTGCCTCAGCGCCGCGATCTTGCCCGTGAGGCTGTCAGCCGCCGGGGCGTCCACGTACCGGTAGAACACCCGCGACAGTGCCGACAGCACCGCGTCGCGGTCATCGTCCGCCGCCAGCGCCTCGGCCACGCCGTCCGCTGCGCTGCGCAGCCGTCGGGCCGCAATCTCACGCCCCACCAGCAGCTTCACGTTCGGTGAGACCCCGGCTGGGTCCTTGGTGGCCACACCGGCCTCCACCCGGGCCGCGGCCTTGGACAGCACCGTGCTCAGCGCCTTCGCCATGCCCATCCCCAGCTCGACGAACTCCCACGCCCAGACCGTCAGGTTGTGCGAGGAGAAGCCCGGCTGGCCGTACTGCTTGTTCCACGCCTTCAGCAGGCGCACCACTCGCCGGCGCGTACGGCGCAGCGACAGCCCCCCGCCGGTGAACAGCTCCACGTGGCGCTCCGGGTCGGACGCCTCCCACCGGTTGGTCTCCAGGTTCGGGATCCACAACCCGGCCCCCTCCTTCCGGGTGAGGGCCACCACCAGGTCCACAGTCGGGTCCTGGCCGTCCACCGGCTGCCCGAACGTGATTTTCGGGCCGCGCTTGGAGGTGCCGCAGCGAGCCTTCGAGTAGACCTTGCGCACCGCGGGGCCGAGCAGCGCGCACAGCTCGCCGGTGATGTCGGCCGGTGTCTCGCCGCCCCCATCCGGCCCGAGCCGCGGGTACACGCGCCGGTCCAGGACGACACCGCCGTCGCCGTCGCCGACCGGGTGGATGAAGGTGTGCTGGGGCAGCGAACCACTGCGGTAGGTCCGCAATGCGCCCGTGAAGCCGATGGCGCTCGAGCAGACCAGGTCCAGCCGCGTGCGGGCCTCCGCGAGCGGCTGTGGGTGGGCGTCGATCTGGCCGCGGATGTCGTTGAGGATGTCTTCGGAATGTCCCATGACGGTTGTCCAATCAGGTGCGGGGCGCCGGGCGCCACACGTCGCCCGGGACCTACCCCGGGCGGAACCGCCATTCAGCGGCTCACCCTCCTCTGACGTCACACCGTCGAGATCGTCCGGACACCCCTCAAAACCCCGTCGCGGGGCGACGCCCGAGCAGGTCAGGAACAGTCCCGGCAGACCGTGCTCGCGCCCTCGAACCGGGACGGAGCCAGGACCATGAAGCAGCGCTCGCAGGGACGGTCGCTCTGCCTCCTGGCAGTCGTACAGCCGCAGTGCCCCTGCCCGCACCGGGGCTCGCCGCACTCCGCACACGCCGACTCTGTGATCTTGAACGACTCCCCGCACGTCTCGCACTCCCACCAAGAACCGAACCGAGATCTCCCGGTACTTGGGCGCGGCGCCGTGAAGGCTCGCCAGGCCACGCTGTCCTCGGCGAGCACCGCGATCAGGTAGTCCTCGTCGCACCAGGCCGCCTGCCCGTACAACAGACTGCTGCGCCCGCCGGACCGGTAGACCACGAACGTCTTGTCCCGCTCGATCGTCGCGCGGGTGCGCAGGGCCGCGGAGACGAGCGGCGTCCCGGACTGGTCGGAGCCCCGGGCCGGCGGGATCATGCCGTGAGCCGCGGCGAAGAGCACCTGACCCGCGGTGTCGAGCAGCACGACCGCGCCGCCGACCAGATACTGCGCTGCGCGCACGCAGCACGCCTCACGCGACGCCTGGGACGTGCGGAACATGGCGACGACATCGTCGGCGGAGGGCCCTCGACGCCGTACGCCCTGGGCAATCCGGTCATCCGGCACGAGGATGCGCCCAGCGAATGCGTCGCACGCCGCCTCCTCGAAGGCCTCCGAATCCTCCCAGTCGAACAGGCGCTGCCCCAACGCCGGGTCGGTCTGCTGAAGGTGGTGCCCCAGCTCGTGCAGGCCGGTAAACCCCCGGCGCCGAAGCGAGCGGGCCGCCCCGACTACCAGAGTCGGGGGATTGGTCTCCGCCCGGTAGCTGCCAGCGACCGAACACCGGCCACTGCCATTCGATTCGGCCTCCAAGGACACCCGGATGTCCGTCCAGCGGTGTAGCTCGGCCAGCGGATCCGCGCGAAGCGCTTCCAGCACCCCGGGGTGCAGCCGCTCGAGAGTCGAGATCATCGCCTCCGCCTGACGCGGAGCCTCCTCGGTGAACCGGCGCTGTGTCATGGACTGTCCTTCGAGCCGTCCTCGGCGCCAAGGAACTGCCTCAGACGGGCATCCCAATCGGCCGACCCGCCGCCCGTCTGGCGAGCGGCCAGGGCGAAGGTGCCGTAACCGCCCGAGAGGCGTGCCTGGGTCTCACTGACCCCCAGACGCCGGGCACGGCGTACCCAAACGGAGCGCCACCGCGGGTGCTCCACGGCATGGACAAGATCAGCAGGCAACGGACGGACCGTACCGGCGATCTGCTCCGCGGGCAGCCCGGTGGCCGAGGCGATGGTGTCGATCTGGTCAGGCGGCAGCGGCGTTTTGCCTCGAAGCAGCTTCATGACCTCCGGCTGCGGCAGCTGCAAGGCGGCACACAGCGCCCTCAAGTCCAGCCGGTCACCGAGCAACGACGCCAGGGTTCCGGCCGGGCGTCCTCTCTCCCCAACCGGCAGGCCAGGCGCACGCCGCAGGTATGCCAGATCATCGGCGAGGCCGGCTCGCATCTCGGCGGCCGGCTCCAAGGCGGAACGGATCGACTGCCCCTCGCGTATCCCAGCGACAGCCGGCCCCGGCCGGTTCTGTGCCCGAGCCGCAGTGCACCCCACGATGTCGTCGTCCCAGGCATCCACCACGCGCTCAAGGACTCGCATTGGGATGCTCGAGACCAGGCCCGCCCACACAGTGGCGTCGACGCCGAACGCGGTACGTGATCCGTCCACCACCACGCTGGTCTCGTCCTCACCCGGCGGGTCGATCGTGACGGGTACCGTCCTCACCTCACGGGCGTCCACATCCAAGACCAGCACGAGCATGCTGACCCCGTCCCAGCGCGCCCGCCACACCTGACCGGTCTCAAGCTCCACCTGAGCCGGATCACCAAAGCGTTCTCTCAGCCCTGCCTCCGACAAGGCCCGCGGCCCCCGCGCCCGCTGGGCCAGATCCAGGAAACGCTGCGGTACCCCCGGGTCACTCATGGTGTCCTCCCGCATCCATCGACTGAGCAGGCCTCCACCATCGACTGACGTCATAACGGGCAGGGTGTCCGGCCCTGGCCAAACTCATCGTGTCTCCACCGCTTCGCTGCACAGCCGGATCACCTCCAACCTCACGGAACGTACCTCGTCGCCGTCCCCGACAAGCTGCCGCAGCTTCTCCTTCAAACAGGCCGCGTGGTGATACGCCTGGGATCGGCCGCAGCCCAAAAGCGTCTGTATCTCTCCGGGACGGTCTAGATACGGGACCATGCGCCGCTCCTGAGGGCTGAGCATGGCCACGATTCCTGCCCCTGCTGTTGCCGCCCTGTCCTCGTCCTCGCGGGCAACGGCGATCTCTTCCGCGGAGGCGTGCGCATCGGCGGTGATCTGCGATCCCTCATCATCCGGGAGCGGAACGACAACCGGATCCAGCACCACGGGAAAACGCGCGGTGAACACCTCGACCAGCTGAGCGACCTCCATCGATCCGGCGGCGGTGGACAGAACTGCCTGGATCACTGCCTGGATCGACGCTCTGTCGGCCACGGGGGCCCGGCGGGTTTCACTGGTCCACTTGGGGATTTTGACGTTCGGCACGGCATACGCGGCCTGGATGAGCCGGTCGAAGGGGCCCGACCAGGGCTGCGCCGTGGTGCCGGACAAGCGCCACCTGCCGACGCCCTCCTCACCTGAGGGCACTGTTTCGAAGGCGTCGCTGTCCGTCAGCACGTTCTTCAGTGAGCGGCCCAACGATACGACTGCAGTCTCACGTGACTGGTCGATCAACCAGTACCGGATTGACGTCCGCAGCAGTCTTCCGACGCTGTCGTCATCACTGGCCTGAGCCAGGAGATTGGCGGTGACCGGCTTGAGACGGTCTGCCAGAAACTCGTTCAGCAGATCCTCCCAGTCGGCCTCCTGCCAGCCGGCCGGCGGAGCCAGGACCGGCAGCCGCCGCGCTTCCTCCCTGATCAGCTTGTTGATCAAAGACAGACATGTGGGTCCGAAGTACCCAAGGTCGTGCAGCTCATCGAATACGGAAATAGCCGGTACCTCCCCTTAATGAGCAAACCGTACGCCGGGAGGCAGGGTTGGCACAGGATGTTGAGCGTTCTCGCTTTGCGTTGTCCGACCCCGAGGAGGCGGCCTCGACCTCAACAGAGCCGACATGAAAACGCCGCGTAGGCACTTCAGTTGGTGAATCTGCGGTGCCATCGGAGGATGACGAGGAAGCGTTCGGGCTTGCTCAGGTGGCGGCCGGTGGCGCCGCCCACCGGATAGCTTCTCGGCGACTGCGGACCGGGCTTCCGAGAAGGCCAACTCCACAACAATCACATTGGAGTTGGGCGACACCGACAACCCCCGGTCAACGGCCGCTGCGGGGGCGACCGTTCGGATGTCTGGTCACCTGCTGAGAAAAACATGTGCGCACCCACCC
Source organism: Streptomyces sp. NPDC048419 (assembly GCF_043200415.1). Classification (NCBI taxonomy): domain Bacteria; kingdom Bacillati; phylum Actinomycetota; class Actinomycetes; order Kitasatosporales; family Streptomycetaceae; genus Streptomyces; species Streptomyces sp. NPDC048419. Next base: position 16,996 of record NZ_JBICXT010000035.1, on the reverse strand, counting down.
GGACGAGCAGGCCAGTTGACCGCCTAACTCTGTCGGAGAACACAACGAGTCCGTTCGGGCATAGACGGCACGGGCCCACCCGGCTTTGCGGCACGCCCTCAGGGAGCGCGGCTCTCGCCAGCGCATGCCCAGAACTTCCAGAGCGCTTTTGCGATCCGGATTGAGCTTGTCAGCCCGTCGGCGGGGGCATGTGTTCAACCGGTACGCAGAGCTCCACCGCTCACCCCGCGACACCGAAGCGGCCGTGCGCTCTCGCCTCAAGCGCCAAGAGCGCTTGTACGACGCCCACAAGCAGTTCGAGATCCTGATCGGTAAGGCCGGGCTGAGGTCCCTGATCTTTCCGCCCTCGGTACTTGCCGCGCAGCTCGACCGCCTTACCGGCTTGATCGGCCTCGACGCCGTGCGGCTCGGAATCATCCCCTTTACTGTCTCGCTGAAGGTCCCGCCGACCGGCGGCTTCTGAGTGCATGACGAGCGACTTGTCATGGTCGAGGTCTGGCACGCCGAACTCTGGGTCGATGACGCCGACTCGATCGCGCTGTACCTGCCCACCTGGCGCACCCTGCGAGAGTCGGCCATGTTCGGCACCGGCGCCCAGAGCCTGGTCAGCCACGCACGTCGTGAGCTCAACGGCACCCAGACCTGCCGAGAGTTGCCTCGGGGCGGCTCTGACCGCCGGGAGGTGCGCGCTGTGGGTACGCCGCTGAACAGCGAAGTCCGCGAGCTGGCGAGTACAGCCCCTTCGAGGACATCGCCGCCGAAGGGCGCTGCGCCGCCTCCGGTGGACGGTTCGCCGCCGCCTGTCGGGCCGATCGCCTGGCTGGGCGCCTGCGTGTCGTCGGCGTCGTCTGGTTCGGCTGACCGCCCCGACGCGCACGGCTCCCCTCACGGCAGATGACCTGCGGGGGTGGAGCCGCTCACGTGTGCCTGTGGTGCGCATCCGCTGGCCCCGTGAGTCCAACGGCGCAGGGGCCGGTGCGTCCTTGCGTAGTTTGCTGCGCATTCGCGTCCGTGACCATTGCGCAGCCCTCGCGCACCGGCAGACGGGTTGATGCTCAACTGCCAGGGGCAGTGCGCAGGTCTGCGCAGTGGAGCCGGGTGGCCGGCTTCCTTCGATGTGCAGTCGGTGGTCGGTTGCGCAGGTTTTGGCCAGAGCGCCTGCGCAGCGTGGTGACCTGCCGTGGTCAGGCTCGTGGTCGGGGTTGGGGCCGTCATGGTCGGGGGCGGTTGGGGCCGTGGTCGGGGGTGTGGGTTGGCGTTGAATCGCCTGTAACGACCGGTGCGCGGGCGGCTACTGTGGCGCTCGCCGTACCACAGGAGCACAGGGGGAACGATGCGAACGACCACCCGCATGCGCACGCTCGGTCTTTGCGCGTGCGCAGTCACTGTGGCGGGAGTTCTCGCCGGGTGCGACTCCGGGACGAAGAGTGGCGAGGCGGCCGCGACGGAGCCGGCCGCCTCGGCGAGCCCCACCGCCGCGGCCTCGAGGGCGCCGGCTGATCCGGACGCGGCAGCGAAGACGGCCGCGCTCACCACCTACCGGCGCATGTGGGCGGAGCAGATGAAGGCGTACCAGAAGGCCGATGCCCGCGGCACCGAGCTGACGCAGTACGCGTCCCTCGACGCGCTCGGGCAGTTCCGTAACGACCTGGCTCGCATGAAGGCGGCCGGGACGGTCGTGCGCGGGGAGCTGAACCATCACGGCACCAAGGTCACGGACCTCGACATGAAGGCCACGACACCCACGGCGACGTTGACGGACTGCATGGACATCTCCCAGTGGCAGACCTACAGCACCAAGAAGCACGCGGTCATCCCGATGCCCACCAGCCAGCCCCTGCGCTACCTCGCCACCGCCAAAGCCGAGCGCTGGAAAGGCCAGTGGCTCATCACGGCCTTCACACCCCACGGAGACCAGTCGTGCTGAGACGCGCCGCGGCCGCTGCGGCCGCCTGCCTTGCAGGGCTGCTGGGACCCACCGCGTACGCCTCTGACGGACCCGGCGTGGGCAACACCCCCACCTGTGAAGGCGCGCCGCTGACCATCACCGTGTGCGCGCAGGACGGCAACAGAGCGCCCGGCCGTAGCTCCGCAGACATCAAAGGGCCGGCCAGTGCCGCGCGGCACTCGCGGGCCTCTGGCGCGCCGAAGTGCGCCTACACCAGGCTGGATCCGCAGCCGCCGGCCGACAACCTCGGCTGGGACGGTCACACCCCCGACGACGACGGCGCGGTGTACCAGGTGAACTGCCCCGCCACGGGCCGGGTGGGCCTGGTGTGGCAGGCCAACGGACAGAACCAGCCCGCCGCCCCGCAGATCGACCCCGAGACGCTCGCGCGGCAGGCGGTGGATTCCATGAAGCTGGTCGGGCCGGACATCGCCAGTCCTCGCCCGGGCGGCCACTATGTGGTGGGCATGCCGATGTGGATGTGGGTGAACCAGGGTCCGACCACGTACGGGCCGGCGACCGCGACCGCCACGGCGGGCGGTGTCACGGTCACCGCCACCGCCCGCGTGTCCGCGGTGATCTGGAGCATGGGGGATGGGGGCACACCGGTGCTCTGCCACGGTCCCGGCACGCGCTACCGGCCGTCCATGGGCCTGGCGGACTCCCCGGACTGCGGATACCGCTACGCCCGCACCTCCGCCAGCCGGCCCGGCCATCGCTACACGGTGACCGCGACCTCCACGTGGAGCATCATCTGGCAGGTCGAAGGCGGGGCGGGCGCCGACAACGGGCAGTGGACCGAGACCCGCACCACCACCCAGACCACCGCCATCGGCGAGGCCCAGGCCGTCAACTCCTGACCGCGTGGTCGCGAGGCCGGCTGTCTCACCGCCAGGGTGAGGGGGACGCTTCCTCGGCGATGCGTGCCTTGCCTTCGCTCACGTTGGCCGTGGTTGGCGATTGCGTTGGTTTTCCTATGCCTCACCGCGGCCGCGGGCGATTTGTTCGCGGGCTGCTTTGACGGCGCGTTCCCATTTCCAGGTGGGTTCGCCGTGGGCCCTGGCGATTTCGGCGGCGATGCCGTGGTGGTATCCGCCGGCCTGGGTGAGGTGGGCGGCGGCGGTGTCGATGCGCTGTTGGACTTCGGGGGTGCGGGTGCCGCGTTCGGGGCGGGGGCCGCCGGGGCTGCCGGCGCGGCCGGTGTTGTCGCCGTTGCGGCGGCGGTCGAAGTCCTGCAGGTCGCCGCGGCGGAAGGCGGGGCGCAGGCGTCCGGACGAGCCTTCGACGTGGCCGGCGACGTCGGCGAAGTAGCCGGGGTTGTTCCTCACGTAGGTGCGGATGACGGAGGCGTCGGCGAAGTGGAAGTAGGTGGCGGCGTCGTTGATGGAGACCAGGTCGTCGGGGTCGCCCTCATACAGCGCCGGGTCGGTGGGCAGCACCTTGGCCTGCTTGGACTCCTTCAGCCAGCGGTGGAAGGCGAGGACCTCCTGGACGTTGAAGTAGTCCTCGCGCTCCACGCGGGGGCCCTTTTCGGGGAAGCGGGACTCGGCCGGCTGGGTGTCCCGCTTGATGTACCAGGTGCGGACGGTGGGGATGCTGGCGCCGGTCTCCTCGGCGATCCAGGCGCGGTTGGCGTAGAGGACACCGTCGACCTCGAGGGTCTTGGGCTCGGGGGCACGTGCCATGGGTAGCCTCCAGAGGCGCTGCGGGCATCCGCGGTAGGGGATCTGCGGTCGGTCCGTATGCTGGGGGTACTCCTTCCGTTTGGTGGGTTGGAGTACGTGATGGCCGGTGGGACGTTCGGTCGGGGTTGCCGCCCTGGGCCGACACCGTGAGGTGTTTCCCGCCGGCCATTCGCACGCCAGCCCTGAAGCGACGTTGATAATAATGCTCCAATGCGGGTGGGGGTGTCAATCGCCCGTCTCGGACGGGAGCCGGCCGCGCAGGCCGACCCGTGGAGCCGGGGGGCCGCGCAGGCCGGCCGGACGGCGACTGGCCGCCTGTCGCATGGCCCCGTTCGGGCAGCGGGCGGGCGAAGCGGGAAGCCATCCCGTAATTGTGCGGTGGCAGACCGCCGGGATCCTCGCTGGGTGAGGGTGCCGGCTTCATCTCAGTGCGTCGATGGCTTTCACGATCAGGGCTCGGGCCTGTGCGCCGTACACCGCGTGTGCGCGCAGTTGCTCGAACGCGCGCAGGTAGAGGGTGATCTCTGATGGCTGTGTGATCTTGACTCGGGCGGAGATGAGTTCGACCGACACCAGCGTGTCGTCGTAGACGTGGAAGGTCTCGCGCGGCCACTGTGCCCGGGCGGCCGCGTTCATGGGGATGATGCCGAGGGAGACCTGGGGCAGGGCGCCGGCGGTGAGGAGGAAGCCGAGCTGTGCGGCCATCTCCTCGGTGCCGCAGATCTGGTGCCGTAGGGCGTCTTCCTCGACGACGAACACGAAGCGGTGGCCCGGCTCGTGGATGATGCGGGAGCGTGCGACGCGGGCGTGTGCGGCCTCCGCGCTGTCGTCGATCGGTAGGTCGCGGAAGCGGGCGCTGATCGAGAGGATGCCGGCGGCGTAGCCCTCGGTCTGGAGCAGGCCCGGCACGAGCGTTGAGGAGTAGATCCGGAACAGTTCGGTGTCTTTGAACAGCCGTGGCTCGCTGTCCTGCAACGCCTTGAGCCCCGCCCGCACCTGGGTGCGCCATTCCGTGTACATCGATTCGGCGTGCAGGGACTGAGTGATCAGGTCCTCTGCCTGGCCGGGGAGCTCGCAGGCGCGGCACCACAGGCGGATGTCCGTGGCGGTGGGCGCTGTACGGGCGTTTTCGATGCGCGATGTCTTGGCGTGGTGCCAGTTGCATCGGCTGGCCAGCTCAGTGACCGTCAGCCCGGCGCTCTTGCGCAGGTCGCGCAGCCGCTGGGCGACTACCTCGCGCGCTGCTTGCGCGGACGAGGAGGGAGAGAGGGGCATGAGCGGGCCTGTCCGGTGTTCGCTGGGTCAGTGGATCTCGTAGCGGTCGTGGGGGATGCCCCGGGCCCACACCGTCTCGAAGGCCTCCGCGCACAGCTTCGCCGCGGCCGGATCCACGGCGACCTCTCCGCCTGCGGACGTACCGTCGCCGGTGAAGTGGTTCCAGAGAACTGTGTGATCGTCGAAGAGCCAGAAGTCGTTGCCCGGCAGGGCGATGTCCGAGGCGCGCCGGCGGGGCAGCCAGCGCACCTCCTCCCCGGCTACGACGTTGGTGAAGGTGAAGCTGTGCAGGAAGCGGGTGTACTCGCTGACCGGCTCCGACACGATGCGGGCCCGCCGGATGACGACGCCGCGTGTGACGGTTTCCTCGACCAGGTCGAGCCAGGGCCGCCACCAGGAGGCACGGTCTGCCGGGTCGAGCCGGTGGCCTCGCCGCCATGCGGCGAAGGGGCCGGACTCGTAGTCGACGGCGTAGGTGTCGCGCATCTCGAGGTGGACGGCCGAGCGGGTGGCGCCGGCCAGGAGCTCAGTGAACGCGGGCGGCGGCACGTTCGACGGCATCGCACGCCTCCCTGATCATCGGCGCCATCCTGGCGGGGACACGGACTACGGCCTCACTCTCGGGGATGCCTGCGGCGTGGCCTGGTACCTCGAAGGCCGCGCACTGTGCTGCGAGGCCGGGTCCGGGCTTCCATCCCTGAATGACGATCTCCTGCTTGCTCTCGTCGACCCACACCGTGGGTGATTCGTGGTCTCCGGTGTTCGGGTCGATGCCGATGAACCGTAGCGACATGGCCGCCTCCGTCGGGGAGTTGTGCAGGACTGTGCGCCACCGTCACGCCGTTTCGCGGCCCCGTCAAGAGTGCCTAACACGCCGTCAGCCCATGGCATGAGCTTGTGTGCACAGATCTGCACAATGCTGGCTGTCCTGCCCATCACGCTCCTAGCGTCGGCTGAATACGACGAAACCCGGTGGCCGCTGATACGGCCCCGGGAGTGGTCAACGCCGTGGAGGAGCGCCGACACATGCAAGCTATCGCCCCGGAGCCAGCCCTTGAAGAGGCGCCCGTCGACCTCGAGACCATGCGCGCCAGCGTGCGCCTCCTCCTCGACCCGGACGCCGCCCCCGAGGCCCTCCCGCCCACCGGAGCCCAGCTCGACGCCCTGACCGCCACGTTGCGCGGACACATTCAGCTCCTCGCCCCCGAGGTGCAGCAGGCCGCCCGGCAGCTGACCCCGGGCAGCATCGCCCGGTACAGCGTCCTCGGCTGCGTGTGGGAAGCGAACAGCAGACTCGAGGCCGAACCGTGCCGCAGGTACGGCGGGCGGGTCGGTTACGCTCGCCGCCTCGCTCGCGCGCTGAACGCGCTTGTCGACCACCACGAGCAGCTCAGCAGCCGGCCATGACACAACTCCGGCGCGTGTGCCACCACTGCGACGAGCCGATCGACGACCCGGACGATGCGGTCTACGCCGGCCACGAGATGGGCAACTCCGGCCCGGGGTGGGATATCTGGGCGCACCGTGCACACGTCGACCTGCTTGTCCCTGACCCGGACGCCCTGCGCATCCTGGCCCGCGTGCTCGTCGAGCGCGCCCTCGGGCGCATCTGAGAAACCCCCGTCCGCTCGCCTCTGCCCGTGCGATGGCGGGCGGACGGGCTTGCCCTGAACTGCTTGCTCCGGCCTCAACGTTGGCAAGCGCGCCAGCCGGAGCGGGCACAAGCGTCCGCTTCGTCGAAGGGCCGAAAGCCATCGGCGAGGCGGACCTGTGCTTTCGCTGGCAGCAGGCCGCTGTGGTCTACGTGTCTCTCAACGATGGAGTGTGAGGTCACTGCGGTACCGGCAACGCGACCGGCGTCGCTTGACCGTCCCACGTCACATAGATAGCGGCCGGGAGCGGCATGCCCATCGCGGTGACGATGATGAATTCGTGGCCGTCGCCCGCTTCGATCGTTTCGCCGTTCGGCAAGTCCCGGCACTGGTCCGGCTTGCCGGCTCGAACGGTCGTCACGTTGACGGCAGGGCCCGTGCCGTAGTTCCGCACGATGTACCGCACGCCGCCGATCGGGTTGACGCGCAGCTCAGGCCTGGGCCGCGTGGCCTCGGCCTCCGCGTCCCGTCGCTCCTGCGACTCACGCCGCATCTCGGCAAGGGTGGCTTCGTCTGCCGCCGCCGAGCGTTCCGCGGCAGTCGCCGATCGATCTGCTGCCACTGCTGACTGTTTCGCTGCCTGTGCGGAGTCCCTGCTGTGTTTCAGTGCGATGCCGCTGAACACCGCCGCGACGACAGCCACAACAAGAGCGACCCACGCTGGAACGTCTCCCCAGTCCATGACCGGACGATAGCCGGACTCGTCTGGGGTCCCTATCGGCCCGCTCAGGGACGCGCCAAGCGCATGCCAGAAACCAATTACTGACTTCGGCTCGGCAGGGTGAACTCTCTCGGAGTGCCTGATAGGGCCGGTGTGGCGTATCCAAGACCAAGCCGCCGGAGGCGGCACGGTGCCTGCAGGTGAGCCCGAAGTCGGCCAACCAGCGGCACCAGTTGTGGCGGGAAGGCGGCTTGCAGGATGTCTCACCAGAGTCTGACAGGGAGGGGGCCGCGTCAGAGACTTCTCGATCAGCCTCTCATCTGATCTACTACGGCCTGATGGTGTGAATGTCTGCTTGCAGAAGGTTCACATGGTTGTGTAGCTGTGCCGTTCCCGTGTGGTTCACGTGGCGGTGATCGGCGCGAAGGGCCAGAGGGACATGCAGAGAGAAGTGGTACACATCGCCCTCAAGGGCGATGTGGTTGCCATGTGTGATACGCCGATCGACCGTTCAGCACCCCGGGCAGAAGAACCCGAGCAAGCGACCTGTCAGGAATGCATCGACACCTACATCGAGGGGTGGGCCGCAGCGCAGGAAGGACACCCCGCCGATACGCCTCCAATGCCCACGTATCCGCCTACCGCAGGCAGGCGCCCTCTGTGGCTGCTGGCCGCAGCTGGAGCTGGCTTGGCCCTTGCCGTCGGCGGTGTCGCCTACGCGTTCGCGGGCGGAGGGGACGGAGGCATGCCCGTAAGCGGATCGGTCGTTGATTGCTCCCAGACGCAACTCTGGCAATCCAACGATGGTGGGGCGATGCGGCCCGCACGAATCGCGCAAATCCGTTTCGACAATGCCGCAGATGAACGGGAAACGTTTTCGCCGCAAGTCGACGGCGTGACGCTTGTAAAGAACGACGGCAGTCCAGCAAAGTACACCCTGGAACCGCATGGATCGACGGTGATCACCTACCCCATGAACCCGGAGAAATACGGTGCGACCGAGGGAAGTTGCTACGCCCTCAGCGCCACAGCTGTTCGGGACTGACTTCGCTCGCCAGGGTGATGCTGGGTCGTCGAGGGTCAGGCCGCGGCCCGCTATGAACCGTCGAGGGCGGCCGATCGGTACTGAACGTTTGAGCCGGTCACGGACGAGGGGCCTCTAGCCGATCGAGGGCGACCACGGCGAAGTTGGCCACGGTGCGCTTGACGTGCACCCATACCCACTCGACGGGGTTGAGGCCGGGCGAGTAGGCGGGCAGTAGGAACACCATCAGTCAGGCCCGTTCGGCGATCAGCTCACGTATGACGTGGGAGGCGTGGGTGTTAGCGCCGAGGCCGGCGAGGAGGCCTGCTGCGATGAAACGCGAGTCGAGCAGGTCCGTGATCAATGACGCCTTCGGTAAGGGGAGTTCGGTCAGGGACGTGCGGTGTCCCGCGCAGTTTCTCAGATGGCGCGCAGGGCTTGGCGGGTGTCTGCGGCGCGGGCGGCGGTGTGGGCGGCGCGGGCCATGTCATACATGCTGCGCGTCCAGTGGGTGACGCGTTCGGCCAGGTGGTGCAGTTCGGTCGCGGCCGGGTGGCGTCCGTTCCTGACAAGGTCGGCGAGGCGGCACTGTTCGGCTTCGGCTTCGGCCAGGGCGCGGCCAAGGACGGCGAGTGTTCCGCGTGCGTGCTCGAGGCTGCTCCAGCTGCAGCGGACGGGGCGGTTTTCCTGCTGGAGGAGGGCGAGTGAGGCCTGGGGCCAGAAGGTGTCCTGTCCGGGCGCCATCGTGAGGCTGATCAGGCAGGCGACGCGTTCGTCGTGCACGGCGGCGTAGGGGTAGTTGGCGGCCGGGGAGGGGATAGCGGAGTGCGTCCGGCTGTGCAGGTGGGCGGTGAGTGAGGCGGCGGTGGGCGGCTTCTTGTTCTCGCTGCGGGCGTGCAGGTAGGAGACGACGATGGGCAGCTGCCAGGCGGGGATGCCGTGGGGGGCGGTGGGCATGGCCAGCGAGACGAACTCGGCCTGCCCTGAGGGGGTGGTGATGGTCGCCTGGATCACGCAGAGTGCGCCGCGGCGCGGATCGAGCTGCACGGGGATGCTTCCTTCGCATCAGCGGGTGGGGGCGGTGGGCACAGCGGGCCGGGATCCCCTTGGCCGGTCGCAGGGGGGGTGTCGCCGCACCTCATGGCCTGTTTCCAAGATTCGTGGGAGGTCGCCAGCTGGCTGGCGGTGAGCATGGTGTGGCCGAGCTTTTCTAGCCCCACGCGCGGGGGCAGTGCGCTGGGTCCTGGCCGCCGGCGAGGACGACGCAGCTGTGGCTGCGCGGTTTTAGCCGGGTGGCGGCGTCCTGCGGTGCTCGGGTGGGCCCGTGTCGGGCGGCAGGGGTGCGGCTTGGGGCCGGGAGAGGGCTGGGGCGTCCGAGCGGACGCCCCAGCCGTGGTGCTCAGTCTTCGGCGTCGGCGGGCTGGGCGGGTTGGCTGCTGTCCGCGTCGTCGAGTGGTGTCGCGGCGGGCTCTTCGTCGATCTCGAACGGGGTGTCGTCGATGACGTCGCGTTCAACGGGGGAGAGTTGGTGGCCGAGTTCGGCCAGGAACGTGAGCCAGACGCGGGCGTCGGCCCGGATTTCTTCGGTGTCCCATTCGGGCTGGTCCTGGCGCCAGGTGTTGGGCTTCTCGATCCGTTTCTCGTAACAGGCGGCGATCACCGCGAAGTTGACGAGGAGCAGGCGGGTGGGCGTGGCGCTGCTGCCGGTCCAGGTGGCCCGCTCCTGTGCGCTGGCTGCCTTCTTCTCATCGGTGCCGATGGAGAGTAGATCGGCGAGGATCGCGGAGCGGGTGGTGTCGCCGGTCCAGGACTGCACGGGCTTGGGGCAGGTCAGCAGGGTCCGGGTCACCCAGGCGGCGAGCGGCTTGGGTGCGCTCTTGCGGGTGAGCAGTTGTCGCAGGAACGTGCGGCGGGCTTCGATCGCGGCACGGTAGGCCTTGTTTCCGGCGATCTTGCGGTGGTGCTCCTTCTTCCGCTCGGCGGCCTCGGCGGCCGCCTTGGATTCGGCTTCGGCGCGGGCGCGTTCGGCCTTTTCGGCGGCTGCCTGCTTGGCTTCCTCGTCTTCCTCTGTCTCGTCCTTCGGTGCGTCCTCGTCGTCCTCCGCCTCGCCGGTGGCGGCCGCTGTGCTGGGAGCGTGGTGGGCGGTGGGTTCGGTGCCGGGGGTGTAGTGGTGGTAGGCGGTGGGGTTGAGGCACAGGGCGGCGACGGCGGCCGGGTCGGCGCTGCCGGTGTCGTCCCACACCACGGCGTGGCCGGGGCAGCGGACATGGGCGGCCTCGTCCAGGTCCTCACCGTCGCCGTCAACCAGGTCCTCAAGCCACTTGGCGCGCGGCGGGAGGTTGGTGGCGTCCTCCCACAGCCGGATCCCGTCCCGCTTGAGCTCGGCACAGCGGGCTTCGCGGGCCGTCCGTTCGGTGCGCTCGGTGCGCTCCTGGCTGAGCTCGTAGGTGAAGGTGCCGTTCTGGTGGGCCTTGATCAGGCGGGCGACGGCGTTGGGGTCGTCGTCGAACTCGGCGAGGGCGGCGAGGACTTCGAGGTCGATGCCGTAGGCGTCGTGGGCCTCCAGCACGGTGCGGGTGCCCTGGCCCAGCCGCTTGGCGGTCTCGGCGGCCTGGTTGATCTGTTCCTTGCTGCGGCCGGTGCGGCGGGCGACGGTGGCGATGCTCGCGCCGTCCTCCAGTGCGCCGAACAGGGCGTCGGCCTGCTCCAGCGGGCTGAGCGCGCGGCGGAACGAGGCATCGTTCTCGATCAGCTGCTCGATGTAGTCCTGGCCCGCCTCGCGCAGCGAGGCATCCAGGATGAGCGAGGGGACGGACTCGATCCCGCGCAGCCGGGCGGCTGCGTGCCGGCGGTGGCCCATCTTGAGCTCGTAGGCGGCCTCCGCGTCCGGGCCCTCCTCGTCCTGCTGGACGACCACGACGGGGACCAGCACGCCGTTCTCCCCGATGGAGTCGAGGAATTCCTCGTCGAGTTCGAGGCTGTGGCGGACGTTGCGCGGGTTGGCATGGATCTGATCGGCGCGCAGCAGGGCTGCGCGCACCTGGGGTGTGGTGCTCACGTGAGGATTGCTCCTAGATCACTTGGTGGGTTGTGCCGGTCCGGGTTGCCGCCCGAATCGGCAGTAATAATTCTACCCTCGCGCGGGTGGGTGTCAAGCCGTTGATCTCGCCGCTCACGGCCGGGGCGTCAGTGCAGACGGCACACCCACGTCTGCGGCTCGCCGTGTGTGACGAGATCGAGGGGCATCGTCGTCATCGCCTCGCACAGCTGGCAGGTGACTTCCACGCGGCGGGGCATCGAGAGCGGGTGAACGGGCTCGGTGGCGCAGAGCGTGAGTGGCTCGCTCACGCCGCGCAGATCGACCAGCAGGCGCCCGGTGAGGACCGGGTGCGGCCTGACGTCGTCCATGGTGAGCGGGTGGCGGGGCTGCTCGGGGAGGGCGAAGACGTCGCACGGTTCAAGGCGGGATGCGGGAACGGTCGGCGGGAGCGACAGGGTGACGAGAAAGCCCTTGGCCTGGCGGGGGTTGGCGGGTGGTGGGTCGTGCCCGGTGGTCATGGAGTCGACTTCCTGTTCGGCGCCGTGTGCGGCGGGTGGGGGGGCGGTGGTCCGGAGGCGGCCCGGGGTCCGGTGTGCGGGTTCGTCACCTGCCGGGCAGGGGGTGCCAGGAGGCGAGTACGTAGTGGCCCAGGTCGCGGAGTGTGCGGGCGGTGCGGTCGACGGCTTCGGGGCTGCTGTCGGCCGTGCGGGTGTAGGCCTCGATTCCGCTGTGCCAGGTGAACCCCTGGGCGGTGAGGGACTGTTCGGTGAGCGGGTTGAGGTCGGCTTCGGACTCGGGGGCGGCGACGAGGCCGTGGGCAGGATCGGGGACGATCAGGAACACAGGTCTCCTTCGGGTGCGGGCTGCCGTGAGGGGGCGTCGTCGGCCGGCCGCGCAACGGGCAGGGTTCGGCGCTGTGACCGGGCGGCGAGTGTGGGGCAGGTGGCGGGGCGGGAGCCTGGGGCTGGCGTGCGGGCCGGGGCGGCTCGGTGTGCGGTGGGCTGCCCCGGGCGGGTTCAGTCGCCGAAATAGACGGTCAGGTGTTCGCGGTGCCCGGGGTAGCGGTGGAGCATGACCAGGTTGCCGCGCGGCCACTCGTTGCGGTCGCGGCGGTAGTTGGCCCACCAACGGGTGTCCTGGTTCCAGTGGCGGTGAGCTACGACGGCGCCGTAGAAGTTGCCGTACCTGACGGAGTGCTTGTCGCTGTCCTCGACGTCGGGGCAGGCGGTGAGAGCGTCGAAAATCGTCTGGATGGTGCGGGCCTCCCAGGAGCTGGCGGCGTAGTGGCGGGACTCGGATCCCTCGATCCCGTAGTCCTTGACGTCCCTGCGGGAGGAGGTGTTCAGGGCGGCGATGATGTCGTAGGGCAGCAGGATGACGGGGCGGCCGCCCGTGTCGGTGGTCACGGTGACCTCGTCGGCGCAAAGTTCGCGGCGCGGGCCGGCGGTGCTGTCGGGCACGGGCGTTCCTTCCGTTCGAGGCAGGGCCGGACCGGCGGCAGTCCGACCCTGCGGGCGGGCGTGTGTCAGTGGGTGGAGTTGGCGGCGTTGCGCCGGTCTGGCCGCATCTGGGCACGGAGGGAGGCGGCTTCGGCCGCAAAGCGCTGCATGCGGCGGCGTTCCTGGGCGGCGGCGTCCTCGTAGGCGGCGGCGCCCTGTGTGCAGGCGTAGATGTCGCGGGCGAGTGTGCGGGGGCGGTCGGCCAGCAGCAGTGGCAGGACGGGATGGGGCTGGGCGGCGAGCCACTGTGCGGCGGCCCACCAGGCGGCGGTGACAATCCGGACCTGGCGCCGGTCTCGGGCCGCGCGGCGCTCGTAACGTGCGATGTCGGCCAGCGAGTTGGCGCGGGAGCACTCGAAAAACCGCAGGAGTGCGGGGGTCTCGCGTACGCGGGAGGCATCGAGTATGCGGGCCCGGTCGGGGCGGCGGGCGGCGTCCTCGGCGATGGCATACAGGACGGTGCGCAGTGTTTCGGCCGTCGCGGGGGCCGGGGGCCTGCCGGATGCGGACTGGATCGTGCTCTGTTCTCGCTGGGGACCGGCAGGGCCGTCCCACATCAGAAGGTTGCCGGTGTGGCGGGCCGTGCTGTTGCGCAGTCGCGGCAGGGAGTCGGCGGGCGGGAGTTCTGCCATGGCGTCGGCGGCTCCGAAGGTGGCGCGCAGTGCGGTGAACTGGTCCCAGTGGTGCGGGTGGTGGGTGCCGGTGACGTGGATGGTGCCGCGCAGTGCGCCCCCGAGTGTGTAGATCACGGCGTCGTCGCCTTTGGGCTCGCTGAAGGCGTGTACAGAGCCGGAAGGGGTCTCGATGGCCAGAGGCGTGAGGTCCATGCGTGGGCTCCTTCAAAATGGTGGGTTGGTGCCGGAAGTGGGTTGCCGCCCATTTCCGGCGCGCGCTCTGCTCCGCAGAGGCGTCGCGCTGCCGCTACGCGGCAGTGGGGCGCGCGGAGCGCTCCGCACTCGGGGAGGGGGCGGAAGCGCTCCGCGCTCATCGCGGGCGGCCGGTGGGGCCGTCTGGCTCGCCTACGGGCGGGGTGGGTCTGTGTGCAGGGCGGCGCGTCCTCGCTCGATGAACGTGAGCAGTGCGTGAGTCAGGTACGCGCGGGCCTCCTCGGCGGACTCCCGGGGGAGCGCTCCGCGCCCATTGGCGCGCAGGAACACGGCGGTCACTTCGCGGAGGACGGTCTCACGCGCAACCGTCTTGAAGAGCCGGTGAGGAGGGATGCCGGTCTGGCTGGCGGCGTCGCGGGCGCTGTCGGACATGACGCGCCCGATGATGGCCCACAGTTCGCGGGCCTCGGTGCTGTTCATCGGGCGGGGGAACGGGGTTTCCCGCATCATGCGCCCCCGCTCGGCTTGGCGCTGTCGGCCTGCCGGAGCGGCGTCGCGCCTCGGCGGCCGGTGCGCTTGACGGGGTTCAGCTCTGGGGCGTTGAGGGCGGCGTACCAAGCTTCGTCCGACTCGAACACCGTGGCGCAACCGCCCGTGCAGCGGAGCTGGTCCGGCTGCAAACCGCGCTGCTCCTCGTAGACCGGCGCGGGGAGGTAGCCCACGGCGCTCAGGTGCGCGCAGTATCCGGCCTTCTCGTGGGCTTCGGACCGGCGCGCGGCGCTTTCCATCTCGGCCTGCTGCAGGTCGGTGTCCACCTTGGCTTCGTGGTCGGCCTGCAAGGCGTCGGCCGTCGTCTCGTCCTCGTAGAACACGATGCTCCCCTGGTGGGTTGAAAGGGGCGGGGGCGCCTTGCCGGGCACCCCCGCCCCGGACGGAGTCAGAAGCGGCCGACGCGTGCGATCTGCGGCACGTCGCGGACCGGCTTGGGCTCCCAGTGCAGGTCGCGCTCGATGACCAGTCCCGGGCCGTAGGAGATCGCCTCCAGCTCGGGCAGCAGGAAGTAGCCCCATTCGCCCTGCGAGATGCAGGCCCAGCCGAACGCGAGACCGCAGGTGGGGTCGAGTTCGGTCACGAACCAGTCCATGCACGAGAGTCCGAAGAAGTGCAGATGGACGATCTTCTCCGGGACGGGGGTGTTCTCGGTGCTGTACAGCGGGGGGATCGCAGCGCGCTGGCCGAGCGTGGGGTAGAAGTCGTGACCACGCCGGGTGCGGAGTGTGTCGGCCGGAACCGACCACTCGACGCCGTTCGGCAGGGTCACGGAAGACGGACGGTCATGCCCCATAGGAGAGTGCTCCTTCTGTCTGGTGCGGGGGCGGCCGCTCCGCCGCCCCCGCTTGGTGGGTTGTGCCGGGATCGGTTGCCGCCGTCCCCGACGATGCTAACTATACCCTCGAAGGGTTATGCGACGCCACCCCTTCGCTCGATCCGGTCGCGGCAACCACACTCCTCCGGAGGCACCTGGCCGCACGCGGGGTGCCAGCAAAACCCCGACTGGCACAGGAACGGGGTCCTCTCGGGGGTTCGCGGGTCGTGCGTCACGTACGCGAACGGGCCGCCGTCGCAAAGGACTTCGACGCACGCGTCCCGGTAGTACCGCTCGTACGCCTTCAGGGCGGCCTCTCCGGCCTTCTCGGCGTCCCCTTGCCACTCGCCTACCTCGACCTCACGCCCGTTCGGGAAGCGGGCCGTCACGGCGTAGTACGTGTAGCCCCCGCGCGGAACTCCGGGCTGTGACGGGAAGTTGGGATACACACTGCGCATGATCTTTCCCCTTCGGTGGTGGGTTGCGAACCTCAGCGGAGTTGCCGCTCCGCCATTCCCATGGCGCTCTCGGTCTCTACCAACTGCCTGACGCGTCGGGCGAAAACAAGTCGTGTTTCTTCCGCGTCGGACGCGTAGCGGGCATAGGAATCTTCGAGCATTTCGACTTCGCTGGTGTCGTCCCACATTGCCGAGCACTTGAAGGACAGAGCCGCCAGCAATGCGGCCGCGTTGGATTCCTCCAGAATGTCTTCCGGTGCGTACTGGCCGACTCCCCAAATTCCGGTCGCAGCAATTCGGACTGCGTGGGTGTAGAGATCGGCCACCTTCGTCTTGCCATCCATGTAATGGAAAACGTCGACTGCCACATAGCCGAGAGTGGACAGAGCGTCCGCCATGTTCCTTTCCGCCTGCTCCTGGAAGGGCGAGCCCTGGTGGTGCCTGGAGTACGCGTCGACGGCGGATACTGCGACAGCGGTGAAACCATCGATGCTGAATGGCGCATGTTCGGCTCGCTGAGCCGCGAATGTAGCCACGGCGATGCGCCCGCCGCGTGCCTGCTCCAATGGAGTTGCCATGCCCTGGGGTCCCCCTCGATCGTCCATTTAGACGATGCTAATTCTAATCTCGAAACGGGCTTCGCAGCAACCCTCACAACAACTCTCACCTCAACCTGTCACCTCAACTGCCTCCCAGATCTGTCACGTTGACGTCAGGGGCCGGCTTGGGGTCGTGGCTGGTCGGAGGGCCGTGTGCGCGTGGTCGGGTTGCTGACATCCCCTTCTGCTGTTCCTTGTGCCTGTATGTAGGTGTGGATGTGTGGGATGGCTTCGGGGATGGAGGTCGGGGTCTGGTTGGTTGCGCGTCGGCTGGTGCCTCCGCGCTGTGTTGGCGGTGAGGTCTGCCCTGGGTTGTGTGGGCCCGTGTGTGGGGTTGTGGGGCGGTGCTGGGGTGTCGCCCTCCTGGTGTCATGTGGGCTCGCCTAGGGGTCGTCAGTTCCCGTGTGGTGAGTTGGTCGTCGAGGAGCCTGGAGGCTCCTGTGTGGGGCTGTGAGGGCT
The DNA here is from genome assembly GCF_043200415.1 of Streptomyces sp. NPDC048419. Lineage (NCBI taxonomy): Bacteria > Bacillati > Actinomycetota > Actinomycetes > Kitasatosporales > Streptomycetaceae > Streptomyces > Streptomyces sp. NPDC048419. The sequence continues at coordinate 503 of NZ_JBICXT010000035.1, read as the reverse complement.
GCCCGGGCTGGTGGCTCGGGCAGTCGGTCTGTCGTCCTCGTACAGGGCGCGGGCGCGGCCGGTCGGACGGGTCGCAGCCGGGGGGAGCTGCCGGAGGCAGTGAACCCCCGGCCCGGGGCCGGGGGTTCGGGTCCCGGAGGGGCCCGAACCGAACCCCCCTTTTCTCGTATTCCGTGGTGTATTCTTTTCCACGGAATACCAATCAGGCCTTTTCCGTCTTTCAGGGAATCGGAGATTCCCCAACTTCCTCCCCCCGCAAGGGAATCGGAGATTCCCGCCTTCCCCGCACCCGAAAACCGGGCCCAGAAACCGGATATGACGCCCCCTCAACTCAATTCCCAACTCCCCACCCACAAAACCAAACCAGCGCCTTTCGTGCCGGAGGCACGCACGTTATGCAATAAGGCCGGAGGCCGTATTGCAAACCGCCCCGCCGGAGGCGGGCAATTCGCGCGGGGACGCGCGAAACGAGCGAAGCGAGTATTCGGCTGCCGGAGGCAGAG
>NZ_JBICXT010000034.1:0-71607 GCF_043200415.1 Streptomyces sp. NPDC048419 | reverse complement strand
GGGGCGGACCTCAAGGCTCACCCCGTGCAGGGCGCGGATGTTGCCGTAGGACTTGCCCGCGTTGCGCAGTTCGACGACCACGTCGCCGCCCTCGCCCTCGGGGTCCGCGATGATCGCGCCGTGGGTTTCGGTGTTCTTGTCACTCATCGGGTCACCTCCGGGTCATGGTGCGCTGGACCCACAGATTGATCAGGACGGCGCCCAGGAGCATGACGCCGAGGAATGCCTTGAACCAGTCAGGGTTCCAGCCGGCGTAGACGATGCCCTGCTGGACCATGCCGAACATGAAGGCGCCGAAGACGGGGCCGATCGCGGTGCCGTAGCCGCCGGTCAGCAGGCAGCCGCCGATCACCGCGCCGGAGATGTAGATCAGCTCGATGCCGACGCCCTCGCCGGACTGCACGGTGTTGAAGGTGAACAGCTGGTGCATGCCGACGAACCAGGCGCCGACGCCGACCAGCATGAACAGCGAGATCTTCGTGAACGCCACCGGGACACCGACGGCGCGGGCGCTTTCCTTGTTGCCGCCGACCGCGAAGATCCAGTTGCCGTACTTGGTGCGCGTCAGCAGCCAGGTGGCGATGATCGCGAACAGGATCCACCAGAACACGGTGATCTTCACCTGGACACCGCCGATGTCGAAGGACGAGGCGAAGACCTTTCTGGCCTGGTCGAACCCGTCCATGTTGCTGATGTCGTCGGTGGCGACGTTGTCAGTGACCAGCTTGGTCACCGCGAGGTTGACGCCCTGGAGGATCAGGAAGGTGCCCAGCGTGACCAGGAAGCTGGGCAGGCCGGTCTTGACGACCATCCAGCCGTTGAAGAAGCCGATCGCCAGCGACACGGCCAGGGCGGCGACGACGCCGACCCAGACGTTCATGGTCAGCTGATAGGCGAGCATGCTCGCGGTCAGCGCCGAGGTGATCACCCCGACACCGGCGGACAGGTCGAACTCCCCGCCGATCATCAGCAGCGCCACCGGGATGGTCACGATGCCGAGGGTGGAGGACTGGTACAGGATGTTCGCCATGGCGCTGGCTTCCCGTACCGGGGGCGCCGCGATCAGGAAGAAGACGTAGACCGCGATGGCGCCGAGGAAGACGCCCACCTCGGGCCGGGCCAACGTCCTGACGAGCAGCGATCGTTGGCCCGTGCGGCCGTCGGCCGGCTTGGGGCCGGAGGCCGGCGGTGTGGTCACCGCCGGCTCAGCGTGTTGGGTCATGCTCGTCACCGGGTGCCCTTCGCGGCGAACTGGGAGACGGCCTCGACGTTGGACTTGTCGACGAACGCGGGACCGGTCAGCACCGGCGCCTCCCCGCCGCCCATGTAGTTGCCGTTGTTCTTGTAGAGCCACAGCGAGTCGATCGCGAGGTAGCCCTGCAGATAGGGCTGCTGGTCCACCGCGAACTGGATCGTGCCCTTGCTGATGGCGCTGGTGAGGTCCTTGTTGAGGTCGAAGGTCGCGATCTTCGCCTTGCTGGCCGCGTCGGACACCGACTGCACGGCCGTCAGCGCGTACGGCGCGCCGAGTGCGGCGACGTAGTCGATCGAGGAGTCCTGCTTGAGCTTGGCGGTGATCGTCGACTTCACCGACGGCATGTCGGTGCCGTTGACGTTGAGAACCTCGGTCTTGCCGGAGAAGGTCTTCTTCACACCGTCGCAGCGCTGGGTGAGGCCGACGTTGCCCTGCTCCTGGATGACGCAGACGACGTGCTTGGCGCCGACCTCGTTGAGCTTCTTGCCGAAGGCCTCGCCCGCGACGCTCTCGTCCTGGCCGAAGAACGACATCAGGCCGAGCTTCTTCCAGTCGCTCACGCCGGAGTTCAGGCCCACGACGGGTATGTTCGCCGCCTTCGCCTTGCCGATGACGCCCTTGAGGGCGTCGGGCTTGGCGAGGGTGACCGCGATGCCGTCGACCTTCTGGTCGACCGCGTTCTGCACCAGGTTGGACTGGTTGCCCGCGTTCGGGTCGTGCGAGTAGATCAGCTTGATGTTGTCCTTGGCGGCGGCGGCCTCGGCACCCTTGCGGACGATGTCCCAGAAGGTGTCGCCGGGCGCCTGATGCGTGACCAGTGCGACGGTCATGCGGGGCGTGGTGGCCTTGCCCGCCGAGGCGTTGCCGCCACCCTCCTCGGACTTCTTGCCCCCGGAGCTGCTGGAGCAGCCGGCGAGGGTCAGGGCTGCAGCCGCGGCCACCGCGACGACGGGGACGAGTCTGCGGGAGCGGGAATGAGAAACGCGGTCCATCTTTCCTGGCACCTCACTGTGCGTTGCGGGGGAAAGGAGAAGGGGATCTCGAAGATCCGAACCCGGGATCTTGGCATGCCCCGGACGTCTGCCGCAAACGCGGCGGTCGGCCTGGGACGGGATCAAACCGCTGGCTGGGTCCGCTGTCAATACTTTGTTAAGACATCATCTCACCGTCAGGTCCGAATGTAAGTACAAACTATTGACAGCGCCGCCCTTCGAGGCCTACACCTGGGATGCGGCAGCCCCTGCGGGTCCCGCATCCCCGATCCAGCTCGAGGAGCGTCGCGCATGACCGAGTCAGCCAGGCCCTTCGACCTGATCACGATGGGCCGAATCGGAGTCGATCTCTACCCCCTCCAGTCGGGGGTGCCCCTGGCCCAGGTCGAAACCTTCGGCAAGTTCCTGGGTGGCTCGGCCGCAAACGTGGCGGTCGCCGCGGCCCGGCTCGGCCGGTCCACGGCGGTGATCACCCGCACCGGCGACGACCCCTTCGGCACCTATCTGCACCAGGCGCTGAAGGAGTTCGGCGTCGACGACCGCTGGGTCGCGCCCGTCGCCGCCCGTCCGACGCCGGTGACCTTCTGCGAGATCTTTCCGCCGGACGACTTCCCTCTGTACTTCTACCGGCAGCCTAAGGCGCCTGACCTGGAGATACACACCGAGGAGCTGGACTTCTTCGCCATTCGGGCGACTCGGGTCCTCTGGATCACCGGCACCGGGCTGAGCGAGGAGCCCAGCCGCTCGGCCACGCTCGCCGCCCTCAAGGCCCGCGACAAGGCCGGCACCACGGTCTTCGACCTGGACTGGCGCCCCGAGCTGTGGAGCGACTCGGCCTGGAAGGACCCCGACCAGGCCCGCCCGTACTACGAGGAGGCGCTGCGGCACTCCACGGTCGCCGTCGGCAACCTCGACGAGTGCGAGGTGGCCACCGGTTTCCGCGAACCGCAGGCGTGCGCCGAGGCGCTGCTGGCGGCGGGCGTGGAGCTGGCGGTGGTCAAGCAGGGCCCCAAGGGCGTGCTCGCGATGCACCGCGACGGCACCACCGCCGAGGCTCCGCCGATGCCGGTGGAGGTGGCCAACGGCCTCGGTGCCGGCGACGCCTTCGGCGGCTCCCTCGTGCACGGGCTGCTGTCCGGGCGGGAACTGGCCGACACCGTGCGGCACGCCAACGCGGCCGGCGCCCTGGTCGCGTCCCGACTCGCCTGTTCCTCCGCGATGCCCACCGAGGCCGAGGTCGAAGACCTCCTCGCGCGCACCGCCGCCTGAAACGGAGCCCCCTGTTGACCCTCAGCATCCCCGACCTCGTCTCGGTCAGGGCCCGCCATCCCGAGGCCGTCGCCGAAGCGGCGGCCCGGCGCACCCGCCGCCCGCTCGTGGGCGGGTCCGGTCGGCTGATGATCGTGGCCGCCGACCACCCCGCCCGCGGCGCGCTCGGCGTCGGCGACCGCCGGCTCGCCATGGCCGGCCGCGCCGACCTGCTGGAGCGCCTGTGCCTCGCGCTGTCCCGGCCGGGCGTGGACGGGGTGCTGGCCACCGCCGACATCCTGGAGGACCTGCTCCTGCTCGGCGCGCTGGAGGACAAGGTCGTCATGGGCTCGCTGAACCGCGGCGGCCTCCAGGGCGCGAGCTTCGAGCTCGACGACCGCTTCACCGGCCACCGCCCGCAGGACATCGAGCGCATGTGCTTCGACGCGGGCAAGCTGCTGCTGCGCATCGACTACGCCGACCCGGGCTCGCTGACCACCCTGGAGTCGACCGCACGCGCGGTCGACGACATGGCGGCCCGCCGCCTCCCGGTGTTCATCGAGCCGTTCATCTCCCGCCGGATCGCGGGGAAGGTCACCAACGACCTGTCCGCCGAGGCGGTCACCAGGTCCGTCGCCATCGCCTCGGGCCTGGGCGGCACCTCGGCCTACACCTGGCTGAAGCTGCCTGTGACCGAGGACGCGGACGACATGCGCGAGGTCCTGGAGACCTCCACACTTCCGGCCGTACTGCTGGGCGGCGAAGTGGGGGACTCGGCAGCGGATCAGGCAGACGCGTACGAGCGGTGGCGGAAGGCCCTCGCGCTGCCGACCGTGCAGGGCCTGGTCGTGGGCCGCTCGCTGCTCTACCCGGCCGAGGGCAGTGTGGAGACCGCGGTGGACACGGCCGTCGGCCTGTTGTGACCTGGCGTTGTGACACGGAGGAACGCAATGACGTATCACCTTCCCGCAGGCAAGGCCCTCGGCGGCCCCTACGTCGTGGACGTCTCGCCCGAGAAGGCCGGCTGGGGCTACTCCAGCCTGCGCGTCCTGGAACTGCCGCCGGGCGGCACACACACCTTCGACACCGGCGACAGCGAGTGGATCGTGCTGCCGCTCAGCGGCGGCTGCACGGTCGCCGCCGACGACGACTTCGGCCATGACACCTTCGAACTCACCGGCCGCGAGGGCGTCTTCAGCGGCGTCACCGACTTCGCCTACGTGCCCAGGGACGCCCGTACGACGGTCACGTCCGCCGGCGGCGGGCGGTTCGCGTTCACCGGGGCCCGCTGCACCCGGCGGCTGCCCGCCCGCTACGGCCCGGCCTCGTCCGTGCCGGTGGAGCTGCGCGGCACCGGCAACTCCTCCCGGCAGGTCAACAACTTCGGCGCGGCCGCCCGCGCCGGAGGCGCTGACGGACAGGGTTTCGAGTGCGACAAGCTCATCGCCGTCGAGGTGATCACCCCGGGCGGCAACTGGTCCTCCTTCCCGCCGCACAAGCACGACGAGCACCGGCCCGGCGAAGAATCCGTGCTCGAAGAGATCTACTACTTCGAGTTCGCCGACCACGAGGGCATCCCCGGCCTCGGCTACCAGCGCGTCTCGCCCTCCGGGCACGGCCGGGGCACCGACGTCCTGGCCGAGGTGCGCGGCGGCGACGTCGTGCTGATTCCCGACGGTTGGCACGGACCGTCCATGGCGGTGCCCGGCCACCACATGTACTACCTCAACGTCATGGCGGGCCCCGAGCCCGAGCGCGCCTGGCTGATCTGCGACCACCCGGACCACGCCTGGGTCCGCGGCACCTGGCCCGAGCAGCCCGTCGACCCCCGTCTCCCCCTCTACACGGCACCGGAGCAGTCCTGATGAGCACCCCCACCCACCGCCTGACCGTCGCCCAGGCCCTGGTGCGGTTCCTGTCCGTCCAGTACACCGAGCGCGACGGCGTACGCCACCGGCTGATCGCGGGCACCTGGGGCATCTTCGGCCACGGCAACGTCGCCGGGATCGGCCAGGCCCTGCTGGAGGCCGGCGAGCAGACGATGCCCTTCCACCAGGGCCGCAACGAGCAGGCCATGGTGCACGCGGCCGTCGGCCACGCCCGCCACCTCGACCGCCTCTCCGCGCAGGCGGTCACCACCTCCATCGGACCCGGTGCCACCAACCTGGTCACCGGCGCCGCCCTCGCCACCATCAACCGCATCCCGGTGCTGCTCCTGCCCGGCGACTACTTCGCCACCCGTGCGGCCGACCCGCTGCTGCAGCAGCTGGAGCACCCCACCGAGGCGGACGTCTCGGTCAACGACACCCTGCGGCCGGTCTCCCGCTACTTCGACCGCGTCACCCGCCCCGAGGCCCTCATCCCCTCGGCCCTGAACGCCATGCGGGTCCTCGCCGACCCCGCCGAGACCGGCGCGGTCACCCTGGCCCTCCCCCAGGACGTGCAGGCCGAGGCGTACGACTGGCCGGAGGAGTTCTTCGCCGAGCGCGTCTGGCACGTACGGCGTCCCGCGCCCGACCCGGTCGAGCTGGCCGAGGCACTGTGGGCGATCCGGGCCGCCGAGCGCCCGCTGATCGTCGCGGGCGGCGGCGTGCACCACAGCCGGGCCGAGGAGGCGCTGAAGGCCCTGGTGGACGCCACGGGCATCCCGGTCGCCTCCACCCAGGCGGGCAAGGGCGCGCTGCGCCACGACCACCCCGCCGACCTCGGCGGCATCGGCCACACCGGCACCGCGGTCAGCGACGCCACAGCGCGCACCGCCGACCTCGTCATCGGCGTCGGCACCCGCTACACCGACTTCACCACCGCCTCCCACACCCTCTTCCAGAACCCGGACGTGCGGTTCGTCAACCTCAACATCGCCGCGTTCGACGCCCACAAGCTGGCGGCGCGCACTCTCGTCTGCGACGCCCGGGCGGGCCTGACGGCGCTGCTGGAGGGGTTGTCCGACCACCACGTCGACATCGAGTACGAGGCCGAGTACCGCGCCGGCAAGGCGAGTTGGGAGCGGGTCGTCGAGGCGGCCTACACCGCCGCCGACGACAACGGCGTGCCGTCCCAGTCGCAGGTGCTCGGCGCCCTGGACGCCGTCGTCGGCGACGACGACGTGGTGATCAACGCGGCCGGCTCGCTCCCCGGCGACCTGCACAAACTCTGGCGGGCGCGTGGCAGGCGCCAGTACCACCTGGAGTACGGCTACTCCTGCATGGGCTACGAGATCCCGGCCGCCATCGGCGTCCAGCAGGCAGCGCCCGGCACCCCGGTGTGGGCGCTGGTCGGCGACGGCACCTATCTGATGATGCCGACCGAGATCGTCACGGCCGTCCAGGAGGGCCTGCCCGTCAACCTCGTCCTGCTGCAGAACCACGGGTACGCCTCCATCGGCGGCCTGTCCGAGACGGTCGGCGGCGAGCGCTTCGGCACCGCCTACCGCTACCGGGCCGCCGACGGAACCTTCTCCGGCGCCCCGCTCCCCGTCGACCTCGCCGCCAACGCGGGCAGCCTCGGGATGGACGTCCTGCGGGCCAAGACGGTCCGCGAACTGCGCGAGGCGCTCGCCACGGCCCGCGCCTCGGACCGCCCCACCTGCGTCTACGTCGAGACCGACACCGCCGGCCCGGCCGCTCCCCCGGCCGAGGCGTGGTGGGACGTGCCGGTCGCCGAGACCGCCTCCCGCGCGGCCGCCGTACAGGCCCGCGAGGAGTACGACCGGCAGGCCGCCGACCGGCGCCGCCACCTCTGAACTCCCCGTATCCGAAAGGCACTTGTACCGTGAAGACCATCACCCACTGGATCGGCGGCAAGCCCGTCGAGTCCGCCTCCGGCCGCTACGGCGCCGTCTACGACCCGGCGACCGGCGCACAGGAGAAGCAGGTCGCGTTCGCGGGCGTCGACGACGTGGACGCCGCCGTCGCCTCCGCCAAGGCCGCGTTCGAGAGCTGGGGCGACGCCTCGCTCGCCAAGCGCACCGCGATCCTGTTCAAGTACCGCGAACTGCTTGACGCCCACCGCGACGAGATCGCCGAGCTGATCACCGCCGAGCACGGCAAGGTGCACTCCGACGCGCTCGGCGAGGTCGCGCGCGGCATGGAGATCGTCGAACTGGCCTGCGGCATCAGCGTGCAGCTGAAGGGCGAGCTGTCGACACAGGTCTCCACCCGCGTCGACGTGGCCTCGATCCGCCAGCCGCTGGGTGTCGTCGCGGGCATCACGCCGTTCAACTTCCCCGCCATGGTGCCGATGTGGATGTTCCCGATCGCCATCGCGTGCGGCAACACCTTCGTGCTCAAGCCGAGCGAGAAGGATCCCTCGGCCTCCTTCCGGCTGGCCGAACTGGCCTCCGAGGCCGGTCTGCCCGACGGTGTGCTGAACGTCGTGCAGGGCGACAAGGTCGCCGTGGACCGCCTCCTGGAGCACCCGGACGTCGAGGCCGTCTCCTTCGTCGGCTCGACGCCGATCGCAAAGTACATCCAGCTCAAGGCGGTTGAGCACGGCAAGCGCGTGCAGGCGCTCGGCGGCGCCAAGAACCACATGCTGGTCCTGCCCGACGCCGACCTCGACTTCGCCGCCGACCAGGCGATCAACGCGGCGTACGGCTCCGCGGGCGAGCGCTGCATGGCCGTGTCGGTCGTCGTCGCCGTCGGCGGCACCGGCGACGAACTGGTCGGCAAGATCGCCGAGCGCGCGAAGAACCTGCGTATCGGCCCCGGCAACGACCCAGCCTCCGAGATGGGCCCGCTGATCACCCGCGAGCACCGGGACAAGGTGGCCTCGTACGTGGCGTCGGCCGCCGGGCAGGGCGCCGAGGTCGTCGTGGACGGCACCGGCTACGCGGTCCAGGGCCACGAGGACGGCTTCTTCCTCGGTGTGTCGCTCCTGGACAAGGTGCCGCTGACGGCGGACGCGTACCGGGACGAGATCTTCGGCCCGGTGCTGGTCGTGGTGCGCGCGGAGACGTACGACGAGGCCATCAAGCTGATCAACGACTCCCGCTGGGGCAACGGCACCGCGATCTTCACCCGGGACGGCGGCGCCGCCCGGCGCTTCCAGCTGGAGGTGAAGGCGGGCATGGTCGGCGTGAACGTGCCGATCCCGGTGCCCGTCGGCTACCACTCCTTCGGCGGCTGGAAGGACTCCCTCTTCGGCGACCTGCACATCTACGGCAACGACGGCGTCGCCTTCTACACCCAGGGCAAGGTGATCACCACGCGCTGGCCGGACCCGGCCGACGCGGGCATCAACCTCGGCTTCCCCAGCCACTCCTGACGCGACGTCAATTGACCAGAGGGAGGTACGCCATGGCGAGGACCGGCGCCACCGCACGTAACGCGACGGCCGCACTCGACTCGCTGGACTTCGCCCTGGACCGGGGCAGTCCGGTGCCGCTGTACTACCAGCTCGCACAGCAGCTGGAGGCGGCGATCGAACACGGGGTCCTCGCCCCGGGAAACCTTCTGGGCAACGAGATCGACCTCTCCACCCGGCTCGGCCTGTCCCGGCCGACCGTCCGCCAGGCCATCCAGTCCCTGGTCGACAAGGGCCTGCTGGTACGCCGTCGCGGCGTCGGCACGCAGGTGGTGCACAGCCAGGTCAAACGCCCCCTCGAACTCAGCAGCCTCTACGACGACCTGGAGGCGGCCGGGCAGGGCCCGACCACGCAGGTCGTCCGCAACGAGCGCGTACCGGCGTCCCCGGACGTCGCGGCCGCGCTCGGCATCGCGGAGGGCGGCGAGGTGATCGTCCTGGAACGGCTGCGCCTGACCCATGGCCAGCCGGTCGCGCTGCTGTGCAACTACCTGCCCGCGACCCTGCTCGACCTGGACACCGGCCGCCTGGAGTCGACGGGCCTGTACCGGATGATGCGCGGTGCCGGCATCACCCTGCACAGCGCCCGCCAGACCATCGGCGCCCGCTCCGCCACCGCCGGCGAGGCGGGCCGGCTCGACGAGAAGGAGGGCGCCGCCCTGCTGACCATGCAGCGCACGGCGTACGACGACACCGGCCGCCCGGTCGAGTACGGGACGCACATCTACCGGGCGTCGCGGTACGCGTTCGACTTCCAGCTGCTGGTCAGCCGGTGATGCGGCTGCCGGACATGCCGCTGCACGACCCGTTCGTCGTCGCCGACGCCGGGACCCGTACCTACCACCTCTACACCTCCAACGACCCTTCCGTGTCGGGCGTGGAGGCTACCGGCACGATGGTCTACCGCAGCCAGGACCTGCGTGACTGGCTGCCCCCCGTCGTGGTCTTCCGGACGGACGGCCGGCCGCAGCTCTGGGCGAGCGACGGCGGCTGGGCCCCCGAGGTGCATCAACTGGGCGGCAGGTACTACCTGTTCACCACGCTGCACAACGAGGACAGACCGCTGCCGGTACCGGCGGCCGACCGGTACGGCACGCCGTTCCAGCTGCGCAACCACATGCGCGGCACGGTCACCGCCGTGTCCGACTCGCTGCTGGGCCCCTTCACCGTCGTCGACCCGTCGCGCCCCACCCCGCCCGCGCATCTGATGACGCTCGACGGCACGCTGTACGTCGACCCGTCCGGGCAGCCGTGGATGGTGTACGCGCACGAGTGGCTGCAGACGATCGACGGCACCATGGAGGCGATCCGGCTCGCCCCGGACCTGACCGCGACGATCGGCGACCCGGTCTTCCTCTTCAAGGCCTCGGACGCCTTCTGGCTCGGCGAGCAGATCCCGGCCGGTGTCCCGCACCAGCTCGCGCCGTACATCACCGACGGCCCCCAGCTGCACCGCGCCCCGGACGGGTCGCTGCTCATGCTGTGGTCGACGTACGAGAAGAACGTGGCGGGTCAGGACGGCACCGTCAGCGGCGGCTATGTGCAGACGTACGCGGTCTCCAGGTCCGGTGAGCTGGCCGGACCTTGGCGGCAGCAGCGACCGCTGGTCCGCGAGGACAGCGGGCACGGCATGCTGTTCCACACCTTCGACGGCCGGCTGATGATGATCCTGCACCGCCCCTTCGACAACGCTCGGGGAAAGCTGTACGAGATGCGGCTCGACGGGCATGAGCTCCGGGTGCTGCGGCGGCGCGACGACCTCGACGGCGGCGGCTGACGGGTGGAGCCGGGGCGTGTCAGCCCGCCGTCGTCCAGGGCCTGAGCTTCTCGGGGTTGCGCACCGCCCAGATGGACCTGATCCGGTCGCCCACGAGGCCGAACGCGATCACCACCACGATCGCGTCGCCCTGTTGCGCGACCAGGCCGGGCTGTCCGTTGACCGTGCGCTCCAGGAGCGTCAGGTCCGGTGCCCGGTCCATGAGTTCGACCATACGGCGGGCGATGCGACCGCTGCCGTGGACCGGCTCGAGCTCGGCGCTGACGAGACCGCCGCCGTCGCCGATCGCCGTGGCGTCGGGGTCGAGGACGCCGATGAGGGCGTCGATGTCCTTGGCCTCCCACGCCTCCTTGAAGGCCCTGACGACGTCCGGGCGGGCGGCTGCCGCGGTCGCCGGCGTCTGCGAGTCGCTGATACGGCGCCGCGCCGAGGTGGCCAGCTGGCGGCAGGCCGCCGGTGTCCGGCCGACGATCTCGGCGACGTCGGCGAAGGGATAGCGGAAGACGTCGTGCAGGATGAACGCCACGCGCTGAGCCGGGGTCAACGATTCGAGCACGACGAGGAAGGCCATGCTGAGCGACTCGTCGAGGGTGACCCGGTCGGCGGGGTCGGCGCCGGTGCCGCCGGACCACCCGGTGATCCACTCCGTGCGGCCGGGCAGCGGCTCCGGAATCCACTCGCCGACGTAGCTCTCGCGCCGGACCCGCGCCGAGCGCAGCAGATCGAGGCAGATACGGCCGGCGACCTTCGTCAGCCAGGCGCCGGGCGAGGCGACGGCCTGCTGCTGCCGCGCGGACATGGCGTACCAGCGGGCGTAGGTCTCCTGGACCACGTCCTCGGCGTCCGCCGGCGAACCGAGCAGCCGGTACGCGACGTTGATCAGCTGCCGGCGCTCACTCATCACCGCGGTCAGGCTCGGGTCGGGCGAGCCGTCTCCTGGCTCGGACTGGCTGGTCATGGTGCGGCGGCTCCCTCGGTCGGATCGGTCCTCACGGGTTCGACGACACAGCGCGGTGAAGTGTGAGCCGCGTTCTCCACCTCACATTCCGCGGCGCTGTCCCGTCGTACCGACCATGACGACCACGATCCACGCCGGCCCCGAGCTGACCGGCGACTACGTCCTCGACACCACCCGTACGCGGCTCGCCTTCGCCGGCCGGGCCGCACTGCTCGTCAAGGTACGCGGCCACTTCGACGACTTCGAGGGCAGCGCGCACCTGGACGCCGGCGCCCCGTCGAGGTCCGGCGCGCGGCTCACCATCCAGGCACGGAGCATCCGGACCCACCACCAAAAACGCGACGACCACCTGCGCAGCGGCGACTTCCTCGCGGCGGACGACCACCCGGTGATCACCTTCGAGTCGACGGGCGTGGAACGCGTCGCCGACACCGATTTCGACGTCACCGGCGGCCTCACCGTCCGCGGCGTGACCAGGCCCGTCACCGTGCGACTCCGGCTGACCGGCGCAGAGAACGACGCGCCGGGCGGCTCCCGCGTCGGTTTCACCGGCCGGGCGACGATCGACCGCACGGAGTGGGGGATCAGCTGGGGCAGGGGGATGGTCGCCAGGAAGGTGACGCTGGAGTTCGAGGTCGCGGCGAGGCGGCCGTAGCCCCGCACTCCCACCTTCAGGAGGTGTCGTCGGGCGTCTTGTCGCTCCGGGGCTTCGACGGTGGTGGTGGATCGAAGCGCACCCGCACCTTCTGGAACCCCTTGAAGGCCTCCGTGGCGGCGTACGAGCGGTAGGCGCGGCGGTCGGCCGGGCTCAGGTTGACCCGGTCCGTGAACGGCGTCAGCAGGCTGCGGGGCCACAGGTGCATGACCCGTACGGCCCCCACCTCGGCCGCCGTGATGAAGATCAGTGCTCCGACGTAGAGCCAGGCGATCAGGCCCAGGACGATGCCGAACAGGCCGTAGGTGGCGGTGGTCCCGCGCAGGACGTGGCTGACGTAATAGGTGCCGACCCATTGCAGCGCCTGCCACGCGCAGGCTCCGCCCAGCGCGACCGCGGCCAGTCGGCGCAGCGGCAGCGTCCGGTGGGTCAGCAGCTTGTAACTGGCGAGCAGCAGAAGGGTGTTGAGGCACACGGATGCCGCCGTGGCGGCGATCCAGGTGCCACCCCTCAGCCGTACGCCGAACACGTAGCTCTGCGAGGCCGCCACCGACAGCAGGGTGAACGCACACAGCCCGAGTGCCAGGATCAGCAGGAACACCAGGCCCTTCAGCCGCGAGTGGAACGGGTCCGGGCGCGCGTGCCGGGGCACTGCCCAGATCTTGTTCAGGGCGTACTGCGCTGCCTGGGCGACACCGAGCGAGCCGTAGAGACTGCCCGCGATACCCACGGCGAGGGCGACACCGCTGCTGTGGAACGAGTGGATGTTCTCGCCGAGCTGGTCGCCGATGACCGGGAACTCGCCGAGCGCCGAGTCCAGGACCCGCTGCCGTAGGGCGGGATCGTCGCTGAGGAAGGTGCTCAGGACGGCGACGAGGATGAGGAGCAGCGGGAAGAGGGAGAGGAAGCCGTAGTAGGTGAGGAGCGCCGCGAGGTATGCGGCCTGGTCGTCGTAGAACTTGTACACGACGGCCAGCGGCAGACCCACCCAGCGGTGACGCCGCTGAAAGCCGTCGACACGCTCGAGAAATCTCATGGCTCGCGACTTCTCTTGCAGTTCCTCATCAGATCGACGGGTTTCCCCTCACCCCGTCGCGAAACGGTCGAACTGGTTGGTGTCGGCCTCTGGGCTTTCGGCGAGGAAGCCGCCCGACTGGTGCTGCCACAGCTTCGCGTACGCGCCCTCGGCCGTGAGCAGCTCCTGGTGGCTGCCCTGTTCCACGATCCGGCCGCGGTCCAGGACCACGAGCCGGTCCATGGTGGCGACCGTGCTCAGCCGGTGCGCCACCACCAGCGCCGTACGCCCCTCCATGAGCCGCCACAGCGCCGCCTGGACGAGGATCTCGCTCTCCGAGTCCAGGGCGCTGGTCGCCTCGTCGAGCAGCAGGACCGGTGCGTCACGCAGGATCGCCCGGGCCAGCGCGACCCGCTGGCGCTGGCCGCCGGAGAGTTTGATGCCCCGCTCGCCGACCATCGTGTCGAAACCGTCCGGCAGCGCGTCGGCGAACTCCGTGACGTGCGCCGCCTCGGCCGCGCGCCGGATCTCGGCGTCGGTGGCGTCCGGCCGGGCGAAGGCGATGTTGTCGCGCAGGGTGCGGTGGAACATGGCCGGGTCCTGCGGCACGTAGGCGATCAGGCCGCGCAGGTCGGCCTGGCGCAGTGTGGTGATGTCCTGGCCGCCGATCAGGATCCGGCCACCCTGGACGTCCGTCATCCGCAGCAGCAGCCGGGTCAGTGTGGTCTTGCCGCCGCCGGACCGGCCGACGAGTCCGATCTTCGTCCCGCTGGGCACGGCCAGCTCCAGGTCCTTGAAGAGCGGGTCCGCTCCCCCGTGGGCGAAGGTCACGCGCTCGAAGCGGACATCTGCGGGCCCGGGCAGCAGCGGCTTCGGTTCCGCGGGGTCGAGCACGGTCGGCTTGGCCAGCAGCAGCTCCGTGAACTGCGCGGCCTCCGTCATCGAGCTCTCCAGGCGACGGTAGATCTGGTTGAAGTCGAACATGATCTTCGTCGCGTTGGTGTAGTAGGTGAAGGCGACGACGACGGCCTCCACGCCGTGTCCGCCCCCGCTGAGCGCGACCGCGAGCAGCAGGCCCAGCACGTTGGTCAGGACGGACATCGGTGCGACCAGCGTGTCGATGCGCAGGTTGCCGTAGTCCCACGACTTCAGCATGAGGCGGCGCGACTGGGCGACGCGGCGCCGGTGCTCGGCGGCCTCCATGGGCTCGGCGGCGAAGGCGCGCACCGTGTCCATGTTCATCAGGCTGTCGGCGACGTGCCCCGACACCCGGGCGATGGCCTCCTCGCGCTGGTCGACCAGCGCCTGACGGCGCCGGATGAGCGGCGCGACGCACACGGCCGTCAGCGCGATCATCGCCAACAGGCCGACGACGAGCAGGGGTTCGTAGCGCCACAGCACGATCGATCCGAACGCCAGCGGTACGACGCTGCCCAGCACGTTGAACGTCAGCGTGTCCGCGAAGTCCTCGAAGCGCGACGCGAAGGACAGCACCCGCTTGGTCAGCGCCCCGGCGAAGTTGTCGTGGAAGAACGCGGCGTCCTTGGCGAACAGCTCGTCCATCCCGATGACATACAGCTGCTCGACACCGCGGGCGTCGAGGCGGTTCAGACAGTGCAGGCCGATCCGCCACAGCACCTCCGCCAGCAGCAGGATGCAGGCGAAGCCGAGGACGTAGGGCAGAGCGGACCCGACGTCGGTGCCGCCGTCCGCGGCGATACGGCTGACGAGCTTGGCGACGACCAGCGGTGCGACGTAGTTGATCCCGATGTTGCCCACTGCCGGCAGCAGCATCGCGGGCACTGTCAGCAGCCGCAGCCGGGCCAACTCCCGTCCGTAGTAACGAAGCGCCAGGTGCACGGAGCCCCTGCGCGGCGGAATTTCACGCGATTCAGGTAATCCCATCCCGATCCTGTCTGGTCGTGGCAATCCGGGCAGACAAGGATGGGAGTGTCCCGCGACGGCGGGTGCGCAGTCCAAGCGTTTTCCGGTCGTCGGCAGTGCGGGCGGAGGTGGCCCGCCGCTGCGACACTGACCCCTGTGTCGTCCCTGGAAGGCACCCTCCTGCGGCAGGTCGTCGACGATCCGCGGGGGCTGCCCGAGCAGCTGGCCCTGTTCGCCGTGCGGCACCTGGGCGCCAGGGCCCGGCGCACGGTGGCCGCCCTGCCCGAGGGCGGCGAACCGGAGTCGGCGCGCGCCGAGGTGGTCCGGCGGGGCCAATCGGGCCGCCACGGCCGAGGGGGCCTTCGTCGGCGGGCCGTTCCTGCTGTTCATCCCGGTCGCCTTCTGCGCCGCCCTGCTGCGTCAGGCCCGTATCGTCCTGGAACTGGCCGCGTTGGACGGCCGCGAACCGACGGACAAGGAACGGGCCTGCGAACTCCTCGTCCTCCAGGGCGTGTACGAGGACGAGGCCACCGCGCGGGCGGCCCTGACCGCGTACCGCCCCCGGCCGCCCGGGCGCCGGCCCCGCCTGGCCGCCCTCTGGGACCTCATCCGGCGCATGGCCCGCCTCCTCGGCCTGAACACACCGAACGGATCCGCCGGCCGGGCACCGTGGTGGGTCCGGACAGGCCGCCGGCTGCTGGTGGGCGCGGTCTTCCTGACGGGTCTGGTGGCCCCTTTGGTGTGGCTCCCGTACATGGCCGTCTCCTACGACCGCGCCACCACCCGCCTCACCGACCGCGCCGTGCGCTACTACTTCGCCGACGTCCCGGTCCCCACCCGGCGACGCCTCGAACCGGCCACGCTGGCGAGCACCGGGCGGGCCCTGCTGTCCCTGCTCATCCCGATCGCCACGGTCGTCACCGTCCTCGCCACCGACCTGCGCATGGCCGGCAGCAACTGGCCGGTGCTGGGGATCACGCTGACGGTGACGTCGCTCGTGGTGGGCGGGGTGTGGGTGTGGCGGCGGTCGGTGCGGCGCCGTCGCGAAGGCCCGTAGGCCGTTCGCCCGCCACCGCTGCACGGGCTGTCGTGGCAACGGCCCGACACGCGAGAAGGGCCCTCAACAGGCATTCGCCTGCGAAGACCCTTCATCACACCGTCGGGACGACAGGATTTGAACCTGCGACCCCTTGACCCCCAGTCAAGTGCGCTACCAAGCTGCGCCACGTCCCGGTGCGCTGTACGTGGTGAACCACGTGATCGCGCGGACAGTACTTTACCCCACGTCGGGGACCGCTTTCGAAGCGGGCCGTGGGGGCGCGCGACAATCGGTGCCATGGACAGCAGCACATCCTCAGCAGACGCGGGACGGTCGGCGGTCGCGCGGGACCGGGACGGTGAGGGGCGGGCGCGCAACGCGCGGCCCCGGGACGGGCTCGGGCGGCCGCTGCCGTACGGCGCGGACGGGATCGAGCGGCAGCCCGAGGGCGTCGTGCGGACCCCGGAGCAGACCGTCGCCGAGGCGCAGGAGCTGCTGGACGCGGGTAAGCCCTTCCATGCGCACGAGGTGTTCGAGGATGCCTGGAAGTCGGGCCCGGACGAGGAGCGGGCCCTGTGGCGGGGCCTGGCGCAGATCGCCGTCGGGCTCACGCATGCCGCCCGCGGGAACGTCACGGGTGGCGCCCGCTTGCTGCGGCGCGGTGCCGGGGCCGTCCAGGAGTGGGCCGCGGAGGCGGGTCGGCAGCAGCCGTACGGGATGGATCTGGCGGGGGTGGCCGGCTGGGCGCGGGAGCTGGCCGGCGAGGTGGAGGGCAGCGGCGAGGCCGTCGACGCCGGTGCTCGGGCCCCTCGGCTGCGGGGGCGGACCCCGTAGGTCACCACTGTCGGTGGCGTACGGCAGACTCGGGGTGTGCGAAAGATTCATGTCATCGGTATCGGCGCTGGCGACCCCGACCAGCTGACGCTGCAGGCGGTCAAGGCGCTGCGGAGCACGGACGTGTTCTTCCTGCTCGGCAAGGGCGAGGTGAAGGACGACCTCACGCAGCTCCGCCGGGACATGCTCGATG
This sequence comes from Streptomyces sp. NPDC048419, assembly GCF_043200415.1. Lineage (NCBI taxonomy): Bacteria > Bacillati > Actinomycetota > Actinomycetes > Kitasatosporales > Streptomycetaceae > Streptomyces > Streptomyces sp. NPDC048419. The sequence goes on along the minus strand of NZ_JBICXT010000034.1, from coordinate 54,453 downwards.
CGCACATACCGGACCCGGGGTCGTACCGCGTGGTCGAGGCCAGGGATCCCGAGCGGGACCGCAAGGCCGGCGGTGCGGCCTATTCGCCCGCCGTCGGGGACTGGCGCAGCGCCCGTGCGGACATCTACGAGCGGCTGATCGCCGAGGAGCTGGGCGAGGACGAGACCGGCGCGTTCCTGGTGTGGGGGGATCCGGCGCTCTACGACAGCACGCTCGGGATTCTCGAGGAGGTGCGGGAGCGGGGGGCCGTCGACTTCGCGTACGACGTCGTGCCCGGCATCAGCAGCGTCTCGGCGCTCGTCGCGCGGCATCGTACGGGGCTGAACCGCGTCGCCCGGCCCGTCCAGATCACCACCGGGCGGCGGCTCTCCGAGGGCTTCCCGGAGGGGGTCGACGACGTCGTGGTCATGCTGGACGCGCACCAGTCGTTCCGGCAGTACGCCGACGAGGACATCGACATCTACTGGGGGGCGTACATCGGCACCCCGGACGAGATCCTCGTCTCGGGGCCGATCGGCGAGGCCGGGCCGGAGATCGAGCGGGTGCGGGCCGAGGCGCGGGAGCGCAAGGGCTGGATCATGGACACGTACCTGCTGCGCCGGCACCCCGAGAGGCGTCACTCCGAGAAGTGAGCGTCAGCGGGCCCGGCGTGCGCGCCGCCGGGGCCACCCGAGCGGACCGACCCGCATGCACCGCCGGTCCACCGGTGTGATCGTGACCTCGTGACCGCCACCGAGGACTCCGCCCCGCCCGCCGCAGTTCCTCGGCCGGAGGGCTGTCCGACCCGGAACGGGCTTCTCCTCTCCCACACCGAGGCGGCGCGCGCGAGGCGGCGGTCATCAGCCGGGCGTGGGGCACCTGGCTGGAGGAACGGGCGCGGCAGGACATCGGCCGCCCGCCGGGCACCGACCTGCGCGCAGCGGTGGACACGATCGCGAAGCGTCTCCTGGCCGAGGACCTGAGCAACGGACTGACCGAGCGACAGCCGGAGTTGACGTCGAGCCGGGCGCCGACCCGAAGGCCGGCCACCCGGGGACGCTTCAACTCCGTTGACGCCAAGGCGAGTCGAGTCCCAGCCGCTCCAGCACCGCCGCCACATCCGGCACCGCGCTCACACCCTCGGGCAGCGGCGGCCGGCGCACCACGACCACCGGCAGCCCGAGTTGGCGTGCGGCGGTGAGCTTGGCGGCCGTCGCCTCTCCCCCGCTGTCCTTCGTGACCAGGACGTCGATGAGGTACTCGCGCAGCAGCGTGGTCTCGCCGGCGACCGTGAACGGCCCACGCGCCAGCAGCACTTCGGTGTGCGGGGGCATCGGCGGCTCGGGGGGCTCGACCGACCGTACGACGAAGTGCAGGTCCGTCAGGTGCGCGAAGGCGCCGAGGCCCAGGCGGCCGGTGGTCAGGAACGCGCGGGAGCCGAAGCGCGGCAGCAGGTCCGCGGCCCCGGCCGGCGACGGGACCATGTGCCAGCGGTCCTCGGGGCCCGGCCGCCAGCCCGGGCGGCGCAGCACGACCGCGGTCACGTCGCTCGCCGCGGCGGCCTGCGCGGCGTTCGCCGTGATCCCTTCGGCGAAGGGGTGCGTGGCGTCGACGAGGGCGTCCACGTGCTGTTCGCGCAGCCAGTCGGCCAGGCCCTGCGGCCCGCCGAAGCCGCCGACGCGTACGTCCCCGGCCAGCGCGCCCGGCCGGGTCACGCGCCCCGCGAGCGAGGTGGTGACGCGCACACCGGGACGTGCCGTGAGCGCGGCGGCCAACTCGCGCGCCTCGGTGGTGCCGCCGAGGATCAGGACGTGGGGGGACATGGGGTGAGCGTACGAGGTCGGGAGCGGGACGGTGCGCGGGGGACGACTCCCGCATCGCTCAGATCACCATCCGCCCCCGAACACTATGAACAGAACGATCAGAGCGTGGTTCTGGGCCGCCCCCCTCCCTAGCATCGCCGCCGGAGGCGCGACGCGGCGCCGACGAGGACGAGGAGCAGCGTCTTGGAGACGACGAGAACGCGCGCACCGATCCGCAGAGCGAGCCGGCGCCGGCGTACGGGAGTGCTCGCCTCCCTGGCCGCGGCCGCGGCCGCGCTGGCCGGTGCGCCTCCCGCCCAGGCGGGCACGGCACCGCCGGCAGCCGTGGCGTGTCCGGCCGAACTCGGCACGAAGGCCACGTGCTACACCGGCCAGGACGCCGACGGCGCGGCCTACGCGATCGCCGTCCCGAAGGACTGGAACGGCTCCCTGGTGGTGCACGCCCACGGCGGCCCCGACCTCGGCGCCGGCTCGGACCCGCAGCGCAGCGTCGACGACCTGGCCCGCTGGTCGGTGATGGTCGACCAGGGGTACGCGTGGGCCGGTTCGTCGTACCGCCGGGGCGGCTACGGCACCCGGATGGCCGTGGAGGACACCGAGAACGTGCGCCGGCTGTTCGTCGAGCGGTTCGGCAAGCCGAGGCGGACGTATGTGCACGGCCAGTCCTGGGGCGGGGACGTGGCCGCCAAGGTCGTCGAGACGTACGGGCGCGAGAACGGCCCCTACGACGGCGCGCTGCTCACCAGCGGTGTGCTGGGCGGCGGCTCCCGGGGCTACGACTACCGGGTGGACCTGCGCGTCGTCTACCAGTACTACTGCCACAACCACCCCCGCCCGGCCGAGCCCCGGTACCCGCTCTGGCAGGGGCTGCGCGCCGACTCGACCATGACGACGACGGGGCTGCGCGCCCGGCTGCAGGAGTGCACGGGCTACGCCTCGCCTCCCGAGGAGCGCACCGCGCTGCAGCAGCGCAACCTCGACGACATCCTGGCCGTAACCCGTATCCCCGAGCGCACGCTGGAGTCGCATCTGCGGTTCGCGACCTTCACCTTCCGGGACATCGTGCGCGACCGGCTCGGCGGCCGTAATCCGTTCTCCGACAAGGGCGTGCGGTACTCCGGTTCGCACGACGACAAGGCCCTCAACGCCGGTGTCGAGCGGTTCTCCGCAGATCCCACCGCCGTACGCGATCTGTCCTACGACAGCGATCTCACCGGCAGGGTGTCGATCCCGGTGCTCACGCTGCACGCGATCGACGATCCGACGGCGTTCGTGGAGCACGAGGCGGCCTACCGGGCCACGCTCCAGGGCGCGCACCGGGACCGCTACCTGGTGCAGACGTTCACCGACGAGCACGAGCACAGCGAGCTGAGCAACTCGGAGTACGCCAACTCCATCACCGCGCTGGACAGTTGGGTACGCACCGGCCGGAAGCCGACGCCCCGGTCGCTCGCGGACTCGTGCGGCGCCTTCGACCGGACGTACGGGACGGGCTGTTTCTACGAACCCGGCTTCCACCCCTCCGCCTACGCCACGCGCGTGCGGCCGCGGCCGGGCGGGCTGCACTGGCCCGCGATGACGGCGGCGCAGGAGAAGGCGTGGAGCACGATCGACGGGGTCGGCATCGCGCCCTGACGGACCGGACATGCCGAAGGGCGGCCCCCTGCCGGGAGGCCGCCCTTCCGCGGCTCGTCAGCCCTGGCGGGCCTTGAAGCGCGGATCCTTCTTGTTGATGACGAAGACCACGCCGCGGCGGCGGACCACCTGGGCCCCGGGCTTGGACTTCAGCGAGCGCAGGGAATTGCGCACCTTCATGGTTCTGCTCTCCTAGTGACGCGTCGCGGTGCGGCCGTAGCGGCGCTCGAAGAGCTCCACACGGCCGGCGGTGTCCAGAACCCGCGACCTGCCGGTGTAGAAGGGGTGGCTCGCCGACGAGATCTCCACGTCGATGAGCGGGTAGGTGTTCCCGTCCTCCCACTCGATCGTCTTGGCCGAGTCGGCGGTGGAGCGGGTCAGGAACGCGGCGTCCGCGGCGCGGTCGCGGAAGACCACGAGCCGGGAGTCGGGATGGATGCGGGGCTTCATGGGGTTACCTCCTCGGTACCAGGTGTGTCGAGCTGCGCGGGTCGGTTCAGCGCTCTTCGCGGAACGCGACGTGCTCGCCGACCACCGGGTCGAACTTGCGCAGAACCAGTCGGTCGGGGTTGTTCCGGCGGTTCTTGCGGGTCACGTAGGTGACTCCGGTGCCGGCCGTCGACTTCAGCCTGATGACGGGACGCGCGGTGCTGCGTGCCATGAGGTCCTCCCTTCGCCCACGCCCTGGATCACTGATCCGAGCATGTCAATCACAGTGGCTGTAACGCAGCCATCCCCCGCCGCATTCCCGCCCCCTCGGCGCCTTGCCGCGGACCTCAGCGCAGCAGGAGCTGGAGGCCGCCGACGATGGTCGCCGCGATCACGAGCTGCTCGAAAAGCCGCTGGTTGATGCGGTTCACGGCCCACTTGCCGAGCAAGGCGCCGGGCACGACGAACACGGCGAGAGCGGCGTCCAGGAGCAGCGAGGAGCCGTCGATGAGTCCGAGGCCGGCGCTGAAGGGGACCTTGGACACGTTCACGATGAGGAAGAAGAACGCTGACGTGCCGAGGAAGCCGAGCTTCCGGAAGCCCGCCGACAGCAGGTACATCGACATCACGGGACCGCCCGCGTTGGCGACCATCGTGGTGAAGCCGCCGAGGACGCCGTAGGAGCGGGCCTTGGCGCGGCCGGAGCGCGTGGCCACCGAGTCCGGCTCCTCCTCGGCCTCCGCCTTGCGGCGGCGCCAGATCGTCACGCCCGCCATCAGCAGCAGGATCGCGCCGATCGACGTGCGCACGACCGCGTCGTCGGCCCACACCAGGAACAGCGTGCCGACGACCACGCCCGCCGCGACCGCCGGGAACAGCCGCCACAGGGTGGGCCAGTGGGCGTGCCGGCGATAGGTGAGGACGGCGAGGACGTCGCCGACGATCAGGATCGGCAGGAGCACGCCTGTGGAGGCGCGCGCGGGCAGCACTGCCGCGAAGATGGCGAGGCTGACCGTGTTGGCCCCGCTCACGGCGGTCTTGGAGAAGCCGACGAGGAGTGCGGCGAAGGCGAGGGCGGCGAACTCCCAGCCGGATATGTGCCAGAGCGTCATCGTGTCCATGCGGTGACCGATGGTATGTGCAGACATACGGTCCTGTAAGTACCGTCTCGCCAGTTGGCCCCTTCCGCCGTCGGAGGATCCGGATCATGCTGAGGGCCTTGCACCACAGCGGCATCACCGTTCACCGACGCAGCCGGAGGAGAGACATGGCCGACGTCCGCGAGCACGTCCTGACCGGAACCCGGGGCACGATCACCGTCCGCGAATGGCCCCAGGAGCGGCCGCGGTACCTCGCCCTCGTGGTCCACGGCTACGGCGAGCACGTCGGCCGGTACGGGGAGCTGGCCGGGGTCCTGCGCGAGCACGGCGCGGCCGTCTTCGGGCCCGACCACATGGGTCACGGCAGGTCGGCGGGCGAGCGGGTGATGATCGACGACTTCGAGGACGTGGTCACCGACGTCCACACCGTGGCCGAGCTGGCCCGCTCGGCACACCCGGACGTGCCGCTCGTCGTGATCGGGCACTCCATGGGCGGCCTGATCGCCGCCCGTTACGCCCAGCGCCACGGCGACGAGCTCGCCGCGCTCGTGCTGTCCGGGCCGGTGATCGGGGCGTGGGAGCTGCTGGGGCGGCTGCTGGCGTTCGACGAGATCCCCGAGACGCCCATCAGCCCGGCCGCGCTCTCCCGGGACCCGGCGGTCGGGTCGGCGTACGCCGACGATCCGCTGGTCTGGCACGGGCCGATGAAGCGGCCGACGCTCGAGGCGTTCGACCGGACGCTGGAGACCGTCGCCAAGGGCGGCGGCATCGGCCGGCTCCCGCTGCTGTGGGTGCACGGCGACGACGACCGGCTGGTCCCCCTCGCCGGCAGCCGCGTCGGCGTGGAACAGCTCCGCGGTGACCTTCTCACCGAGCGGGTCTATCCCGGCGCCCGGCACGAGGTCTTCAACGAGACGAACAAGACGGAGGTCTTCGCGGACGTCATCCACTTCCTGGACGACGTGCTCACCCGCTGAGACGGCGCCAGGCCTCACCGAGACACTCCGGCGCCGTGTTTGCACCACTTCGGACCCGGGCACTCGCGGCCACATGGACGCACTGGTCCACAACGGCAGGCACTACGCCAGGAGGAGAAGCACCCAATGACCGTGGTGAAGAGCACGCTTCCGGAGCCGGCCCGCAAGATCGCCGGCGAGGCTCTGCAGGACACCCTCGTGGATCTTCTCGGGCTCTCACTGATCGGGAAGCAGGCGCACTGGAACATCGTGGGCCCGCGGTTCCGCTCGATCCATCTCCAGCTCGACGAGGTGGTGGACACGGCACGCACGTACGCCGACACGGTGGCGGAGCGCGCCGCCGCGCTGGGCGTGGCGCCCGACGGGCGGCCCGAGACGATCGCGACGGGCTACACGCTGCCCGGCCCGAAGGAGGGCTGGCTGCGCGACACGGAGGTCGTCCAGGTGATCGTGGACGCCCTGGAGGCGGCGATCGGGCGGCTGCGCGAGCGCATCGCCGCGACCGACGAGCCGGATCCGGTCACCCAGGACCTGCTGATCTCGATCACCGCCGAGCTGGAGAAGCAGCGGTGGATGTTCGACGCCGAGAACTGGCCGCGCGAGAACTGACCCGCGACCGGCCGGAGTGCACGGCGAAGGACCGGAGTACGTACCGATGGAAAGGGGGGCCGATGACCGACGCCCTCGAACTCGACGCGCTGTGGGAGGACTTCCACCGCGCGGTGAACATGACCTCGCAGGAGCTGGCCGCCTGGCTGCGGGTCAGCGACGCCGACGAGACCACCGAGCCGCTGCCCGACCAGGCGGGACCGCCGACCGGGCAGCACGTCCTCGCGATCCTGCAGAAGCGGCGCACCGACCTCACCGACGCCGACGTCCGGGTGATGTACGAGGTGGTGGACACGGTGGCGGAGCAGACGGATCCGGAGAACGAGCCCGCGGCCGAGGACTCCGACCGCAGGCACCGGCTGATGACGATCGGCCACGACCCGCTCAAGCCGTGACCAGCCAGAAGAACGTGGTGCGGGAGCTCGTCGGGGCGCACGGGCGGACCTACGCCGAAGAGGCCGGCATCAAGCTCAAGGACACGCCCCAGCCGCTGTACCGGCTGCTCGTCCTCGCGCTGCTGCTCAGCGCCCGCATCCGCGGGTCCATCGCCGTCGACTCGGCCCGCGAGCTGTACGACTCGGGACTGCGCGACCCGCGCCGGATGGCCGGGGCCGACTGGCAGCAGCGCGTGGACGCGCTGGGCCGCGGCGGCTACCGGCGCTACGACGAGCGCACCGCCACCCAACTCGGCGACGGTGCCGAGCTGTTGAGCAAGCGGTGGGGCGGGGACCTGCGCCGGATGCGCAAGGAGGCGGACGGCGACGTCGGCGAACTGCGCGCCCTGCTCCAGGAGGTCCCGGGCCTGGGCCCGGCCGGCGCCGACATCTTCCTGCGCGAGGCCCAGCGGGTCTGGCCGGAGGTCGCGCCCTACCTGGACGCCAAGGCGCTCGACGGAGCGGAGCGGCTGGGCCTGCCGAAGGACCCCGACCGGATCGTGGAGCTCGCGGGCAGGACCGAACCGGCCGTGCTCGCGGCCGCGTTGGTGCGTGCGGCGCTCGACAAGGACGTGGCGGACGACATCCGGCGGCGCGCCTCGTGACCGTGCGCGGGCTCAGGTGAGCCCGCCCCGGAGGAACTCGGCGAGCGCGCTCAAGTCCCGCTCGCCGAAGCCCTTCTCGACGGCCTCCCCGACCGACTGCCGGTTGGCGGAGGCCTGTCGCACGGGCGCGCCCACCCGCTCCGCGAGCGCCAGCGCCAGATCCAGGTCCTTGGCGACGAGTTCGAGCGTGAAGGCGACCGGGACCCGGTCCGGGTGCAGATACGCATCCTTCTTGTACCGCACGAACGGCGCCGCCGCGGCTCCCGAGGCGAACACCTCGTACGCGGACTCCCGAGGCACCCCGGCCCGCTCGGCGAGCACGAGGGCTTCCGCGAGGGCCTGGTTGAGGCCCATCAGAAGGGAGTTGACCGCGAGCTTCATCGCGGCGCCCGTGCCGAGGGGGCCGAGCGGCACGACGTGGGCCGCGAGGACGTCCAGCACGGGCCGGACCCGATCCAGGGCGGCGGCGTCTCCGCCCGCCATGACCGTGAGCGCGCCCTGTTCCACCACGCTGACGCTGCCGGAGACAGGGGCGTCCAGCAGGACCGCGCCCGCCTTCTCGACGCCCCGGCTCAGCGCGATCACCGTCTCGGGGCCGACGGTGCTTGTCTCCAGGACCACCGTGCCGCCGCTCAGCCCGGCGACGATGCCGTCCTGCCCGCCGTAGACCCGCCGCACGGCCGCGTCGTCGGCGAGGGAGACCAGGACGACGTCCGCCGCCGTGGCGGCCTCGCGGGGTGTGCCGGCGACGGTCGCCCCGGTCGCTTCGGCCTTCGCCGGCGTGCGGTTGTACGCCGTCACCGGGAAGCCCGCCGCGCGCAGCCGTACCGTCATGGCCGCGCCCATCCGGCCCGTGCCGATCACCGCCACGCGCGGTTTCGTGTCGCCGGCCCCGGTGGCGCTCACCCCAGCAGCCACCCCCCGTCCACGCTCAACTCCACCGCGTTGACGGACCTGTTGCTCAGCAGGAAGTCCACGGCGTCCACGACGTCGGCCATGGTGGCGAGGCGTCCGGTCGGGGTCCGCGCCCGCAGTCCGGCCAGCACCTCCTCCGGCTTGTCCCGCCAGTAGGGGCTGTCGCCGACGACGCCCGGGTGGACGGCGTTGACGCGCACCGGGGCGAGTTCGACCGCGAGGGTGTTCACCAGGCCCCGTACACCCGCGTTGACGGTCGCGACCGTGGTGGCGCCGGGGTAGGGGCGTTCCTTGGCCTGGCCGCCGAACAGGACGATCGCGCTGTCGTCGTGCATCTGGGGCCGCAGGCGGTGGACGACCTCGGTGTAACCGACGAGTTTGAGGGTCACCAGACGCAGGGCGGCGGTGATGTCGTACTCCGTGGCCCGGTTCTCGTCGCGGGAGATGCCCGCGAGGACGAGGTGGTCGACGCGTCCGACGTCCGTGAGCGCCCCGGCGAGTTCGCGCGGCCGGGACAGGTCCAGCGCGAGGCCGCTGGCGCCGATCTCCTTGGCGACGGCGTCGGCGCGGTCTGCGTCGCGGCCGGTGAGGACGACCTCGTCGCCCCGTTCCGCGCGCACGCGCGCCAACTCGCGGCCGATGCCCGACGTGCCGCCGACGACCACCAGGCTGCTCATGACTCCAGCGCCTCCCTCAGATACTCCCAGTCCCGTGTGAACCGGTACGAGTGGCGCGGTGGCGGCTGCGGCGCCTGTGTCTCCAGCCAGCGCAGCGGTCCCTGACCGGCGTTGGCGAAGCCGTGCACGCAACCGGCCCCCGCCCAGGCGCAGTCGCCGGGCCCGAGCCGGTGGTGCTCGCCGTCGAAGACCGCGTCCGCCTCGCCTTCGAGGAAGTAGTACGTCTCCTCGAAGGGGTGGTCGTGCGTGCCCGCGACTCCGTCGGGCGTGTACTGGACCATGAACATCGTCGAGGCGACCGCGCCGAGGTCGCCGTCGACCATCATCTTGACCGTGATGCCGCTGTAGACGAGCAGCGCGGTGCGCATGCTCGCGGAGACGGCCAGCAGGTCCTGGGACTGTTTGCCCGGGTCCATCTGGGCGGGCTCGAAGTGGCCGAAGGAGCGGGTGCGCGGGTCGCGGACGTCGATGCGCACGGGGTGCCGCGCGGGCAGGTCGCGGACCGCCTGCGTGTCGTGCCCGTAGCGGGCCCGTGGCACGGGGGCGAGCATGTCCGCCCAGCGCGCGACGGTCTCGCCTGCGCCGCGCCAGGCGTGCGGGACGCCGGTCGGGAGGATGCCGTAGTCGCCCTCTTCCAGGAGGTAGGAGCCCTCCGGCACGTCGAGGACGACCGTGCCGTCGAGGATGTGGGAGCTCTCCTCGTAGGAGTGCACATGCGCCGGCACCCGGCCGTCCGGGCGCAGTTCGCACAGGCCGAAGCCGGTGTGCACGCTGCCGTCGTCCTCGCCGACCAACTCACGCCGCAGATAACCGAGTTGGTCGTAGGGCGGCGCGGGCACGTCCGCGGCCCGTCGCACCAGATGCCGGGTCATGCCGTCTGCTTCGCCTCCTTCGCCGCCAGCAGACGGTCGCGGGACTCGTCGACGAGCCGGCGGGCCCGCGCGACGTCGGCCAGCAGCTTCCCGTCGCGCTTGCAGATCTCGCCGTCGACGATGACCGTCTCGACGTTGGAGACGTCCGCGCACAGCGTGACCGCGGCGGCCGCGTCGTGCACCGGTGCCATGTTCAGTGCGGTGGCGTCGAGGGCGACGACGTCGGCGCGCTTGCCGGGGGTCAGGGAACCGGTGCGGTGCTCCAGTCCCGCGACATGCGCGCCGTTGGCCGTCGCCGCCTCCAGCATCCGACGTGCCGTCAGCATCGTTTCGGGGACGGGCACATCGGCCTGCCAGCACTCGGCGTTGACCCGGGCGCGCTCGGCGCCGAAGGCCGCGCGGATCTGGGTGAACATGTCGCCGGGCACGGTGGTGACGACGTCGATGCTCAGGCTGGGCCGAAGACCGTACTCGACGGCCTTCATCACGGGCGGCCAGCCGTGTCCCATCTGGGTCTCCACCTGGGGCGCGATCGAGACCGTGCCGCCGCTGTCGGCGACCATCCGCCATTCGTCCTCACTGAGGTAGCAGCAGTGGATATAGGTGGTGTCGGGGCCGAGGAGGCCCATCTCGTGCAGCTGCTTGACCATGCCGAAGCGGCCGGCGAGCCGTCCCATGGCCACGTGCACGGTGATGGGGATGTCCAGATCGCGGGCGAGGGCCCATTCGGAGGTGACGACGTCGGCCAGGCAGAAGCCGGGGCCACGGGTGGCCAGGGCCATGGTCAGCAGGCCGTCGTCGGAGGCGAAGTACTTGGTGCGGATACGGTGGACGTCGTCCCCGGGTATCGCGATCTTGCTCTCGAACCAGTAGTCGGCCAGGGAGGTGTTGGCGCTGCCGTAGGCGTACTGGGCGCGGATGCCGCTGGCGCCGAGCGCCTGGATCGCGGCGTCCGGGTGGTCGGGGGTGTTGTTGATGTGGGACCAGTCGACGAGCGTGGTGATGCCGGCGTTGATGCACTCCAGGGCGCCCGCGAGGTTGGCCGCGTAGACGTCCTCGGGGGTGTAGAGCGGCGCGAAGGTGTCGAGGATGTCGACGAAGTAGTCGTCGAGGGTGGCGTCGGGGGCGACGCCGCGGATCGAGGCCTCCCAGGTGTGGCGGTGGGTGTCGACGAAGCCGGGGATCACGATGCGCCCGGCCATGTCGAGGACCTCGGCGTCCGCGCTGATCTCCGGCTGCACGGCCACGATCCGGCCGTCCTCGATGAGGACGTCACCCTTCGGCAGGTCACCGACGGAGGCGTCCATGGAGATCACGTGTCCGGCGCGAAGGAGTTTCCGATCGGTCATCGCGCTTCCTCCTCAAGGGTGTTCAGTACGCGGCGAGGCTCCGGACGGCCGCCACGACCTTGTCTACGGTGGGGATGACCCGCTCCTCGAGCGCGTCGGCGAACGGCAGCGGGACGCACTCCCCCGCCACCCGGCGCACGGGCGCGTCCAGCAGGGAGAACCCCTCGTCGGCGACGACCGACACGAGGGTGGCGCCCCAGCCACCCTGGTAGGGGTTCTCCTCGACGGTCACGAGCCGCGACGTCCCGGCGAGGGAGGCGAGGACGGTGGCGGTGTCCAGGGGGACGAGGCTGCGCAGATCGACGACCTCCACCTCGATGCCCTCCTCGGCGAGCTGCGCGGCGGCCCTGAGCCCCACCGGCACCATCGAGGCGAGCGCCACCAGTGTCACGTCGGCGCCTTCCCGGACGACGGCCGCGCGGCCCAGCTCGACCACGTGACCGGGCGGCGGCGGGGCGCCCTTGCTCGCCAGTAGCCCCTTGTGCTCGAAGAAGACGACGGGGTCGTCGCTGCGGATCGCCGCCGCCATCATGCCGATGACGTCGGCGGGCGTGGCAGGGGCGGCGATCTTCAGCCCCGGTACGGTCAGCGCCCAGTTCTCCGTGGCCTGCGAGTGCTGGGCGCCGAAGCCGAGACCGCCGCCGTTGGCGGTGCGCACGACGAGGGGCACGGTGACCTGACCACCCGTCATGTACCGCACCTTGGGGATCTCGTTGGCGAGGTAGTCCCAGCAACAGGCCAGGAAGTCCGAGAACATGATCTCGGCGACCGGTCGCATCCCGGTCATCGCGGCGCCCATCGCCGCGCCCACGATGGCCTGTTCGGAGATCGGCGTGTCCCACACCCGCTCGGGGCCGAACTCCTTCAGCAGCCCGGCGGTCGTCTTGAACACCCCGCCCGCCTCGCCGATGTCCTCCCCCAGGCATACGACGGCCGCATCGCGCCGCATCTCCCGCGCGATGCCCTCGGCGACCGCCTCCCGGTAGGTGATGACGCCACGGTCCGTCTTCACGTCCGCCATGCCGCACCTCCGTCCGCCCACACGTCGGTCATGGCCTGGTCCGGGTCGGGCGGCGGCGCGCTCTTGGCCGCCTCGACGGCCTTGTGCACGAGGTCACGGGCGCGCTCGTCGGCCGCCGTGAGCGTCTCCTCGGGGACGCCCAGCTCGGCGAGCCGTCCGCGGGCGACGTCCAACGGGTCGTGCTTGAGCCAAGGTTCGACCTCCTCGGCCGGGCGGTAGGTGGCCGGGTCGGCACGGCTGTGCCCGAAGTGGCGGTAGGTCTCGGCCTCCAGCAGGGCGGGCCCGTCTCCTGCCCGGGCCCGCCGGGCGAGGCCGGCCACCGCGTCCTGGACCGCGACGACGTCGTTGCCGTCGACGACCTCGCCCGGGATGCCGTAGGAGGGGGCCCGGTCGGCGGCGGGCCGGGCCACGGCCGTGACGTCGGCGATGGGCGTGTACTCCATGTACAGGTTGTTCTCGCAGACGAACAGCACGGGCAGCTTCCATACGGCGGCCAGGTTGAGCGCCTCGTGGAAGGCGCCGATGTTGGTCGCGCCGTCGCCGAAGAAGGCGACCGCGATCTGCCCCGTGCCGCGCAGCCGGGCCGACCAGGCGGCGCCGACCGCCATCGGGAGGTGGGCGCCGACGATGGCGTAGGAGCCGAGCATGTTCGCGGAGGCCTTGGTCAAGTGCATGGAGCCGCCCTTGGCCCGGCACAACCCCGTGGCACGGCTCATGAGTTCGGCGAGGCACTCCTCGGGTGTGGCGCCGCGGGCCATGGCGTGGTGGTGGCCGCGGTAGGTGGCGAAGACGTAGTCGTCGGGGCGCAGCGCGGCACTCGCGCCGACCGCGATCGCCTCATGGCCCGCGGCGAGATGGGTGGTGCCCTTGACCAGGCCGGACAGGAACAGGTCGTGCGCGGCCTTCTCCGTACGGCGGATGACGGCCATCTGCTCGTACAGGGCGAGGAGTTCGTCCCGGCCGGCCATCAAGCGCCCCCGTTGCGGCGGGTGTTGAGGTGGGACTGGGACTCACGGCGGGTGTTGAGCTCGCCGCCGACGGTCCAGTACTTGCGGCCCGCGACCAGCAGCTCCTCGGCCGGGAACTTGGTGATGACCTCGCAGCCGTCTGCGGTGACGACCAGCTCCTCCTCGATACGGGCCGCCGACCAGCCGTCGGCGGCCGGCCAGTAGGTCTCCAGGGCGAACACCATGCCCTCTTCGAGGACTTCGGGGTGGTCGAGGGAGACCAGCCGGCTGAAGATGGGCTTCTCCCAGATGGACAGTCCGACGCCGTGGCCGTACTGGAGGGCGAAGGCGGCGGTCTCGTCGGCGAAGCCGAACTCCTCGGCGCGCGGCCACACTTGCACGATGTCGGCGGTGGTGGCGCCGGGGCGGACGAGGGCGATGGCCTCGTCCATGTACTCGCGGCAGCGGACGTAGGCGTCGCGCTGGGCGCGGGAGGCGCTGCCCACGGCGAAGGTGCGGTAGTAGCAGGTGCGGTAGCCGAGGTGGCTGTGCAGGATGTCGAAGAAGGCGGGGTCGCCGGGGCGGATCAGACGGTCGCTGTAGACGTGCGGATGGGGTGAACAGCGTTCGCCGGAGATGGCGTTGACGCCTTCGACGTATTCGCTGCCGAGGTCGTAGAGGACCTTGCTGACGAGGCCGACGCACTCGTTCTCGCGCACCCCGGGGCGCAGGTGTCCGTACAGCTCCTCGTACGCGGCGTCGACCATGGCGCAGGCCTGGGTGAGCAGGGAGATCTCGTCGCGGGTCTTGGTGCGGCGGGCCTCCAGGAAGACCTGCTGGCCGTCGACGACGTCGATGCCCTCCGCGCGCAGGGCGGTCAGGACGGGCATCTCGGCGACGTCGACGCCGAGGGGTTCGCCGGCGAGGCCGTGTTCGCGCAGTTCGGCGGCGATCTTGCGGGCCACGTCCTCGGCGATGCCGGCGTCCGGGTGGAAGGCGCCGCGCAGGGTGGAGATCCCGGCCCGGGCACCGGTGGGCTCGCCGCCCTTGCCGTCGCTGTAGTCCAGCCACGGGTTGTAGAGCTGGTGGTGGCGGGCGGCGGAGCCGAAGTCCCAGACGACGGGTTCGCCGCCGCGCACCAGCAGGGCGAAGCGGATCAGCTTGTCGATCGCCCAGGTGCCGATGTGCGTGGCGCTCATGTAGCGGATGTTGGCGAAGTCGAAGCTCAGCACGGCGCCGAGCGAGGAGCTGTTCAGCTTCTCGTCGAGCCGGGACAGGCGCTCCTTGCGCAGCCGGTCCAGGTCGACGCGCTCTTCCCAGTCGACGGCATTGGGGCCGTATGTACGGATCGCCATGGCGACCACCCCCACTTCGGAGTGAACGACCATGTGGCACAGGTGTCAAGTGTCACTGAACACGAACCAGACACCGACGGCCGGCTCCGCGCCGTCGTTGCGGTAGCGGTGCGGGGTCGTCGACTCGAAGCAGACCGCGTCGCCCGGGCGCAGCGTGTACTCCTCGAAACCGAGGGTGAGGACCAGCTCACCCGAGGTCAGGCAGCCGTACTCGGTGCCCGCGTGCCGCATCAGGCCGCCGGAGCCGGAGGAGGCGCCACCCGGCCGGTAGGTCACCTGGAGGAAGTCGACGTCCGTGCCGGGAACGTGTCCGAGCCGCTCCCACACCACCCCCGAGTCCAGCTCCAGCACGTCCCGCTCCCCCGGCGTGACCACCGGTCCGATACGGCGGCCGGGGTCGGCGGCGAAGGCGGCGAGCGCGCGCAGGACGGGCGCCTGCGCGGCCGCCGGGGACACGGCGGCGACCGGGGAGACCGCAGCCGCCTCGCCGGCGTCGAAGAGCGACTCGACGGAGATCCCGAGCACCGTCGTGATGGCGTAGAGCGTGCTCACCGACGGCTGGCTCTTGCCGGTCTCGATCTGGGAGACCAGGCTCGCGGAGACACCGACGTCCCGCGCGAGCGCGCGCAGGCTCACGCCTTTCGCCAGGCGCGCCTGGCGGATGCGCGCCCCGACGGGCGGCACGGCGGCGGGAGACACGGCGGCTCCTCTCCGGTGCGGGGTGTGCAGCCCCATTGAACAGCCGGGGCGGACCGGGGCGCCAGAGCCGCAGGTGAGGCCCGTCGTGCGTCAGGCCTCCAGGCCGAGCACACGCGCGATGGTGCGCAGCACGCCGTTGTCGTTGTTGGAGGGGGCCAGGTGGCGGGCCCGGGCGACGACGTCCGGGTGGGCGTTGGCCATGGCGAAGGACCAGTCGGCGGCGTCCAGCATCTCCAGGTCGTTGAGGTAGTCGCCGAAGACCATGGTCTGCGCGGGCGTGATGCCCAGCTCGTCCTGGAGCCGGCGCAGGGCGGCGCCTTTGTTGGCGGTGCGGTTCATGACGTCGACCCAGTGCTCGCCGGAGACGACGACCTGGTGGGTGGCGGCGAAGGGTGCCAGCGCGGGCGCGGTGGTGTGCTCGGCGGAGCCGAAGTCGAAGAGGGCGATCTTGATGACGTCGTCGTCGACCGCGGTGGCGTCCTCGACGACGCGGTGCTCGACGTAGTACTTGCGCACCTCGGCCAGGAACGCCTGGTCGCCGCGCTCGACGTAGGCGGAGCGCTTGCCGCAGACGACGGCGCCCACGTCCACGCCGTCGGCCGCGAGGCGCCGCACCGCCTGCACGACACCGGCCGCGACGCCGGTCTCCAGCGGATCCGAGCTCAGCTCCTCGCCGTCGCGCACCACATAGGTGCCGTTCTCCGCGATGAACACCATGTCCTCGGCCACCGCGGCGAACTCCCGCGCCAGCGTGGCGTACTGGCGTCCGCTCGCCGGGCTGAACAGCACGCCGCGCCGGCGCAGCTCGGCCAGGGTCTCCCACAGCCCCGGCGGGATCCGCTTGGCGTCGTCCAGGAGCGTGCCGTCCATGTCGGTGACGATCAGCCGGATGTCGGCGGCACCGGTGGACGGGGCGGTGGCGGTGCGGAGGGGCGAGGGAGCCGAGGACATGACCTGCTTCCGGATACGGGCGTGACGGGGCGCCGGAGGACCTACGGCGGTCCCGTCACCCTACGCGAACTGCGTGAACGGTCAGTTTCCGGACCGGATCAGTCCCGTCAGGTACCGCCACAGCGAGGAGCGCCGCCCGGCGGAGGGCCCCGGCACGGCAGTCGCGTCGGACGCGGCCTGTTGCGGCGCGGCCTCCGCCACGTCCTCCACCGCCGTCCGCGGCGCGGACCGCAGCTGCGGTCCGGTCAGCTCGTAGCGCACGGGCAGCGAGCGCAGCCCCCGCATGAAGGGCGAGGAGCGCCAGGGCAGCTGGTCGACGGGGAGGGCGAGCTCGATGTGCCCGAACCGTTCGAAGAGGCGGCTCACGCCGACCGCCGCGATGGACGAGGCCAGCTCGCGGGCCGGGCACTGGCGGGGCCCCGCGCCCCAGGACAGGTGGGCCCGGCTGCTGATGCTGGAGTCCGGTGCCATCCGGTCGGCGAAGAGGGGGTCGGCGTGCGCGGCGGCGGCGGAGACCCACACCGGGTCGCCGGCGCGGACGGTGTACTTGCCCAGCCGGGTGTCCTCGGTGGCGAACCGCGGCACGAAGTTGACCAGCGGCGGCTTGCGCATGACCACGCGGTTCATGGACTCGCGCACCATGCCGGCGGACAGGGCGGTGCGTACGCCGCCCTCGCTCTCCCCGGAGATCACCTCGACGACCGTGTTGGAGATGAGGATGCCGACGTGGTCGGAGACCATGCCGAGCAGCATGAACAGCTCCCGGGCCAGGGCGTCGACCGGCAGGTCCGGGTGGGCGGCCACGAGGTGGGAGGGGAAGTCGTCGCCGGGCTCCCCGATCTTGGTGGCGGCCAGTTCGGAGAGCGTGACCAGCAGGCGTTGCAGGGCGGGCTCGGCGTCGGGCCCCGCGTCCAGCACGCGCCACATGTCCATCAGGGCGTCGTCGCCCTGCGAGGAGGGGAAGCCGAGCAGGTGGCTGGCGGCCATCAGCGGGAGCGGACGGGAGAACTGCGCCGACAGGTCGGCCGTGCCGGTGCGGCCGCCCTGTCCGAGCAGGGTGATCAGTTCGTCGGCGTAGCCGGTGACGGCGGCCTTGAGGCGCTTGGCCTGCGGCTTGCGCGGGTCCTGGAACGGCCGCAGCGCCATGTCCCAGGCGCCGCGCAGGGTGCGGTAGGCCGGGCCGCCCTGGATCAGCACGTGGTTGACCTCGAGAGAGGGGGCGAGCGGCCAGTCGGCGGGCACCCGGCCCTCCGAGCGGGCCCGCCAGTTCTCCAGCCCCTTGGGCCAGGCGGCGTCGTTCTGGAGCACCTCGAAGGACTCGCGGTAGCCCAGCACGAGCCAGGCCGGGACGCCCAGCAGGTCGACCGGCGCGACCGGCCCGTGGTGCCTCCGCAGCCGCTCGTAGACGAGCTCGGGGCGGGTCTCGTAGTCCCGGGTCAGCAGGGGCTGCGGGGCGAGGTCCTCCAGGCGGGTGCCGTCCGGCTCCAGAGACCCTTCGCCGTCGTCGACCAGGTGGAACTCCATGGCTGCGGCGCCCCCTTCGACCCTGCGCGTGGCGGTCCGCGGGCGGCGGATGCGTGCGGACCCGGGAGGGACCGTACCTCAGGAGTCACACGTGTCACACGGCGGGGTACTGGCGGGTAGCAAGCGGCATCCACGGCGTCGCTCGCGGCCGCCCGCGATGCCGCCCGGCGTCATTCCCGCTCGCCGCCGCCGGCCATCATCCGCTCCAGCCGGTCGAAGCGCTCGTGCAGGGCGTGGACGGTCTCCTCGCTCAACTCCCGGGCGTGGCGCCCTGGATGGTGGCGGCGCCGCTGTTCCCGCCCGACGAACCAGGTCGCGAGGGCGGCCGTGACCAGGCCGTACGTGGTGATCCCGACGACCATCACGACCACCGCGACGACGCGGCCGCCGAAGGTGACCGGGAAGAAGTCGCCGTAGCCGACGGTCGTCGCCGTCTCGACGGCCCACCACAGCGCCTGCGGGTAGGTCCTCAAGTTGGCGCGCCGGGCGTCCTGTTCGGCCACGACGACGGCCCAGGCGCCGAGCAGCATCACCACGCCCAGGACGGCCGTCGCCGCGCCCGCCGCCTTCACGTGCAGCGAGCGGCCCTCCCGGCCGAGCAGCAATTCGACCGCTCTGGCGAGGAATCCGGGCAGCATGGTCACTCCTTGGGTCACTCCGGCATGGCGCCAGTGTCACCGCGGACGGACGGGCGGGCATGCCGGAGGAGGCGTTCGGGTTGCGGCGGGGCGGACTCCCCCGAACGGACCGGTGCACTGGTGAGGCGCTGCCGCCGATGGTGCGCTGAGGGAAGCCCCTGCTGTCGCGGTATCTCTGGAGGCATCCGCCATGTCCCGACGTCCGTCCCTCCCCCACGGCCCGAAGGGCATGGCAGGTGCCCCCACCGTCCGCGTGCTCCCCTACGCGTTGGCGACGACCGCGCTGCTGGCCACCGCGGCCTGTTCCGGCAACGGCGGCGGCTCCGGGCCCACCGCCTCGGCGCTGCCACGTCTGACCACGGCCGGTGCGCAGGCCGCGCTGATCAACGAGGGCGACATCGAGGACGGCTGGAACCAGGTCAAGGACGCCGCCAAGTGGAGCGACACGCTCCTGATCGGCAAGGTCGACGTCGCCGGCTTCCTCACCGCCAAGGCCAACGCCGCCGACTGCCAGAAACTCCTCGACGCCCTCTACGACGACGACCTGCTGGGCAAGCCGTCGGGCGCGTCCGCGCTGCGCGGCTTCCAGCAGGGCGACTCGCGCCTGCTCTACCAGGTCGCCTCCTACGACTCCGCCGAACTGAGCTCCGCGCAGGCGTGGCTGAAGACGCTGCCGGTCAAGTGCGACCAGTTCACCGCGACCGACGCCAAGGGCGGCAAGCGCACGGTCCAGGTCACCGAGGGCACGGTGCCCGCCGTGGGCGACTCCCGGCAGGACCTGCGCGTGGTGGTGCAGGGCACCACGAACGGCGAGGCGACCACGCTCACCCTGGACGTGGCCGTCGTCCGGGTCGGCGACGACGCGATCACCATCACCGCGGGCGGCCTCGGCGGCGCCGAGCAGCAGTCCACCGGACAGGCGGCGACCAAGGGCACGCAGCGCCTGAAGGACGTCCTGTCCGGCAAGACGCCGGCGGCCGGTCCGGCCAACTTCCGCTGACCCCCCACGATTCGGCCACGTCAGCCGATTCCGCACCCCGATCAGCCGATTCCCCGGCGTTCACCGGACACCGTGATCACCGGGCGGCACAATGGCCACGACGGCCGCAGGCGTGCGAGAAGGAGCTGAGTCGTGACGGAGAGCCACACCCCTTCGGGCGGGTCGGCGGTGCTCAACACCGGCGTGGCGCACAACGCGCGCGTGTGGAACTACTGGATCGGCGGCAAGGACAACTACGAGGTCGACCAGCAGGTCGGCGAGCACGTCGCCGGAATGTTCCCGGTCATCCGCGACATCGCCCGCGCCGACCGCCGGTTCCTGGGCCGGGCGGTGCGCTTCCTCGCCGAGGAGCGCGGGGTGCGGCAGTTCCTGGACATCGGCACCGGCCTGCCCACCGGGGAGAACACGCACCAGATCGCCCAGCGCGTCGCCCCCGGGGCACGGATCGTCTACGTCGACAACGACCCCCTCGTCCTCACCCACGCCCGCGCCCTGCTCAACGGCACCTCCGAGGGCGCCACCGACTACGTCGACGCGGACGTGCGCGACCCGGCCGCGATACTGCAACGGGCCGCCGGGACGCTCGACTTCGGCGAGCCGGTCGCGGTGATGATGCTGGGCATCCTCAACTTCGTGCTGGACACCGAGGAGGCCCGCGACATCGTCCGCCGCGTCATGGCCGAGATGTCCTCCGGCAGCTTCCTGGTCCTCACCCACCCGACCTTCGACGACGACCTCGGCGGGGCGGGCCAGATCCCGGCGATGAAGTTCTGGAACGAGAACGCCACCCCGCCGATCACCGCTCGCGGCGGCGCGGACATCGCCGCCTTCTTCGAGGGCCTGGAGCTGCTCGACCCAGGTCTGGTGTCGTGCTCCCGCTGGCGCGCCGAATCCGAAACGCCTGCCCTGGTACCGCAGTTCGGCGCCGTGGCCGTGAAACCCTGACGTACGTGCCATTCGCCGAGGACGTACCCGTGGAGGACGTATGACCACCCTTGCCGATCCCGTCCCCGGCGGGCGCCCCGGTGACGTCGAGCGGGCCACCGCGCTCGGCGGCGAACTGTCGGGCCGGGGCGTGCACGGCATCGTGCTGTCCTACGTCGACACCGCCGGCGTGTGCCGGATCAAGACGGTCCCGACGGCCAAGCTCGCCTCCGCGGCGGCCTGGGGCGTCGGCATGTCACCGGTCTTCGACACCTTCTTGTCGAACGACTCCATCGTCGCCACCGACGTCCTCGGCTCCCCGGACGGCGACCTGCGCCTCTACCCCGACCTCGACCACCTGACCGTCCTGGCCGGGCAGCCCGGCTGGGCCTGGGCGCCCGTCGACCGCATCACCCAGGAGGGCGAGCCGCATCCCGGCTGCGGCCGTACGGCGCTGCGCCGGATCGTCTCCGCGGCCGCCGAGCGGCACGGCCTGACCTTCCGGGCCGCCGTCGAGGTGGAGTGGGCCGTCGGCCAAGGCCCCGCGGAGGGCGGGGAGTTCGTGCCCGCGACGACGGGGCCCGCGTACAGCGCCACCCGGCAGATCGAGCTCAGCGACTACACCGCCGACCTGCTGGCCGCCTTCGCCGCTCAGGGCGTGGACGTCGAGCAGGTCCATCCCGAGTACGCGGCCGGTCAGTTCGAGATCTCGGTGGGCGCCCTCGACCCGGTGGCGGCGGCCGACCGCAGCGTGCTGGTGCGGCAGACGATCCGGGCCGTGGCCCGGCGCCACGGGCTGGTGGTCTCCTTCTCCCCCGCAGTCTTCGCCGAGGGCGTCGGCAACGGCGGCCACGTCCATCTCTCCGCCTGGCGCGACGGCGTCAACCTGCACTCCGGCGGCGGAGGCCGCTACGGCATGACGCCCGACGCCGAGTCCTTCGCGGCCGGCGTGCTCACCCACCTCCCGGCCCTCACAGCCGTCACCGCGCCCAGCCCGGCAAGCCACCTGCGGCTCAAACCCTCCCAGTGGGCAGGGGTGTTCACCTGCTGGGGCCGCGAGACCCGCGAGGCCGCGGTGCGTGTCGTCACGGGCACGGCGGGCCTGCGCGACCAGGCCGCGAACCTGGAGGTCAAACCGGTCGACCTGGCCGCCAACCCCTACCTCGCCCTCACCAGCCTGATCGCGGCGGGACTGGACGGCCTGACCTCCTCCACTCTCCTGCCCGAGGAGATCACCGGCGATCCGGCCCGCCTCGACGCGGCGGACGCGGCGGCCCGCGGTGTCCGGCGCCTGCCGACCTCCCTCGCCGACTCCGTCGCGGAGTTCCGCAAGGACGAGCAGCTGCGGACCGCGCTCGGCCCGGTCCTCGCGGACGCCGTGATCGCCGTACGGCAGGGGGAGATCGCGGCGGTCGACGGCCTGGACGACGAGCGGGTGGCGGCGGCGTACCGCTGGAAGTACTGACGTGGGCGCGGTCCGGGAGGCGCTCGACGCGCTGGAGCTCGTGGACCACCACTGCCACGGCCTCGTCACCGCCGACCTGCCCCGGGACGCCTTCGAGGAGCTGATCACCGAGGGCGGTACCTGGCCCGGGATCTCCTCCTTCGACAGCCCGGTCGGCCTGGCCGTCCGCCGCCACTGCGCCCCGCTGCTCGACCTGCCCCGGCACGCGCCGCCCGACGAATACCTCGCGCGCCGCGCCGAGTTGGGTGCGCAAGAGGTGAACCGCCGCTTCCTGGCCGCTTCGGGGACGGGCGTGTTCTGCGTGGACACCGGCTACGCGCCGGACCGGCTGACCACTCCGGCGGAGCTGGCCGGAGCGGCCGGCGGGACCGCGTACGAGGTCGTACGCCTGGAGAACCTCGCCGAGTCGGTGGCCGCTCGCGGGGTCGAGGCCGGCGACTACGGCGACGCCTTCCAGCAGGCCGCGCACGAGGCCGTGCGGGGGCCGGGCGTGGTCGGGGTGAAGTCCGTGGCCGCCTACCGCACCGGCTTCGACCTCGACCCGGCCCGCCCGTCCCGGACCGAGGTGACGCAGGCGGCCCGGCGCTGGCTGACGCGCGGCGGCCGGCTGGACGATCCCGTCCTCGTACGGCATCTGCTGTGGACGGCGGTCGACCTCGGCCTGCCGCTCCAACTGCACACCGGCTTCGGCGACAACGACATCCGCATGCACCGGTCCGACCCCACCCACCTCACCGACTGGCTGCATCTGAGCGGCGGCGCGATCCCCGTCCTGCTGCTGCACTGCTGGCCCTACCAGCGCCAAGCCGCCTATCTGGCCGCGGTGTTCGAGCACGTGTATCTGGACGTGGGCCTCACCCTGCACTACGTGGGCCCGGCGCGTGCCCGGGCCGTCCTGGCGGAGGCATTGGAGATCACGCCGTTCCGCAAGCTGTTGTACAGCTCCGACGCCTATGGTGTGGCGGAGTTCTACCGTCTCGGTGCGCTCGCCTTCCGCCACGGTCTGGCCGCTCTGCTGCAGGACCGGGTCGACGCCGACGAGCTGAGCCTGCCCGACGCACTGCGTATCGCGGAGTGGGCAGGCGCACACAATGCCTCTCGGGTCTACCGCCTTTCCGGCCCCTCCTGAAAGTATGATCAAGCAATGTCTGACATGACCGAAACCACGCCGGGCTGGCTGAGCGCCGACGACCTCGAATCGGCGCGTGCCCGTATGCCGATCCTGTACGTCGAGGCCGTGCCCGTGCGCGTGGACGACAGCGGCGAAGTCACCAGTGTCGGCGTACTGCTGCGCATCGGCCCGGAGGGCACGGTCAGCCGGACCCTGGTCTCCGGCCGGGTCCTGCACCACGAGCGGGTCCGTGACGCGCTGCTGCGCCACCTGGAGAAGGACCTCGGCCCGGTCGCGCTGCCCCGGGTCCCGGCGTCCCTGCAGCCCTTCACGGTCGCGGAGTACTTCCCGACGCAGGGCATCACGCCGTTCCACGACCCGCGCCAGCACGCGGTGTCCCTGGCCTATGTCGTCCCGGTCTCCGGTGACTGCCGGCCCCGGCAGGACGCCCTGGACCTGGTCTGGTTCAGCCCCCAGGAGGCCGCGTCGGAGGCGGTGCAGGGCGAGATGCCCGGCGGGCACGGGGTGCTGCTCAAGCAGGCTCTGGCCCACGTGGGCTGCTCGGTCTGAGCGTCGCGCTGAACGGCGTGACCGGGCGCTCCTGGCGCTCGCCGTCCACGATGATGTCGACGGCCTCGTTGAAGAAGGCGAGGAGTCCGCGGATCGGGCCCACCGCGGGCAGCGGCTCCGCGTAGCTCCAGACCAGGTTGGGCGGCACGTCGGCCTCGCCGCGCCAGGACCAGTACTCGGCGGTGCCCTTGTAGGGGCAGCCGGTGTGGTGGTCGGTGGGTTCGAGCAGATCCAGGCGGACGTCCTGGCGCGGGATGTAGTAGCGCGTGGGCAGGGCGGTCTCGAACAGCAGCACCGGCCGTCGGGTGTCGGCGACGAGCGTGCCGTCGATCTCCACCTGCACATGCCGGCTGCTGGGCATGGAGTCGACGCGTTTGTGCGGGTCGCGGGGGTGGATGAAGATCTCTTCCTCCTCCTCGTACCAGTGGTCCAGACCCCTGCCCGGACGCCGGAACCACTCGAAGGCGATGTGGTCGGCCAGGTCGGCGGACGGGAAGGTCCAGGCGGCGTTCGCCGTCCGCTGCTCGCCGACTTCGAGGTCGTAGAAGATCTGCGAGCCGGTGTGGGTGCCGGTGTGCGGGTTCTTGGCGGGGCGCAGGAGGTCTTCGCGTACGTCGGCGCGGGGGAAGGCGTACTGCGGCACGGGCAGCTCGGGTTCCCAGACAAGGACGGGTCGGCGGCTGTCGACGACGGTGACATCGCCCTTGACGCCGCGCACCCAGCGCTCGCTGGGCTCCCAGTGGAGGCCTTCTGGGGTGGTGCGCAGGGATCGCTCGGTCGGGAGTGGGCTCATGCCTCCAGTCACGCACAGCGGGAGGGGACCTGCCAGGGGTGGTGTGCGCCATGATGTGCCCATGGACCTTGAGCGGTACCGGGGCGAGCTGGTGGCGTACTGCTATCGGATGCTGGGCTCGTTCCACGAGGCCGAGGATCTGGTGCAGGAGACGATGCTGCGGGCGTGGAAGGCCCGTGATCGCTACGACGCCTCGCGCGCGTCGGTGCGGACCTGGCTGTACCGGATCGCGACGAACGTGTGCCTGACCGCGCTTCAGGGGCGGGCGCGACGGCCGCTGCCGTCCGGGCTGGGCGCGCCGAGCGAGGACCCGGGGGCCCCGCTGACGCCGGCCTTCGACATCCCGTGGCTCCAGCCGTTCCCCGACTCCCGCTACGACGTCGAGGTGCGGGCCGATCTGCGGCTGGCGCTGGTGGCCGCGCTGCAGGTGCTGCCGGCGCGGCAGCGTGCGGTGCTGGTGCTGCGGGAGGTGCTGGAGTTCAGTGCCGCGGAGGTCGCCGAGCAGCTCGGGACGACGGTCGCGGCCGTCAACAGTTCGTTGCAGCGGGCCCGGGCGGCGGTCGCCGGCGTGGGCGATCCCGGCGAGGTGCCCGAGCCTGACGACGCCGAGGCACGGGGCGTGGTGCAGCGGTACGCGCGGGCCTTCGAAGCCGCCGACGTCCCCGCGCTGGTGCGGCTGCTGACCGACGCGGCCGTGCTGGAGATGCCGCCGGTGCCGCTGTGGTACCGCGGGCGCCGCGACTACGGCCTGTTCATGGACCGCGTGTTCGCGTTGCGCGGCACGGACTGGCGCACCCGGCCGCTCACCGCCGGCGGGCAGCCGGCGCTGGCCGCGTACGCGCCCGCGCCGGACGGCGGGCACCGGCTGCACACGCTGCAGGTCTTCGCCGTCACCGGCGGGCGGATCGCGAGCAACGTGGTGTTCGCCGATCCGCGGGTGTTCGCGGCCTTCGACCTGCCCGAGGAGATTTCTTCGGAGAAATTCGAGAGCGGGCGATGAGTCCGGTCGGTGGCACCGGTACATACCGGTGAGCGCCGATCGAGACATCCGAGAGGACATCGCCATGAGCGTCATCGTCATCGCCTTCACCACCCTGGACGGAATCACCTCCGACCCCGACGGCCGCGGCGGCACACCCGGCGGCGGCTGGATGTTCCGGCACGGCCCCGAGGCGGCCGCGGGGGACAAGTTCCGGCTCGGGGCCACCCTGGACGAGGGAGTCATGCTGCTGGGCCGCACCACCTGGGAGCAGTTCTCCCAGCTGTGGCCGGGCCGCGACGACGAGTTCTCCGGGCGCATGAACGCCGCGGCGAAACTCGTCGCCACCCGCACCCTCACCGACGTCTCCGCCTGGTCCAACTCCCGGCTCCTGGAGGGCGACCTGGTGGACGCGGTCAAGCGGGAGCGGCGCGACGTGATCGTCGCGGGCAGCCTGAGCGTGGTCCACACCCTGATGGCGGAGGACCTGGTCGACGAGTACCGCCTGATCACCTTCCCCACCGTCGTGGGCAGCGGCGACCGCCTGTTCCCCGCGGGCGACTCACCCGTAGACCTGGAGTGCGTGTCGGCCGAGCAGATCGGCCAGGCCGTCTTCGCGCGCTACCGCAGGGCCGGGCGATGACCGCCCGGTTCCTCGTCCTGTACGAGGCCCCGGCCGACCCCGCGGCGTTCGACCGGCACTACCGCGAGGTCCATCTCCCGCTGGCCCACCGGCTGCCCGGCCTGCGCCGGTACACGCTGGGCGACCGCCCCGCGGACGTGCGCGGGAGCCAACCCTGCTATCTGGTCGCGGAGTTGGAGTGGGACACGATGGAGGAGTTGCGCGCCGCGTTCGCCTCCCCGGAGGGCCGCGCCTGCGCGGAGGACGCGGTGCGTCTGCAGGATCTCGCACCGGTGCGCAGCATGGTCTTCGACGTGGCCGAGCCCTGAACCTCCCGGTCATGAGGCGGTGGATCAGCGGGCCGCGTCCAGGCGCGCCCGCTGGTCCGCGGTCAGTTCCAGGTCCGCCGCCGCCAGGTTCTCCTCCAGTTGGGCCACCGACGAGGCGCCGACCAGCGGAATGATCGGGAGTTCGCCTCCCAACTGCCAGGCCAGGACGACCTGGTTGGGCGTCGCCCCCGTTTCGCGCGCCACGTCGTGCAGGGCCGCGAGGCGGGGCGCGGTGCCCGGGTGGTCGTAGTCGGAGGGGAGCCGGTCCGGATGGGTGTAGGCGCCCTTGAGGAGGGGTGAGTAGGCGACCAGGGTGAGGGCCTTCTCGGCGCGCAGATAGGTGAGGAGGTCGGGGCCGACGTGACCGAGGCTGCCGTCGGGGAACATGTCGTCGGGCACGTCGGTGCGCGGGCGCAGGTAGCTGTGTGCGTACTGGAGGACCTCGTAGCCGGGCAGGCCGCCCGCTGCGGCGAGGGCGCGGGCTCGCTCCACCCGCCAGGCTGACTGGTTGCTCACGCCGAGCAGGCCGACGGTGCCCTCGCCGACGAGTTCCCCGAAGGCCTCGACGGTCTCGCGCTGCGGGACCGTGGGGTCGTCGATGTGGGCGTAGAGGAGGTCCAGCCTGTCCACGCCGAGCCGTTGCCGGCTGCGCTCGGCGGACTCGCGGACGACCTTCGCGGACAGGCCCTCCGGGTTGTCGACGTAGCTGGTGCCGGGGGCCAGCGGACGGGCGCCGAGCTTGGTCGCGATGACGATCTCGTCGCCGATGCCGCGGCTGCGCCGCCACCGGCCGAGGAGCTCCTCGCTCTGCCCGCCCTGGCCGCCGTCCTCCCAGAACGCGTAGTTGTCTGAGGTGTCGACGAAGGTGCCGCCGGCCTCGACGTAACGGTCGAGGACGGCGAAGGACGTCACCTCGTCCGTGCGTGAG
The DNA here is from genome assembly GCF_043200415.1 of Streptomyces sp. NPDC048419. Classification (NCBI taxonomy): domain Bacteria; kingdom Bacillati; phylum Actinomycetota; class Actinomycetes; order Kitasatosporales; family Streptomycetaceae; genus Streptomyces; species Streptomyces sp. NPDC048419. The sequence goes on along the minus strand of NZ_JBICXT010000034.1, from coordinate 27,193 downwards.
CCCATGAGCATCGCTCCGAGGGCGATGACGCTCACCTCACGGCAATTTGCCGGGTCGCTTCCGATCGTTCGGTACTTCATGGGTCTCCCTCCCGTTCGTGCCCGGGGTTCCGGACACGAACGGGAGTCTTCAGCTTGGAGCGCTCTTCAAGTCAAGAGGTCCGGCTCAAGAGCGCCGGTCCCCCTTGGCGAACGGGCCCTCCAGCGCCGCCCACTGCAGCAGCATGATGGTCTTGGCGTCGTTGATCTCGCCGGTGCGGATCATCTCCAGGGCGCGGCGGAAGGGCAGTTCGACGATCTCGATGTCCTCGCCCTCCTCGTCGAGTCCGCCGCCCTCGTGGGTGCGGGTCGAGGGCCCGTACGCGGCGGCGTAGAAGCTGACGCGTTCGGTGACCGAGCCGGGGCTCATGTAGACGTCGAAGACGTGCTCCACGGCGCCGATGGTGTGCCCGGTCTCCTCCACCACCTCGCGCCGCACGGCGAGTTCGGGATGCTCGTCCTCGTCGTCGAGGAGCCCGCCGGGGGTCTCGATCAGCATGCCGTCGGGGTGCCCGTTGACGTACACGGGGAAGCGGAACTGCCGTGTGAGCAGGACCGTTTCGCGTGCGGCGTCGTACAGCAGCATGGTGGCGCCGTTGCCGCGGTCGTGCGTCTCGCGCTGCTGGCTGCTCCAGGTGCCGTCGGCGCTCCGGAAGTCGAAGGTGGTGGCGCGCTCGACGTACCAGTGGCTGGAGAGCAGCTTCACCTCCCGTATCCTCACACGCGGGTTGCCGGTCAGGTCCAGGCCGGTCCGGTCCAGGCCGGTGCGGCCGCGGCGGTCCGGGGTGTCGATGCCGGCTGTCATCGGGCGCCGCCGTTCCGGCTCGGTGCTGTGCAGGAGTTGTTCATGGTCCGCTTCTACCACGTGCGTCTTTCAGGTCAGCGCCAGCACGTGGGAGTGCCAGGCCGGCAGGTCGACGTACAGGCCACGCGCGAGCAGTCCACCGCCGTCGCGGTCGTACGCCTGCCCCGTGAGCAGGTCGGCCAGCCGGCAGGTCCGGCCGGCCAGGTCGTCCCAGGGCAGCGGGACGAGGCCCTGGGCCGGGTGGCCGGAGTAGTTGACGATCACGACGTGGCGGGCGTCGGCGCCGGTCCAGCTCCAGGCGAGCAGGTTCAGGTGACTGTCGTTGTCCGGCCATCCGGCGGTGTCCAGCAGCCGCCACTCGCCGTCGCGTACGGCGGCCGCGGCCGGCAGCAAGTCGGCGTAGAACGCCCGCAGTTGGTCGTCGGGCTGTTCCTGCGGCCCGCGCGAGAGGAACACCGGCAGGCGTATCTCCCGCCCCTCGAACTGGCCCTCGTGCCAGAGCGTCGCGCCGGGCAGCGTGGCGACGGTGACGGCGGCGGCGAGCTCCCGTCCGCCGGGCAGGGTGGCGGCGGCCCGCGGTTCGTCGTGGTTCTCCAGGAAACGGACCAGGCCGCGCTGGTAGCCGAGGTCGGCCTGGAGGTGGGCGCGGACCGATCCGGCGTCCTCGTGCACCAGGCGGTCGTAGAGCCGCTTGTCGTAGCAGTGGTCGAAGCCCTCGTGCTGCAGGGCCCATTCGAGGTCCCAGTACGCCTCCGCGACGAAGAGGAGGTCGGGGTGACGGGCCCGAACACGCTCGATGACGTACGGCCAGAAGTCCTCGGCCGGGTGGGCTCCGGCGCGGTCGCCCCACGTCTTGGCGAAGACGTCGTTCATCATCAGCATCGCCATGTCGCAGCGCACGCCGTCCGCCTGGTCGCCGATGGAGACGAGCGTGTCCACGGCGGCGGCACGCAGGTCGTCGCTGAAGGCGTTCAGCTGCACGACGTCGGGCCAGGGGGCGAAGTACGGGTCGCGGCCGCGGGCGTAGATCTGCCCGGAGACCTCGATGAAGGCGCCGGGCGCGGCGGCCAGGTCCTCCGGTGTGCCCTGGATCAGGCAGCCGGGGCGTTCGGTGAGCCAGGGGTGGTCGGGGGCGACGTGGTTGGGGACGTAGTCCAGGATCAACCGCAGTCCGCGCGCGGCGAGTTGGGAGCGGGCCTGGGCCAGGGCGGCGGGGCCGCCGAGGGTGTCGTCGACGACGTAGTCGCGTACGCAGTACGGCGATCCGGCGATGTCCGCCTCGGTGAGGCCGGGCAGGGCGCCGCGGAAGGAGGCGCGCAGGGACTCGTCGCGCAGGGCGATCGCGAGACCGGCCGGGCTGCGCCGCCAGACTCCCATCAGCCAGACGGTGTCGACGCCGGCCCGCGCCACCTCGTCCCAGACCTCCGCGGGTACGTCGCCCAGGGTGACGCCGCGCCCGTACCGGCGGCTCAACTCGCCCAGCCACACCAGGGTGTTGATCTCATGGATCACGGTCATGACAGGGGCTCCTCGTCGCTCGCGCCCGTGAACCGTTCGTCCGAGAGCCGCAGGGACTCCCTGCCGCCGCGCTCCACGTCCTCGGCGCCGATGCTGTGGAACAGGGTCGCGGTGGCCGCCACCAGTCCGGTCCAGCCGGTCTGGTGCGAGGCGCCGAGACCCGCGCCGTTGTCGCCGTGGAAGTACTCGTAGAAGAGGATCAGGTCCTTCCAGTACGGGTCCTTGGCGAACTTGGGCTGGGCCCCGTGCACCGGGCGGTGGCCGTCCTCACCCACCAGGAAGGTCGAGGTGAGCCGGTCGGAGATCTCACGGGCGACCTCGTAGAGGTTCAGCTGCCGGCCGGAGCCGGTCGGGCACTCCACGGTGAAGCCGGGACCGTGGTAGCCGTGCAGGTTCAGCAGCGCACGGATGAGGAGGAGGTTCATCGGGAACCACACCGGGCCGCGCCAGTTGGAGTTGCCGCCGAACATGCCGGAGTCGGACTCGGCGGGCAGATAGCCGACGCCGTACTCCTGCCCGTGCACGTCGAAGCGGTACGGATGCTCCGCGTGGTGGCGGGACAGGGATCGGATGCCGTGCGGACCGAGGAACTCCTGCTCGTCGAGCATCCGGGCCAGCACGCGGCGCAGCCGGTCCTCGCCGAACAGGGCGAACAGGAAACGGCCCTTGTGCTCGGGGTCCGCGGGGACCCGCTGCGCGACGACGGCCTCGACGGCCGGGTGCCGCTTGATGAACTCCTGTGCTCCCGCGACCAGTTGGGGGAAGTTCGTGGCCGCTCCGCTGCCGATGACGCTGGTCGCGGCCAGCGGCAGCAGGCCCACCAGGGAGCGCACCTTCAGCCGGGTGGCGCTGCCGTCGGGCCGGCGCAGGACGTCGTAGAAGAAGCCGTCCTCCTCGTCCCACAGGGTGGCGTTGTCCTTGCCGATGCGGTTCATGGCGACCGCGATCCAGGCGAAGTGCTCGAAGAGCATCTGGGCCTGCTCGACGTAGACCGGATTGTCCACGGCGAGTTCGAGGGCGATGTCGAAGAGGTTCTGGCAGTACAGCGCCATCCACGCGGTGCCGTCGGCCTGGTCGAGGTGGCCGCCGGTGGGCAGGGGCGCGCTGCGGTCGAAGACACCGATGTTGTCCAGGCCGAGGAAGCCGCCCTGGAAGACGTTGTTGCCGTCGACGTCCTTGCGGTTGAGCCACCAGGTGAAGTTCTTCGTCAGCTTCTGGAAGGCGTTCTCCAGGAAGACGCGGTCCGCGTGGCCGGTGCGGTGCTTCTCCAGCTCGTAGACGAAGAGGACCGCCCAGGCGTGCACGGGCGGGTTGACGTCGCCGAAGTTCCATTCGTAGGCCGGGATCTGCCCGTTGGGATGGAGATACAGACGGCGCAGCAGCAACTCGAGCTGCGACTTGGCGAAGCCGATGTCGATCATCGACAGGGCGAGGGCGTGGAAGGCGAGGTCCCAGGCGGCGAACCACGGGTACTCCCAGGTGTCCGGCATCGACATGATCTCGTCGTTGATCATGTGGTACCAGGCGCTGTTGCGGATGCCGGGGTCGGCGGCGAGCGGGTCGACGCCGTGCTCGGCCAGCCAGCGCTCGACGTCGAGGTAGTAGTACTGCTTGCTCCACAGCATCCCGGCCAGGGCCTGCCGCACGAGCCGCCGCTCGTCCTCGCCCATGCCGTCGGGGACGACGTCCTCGTAGAAGGCGTCGGCCTCGGTGCGGCGGGCGTCGAAGGTGGCGGCGAACTCGCCCCAGGGGTCGGCGAGTTCGGTGTCGGACAGCCGGAGCCGTACGGTGGCGCTCCGGCCGGCGGGGATGACGAGGGTGTGGTGGACGGCGGCCTTGGTGCCGGTCTGCGCCGGGTCGACGGCCGCCGTCTCGCCGTGCACGACGTACCGGTCGATGCCGTCCTTGACGTACGGCGTGGTGTTCGCGCTGCCGAAGACGCGCTCGTCGTTCGTCTCGTTCCCGGTGAACAGGACGGGGGCGTCGGTGTCGAAGTACATCCAGCGGGGGCCGAGTTCGTCGTGGTCGGCGCGGATGCCGTCCGGCGTCCTGTGCATGGCCGGGACGGCGGTTCCGCCGGCCCAGGACCAGGTGTGCCGGAACCAGAGCGTCGGCAGCAGGTGGAGGGTGGCCTCGTCGGGCCCGCGGTTGTGCGCGGTGATCTCGATCAGCAGATCCTCGGGACCTGCCTTGGCGTACTCGACGAAGACGTCGAAGTAGCGGTCCTCGTCGAAGACGCCGGTGTCGAGCAGCTCGTACTCGAAGTCGCCGCGGCCGCGTGCGCCGTTGGTGGCGACCAGGTCGGCGTAGGGGAACTCGCCCTGGGGGTACTTGTACAGGTACTTCATGAAGGAGTGGGTGGGCGTGTTGTCGAGGTGGAAGTAGTACTCCTTGACGTCCTCGCCGTGGTTGCCCTCCTGGTTGGTCAGACCGAACATCCGCTCCTTGAGGATGGGGTCGCGGCCGTTCCACAGGGCGAGCGCGAAGCACAGCCGCTGCTTGTCGTCACTGACACCCGCGATGCCGTCCTCGCCCCAGCGGTAGGCGCGGGAGCGGGCCTGGTCGTGGGTGAAGTACGCCCAGGCGTCGCCGTCGGCGCTGTAGTCCTCCCGTACGGTCCCCCACTGCCGCTCGCTGAGGTAGGGCCCCCAGCGGCGCCAGGCCACCCGTCCCGCGTCGGCCTCCGCGAGCCGCTGCCGCTCGGCCCCCAACGCGCTGCCCATCACCATGGCCCGCCTCCCTCACCAAACCGGCATTGCCCCCCAGCCTCGGACGTGCCGGACATGGTCGCAATGGGTGGGGGGCGGAGGGGGGAGTTCCGCACGGGGCGGCCCAGGCCGTCAGGCCGGTGAGCGCAGCCGATCCAGTTCGCCGCCGATGGCGGCCCGCAGCGCGTCGTGCTGCGGGCCGAGTCCGAATCGCCGGTCGCTCCACCGGTCACGCGGATACAGCCACACCGGCTTGCCCACCAGCTCGGCCGGCTCCCATTCGTACCGTGGCCAGACATGGGCGTGCAGGAACGGATCCGTGTTGCCGAGGATCTCCAGATTGACCCGGCGGAAGCCGGGGTCCAGCCGGCGGCAGGCCCGCTCGACCGCTTCACCGAGCTGGTCCATGCCGGACAGAAACGACAGCCGCCTGGCCTTCGGCAGGTCGGACAGCCGTTGGACTCCTGGGTCGTCCCCGAGGAGGACCGAGTACCCGGGCAGGAACTGGACATCGCCGATCACCGCGAAGCCGGACTCGAGCCGCCGCAGCACCGTCGGGTTCTCGCCCCGCAGAGCGGCCCCGATGCGGTCCTTCCGCCAGTCGTCCGTCATGGCCCGAGCGTACCGGCGGATGATCAAGACCCCGTACGACGGGCGGGGTACGACGGGCGGGCGCCCCAGCCACGGCTCCAGAGGGATTCCCCCAACAGCCACGGCAGCCCGCCCGAGCTCAACGCACCGCCGCCGAAGCCTCGTTGGCGGCCAGACCGGGTGAGCCGCTCGGCGCCCGACGGACCCACAACGGCCGCAGCCGGTACGTCAGCAGATACAGCACCGCGCCCGCCCCGGCCGCGACGAACATGCTCAGGTCGCCCGCCCCGGGGTACGCCGAAGCGAAGGGCCCGGTGTAGAAGCTCGACTGCCAGAACGGCACCGACGCGGCCACGCCGCCCGCCCAGGCCACGAAGCCCCAGTCCAACACCCGGCGGCGGTCGTAGAGTTCGGCGATCCGGGAGGGGTCGGAGCGGCCGCCGAGGTAGAAGTCGAGGAGCAGGACGGCGGCGAAGGGGGCGATGAAGTAGGCGGTGAGGTTGAGGAAGATCTTGAACTTGGCCTCCGTACCCGCCGCGCCCCACAGGCTGATGACGTAGGCGAGCAGGCAGATGGCCGTGACCGCCTGGGAGCGGGTGACCGGGATCTTCAGGGTCTGGACGGAGATCGCGCCGCCGTAGACGTTGAGGAAGTTCTGCGCGAGGGCGGACAGGCCGACGGCGATCAGGGCGGGGAGGGCGAAGGGGCCGGCCAGTTCGTGCAGGGCGGTGATCGAGTCCGAGCTGGTCGCGCTGCCGCCGACGACCACCCCGAGGATGCCCAGCCAGCAGATGGTGACGAAGTTGCCGAGCCCGGTGTACCAGGCGGTGCGGCGCACGACGTCGGGGGTGTCCGGCAGATAGCGGGAGTAGTCCGAGGCGAACGGCGCCCAGGCCACCAGGAAGGACAGGAACCAGCCCCCGAAGGTGACCCAGCCGCCCGTAAAGCCGATGTATCCGGACGCGTGCGGGTCGGCGTGGAAGAGGCTGCCGCCGCGCACCACCGCGACCACGGTGATCAGCAGGAACAGCGGGGTCAGGACGTACGTCAGCACCCGCTGAAGGTAGTTGATCATGTTGTAGCCGTAGATCGCCACGACCAGCTGGATCGCCGTGAGCACGCCCGCGCACAGCCAGAACGGCAGATGCGTCAGCTCGGCGAACGCCTTGCCGCCCAGGATGACGGTGACCGCCGCCCAGCCGACGCCGGCGAAGACGTTGATGTATGCCACGGGCAGGAAGTTGCCGAAGAAGCCGAGCGGGCCGCGGGCCTGGATCTGCTGCGGCACGCCCAGCCGTACGCCCATCCGGGACATCACCGCCATCAGCAGCGAGCCGACCGCGGCTCCCACGACGATGGCGGCGACCGCGGCGGAGAAGCTCAGCCCGAACCATGCCGCGCTGAACCCGAGCAGGATGATCGGGAAGTTGAGGCCGGCGGCGAACCACACGAAGAACTGCGAACTCGGCCTGCCGTGCCGCTCGTTGTCGGGGATGTGGTCGACGCCGAAGGGCTCGACCTTGGTGACCGCGCTGCCGTAGACCGGCGCCGGTGTTCCTTCTGTCATGGCGTGCTCCTGGTCGCTGCGGTTGCGCGGGTCACCACGGCAAGGGGGCCGTGTGCGAGATGTCGAAGAAGCCGCCGCCGCTGTAGACCAGCGGCGCGAGGTCGTCGTGGCGGGCGGAGACCACCCGGCCGGTGAACACGGTGTGGCTGCCGGCCTCGAGGCGTTCGCCGATCTCGACCTCCAGCTGGGCGCAGGAGCCGTCGATCAGCGGGACACCGAAGCCTCCCGGCGTCCAGCCGACCTGCGCGAACTTGTCGTCGCCCTTGGAGGCGAAGACCTTGGCGACGTCGAGCTGGTCCGCGGCCAGGATGTTGATGCCCAGGTGGCTCGCCCGGTGCAGCACGGGATGGGTGGAGGAGCTGCGCTGCACGCAGACCAGCACCATCGGCGGGTCCAGCGAGATGCTGGCGAACGCGTTGACCGCGAGGCCGCGCGGTGTGCCGCCGTCGTCGGTGGTCACCACGGTGACGCCGGTGATGAACTTTCGGTGCACCCCGCGCACCAGGTCGGGATCGACGGCCGCCTGCTTGACGGTGGTGATGATCCCCAGCGCCTCCAGGAGCTGGCGGGAGTCGAAGGTCACCCACTCCTCGGCGACGGACGACCCGTCGAAGCGGGCGAAGGTCGCACCGGAGACCTCGACGGGCCTCCCGGTGGGCGGAACGCCGAGGAAGGCGCCGGTATGGCTGCCGGTGCTGCGCCAGCGGATCGCCAGCCGGTCACCGTCCTCGACGATGTCCTCGATCTCGGTGCGCAGGTCGGGGAAGGCCTCGCGCACGGCCCGGATGGAGTTCTTCAGCTGGTCGCGGTCCTGCGCGACGGACGCGGGCCCCCGGCGGCGGACGTAGGTGGGACTGAGCACGTCGTCCAGGGCCTCTACGTGCCCTTCGTCCCAGGCTGACCGCCACGCGGAACGGATCCGTGAGGTGCGGTCTGCGGTGTCGGCGGCTCGGTCAAGAGTGTGGGTCATGGTCACGCCCCTCGGTCAGCTCTTGTATGGCAGAGGACGGTATGAACGCGCAGGTTCGGTGTCAACACCTCAGCCAGAAAAGCCTGGTGATTCCTGGTAGGACGATCAAACACACAGGTCAGAGATGTTTGTCGACGGTTACCCCTTGACGCCTCCGACTCGGACTCCTAGCCTCACTGCCATGGCACAGCGAGAGACGGAAGGTAACGGGATGCGGTTCTCGATATTCCACAACCTCGGAGCGCCCGGCCGGCTGGGCGAGTACGCCCAAGTCATGGACGAGGCCCGGGAGTTCGCGATCGCAGCGGAGGAGGCCGGCTTCTGGTCCACCTGGTACACGGAGCACCACTTCGGCCACGAGGCGATCGAGATCACCCCGAACCCGGTGCTCATGGGCGCGGACATCGCCGCCCGCACCTCACGCATCCGCATCGGCCAGGCGGCCTCCATCGCCACCTTCTGGCACCCGCTGCGGCTGGCCGAGGACATCGCGATGCTCGACCAGCTCTCCGGCGGCCGCGTCGAGGTCGGCCTCGGCCGCGGTCTCTACGGCCGCGAGGCACTGAACCTCAACGCCCTCGCCGACCCGCGCGACCAGGAACAGAACCGCGCGCTGTACGAGGAGACGGTCGAGATCCTGCGCAAGGCGTGGAGCGGCGAGTTCTTCCACCACAAGGGACGCTTCTACGAGTTCCCGGCCCCCGGCGTGAAGTGGAACCACCCCCTGTCCCCCGCCACGGACGACTACACGACCGACGGCGTCATCACGAAGATGCAGGTCACGCCGTTCCCGCAGCAGCGCCCGCACCCGCCGCTGTGGCAGGTCATCGACAGCCCCCGCTCGATCGCGGCGGCAGCGGCGGACGGTGTGCAAGGCTTGTTCTGGCTGCCGCCGGTCTCCACCCTGAAGGACCGCTTCGAGCTGTACCGCTCCACGGCGAGCGAGGCCTCCGGCCGTCCGTACGCGCTCGGCGAAGGCATCGGCCTGGTCCGGGACGTGTATGTCGCGGACACCATGGAGCAGGCCCGCGCCGACTTCGAGGAGGCGCTGATGACGACGTACCGCTGGATCATGCACTGGCGGGGCCTGGGCAACCTCATGGAGGCGGGCGAGGAGCTCACCGACGCGCACGAGCTGTCCTTCGACTTCCTGAAGGACAGGAACCGGCTGGTCGGCACGCCCGAGTACGTCGCCGAGAAGGTGGCCGAGCTGCGCGACGAGATCGGTCTGGAGCACCTGCTGCTGTGGACCACGCACCCGGGCCTGGAGCACCGCAAGGCGATGCGCAGCCTGGAGCTGTTCGCCGAGAAGGTCATGCCGGAGTTCACCGCATGAGCCGCGCGTCCTGCGGCATCCGGAAGGTCGTCACGGTGGTCGACGAGGTGCTGCTGGAGCTCGGCCGCCCGGTGGCCACTCCGGTACGGCGGGTCGCGGCGGCCGCGGTCGTCCGCAACCCGTGGGCGGGGCGCGGCTTCGTGGCCGATCTGCAGGCGGAAGTCGAGGAGCTGGCACCGGAGTTGGCGCAGATCCTGACCGGCCGCCTGATCGACACGCTGGGTGGCGTCGACCGCGTCGAGGCCTTCGGCAAGGCGGCCGTGGTGGGCCTGAACGGGGAGATCGAGCACGGTGGTGCGCTGATCCACACGCCGTACTTCGGCAACGTCCTGCGGGAGCTGACCGAGGGCACCTCGATCATCGTCTTCAGCGACGACCGCCTCCCGGCCGGCGAACCGCTCACGGTGCCGCTGTGGCACAAGACGGCGGCGGCGACCCGCTCGCACTACCAGACCGTCCAGATCAGGATCCCGGACGCGCCCCGCCCCGACGAGCTCGTGGTGATCGCAGCCGCCGCGTCCGGGCCCCGCCCCAACGCCCGTATCGGGGACCGCCGTACGGACCCCTCCGTCCGCCTCGCCGATCTGCAGAACCTGGAGAACGCCCGATGAACGTCCGCAAGATCATCACCTTCACCGAGGACATCCACAGCGAGGGCGGCCGCCCGGTCGACCCGCCCGCCCGTACGGCCGTGGTGCTCGCGGTGATCGAAAACCCGTGGGCGGGCCGGGACTTCGTCGACGACCTGCTGCCCGGCATCGACGAAGTGGCGCCGAAGCTGGGCGAGTTGCTGGCACCGCGGGTGGTGGAGGCGCTCGGGGCGCCGGTGGAGGCGTACGGCAAGGCGGCGATCGTCGGCCTGGACGGCGAGATCGAGCACGGCTCGGCGCTGATCCACACGCTCAAGTTCGGCGACCACTTCCGCAAGGCGGCCGAGGCCACCACCCTGCTCCCCGCGGTCGAGAAGCGCGCGGCGGCCGGAACGGTCTTCGACATCCCGCTCAAGCACATCACGGACGCGACGATCCGCTCCCACCACCAGACGATCGAGGCCCGCGTCCCGGACGGCCCGCGCGCCGACGAGATCGTCGTCGGCCTCGCGGCGGCGGCCCAGGGCCGCCCCCAGGCCCGGCTGGCACCGCTGTCCACGGAACGATGACGCTGCCGCCGGCCCTGGGCCACGAAGTCCACGGCACAGGCCCCGACCTCGTACTCCTGCACGGGGTGGGCCTGGACCGGGCGATGTGGGAACGCTGCCTGCCCGCACTGACCCACCGGCACCGCGTGACGCTCGTCGACCTGCGCGGCCACGGCACCTCGCCGGCGGCGGAGCCCGGGGTGGCCCTGCGCGAGCTGGCGGCCGACGTCGCGGCCCTGCTGACGGGCCCCGCGCACCTGGTGGGCTTCTCCCTGGGCGCACTGGTCGCGCAGCAAATCGCCGTCGAACACCCCGAGTTGACGTCCGCACTCACCCTGGTCAGCTCGGTCGCCGAACGCTCGCAGGAGGAGCGGGCCGCGGTCCTGAGGCGACGGGAGCGGGCCCGCCAGGACTTCGCGGGGTCGGCACACGCGGCCGTGGAGCGATGGTTCTCGGCGGAGTGGCGCAGGCGGGACCCCGAGCTCGCGAAGGCGGTCCTGGACCGTCTGATGACGACCGACCGCACCTCCTACCTCGCCTGCTACGACGTCTTCGCCACCGCCGACGCCGAGTTGTGGCCCCACCTGCCCGGGATCAAGGCCCCGGTCACAGCGGTCACGGGCGCGGACGACCCCGGCTCCACCCCGGCCATGTGCCGCGCCCTGGCCGACCGGATCCCCGGCGCCCGCGCGGTCATCGTCCCGAACACCCGCCATCTACTCCCCCTGGAACGCCCGAACGTTCTCAGCAAGGTGATCCTGGACGCTTCGAGGGGCGCGGGGAACTGCGCGAGCAACCACATACGACCCGCAGCCGAGGAGCGACCAGAATGACCCGACTCCCCCGCCACCAGCACTACATCGCCGGCGAGTGGACGGCCCCCGCCTCCGGCGAGTACTTCGAGAGCGTCAACCCCACCACCGGCAGGCCCTGGTACGAGGCGGCGAACGGAACCGCCGAGGACATCGACCGGGCGGTCGCCGCTGCGCGCTCCGTCTTCGAGGACTCCCGCTGGCGCGACCTGAGCCAGACCCACCGCGGCCGTCTCCTGCGCAACCTCGCAGACCTCATCGGCGAGAACGCGGCGGAGCTGGCCCGCACCGAATCCCTCGACAACGGCAAGCTGCTGCGCGAGATGCGTGCCCAACTCGCGGGCCTGCCCGAGTACTTCCACTACTACGCGGGGCTGGCCGACAAGATCCACGGTGAGGTCATCCCCGGCGCGAGCCGCGACCTGCTCAACTACACCCTGCGCGAACCCGTGGGCGTGGTGGGCGCGATCACCCCCTGGAACTCCCCCCTTCTCCTCACCGCCACGAAGCTCGCCCCCGCGCTCGCCGCGGGCAACACGGTCGTCGTCAAACCGTCCGAGCACACCTCGGCCTCGCTTCTCGCGCTCGCCCCGCTCTTCGAGGAGGCCGGCTTCCCGCCGGGTGTCGTCAACGTCGTCACCGGCTTCGGCGCGACCGCCGGTGGCCCGCTCACCGAACACCCCGACATCGCCAAGGTGACCTTCACCGGCTCCACCGAGACCGGCCGCCGTATCGCCCGTACCTGCGCGGACCGCTTCGTGCGCTGCACCCTCGAACTCGGCGGCAAGTCACCGAACATCGTCTTCCCGGACGCCGATCTGCCGTCCGCGGCGATGGGCGTGATCGCCGGCATCTTCGCGGCCGCGGGCCAGACGTGCGTGGCCGGCAGCCGCGTACTGGTCCACCGGGACGTGTACGAGGAGATCCTGGAGCGTGTGACGGCGCGCGCCGCGACCATCCGCATCGGCGACCCGCTCCTGGACACGACCGAGCTGGGGCCGCTTGCGCTGAAGGACCAGCTCGCCAAGGTCGAGTCGTACGTCGATCTCGGCCGGTCCGAGGGCGGCAAGGTGGTGGTCGGCGGCGAGCGTCCCGACACCGGCCTCGGCGGCTGGTTCTACTCCCCGACCGTCTTCACCGGCACGGACAACGCCATGCGCATCTGCCAGGAGGAGATCTTCGGGCCGGTGGCCACGGTGATGCCTTTCGCGTCGGAGGAGGAGGCCCTGGCGATCGCCAACGACTCGGCGTACGGGCTGGCCGCGGGCGTGTGGACGCGGGACGTCAACCGCGTGCACCGTATGGCGTCGCGACTGGAGGCCGGCACGGTGTGGGCGAACACGTACCGGTCGATGTCCCCGATGTCGCCGCGCTCGGGCTTCCGCAGCAGCGGCACCGGCACCGAGCACGGCACCGAGGTCATCCGGGAGTACACCCGCCTGAAGAGCGTGTGGATCAACACCAGCGAGGAGCCGGCGGGCGACCCGTTCGTGCTGCGGTCATGAGCGGCTCGGACGCGAGCCGCGTTGCATGGCAGTTGTCAGGTCCCGGGACGGTTGACGCCGCCCGGGCAGGCACATTACGTTCATGTGCCATGCAAGAACCCACCGGGCGGGCCCGTAAGCCGTTGCAGCAGACCAGCATGCAGGCCAGAGTCGCCGAAGAGCTGCGCCAGATGATCATCAGCGGTGAGCTGCCGCCGCGCTCCAGCCTGTCCGAGATGGCGCTGTCGGAGACGTTCGGCGTCAGCCGCACACCGATCCGCGAGGCGCTGAAGCAGCTGCAGATCGAGGGGCTGGTGGAGGTCCGGCCCCGGGTCGGCACCTTCGTCGCGGTGCCGTCGCGGCGCGAGATCACCGAGCTGTTCCAGATGAAGGAGCTGCTGGAGGGAGCGGCGGCCCGGCTGCTGGCGTTCCGGGGCAACGTCCCGGAGGTGGAGCGGCTGGCGGAGAACATGCGCGAGGCGGACGAGGCGGTGCGCAAGGGCGACGCCGAGCGGTACGCGCAGCTGGTGCACGAGTTCCACGACCTGATCATGGCCGGCGCGGACAACACCAAGCTGGAGGCGCACTACCGCACCCTCATGAACCAGCTCGCCTACGCCCGCCTGGTGCGCACCTCCCTGTCCCGGCCGGGCCGGCTCAGCGAGTCCGACCACGAGCACCACCGCGTCCTCGAACTGATCCTCGCCAAGGACGGCGACGGCGCGGAGCGTGTGATGCGCGAGCACGTCCGCCGCAGCCACCAGGCGCTGATGGCGGGCATGGACGAGCGGCAGCAACAGAACTGACCCGGCCGGCAGTTGACCGTCAGGCGCCCGGCACCGGGAAGAGCATGCAGGTGCTGGTGGCGTGCGCGAGGAGGCGGTCGGCCGGATCGAGGAGCTGCGCCTCGGCGAGTGCGGTGCGCCGGCCGCTGCTGAGGACCCGGCCGACGGCGCGCACCTTGCCCGAGTCGGCGGTGATCGGGCGCAGGAACTTCACGGTCAGGTCGACCGAGGTGTAGCCGATCCCCTGCGCCAGGGTGGACTGCACCGCGCAGCCGGCCGCCGAGTCGAGCATCGTCGCGTAGATGCCGCCGTGGACGCTGCCGATGGGGTTGTAGTGCTCCTCGCCGGGTTCCAGCGAGAACACCGCGTGGCCGTGGTCGACCTCTTCGAGCGACATGCCCAGAGTGGCGGCGATCGGCGGCGAGGGCAGCCGCCCGGCGAGCATCTCGCGCAGGAAGTGCAGCCCGGAGTCCTGCCCGACGACGGCCGCGGAGATGGCGGGGTCGTCCCAGTCGTACGTACGAGAGCGTTCCATGCGGCGGCGCTTCCTCCTCGGTCCCGAGTTCCCTCGTGAACCCTCTGGCTATGTTTCTCGAAGCTAGCTCTCCCCGCAGCTGACTGTCAATGACGAAGCCAGGGCTCTACGATGGCCTCATGAAGTGGCTCGAGACGAGCACCGAGAACTGCACGGTCCAGCGCACCCTCGACCTGGTCGGCGAGAAGTGGACGCTGCTGCTGCTGCGCGACGCCTTCAACGGGGTGCGCCGCTTCGACGACTTCCGCCGCCATGTGGGACTCTCCGAGGCGGTCCTCGCCGAACGGCTGCGCAAGCTGGTCGCGGCCGGGATCCTGACCGCCGTCCCGTACCGGGAGCACGGGAGCCGGACCCGCAACGAGTACCGCCTGACCCCCAAGGGCCGCGACCTGTGGCCCGTCCTGGTGGCACTGCGGCAGTGGGGCGAGACGTACGTCGGCGACCCCGAGGGCCCGGTCCTGGACATCCGCCACCGCGACTGCGGCGCGGCGGTGCGGGTCGTGGTCGAGTGCCCCGACGAGCACACCGCCCTCTCCCCCGCCGAGGTCACGGTCCGGCCGGGACCGGCCGCGCGCCCGCTCGGCTGAGAGCCCCGGGCTCGCCGTCTCCCGCTCTGCGCCGTCTCCTGCTCTACGCCGCCTCCCGCTCTACGCCGGCTGCCGGGTCGGCCGGGTGCGGGCGGAGCGGCGTCCGCGCAGCAGCAGCCGTCGTGCGGGGCCTTCCACCGTCTCGTACAGGAGCCAGGACAGGCCGAGAGAGACGGTGAAGGCGACGGCGGTGACCGCGAGCCCCTCCGTCAGGCCGAAGCGGGGCTTGACGCCGATCACGTTGGTCCCGGCGCGCAGCACCAGCAGGTGGACCATGTAGAAGGCGAAGGAGAGCTCGCCGAGTCTGACCAGCCGCCGGCCGCGCCACAGGGAGGGCAGGCCGCGCAGGTCCGCGACGGCCGCCGCCGGGATGAGCAGCGCGAAGCCGATGACGGTGCAGGTGGTGGCCCGGTAGTCGGTGGTGACCTGCGGGACCAGGAAGTAGCCGATGACCGCCAGCGCGAGGGAGGCTTCCAGGCCGGGGCCGCGCCACCGGTCGAGCAGCACCAGGCGGGCGACGGCGACGCCGAGGACGAACTCGGGCAGCCGCGCGAGCGGCAGGGAGTCGATCGGCTGGCTCAGCCAGTGCTGTGCGTTCACCCAGGCCACGGCCAGGACCGCGAGCACCGACAGGCCGGCCACGGCGGTGGCTCCCCGTGGGCCGAGGCGGCGCAGCCCGACCGCGAGCAGCGGGAAGAGGGCGTAGAAGAAGGCCTCGCAGGCCAGCGACCAGCTGACCGGGTCCAGCGTCTGCCACCACGGGCGCCACCAGGAGTGCACCAGCAGGACGTTGGCCAGCCCCTGGCGCAGCGAGGGCATCGACTGGTGCTCCAGCGTGCAGGCCATGAGCAGCGCGACCGCGGCGGTCACCAGGTGCACCGGCAGGACGCGGGCGATGCGCCGCCGCCAGAAGGCCGGGGCGCGGTCGCCGGGCCGGGCGGACCAGGTCAGCACGAACCCGGAGAGCACGAAGAAGAACGACACGCCCGTGCCACCGGCCCCGAACGCCCAGGTGACGACGCGACCGCCGGTGCCGTCGAAATAGCGGAAGTTGTTCACGTGCAGCCCGAAGACCAGCAGCGCGGCGACCCAGCGCAGCCCGGTGAGCGAGGGCAGCGAGGCGGCCGGAGCGGGCTTGGAGCTCTTGGCGAGGGCGGCGGTCGAGGTGGCGGGGGGCGTCCTGGTCGCCCTGGTCGCCGTCGTCATCGAATCACCGGCCGGGGGCTGTGCCTGCGGGGCATGAAAAGGGGCATGAAGGGGAACGTTGCCCGTTCAGCCCCTTTCATTCAGTCCCGTACCCGACGTCACACCAATGCCAGGAACATCAGGCGTGACGCCGCTCAGTACCGGCCGTGCCCCTTGCCCAGGCGTTCGAGGACAGCACGCGCCATCGCTTGTTCGCCCTTGGCGTTCGGATGCGCGGGGGCGGCGGGCGAGGCCGGCTGGAGCGGCTCGATCCAGCGGACGTCCGGCGCCTTGCACATGTCATGGCCGCGCGTGGGCCCGTAGGTGTCGACGTACTCCGCGTGGTTCGATGCGGCCACCAGCCGGAGCATCAGGTTCAGCCGCTTCCCGGTGTCACGCAGATAGGGGAAGTCCCCGGCCGCGAACGGCACCGAGGGGTAGCAGCCGCTGCCGTCGTCGGGCAGCAGGTCCGGGTAGCCGACGACGAGCACCCGGGCGTGCGGCGCCCTCGCGTGGACGGCCCGCAGCACCGCGTCCACCTTCGGCGCAGTTTTCAGGATGCTGACCGCGAGCTGGTCGTAGCCGGACGAGGCGTAGTACTGGCGGCACGGGGCACCGGCCGGATTCGTGGGCGCGAGCTTGGCGCAGGTGCCGATGATGGAGCTGAAGCCGATGTCGTTGCCGCCGATCTGCACCGTCACCAGGTCGGTGTGCCGGTTCACGGCGTCCAGCTGCGGGCCGTTGGTGCCCTGCGGCTTCCACATGTTCTCGGTCGTCGCACCCCCGCAGCTCACGTCCTTGAACGCGCCGACCTTGCGTGCCGCCGCGACGAGCGAGGGGTAATTGTGGTCCGAGCGCGCGCAGTTCGCGTCCACCTGCGTCGGAATGACGGGGCCCGAGGTGTACGAGTCCCCTAGCGCCGCGTAGCTGGTGCCGCGACCGTGTCCGCCGCCGTGCGCGGCGGCCGGCGACGTCGACATCGCCACGAGGGCGCAGCTGCCGAGCGCCACCCCCACCGCGATTCCCTGCCGCCGTCGCGCCGCTCTTCCCGAACGCGTTTCGTCAGTCATGCGATCCTCCCCCAGACCCGCCCCCGGATACATGGACGTCGCGCGGAACCGGCACACGGGGTGCGGGCGTCACACGCGACGGAGTCTGTATACCGCTCGGTATGTGTCCGCGGATAGAGGCGGGAGGCAGTCGGTACGGCACGGTCGGAGTCGGCCCTGCGGCGTGCGCGGAGCCGGCACGTCACAGCCGCGCAACCTTGGACGCCATGCCCGTTGGGTCCCCGACCCAGGTGGGTCTATCGTCTGAACCATGGGTCAGGAAAGAGGAGAGCGGGCGTGATGCCGCAGGACGAAGCCGTGATCGGCTGTACCGGGCAGGTGCTCATCGGAACACGCGGATCCGCGGGCCCCGGCGAAGTCCTGGTGCGCGTCCGAGGCGGCTCCGAGACCTTCCTCGCCTGGTCCGAAGAACCACTGCCTACGGGGGCGACGGTACTCGTGATCGAGTCGCGTGGATGTCGAGAGGTCGGCGTCATCGAGTGGGCGGATCCATTGGACGCGCTCGGCGGTGACACCGCCGGCGCCGACTGAGGAGTAGACAAGAAATGTTCGGATACCGCGTTCCCGCTCCCGACGAGGCGATGCTGATCTCGGGGGGCCGGCGGGGACTGGGGGGCGCGCCGTTCCGAGTGGTGACGGGGCACGGCAAGTTCGTGCTGCCGTTCTTCCGCAAGACCCGCTTCCTAACCCTCTCGATGAACGAGGCCGAGGTCACCGAGACGTGCGTGACGCGGCAGGGCATCGCCCTGAGCGTGCGCGCCGTCATCGCGTTCAAGGTCGGCAACGACAACGAGAGCATCATCAACGCGGGCCAGCGCTTCCTCTCCGACCAGGAACAGATGTCGGTGCTGACCGGGCGCATCTTCGCGGGCCACCTGCGCGCCATCATCGGCTCGATGACGGTCGAGGAGATCGTCACCGAGCGGCAGAAGCTGGCCGCTGAGGTGCTGGACACCTCCAAGACGGAGATGGCGAAGATCGGCCTGATCGTCGACTCGCTGCAGATCCAGTCCATCGACGACGGCGACGCCGGGTACATCGACGCGATGTCCGCGCCGCACCGGGCCGCCATCCAGCGGCAGGCCCAGATCGCGCAGGCGCAGGCCACCCAGGCCGCGGCGGAGGCGCAGCAGGAGGCGGACCGTCAGCAGGCCGAGTACGCCCGCAAGACCGCCGTCGTCAAGGCGGAGTACTCGGCCCAGGTGGACCGCGCCCAGGCGGAGGCCGGCCAGGCCGGGCCGTTGGCTCAGGCCCACGCTCAGCAGGAGGTGCTCGCCGCGCAGACCGAACTGGCCGAGCGACAGGCGAAGTTGCGCCAGCAGCAGCTGGTCGCCGAGGTCGTGAAGCCGGCCGAGGCGGAGGCCGAGCGCGTCCGCGTCCTCGCCGCCGCCGACGCGCAGCGCATGAAGATCCAGGCCGAGGCCGCCGCCTCCTACGACCGCGTCGCGCTCGACCGCATGCTGATCGACCAGCTCCCGCAGATCGTGAAGGAGGCCGCGGGCGGCCTGGCCGGCGCCAACGTCAACGTCCTCAACGGCGCGGACGGCCTGGGCGAGATCGCCGCCGGCCTGGTCTCCCAGGGCCTGACGATCCTCGACTCGGTCCGCCAGAACCTCAACGGCCAGGAGGCCACGGACAACCCCCGTCCCGGAGACGGCGGAAAGGACGGCAACAGCGGGCTGCTGCAGCTTCGCTCGGGCCGGGAGAAGAAGTCGGACGACGGTCCGGTGGACGTGGACTAGCAACTGGCCGTATTCGGCGAGCAGTCGGAGCCGTCGAGGCCCTGGACGCAGGTGGGCGTCCGGGGCCTCGCCGATGTGTGGATGCGGTATTGGCGCGAGTGTCGGCGCACAACGAGCGGGGCCCGTCCACGCTGTACGCGTGAACGGGCCCCGTGTCCGAGCGCCGGGCAGGCCTTGCACCTGCATTTCCCCGCAGGAAGCGGGGCGTCTTTCCTTGGACCACCAACGCAGTGCCGGACACCCGCAGTTGCGGCGACCGGCTCTTGATCAATCATACCGTACACATGGCCGTCACGAGGACACATGACTGCCATGAAGCTGTCACACGGGGACCGGAATGCGCCTCCGGCCGGTGTCCGTTCCGACTGGCATGACAGCGAAGGAGAACGCATGACCACCGAGGCGACCACGACCGATCTCCACGCCTTCACGGAGAACTGGCTGGAGTGGTACCGCGCCCAGGAGGCCCGGCTCGCCGCCCCGCACGGATTCCTGGCGATCACCGGCCTGCACTGGCTCGACGAGACACCGCGGCGCTTCCCGGACGCGCCCGGCGCGTGGCACACCGGCCGGGACGGGGTGGTCGTCACGCTCGACGACGGTGCGGAACTGGTCGTGGACGGAACACCGGTGCGCGGGGAACACCGCTTCGGCGTGCTGCCCGAGCGCGGTGGCGTCGACGCGGTCTGGGAAGACGCCGTCATCGAGGTCGCCAAGCGCGGCGGCAACGACATTCTGCGCCCCCGGCACCCTGACGCTCCGCTGCGCACGGCCTTCACCGGGACCCCCGCCTACGCCCCCGACCCGCGCTGGGCCGTGACCGGCCGCTACGTCCCCTTCGACGAGCCCCGGCCGACCACGGTCGGGGCCGCGGTCGAGGGCCTCGAGCATGTCTACGACGCCCCGGGCAGGATCGAGTTCGAACTGGACGGGCGCCGGCTGTCGCTGACCGCGTTCCCCGGACCTGGGCCGGGCCGCCTGATGGTGCTCTTCACCGACGCGACCTCCGGGGTCACCACCTACGCCGCCAACCGGTCCCTGTCCCTCGAACCGCCCGCCGCCGACGGCACGGTCGTCCTGGACTTCAACCGCGCCGCGAACCTCCCGTGCGCCTACACGGACCTGGCCACCTGCCCGCTGCCCCCGGCCGAGAACCGGCTTGAGGTGGCGATCGAGGCGGGTCTGAGGATCCCGCGGGAGCGAGGTCAGTCGTCCTCTCCGCCCAGCACGTAAAGGTGCGGAAGGTTGACCACGATCGCCTCCTGGGTACTGCGGGCGATGACGACGACCGCCTCCTCGGCGGGGTCGGGGTTCTCCTCGCGGTGCGGCACGAACGGGGGGACGAAGACGTAGTCGCCGGGGCCGGTGCGCAGCCGTACCTCCTCCGGTCGCGAGCCGGAGTCGTCGAGGAAGACGAACTCGGGGTGGCCGCTGACGACGTAGATCGCGGTCTCGGACTCGCCGTGGTGGTGGTCGGAGGAGGCCGTGGAGGGGGCGACATGGGTCTGGCCCATCCACAGCTTCTCCGACCCGACCGTCCTCCCGCTGATCGCGGCGAACCGGCGCATGCCCCCGGTCTGGGCGGTGTCACCGTCGAGCGCTCCGGCACGGACGTGGTGAAGTCGCGTGCTCAGGGGCGCTGCCGGCTCTCCGTCCGCAGCTCCGAGACGGGGGTGGAAACCTTCACCGGGGTGGGTCGACGGCTCGCTCATGGCTCGGACGCTAGAACCGCCCCGAAAAGGATGTCAAGGGGACTCCATCGCGGTTCACCTGCGGAAATGCCGGTCGCAGAGGCCGCCGGGTGCCCTGACCGGCGGCCTCAGTGGAATGCGGCGTACGGGTCCGGTCAGTTGCCTTGTCAACTCACCGTCCAACAGGCCAAGTTGGAGCAAGGCGGTCGTCACCGGACCAGTCGGCGGGTCCCGGCGGCGGCCGCCTGCGCAGCGTCAGGCCGGGTGATCAGGACGGGTGATCAGGCCGGTTCGGTGCGTTCGGCGCGGACCCGCTGGGCGACGTCGCGCAGCTTGACGTTGTGGTGCTGGGAGATGCTGCGCAGCACACCGAAGGCGTCGTCCTCGCTCAGGCCGTGGCGTTCCATGAGGATGCCCATGGCTTCGCCGATGGCGTGCCGGGTCTCCATACCGTGCTGGAGCTGGTCGATGGTGCGGGCGTCGGCCAGGGCGACGGCGGCGTGGGACGCCAGCAGCCAGCCGGCGGTCTCTATGTCCTCGCCGAAGGCGCCGGGGCGGCTCGAGTAGAGGTTCAGCGCCCCGAAGTCGTCGTCGTCGGTGTAGAGCAGCACCCCGGTCATGCTGCCGACGCCCAGCTCGCGGGCCGCCGCCGCGAAGCGCTCCCAGGCGGGCTCGGGCCGGTCCATGTCCGCGATGCGGTAGACGCGCGCGCCGTTCTCGCGGCGGGCCAGATCGAAGCAGGGCCCCTCCCTCAGCTCACCCTGCAGCCGGTCGGATTCGGTGACCATGTTTCCGCAGGCGGCGAGGGTGACGGCCCGGCCCTTGCGCACCGCGAGGATCCCGGCCGCGTCGCAGCCCTCCACGAGTTCGACGGCCGCCGCGGCGATCTCGTCGAGCGTCGCCTGGACCGACTCCTGCTCCAGCAGCTTCCGTGCGAGCACCGCCATCTGCTCGGCGTATTCGCGCCACTCCACCGTCATCACCTGCCTCGATCGCCGGATGCCGCCACCGTAGCCGACACGGCCCCGAGCGGACGGATCCGATACCCGGGCGATACGGGCGAGCACGACTGAGGTCGCTATTCGGCCGTACGGCGCCTGCCCGCCCGCACCGCTCCCGCGCTCGCCGCGACCACCATCGCGACGGCGGCGCACTGGGGCAGCGACAGTCCCTGGTCCTCCGTGGACACCGCCCTGGACCCGCGCGGCGACCGCAGCCGGCCGCTGCGGCTGGGCCACCTGTGGGCGGCGCTCGGCGACCACACCATCCCGCTGCTGCGCCGCTGGGACGAGACGTACCCGGACGTCCCCCTGCAGCTGCCGCGCATCGACGACCGCACGGCGGGCTTCACCCAGGGCAAGGTGGACGCCGCCGTGCTGCGCGGCGCGGTCACCGCGTCCGGGCTGCGCACGCACCTGCTGACGTCGGAGGTGCGGGTGGTGGTCATCCCGGACAGCCCCCTGGCCGCACTCCCCCGGATCACGCCGGCCGACCTGGCCGCCCGTCCGATCGCCCTCAACACGGTCTCCGGTACGACGACGATGGACCTGTGGCCGCCGACGGCACGCCCGCCGCGACCATCCAGGTGACCAACACCGACGAGTGGCTCTTCGCCATCGCCGCGGGCCGCGCCGTGGGCGTCTCCGCGACGGCCACCCCCTGCCGGCCCTCGCCCGCGAGGTCGTCACCGGCGCACAAGCCTCAGAGGCCGGTCGAGCATCGCGACACTCACACAGCCGAAGGCGAGCACCAGGGCGACGGTCCGTACGGCATGGGCGATCTGCCAGCGGTCACGGACGCGCGCCCAGTCTCCGGGCGGAGCCCGCACGCTCCAGTCCGTCTGCTCCATGTTGATGGGCCCGTTGACCGCGAGCGATACCGCGAGGGCCACCAGGAGCAGGCCGAGCGCCCAGGCCAGCCACCGCAGTTCGGGGCCGCGCTCGGTGCGCGCCCGCAGGGCGAGGATCACGACGGCGACGAGCGTCGGCACCAGGAGGATGCCGATGAACCAGGTGAACGGGGCGTACTCGGCCTGCCGGACGCGGACGTACTCCGGGCCGGTCAGGCCGCGCAGCGCCAGCTCCAGGAAGAGCACGGTGAGCGCGACCCCGGCGAGCATGCCGCAGCCCAGCAGACCCGTGTACCGAGCGATCCTGACCAGGACGGGATGCGCCATCGTGCACACTCCTTCGCGGGACTACCCCAGGGTGAGCAGCTCCTCGTGAAAACCGCCGAACTCGCGCTCCTGATCGACGAGATGGATCTCCAGGATCCAGTGGCAGCGGCGCCCGGCCTTGTCCCTGCGGCGCAGCGGCGTGCCGTTGGCCGGAGTGATGTACGACTCCGTGTCCGCGCCGTCGATCTTCTCGTGCGGGAACTCGCCGACCAGGTGACCGGCGTGCCAGCCGCCCAGCTCCCAGCCCCGGTCGGCCGCCAGCCGCTCCACCGCGCCGTAGAGCTCCTTCCCGGTGATGCCCGGGTGCTCCTCGAAGAACCCCTTCCCGGCGGCGAAGACCTCCGGCAGGTCGTCGCGCAACCGCCGCTTGACCGGGTCGCCGCCGAGGACGAAGGTCCGCCCGAAGTCGGCCTCGTACTCCTCGAAGATCGGCCCGAAGTCGGCGAACACGATGTCGTCCGCGCCGATGACCCGGTCCGGTGGGTTCTCCCGGTACGGCTTGAGCGTGTTGGGGCCTGAGCGCACGATCCGCTTGTGCCAGTGCCGGGTCGTGCCGAACAGCTCGTTCGCCAGGTCCCGCACCCGGTCGCTGACCGCCCGCTCCCCCTGCCCCGGCGCGACCAGCCCACGCTCCTCGATCTCCGCGAACAGCCGCACGGCCTTGGCCTGGGCATCCAGCAGTCGTGCCGCGCGCGTGAGCTCGTCGTCCGCCATGCGACCGACGGTAGAGGGGCCGATCACGCCACGGCAACCAGCCCGTCCTCGTATCGGCCGAGCTCCGCGTTGCGGCCCCCGGACCCTCGTACTTGACTTGGCCGAGAACGAGAGCCAAGGAGGCATCATGGCGCGCTACCCCATGCGGTGGACGGCGTGTGCGCTGCTGGCCGTGGTCGTGGGCGCCGGGCTGACCGGCTGCTCCGACGACGGCAACGGCGCCACCTCCTCCGCGAGCAAGGCGGCGTCGGCCGCGTCCTCCCTCGCCTCGCGCGGCGCGGACGCGCTCGCCTCGGCGACCGCGTCGGCCGGCAAGAAGCTGGACGAGGTGAAGGGCGGCATCGACGCCAAGGACGCGGTGCAGGTCGGCAGGCCGACGACGGACAACGGGCGCGCCAGTGTGAAGGTGACCGCCAGGAACTCGGCATCCTCCACCAAGTCCTTCGGCGTGCAGGTCAACTTCACGGACGGCAGCGGGAATCTCCTCGACACCGTCGTCGTCACGCTGTCGGACGTCCCGGCGGGCAGGTCCGGCGACGCGACGGCCCGCAGCAACCGTTCGCTGTCCGGCCAGGTGAAGGCCGAGGTGGCACGGGCGGTGCGGTACTGACGCGGACCTTCGCCGGAACGGCCGCCCCCACGAGATGGCCGCCGTCGCCTGACCGACACCCCGAACCGGTGGCCGTCCGCACCCGGCGGCCGGCGCGGAGCCCTAGGAGTCCCCATGACCGAGACCGTGCCCGACTTCGAGGACGCCGACCGCGGCCTGGTGGCGCAGCCCGCCACCGGCACCGTCACCGCGGACGACGGCAGGGTGGTGTGGAGCTTCGACGACACCGCATTCCTGGACGGCGACCGCCCCGACACCGTCCACCCCGGCCTGTGGCGCCAGTCCCAGCTGTGCGCCCGGGCGACCCGACGGCGCTGAAGGCGCTCCTCTCGGTCCTCGACACCCCGGACCCGGACTTCGCGATCGTCACGCCGTGACGCCGGACGGCCGCTCGGCCGGGGTGAACCGGTAGCCGGTGAAGTCGGCGACCGGGACGTAACCGATGCGCTGGTAAAGGGCGTTGCTGGTGACATTCTCGGGGTTGGTGAACAGGACGGCGTCGGTGGCGCCGGCGTCCAGTGCAGCCCGGCTCACCTCGACGGTGACGGCGCCCGCGTAGCCGCGGCCACGGAGGTGCGCCGGGGTGTATACGGGGTCCACCCGGATCATCCCGCCGACCATCGACGTCGAGCCGGCCATGGACACGGGGGTGCCGTCCGGGGTCTGCCAGAAGGTGAAGTGCTTGTCGGCGAAGCGTGAGACGGCCCAGGCGTCGGCGTCCATGGAGGGGGCCTCACCGACGTCGGCGACGAACTCACTGCAGAACCGGACGAGTTGTGCATGGTCCTGCCTGCCCACGGCGCGCCCGCTGCCTTCCGGGCGCGGCTCGGGCGGGGTCAGCGTGCCGAGCCGGTGCAGACGCCCCCGCCAGTGGGCCACGGCCGTGACGCCGGCCGCGTGCCGCTGCCATGCCTCGGCGAACGCGGCGGCGGTGTCGTGGTCCGCGATGACACCCGAGAGGGTGTGGCCGAGGCCTGCGAGATGGGCCGCGAGGGTGTCGGCGTGTTCGGGGAGCAGGGGGGTGAGGGTCAGGCTCCGGGTCGGCAGGCGGTAGCAGACCGCACGGACCTCGCCGGCCGTCTCCAGGTGGCCGAAGAGGGAAGCTCCGGGGCCGAACGCGTGCGCCCCGCGCGTGCGCAGTCTCTCGATGGTGGTGAGCGGCGTGTTGTGCAGGGTGGGGCGCGAACGCAGGAAGTCTCCGGCGCGGGCGAGGAAGTCGTGGACGTCGTCGGTGAGGTGCCAGTCATCCGGGCGCATGGTTCATGATCCCTGACGCACTTGTTCGGGTGCATAGGATCGCCGACATGGCATTGCGACCGGTAATGGTGAACATCAAGGCTGTCGACGCCTCGGCGGTCGGCCGGTTCTGGGCGGAGGCGCTCGGCTGGAGTGCCTACAGCCCCGGCGTGACCACCTACGTCGGACCCGCCGGCGGCCTCGTCTGGCCGGACCCGGTCGCCCTCGGCATCGACGTCGTCCCCGTCCCGGAATCCAAGACGGCGACGAAGAACCGCCTGCACCTGGACCTCGCCACCACCACTGCGACCCATCAGACGGAGCTGATCACGCGTCTCAAGGCGCTCGGTGCGACACCCGCCGAGGTGGGCCAGGGCGACGTGCCGTGGACGGTCCTCGCCGATCCGGAGGGCAACGAGTTCTGCGTGCTGGAGCCCCGGGAGGTCTACCGGGACACCGGGCCGATCGCCGCGGTGGTGGTCGACTGCGTGGATCCGCGGGCCATGGCCCGGTTCTGGGGCGAGACGCTGGACTGGACCCTGCACGGAGTGACCGGCGATCAGGCGGTGTTGCGCTCCGCCAAGGGCGTCGGCCCGTATCTCGAATTCCTCCGCACGCCCGGCGTGAAGACCGTGCCGGACCGCGTCCACCTCGACCTGCTGCCCTACCCCGGGGACGACAGGACGGCGGAGGTGACGCGACTGCGAACCCTCGGCGCCACCCACCTCGACCTCGGCCAGGGCGACGTCCCATGGACGTGCCTGACCGACCCGGAGGGGCACGAGTTCTGCGTCCTCGCACAGCCCTGACACGTGCATCATCATGCGGGGCTACGGTCCCGCCATGATCGTGGCTCGGGCAGCGCGGGGTACCGAACCGGTCTCCCTATGGCTGCTCTCGCCGTTCTTCGCACGTCGCTCAGCGTGTCGAGCTGATCACCGGTCGACGAGGCGTCGCAACACGTACGCGGGCTTCAACGGCAGGCTGCGAAGGCCGGCTGTCGAAACCCGCGCACGTCCGAGAGCTAGGCCGCCCTGGGGCGCCCGGCACGCCGGCCCGAGGTGAGCTCCGGTGCGTCCTCGTGAAGGAAGCCCTCGTCCTCCCCGAAGTCGGGGGCCTGGAAGGGGTTCGTCGCGGGAGGCGGCGATGCCGCGGCGGCACCGCGGGGTTGCCCTTCCGGGGCGGAGAACAGTGACGTCGGTTCGATGAGAGGTCTCCCTTTGGTTACAGATCCCTGAAGGGACCTGGCATGCCGTGACCAGCGCTTCTAGAGCTTGGTCATCTTGGCGTACGGGCTCAGGATCCGCATCCGCGTCGAGCCGAAATCCACGAGCGCCGCGATTCCGTCCTCGATGCCGATGACCCGGCCGAGGCCGTAGACATCGTGCGTGACCTGGTCACCCACGGCGAAATGCTTGGGAGCCGGGGCGACCGGAGCCTTGAACGGGCTGGTGGGCAGATGGCGCTTGGAGGCAGCAGGCTTTGTCATTGACCACAGTATGCGCCTACGAAGTGGGACAGTGGTAGCCGATCCTTGGACTCCTCTCCCGTCGGAGCCGAGTCCGGGGCCGCCCGGCAGACAGGCGGCCCAGGGCGGTTCGGCGTCAAACAGGTCCGAACCGGCCGTACCCTTCTTGGTGTCTACAGCGTCACATAGCGGGCGCCAAACACTGGAGGCTTTACCTCGTGCTGATCGCTCAGCGTCCGTCCTTGACCGAAGAGGTCGTCGACGAGTTCCGCTCCCGGTTCGTGATCGAGCCGCTGGAGCCGGGCTTCGGCTACACCCTCGGCAACTCGCTCCGCCGCACGCTCCTCTCCTCGATTCCGGGTGCGGCGGTCACGTCCATCCGTGTCGACGGTGTCCTGCACGAGTTCACCACCGTGCCGGGCGTCAA
>NZ_JBICXT010000033.1:13830-72236 GCF_043200415.1 Streptomyces sp. NPDC048419 | reverse complement strand
CAACGGTTCCAGCTTCGGGCCCCGACGGGGAACTGACGCACCAGCAGCAGAAGTCACACACCTACTAACGATCAACTACTGGCGCAGGACACTAGAACGGCAACGGCCGCCCGTGCACCACCTCCAGCCGCGACACCGCCCGGGTCAGCACGACGTACAGCCGGTGCAGCCCGCGCGCCTCCGCCTCCGCGATGGCCGCGGGCTCGACGGCGACGACGTTGTCGTACTCAAGTCCCTTGACCAGCGTCGCCGGCACCACGGCCACACGGGCACGCAGATCGTCGGGCCCGGCGGTGGCGATCCCGGCGGCGGCAAGCACCTCGCTGACCTCGCCCACCTGACCGTCGGCGGCGACGACCCCGACCGACCCTTCCCGCTCCAGAGCATCGTGTACGGCATCCACGACGGCCTCCGCCACATCGCCCGCCGGGACCTCCCGCAACCTCAACTCCCCGTCCCGACGCAGGGATCGACCGGCGGGAACACTCACATCAAGACGTCGCAGCAGCCGATTGGCGAGCGAGACGACGGCCTCCGGCACGCGGAATCCGGTGGTCAGCGGTACGACGGCCGCGTCCGGCTTGCCCAGGTGCCGCAGGACCGTGTCCCACGACCGCGCCGCCCAGGGCGTGGTCGCCTGCGCGAGGTCGCCGAGGACGGTGAGCGATCCGAAGGGCGCCCGGCGGGCGATGGCCCGGCACTCCATCGGGGAGAGGTCCTGCGCCTCGTCGACGACGACATGGCCGTATCCCTCCGGATGCTCGACGAGCCCGGCGACCTCGTCGAGCAGGACGAGATCGGCGGCCGACCAGCGGGCCGACTTCCAGGACCGGGGCGGCTTTACCCAGAGCAGCGCCTTCTGCTCGTCGGCATCCAGCAACGCGTCGGCGGCATCGGCCAACACACCGCTGTCGGTGAGGAGTTCGGCCACGACCTCCTCAGGCCGCAGGCGCGGCCATACGGCATCCACGTACTCCTTGACCACCCTCGCCCGCGAAATCCTCTGCACCCAGGCGCTGTTCTGCGGCCCGGCCCGCCGCTCGGCCTGCAACTGCACCGCCCGCACGACCCGACCGCGCACCCGCTCCCGCCCGATGCCGTACGGCGGTTGCTCGGCCAGCACGTCCTCGACGATCCGCACGAGCTCACCGGCCCGCACCCGCCACCAGTACGAACCGTCCTTGATCGCAAGGGAGTCGACGTCCCGGCTCGACACATGCGCGTACAGCGCCCGGCGCAGCACCTCGGCCATCCGGGCGTCGTGCTTGACGACGGCGGTCGGCTCACTGTCGGCCCCCGTGACCGGATACCGCGCGATCTCCTCCTGAAGCGTGGACTGCCGCACGCCGGTCTCACCGAGCGCGGGCAGCACCTCGGAGATGTACGACAGGAAGGTCCGGTTGGGCCCGAGGATGAGCAACCCGCCCCGGCGAATGCGCTGCGGGTGCGTATAGAGGAGATAGGCGGCCCGGTGCAGCCCGACGGCGGTCTTGCCGGTACCGGGAGCACCCTGCACGCATACCGAGAGCCCGATGTCGCCTCGTACGAGATCGTCCTGGTCGGGCTGGATGGTGGCGGCGATGTCCCGCATGGGCCCGACGCGGGGCCGCTCGATCTCGCGGGTGACGATACCGCTGACGTGCGGCTCTGCACTCCTGCTGGGATTCGCCAGGTGTTCGTCCTCAAGTCCGGTGAGGTCGGCGGAGTCACCGCGGCTGCCAGGGGCCCAGCCGAACCGCCGCCGCACGGCGACGCCCTGCGGATCGCGTTCGCCGGCCTGGTAAAAAGCGCGGGAGACGGGGGCACGCCAGTCGACGACCAGGGGCGGGACGGTGGGTTCCTCACTGATCCGCAACCGCCCGACGTGGTAACTCTCCCCGGAGTGCGGCCCCGCGCTGTCGGCAAAGTCCAACCGCCCGAAGAACAACGGCCCTTGAGGCAGCTCCCCCATCGCCTTGGCCCGACTGCGCAGCTCATACCCGAGCACTTCGGCGTCGGCCCCGGAGGCGGAGACGTCCTGACCGGTGAAGACATGCTCCCGAGCACCGTCGACCATGGCGGCGAGGGCGGTGCGGCAACGGTCGTGGTGGGCACGCTCGCGGCGGAGCGAGTCTTTCAGGTCGGCGGGGGAGGGGTCGGGTGAGCTCATTCCAAGAAGCGTACCGGAATAACGTAACCGAGTTAAATTTTTTACCAGGTCTCTCATCTAGGCCAGATACGGCAACCCGGCGGCGAGCTGCGCGAAGGCCCGCTGGGCAGCGGCCACGGCGTCTCCCTTTACGTCTGCGACCCGCTCCCCCGCAGCGATCCGCCGCCAGTTCTCCATAGCGAGAATCCGCTGCACGGCGAGGATCTGCCCGGCGGCGAGCCGCGCGTCGAGCCCACCGCCGAGAGCGTCGGCGAGTGCGGCTTCGGACCGCTCAAGGTGGGCATGCGCCCGCGCGACGAGGGAGGGCGACCCGTACAGGAGCCGATGAAAGGCAAGCACCTGCGGATGGTCACTCAGCCCGGTGACGGGGTCCCCCTTTTCCAGCCCATCGAGGAAATGCCGTCGCAGGGCGCCGATGGGATGCGCCTGACCGTCGACGACGCGCGCGGCCTCGTCCTCGTGATCGACGATGCGATAGAGAACGAGGTCTTCCTTGGCCGGGAAGTACCGGAAGAGGGTCGGCTTGGAGATCTCAGCAGCGGCGGCGACCTCGGCGACGGAGACGGCGTCGAACCCCTTCTCCAGGAAGAGCCGGATAGCGACCTCGGAGACGTGCTCGTACATTCGCTGTTTCTTACGCTCGCGGAGGCCGGGCTCGGTCATGGGGGTGAGCCTACGCGCGGATCCTCTCGTGCCAGCAGCTGAGTGCCTCAGCGATGTCCGTACGTGACGGCACGTGCGTCATCCTCAGCGGCTGAGCAGGCACAGCCGGGATCCGGTGCAACTTCGCAGCCGCCCTGACCAGACCGACCCAGCTGAGGTTGGACTGCATGGACACTTGATTGGATTCGCGGATAACGTCGGTGAAGATCGACTGTGCCCTCTTGAAGTCGAGAATCCGAGGCAGATACTCTTCCCGGCCGCGTGAACTTCCGGGGCGACCCGTTCGACGACGCGGCACCAGTCCTGGACCATGCGTTCTCTCCGACCTGCCGGATAACGCATCAAGTAGAGATGGGCGACAAGTCGTAAAGGGGGTCGCCCCACAATGGCCAACTCCCAGTCGATCACCCAGAGCCGGCCGCGGTGATCAATGATGAGGTTCTTGGGGTGTAGATCCGCGTGCAGCCGACAGAAGGGCCGCCCGGTAAGGCCGGCCGCGCGCTCTCTGAGCTGGTCGAACGAGTCGTCGCGCACGCCGAGGTCCCGGAACAAGCCCTCGAAGTCGGCGCCGTTGGCGCGGTAGGCCTTGTCCTCCATGAACGTGATCAGGCGATCCAGGAAACTGTCGGTATCACCGTCCTCAGGCCGGTCGTCGAAATCACGGCGCTGCTCGGCCGCTAAGCATGCTCGGCACAATCTGCACCATCTCGCGGCACAGATTGACCAATTGATGAAGGTCGCGTCGGGCATGCGGCGGCTTGACCGCCACCGTCTGTCGCCGACAGTCCGCCCCTCGATGGACATCTGAAAGGGTGTCCCTCCGATGTCCACAACATCGGACAGCCACACGATGTCGAGCTGCCTCAGGACCCGAAGCAGTTCCTCCTCGGACTTGAAGCACCTGCAATCGAACCGAAGAATCTGATCGTGCGGCTCCCGGCACTTGACCCAGCGCCGGTCCGGGCCTCCCAAGGCAGAACGTGCGTCATATGGTGATAGCCGTGAAATCAAGCGATATCTGGAGGAACCGGAACGCGCACCGACACCAATTTATGCGCAGCTTCCCAAAACGTCTCGAAGAGCTCACGCCTGCGCCTGATAACCGTCCGAGCGTGATCACCGTCGTCCAGGGACCAGCGGGTCAGAAGGGAGTCGTACCCCATGAGGTCCAAAAGACGGTCGGCGTCCGCAGTGTTCCAAGGGTTAGGGTGCAGGTCGATCTTGTCGTAGATTCCCTCGTAGACCACGTCGTTGTCACCATCATTGATGAAGTAGAGCTTGAGCGAGGGTGACATGTGGAGGGCGCGGAACTCAACCGACAGGGATCCTCTCCGCGCGTCGGCCATCCGCTCTATTTGAAACCTCAGACTGCGTTCGTAGTCGAGAATCTGACGCCTTAGATGATCGCGGAAGTGTGGTGCATCGGCGACCTTGCCATCCGCGCCCATCTGACCGGGGATCTCGATTTCCTTGGAGAAGTCCGGTACCAGAACTCGTAACTTCACAGTTCGCCGGGAGTTTTCACTCAGCTCCTGGAGAGTGTTCTTCACTTGATCAACGAACGTCTCTCCTGTGAACCCCATTGCCCACAGTTGGACCGCTTGCCCTGACTCGAGGGCCCGCTTGAACTCGTCCTTCAGCTCGGTCGGCTTGACCATCTGTCCCGCCCGTAGGCGCAGCATCCCTTTCAGGTCCTCCACTTGTCGGTCGAGCCGCTGCACCGTGAGCCCCAGAGCCTCCTCCGACTCTCGACGCTCAGCATGTGCCGCATTGAGTCGTTGCACCTCGGCGTAGAGCACGTAACCCACGACGGTCAGCAGCGCACCGCCCAGATACACCTTGTCCTGCAGTGCATCACCGACGGGCTTGACGAACTGCGCCACCAGTCCGACGGCGAAGACTGCGGCCAGGAAAACCTTCGTGACTGTGGACTCCGCACGCGCCCATCCGGCGACCAACCTGTCGCTCCAGGACGTCCTTGTGTCCGACACCATCTCCCCCTGACAGCAAGCGACTTGCACCGAGCCTGCTCATGGTGCCCTGCTCGACGGGCGGTCAGGAAGAGGTCAGAACAATCACCTTGGATTCGCGGCCGACTGATTCCTGGCAGCGTTACCGTCACACGACGGTCGTCTCCGCCGACACCGCGTCCATGCTGTGCCACTTCCGCAGGGCTTCCATGATCTGGTCCACGTCCTTCACGGACTTGAGCTCCAAGGGACCGCGGGCCCTGTCCATGGCCGACCACACCCTCTCTGCCGCCACCCGGAAGTGCTCATCCCCGGCCTCGGTCGGAAGACCGAGCGCGGCCCGCATGACGTCCGGGTACACCGACTGCGCGTACTCGAAATCCACGTAGGTGTCGAGATCATCGTGCAGACCCGCAGTCAAAGGCCCAAGATCGGCCGCCTGCATGGCCCGCTCCCACAGGTCGACCATTTGTCGCCGTTCCGTCGGGCTGTATCCCATCCGTACGATGTGGGTAGCAAGATCATGCAGAGGATCGCCGTATATTGCCAATTCCCAATCGATTACCGTGATCCCTTTACGGCGGACGACGACGTTCGCGCGATGGACGTCGGTGTGCAGAAGGACGAAGCGGCGGGAGACCAGGCTGAGATGGCGTTCCTTGAACGCCGCCATTGCGTCCGCAGGAATGCCCACCTGATCGAAGAGGTCACCGAATCGCTCCCGATTGGGCAGATGCACGCGCCGCTCGGTGAACTCGATGAGCCAGTGCAAGAACTTGGCACTCTCGCCATCAACCGGCCAGTCTCTGGGGGGCGCTGGGAGTTCTTTCACTGGCACCTTGGCAGTGCGGACGAAGAAAGCCGCAAACTCACGCAGCATGTTCTCGTCGACAGGTCCGTGAGGATTCTGCTCGCTGAGCACAATGCCCCTGCGGTACCTGTGCAGGGAACGGTCACCCTGTACCGCGAAACCACGGGGGACCTCACGCAGGTGTCGGCAGACAACCGCAAGCACATCGACCTCACTGCGCCAGATACGCGGGACCACCTCCACCGTCTTCAACGGCACCCGGTATTTGAACCGCACGAAGGGCATGACACCGAGTACCACAGCCAGTGGCAGACCGATACGCAGCACGTAGTTGGTGTTGTGGTGTCCCTTCAGGACCGCAGCCCTGCCTTGGAGGCGTACCTCCAGAAGGCGATGCGCAAGTGTTTGGCGCTTTTCGTGTGGCTGCGGGGACATGATGGGCCGAGGCTAGCGGCTCCGCCCGTGCGGCATGCCAACAAGTACATAACTTTGCCTCCCCTGCCGCAAGCTGCACAGGTGTATTCATGCACGTCCAGGACTCGAGCGGCCTTTTGCCTCAACCTGCTCGTTCCGGACAACTCCTCATGCAAGATGACCCGTTCGGATCAATCACTCCTGGCCACGTCCCTCTCCCCGGGACCGGAGCTCGCCCTTACCACGGTCAGCAACGGCTTCAAGGAACTGACGATGTCCGTAGCTCCCGCGTCCTGCAACAGCTTCTCCTTCCGCTCGTTACGCGCGTAGCCAAGGAACGGAACCCCGGCCTCACGGGCTGCCTGGCAGTCGGTGGGTGTGTCGCCGATGAACAGAGCGCTTGTCGGAGCGACGCCCATGACTGTCAGGGCTCGGTTGAGGTAATGAGGATGAGGTTTGAGGTACTGCAGGTCGTGGCTGCGGCCGTAGATGTGCGGCCCGAAGCAGTCGAGCAGCCCTCGCGTCGCCAGGTAGGCGCGGACCACGTCAGGAGAGTTGTTCGTGGCGATCGCCAAACGCGCGCCTACTGCCGTCCAAGTACGGATAAGCGGGTCGGCGAAGGGCGTGGGCCAAGCTGTCGCCACAGCCTCCAACTCTTCCCGGGTTAGACGTTCCTCCAGGTCCACCACCAGGTCGCTGGCTGGGTGGCGACGGTCGACTGCACGAAGCACCACATGGGGATCCTCGGTGTCCCTCTCGTCATCGGTCAGCAGGTCGTGCAGCCCGCGCCCTTCGAGCCACTCCACCAGGCCATCCGCCACCTGATCCGCCGAGTGCCCGGCGAACAGACTGCAGATTGGGCCATCGAAGTCCCAAAGCACGACGTGGGCGTGCCCTGCCAACTCCCGCAGTCGCTCGGTCTTCGCCGTCATCCGTTCAGTCTGCGTCGTATCAGAAGTCACTAGGAGAGTGTCAGGTCCGTCGTGATGGTTTCCCAGAGGGCGTCGAACCACTTCTGGGATTCCTCCACAAACGCCTCGTCACGCTGACCGGCTCGCTTGGCGAAGGAGAACAGGACGGAGGCGGAGCCGAGGGCGTCGTACATCTCCAGAGTCCGACTCTGCCACTCTTCCGCCCGCTTGGTCGGGATGTAGTACCCAATCAGCGCCTCGTCCCCATTCAGGAGGTACAGCTTCACCGGTGGTGTGAAAGGGAGCGCCCGGAACGTGACCTGCACATCGATGCCATGCGTGAACCGGATGGCCTGCAAGTTGTGCTTCAGCACCTGAGCCTGGGCGTCGCGCATCGACAACCAGCGTTTGTGGACCATGTCGTCACCCTGGCTCCCTTCCACCAGCACAGGAAACGCCAAGTTGATGTCCCGGCTCGGCAGCAGGATGCGGAAGGCGATCGAGTTGGGGCGGATGCTGCCGTCGTGGATGCGGCGGAGCGGTTCGCCGAGGGCCAGCATCAAGGTCTCGGAGGTGTGGCACACGACGTCGACGCGTACGTGCTGCGCCGAGAACGCCTCCGTCAGCCGGGGCGCCAGCCCCACCATCGTCGGCTGAGGTTCCTCCGCCGTCGGTGCCGGCGGCTCCGCGATCCGTGGTGGGCTCCCCTTGCTCACATTGCTCAGCAACCCGTCTTCCTGGAGAGCGCGCAGGGCCTGGCGGACGGTGCCTCGTTCCACTCCGAACTCGTCGGCGAGTTCGGCCTGGGTGGGCAGGCGGTCTCCTGCCTTGAGGTCACCGGTGCGGATGCGTTCCCGCAGGATGTCGGCGATCTCCTGGGGCGAGAGTCTTCTGCTGCCGTTCACTGCCACGTTCTCCTGGGTCACAACCAAACGCTACAACTCGTATCCATCTACGTGGAGTTGTTTGGAGCTTGGTTTATGAGTGGGTGCCAAGTGGGGACAACTACATCAGAGTTGGCTGCCAACTTCCAGGAGTTGGCGGAAGGTTTGCTTCCTGTCTGAGTCCGCCTCCGCTCCCCTTGCACAACCCCCCACCGCACCGTCCCGCCCCGCGCAGCCTGAAGGGGGAACCACCGTGCCTGCTCTCGCTCTCCTCTCCGCCGTGTTCGTCGTCGGCATCGAGCAGATGATCTCCTGGCGCTACGGCGCCACCGGCATCATCGGCCTGCTCCTGCTCACCATAGGCATCAAGGCCAAGAACCCGGCCGTCAGCTCCATGGGAGCCGTCGTGCTCGCCCTGCTGGTCGCGGGGCCCGCTCTATGAGCGTGAACCCGGCCTGGTCAGACGCTGTGGGAGACGTCAGCTCGTGAGCACAAGCTCCGAACTGATCGTCTCCCACAGTGCGTTGAACCACAGGTGGGACTGCTCGACGAAGGTGGTGTCGCGCAGGCCGGCGCCCTGCGCGAAGGCGAACAGCATCGACTGGGTGCCCTCGGCGTCGTACATCTCCAGGTGTTCGTGGTCGACCTCCTCCTCGCGGCGCGTGAGGGTGTAGTACGCGAACAGCGCTTCCTCGCCGTTGAGCAGGTACAACTTCACGGGCGGGGTGAAGGGCAGCGCGCGGAAGGTGACGTTCACGTCGATGCCGTGCGTGGCGCGCAGCGCCAGCAGGTTGTGCCGCAGCACCTGGCCCTGGGCGTTCCGCTGAGCCAGCCAGCGGCGCTGCAGCCGGCCGTCCACCGACGGGTCGACCGGCGTCGGGAAGGCGAGGTCGATGTCGCGGCTGGGCAGCAGCACTCGGACGTCGACCTTGGCCGGTTTCAGTCGCCCCTCGTGGATACGGCGCAGCGGCTCACCGATGGCGAGCGTCAGGGAGACCGAGGTCAGGCACAGGGCATCTATCTCGACGTGCGTGGCCGCGAAGGCGTCCGCTATGCGCGGGGCAAGAGCCACCATCGTCGGCAGCGGCGGGGCTCCCGGACCGCTCAGCGCCTTGCCCAGGCCCAGGTCAGGAGCCACGGTCGCCGGGCTCCCCTTGGATACGTTGGTCAGCAGGTGCTCCGACTGCAGAATGCGCAGCGCCTGGCGTACGGCGCCGCGCTCGACGCCGAACTCGTCCGCCAAAGTGGCCTGGGTAGGCATGCGTTGACCCGGTCGCAGCTGACCCGACCTGATGCGGGCACGCAACTCGTCGGCCACATCCTGATGAGATGTCGGTGACGTCTGTGACCGCTGTGACCGACTCCGCCCATTGACGGCGGCATGTTTCGGGTCCACGACCAAACCCTACAACTCCCCGCCATCTTTGGGCAGTTCCCGAGGAGGTGGTTATAAGCCGGTTCCAAGCGGAGATAAGTACAGTGAAGTTGGTGACCAACTTCAGGAACATGGTCAAACTTCAGGATGGTTGGCCGCAACCACGGGGTCCGCCTCCCCGTCCCGAAGGAGGGACCGTCATGCCGCTCGTCGCCCTCGCCGCCGCCGCCCTCGCCATCGGATTCGAGCAGCTCATCCAGTGGAAGTACGGGCCCCTGGGCATCATCGCCTTCGTCGCACTGTCGGTGGGACTCAAGGCCAGGAACACCGCGATCAGCGGCCTCGGCGCGGTCATCCTCGTGATGCTGCTCGCCCAGTCCGGCTGAGCCCGACCGGTTCGCCGGCCCCAGGATCCGGCTGGCCGGGCCCCCTTCCGGAGGGGAGCCGGGAGCCCGGCCAGCCGCACCAGCACAGCCACAACCGAACAGCGACAACTGAAGAGCCCCAACGGCACAGCCACAACTCAACAGCACAGTCACAACTGAACAGTCACATCAGCACCGTCACAACCGAACAGCTACGGATGAGTCAACAGCCGTCTACGGAAAAGGAGTTCAGAACATGTCCGGGCACCACGGGCGCCTGGACGTACGCAGCAGGGCGTCGCCCACCAGGGCGGCGCCCGCTCGTTCTTCCTGGACCCGGCCGAGCGCCACCAGCCGTGCGACCGACTCGTCGCCGAGCCACAGCCTCGCCAGATCGCCCACGTCCAGGGTGAGTTCGGCGGACTCGGTGGTCGGTGTGCAGGACGCGCCCTGCGCGGACGCCTCCAGCCGGTAGCGGCCACCCGCCAGGCCGGCGCGGTCGGCGACCTCCAGCACCAGCGAGCCCGCGCCCTCGTACGTCCGCGACTCCAGCGCCCGTATGACATCCAGGATCCGCACCCACAGCCAGTCCGCGGCCGAGGTGATGCGGGCGGCCCGCGCGTCCGGCAGGAGGAGCGGGAGCAGGTCGTCGGGGGCCCGCTGGCCGCTCTTGACGTGGGTGACCCAGTCGATGGAGCAGAGGTAGCCCCACAGGGCGCGCGCCGCGGCCGGCGTCGCCGCGAGCAGGTCCCGTACGGTCGCCGTGTCCTGCGGCTGCTTGGCGTCGCCCCACTTGTCGTCGACCTCGTAGGCGACCAGGCCCTCGACCTCGCCGCTCGCCGCGCGGTACACGGCGTAGAACGGCTCCGTCCACTTCGGGTCGAGCCGCACGACTCCGGTGTTGAGCCGCCACCACCACTCGCTGCGGCTGATGACGCCGGGTATGGCGCCGCGGACCCGGTCGTGCAGTTCGGGGCCGAGTTTGCGGACGTCCTCGGCGCCCACGATGTCGATGCGGCCGCCGTCGCCCGGGCCGGACCAGCGGGGGTCCAGGCCCGCGCGCGGGACGTCCACGGTCCACTCGGCGACCGAGGTGGCGGGGCCGAAGCCGTAGCGGCCGTAGATCGGGTATTCGGCGGCGATCAGGGTGGCCACGGTGTCGCCGCGCTCCTTGGCGGCCGCGAGGTCCTGGCTCATCATCCGGGTCAGCAGGCCGCGCCGACGGTGGGTGGCGGTGACCGTGACGCCGGAGATGGCGTCGGCGGCGACCTGGGTGCCGCCGACAGCGGTGAGCTCCTGTGCGAACGAACGGAAGGTCGCCACGCAGCGTCCCCCGTCGAAAGCCCCGAGGTATCGGCTCTCCTCGAAGCGCTCGCGGCGCGCCTCGAGTTCCTCTTCGGTGACGGCCGACGCGCGCAGGAACCCGTTCTTCACTGCGCGGAGCCACTCGGGCAGTTCGGCCTCGGTGATCAGGCGGACGTCTATGTCGGAGTGCGCGCGGGTCATGGGATCACCGTAGGTCCACGGCGGTGGGGTGTCGCCCGGATTTCTCGGCCGCCGCCCCTTGCCCGTCCCCCGCCCCGCCGCTGCTCACCGCCCCCGCGCCCGCGCCCCCGTCACCTCACCCCGGCTTCACGTCAGCAGATCGTCGACCTGTGCCTCCCCTTCCCGGTACCGGCGTGCGATCTCCGCGCTGCAGCCGTCCGCCGTCCGCTGGAGGCGGTGACGACGCTGGGACACCTGCTGCTCGTAGCGGACCAGGCGGGCCATCGCGGTGGTCAGTTCGAGGTCGGTCCGGGCGGTCAGGTCCGAGAGTTCGACCTCGGCGAGCATGTCGGCGGCCAGGCGCCGGTACTCCTCGTTGTGCGGCGTGCCCAGCGTGACGTGGCGGGCGGAGGAGCGCTGGCGGGCCGGCGCGTCCGTGAGGATCTCCGGGAGGCGGTCGACCACGGAGCCCGCGCCCGCCGGTGACCGCCGCGCCTGTTCCGCGCGCAGGATGTCGATACGGCCCTGCAGCAGCCGCCGTACGTAGCTGAGGTCGGCCTCGTCGCGCTGGGCGTCCCGGCGCAGCGTGCGCAGTTCGGGCAGGCTCAGCGTGGTCAGATCGCGCTCCGGCGGGCCGGCGGGCAGGTACGGGCCCGGGCTGTCGGTGCGCTGCACGGGCGGCCGCAAGGCCATCCGCTCCCCCGTTCTGATCAACGAGACAGCCGCAAGCGGCTGCCCGGTACTCGGTGTGCTCATGTGCCTCTACCGTCCCCTCGACCGGCTTGTGCAAGCATCGTGCCACCCCAAGTGGCCGCTATGTGACCGAGTGCCCCCGATCGGCCCCAGATGGGGGGTTAAGGAGCAAAAAGAATGCCGGTGCAGTCCCGTCCGAACGGACCGGCATGATGGTCGTATGCGTGCAGTGGTGCAGAGAGTGGACGGCGCGGACGTCGTCGTGGACGGCGAGACGGTCGGGGAGATCACCGGTGAGGGGCTGTGCGTCCTGGTCGGGGTGACGCACGAGGACACCAAGGAGAAGGCGGCCCAGCTAGCCCGCAAGCTCTGGTCGATCCGCATGCTCGAGGACGAGAAGTCGTGCAGCGACATCGACGCCCCGCTGCTCGTCATCAGCCAGTTCACGCTGTACGGCGACGCCCGCAAGGGGCGCCGGCCCACCTGGAACGCGGCCGCCCCGGGCGACGTCGCCGAGCCCCTCGTCGAGGAGGTCGTGGCCCGACTGCGGGCTCTCGGCGCCACCGTGGCCACCGGCCGCTTCGGCGCCAAGATGCGGGTGTCGCTCACGAACGACGGCCCGTTCACGGTCCTGCTGGAGATCTAGCGGGCCCGGTCACGGCGAAGCCGCGGTCGCGACGCTACGGCTCGACGACCACTTCCTGCGCCGCCGCCGTGTCTCCGGCCAGGAGCCTCGCGTCCAGGGGCACGTTCCGCTTCACCAGGGCCAGGGCGACCGGGCCCAGCTCGTGGTGGCGTACGGACGTCGTGATGGTGCCGATCTTGCGGCCGTCGGGCTCGTCGTCCGCGAGGCGGAGCTCCGTGCCCGGGGTGGGCAGATGGACCTCGCTGCCGTCCAGGTGGAGGAAGACCAGGCGGCGCGGGGGCTTGCCCAGGTTCTGGACGCGGGCGACGGTCTCCTGGCCGCGGTAGCAGCCCTTCTGCAGATGGACCGCGCTGCCGATCCAGCCCAGCTCGTGCGGGATGGTGCGGTGATCGGTCTCGAAGCCGAGGCGCGGGCGGTGCTGCTCGACGCGCAGGGCCTCGTAGGCCAGGATCCCGGCGGGCGGGCCGGCCTTCTCGGCGTAGGACTCCAGCTCCGCGCGCGGCAGGAAGAGGTCGCGGCCGTACGGCGTCTCGCGTACGGCGACGCCCTCCGGGACCTCGGCGATCGAACCGGCCGGCAGGTGCACCACCGCGAACTCGGCCGTGCGGTCGGCGACTTCGACCTGGTAGAAGAACTTCATCGACTCCAGGTAGGCGATGAGGGCGTCCTGTGTGCCGGGCTCGACGTGGGCCCAGACCGTCTCTCCGTCGTCGACCAGGTAGAGCGCGTGCTCGATGTGGCCGTGCGCGGAGAGGATCAGCGCCTCGGTGGCCAGGCCGGGCGGGAGGTCGCTGACGTGCTGGGTGAGCAGCAGGTGCAGCCAGCTCAGCCGGTCCGGGCCGGTGACGGTGACGACACCGCGGTGCGAGAGGTCGACGAAGCCGGACCCGTCGGCGAGGGTGCGCTGCTCGCGGAACAGATCGCCGTAGTGGGCGGCTACGCCTTCGTCCGCGCCCTCGGCGGGGACGGCGCCGGGCAGGGACAGCAGGGGGCTCTTCATGGGCACAAGCCTACGACTCGGTAGTTGAACCCTGCAGGGAGCAGTCGCGGCATCTGCCGAAGATCGCGAAGTGCTTCATGTCCGTCTCGAAGCCGAACTCCCGGCGCAGCTTCGCGGTGAACTCCGCGGCCACCGACACATCGGCCTCGATCACGTTCTGGCAGTCCCGGCAGACCAGGTGGATGTGGTGGTGCCGGTCTGCGAGGTGGTACGTCGGCGCGCCGTGCCCCAGGTGGGCGTGGCTGACCAGCCCGAGCTCCTCCAGGAGCTCCAGGGTGCGGTACACGGTGGAGATGTTGACCCCCGACGCCGTCTTCCTCACTTCCACGAGGATGTCGTCGGGGGTCGCGTGCTCAAGGGTGTCCACGGCTTCGAGGACAAGCTGCCGCTGCGGCGTCAGCCGGTAGCCGCGCTGCCTGAGGTCGCTCTTCCAGTCGGTGCTCACCACACCAGAGAGTCTAGGACTACTTGAAGAAGGCGATCCCGTCGTCGGGCATGTCGTCCGGCAGGGCCTTGGCCCAGCGCTCGACGTCCTCGGGGCTGACGACCTTCTTCAGGTGCGCCGACATGTAGGGGCGCAGCTCGACCTCGGGGGTCTGCTTCTCGCCGACCCACATGAGGTCGCTCTTGACGTAGCCGTACAGGCGCTTGCCGCCGGAGTACGGGGCGGAGGCGGCCGTACGGGCCACCGCGTCGGTGACCAGGTCGATCTGCGGCTTCTGGGTGGCGAGTTCGCCGTACCAGATCTCGATGACGCCGTCGTCGCGGGTCATCGTGACCTCGACCTTGCGGTCGGCGTCGATGCGCCAGAAACCGGACTCGGACTCCAGCGGCCGGACCTTGTTCCCGTCGTTGTCCAGCACCCAGGTGTGGGAGTGGTACTCCAGGAAGTCACGGCCGTCGTGGGTGAAGGTGACCTCCTGCCCGAAGTTGCACTTCTCGGAGCCGGGGAAGTCGTGCACGCCCGCGCCGGCCCAGTTGCCGAGCAGGAAGACGAGCGGGACGAGGTCCTTGTGGAGGTCGGACGGGATCTCGATCATGGGGTCGGCAGTTCCTTGATGGGGGTCAGCGCTGGCCCTGGTACAGCTTCTTCACGGTCAGACCGGCGAAGGCGAGGACGCCGACGCAGACCAGGACCAGCAGGGTCTCGAAGAATGCCTCAAGCACGGGGTGCTCCTTGTCGAGCGATGAGCGGTACAAAGGCCGCCCCCAGCTTACGCGGCCGGGGGCGGGCCCTCTTTGTGAGGTACGCCGTGAGGTGCGCCCGAGCGGGAGTCAGCCCAGCAGCTCGCTCTGCAGGGCCACCGTCTGCCGGAAGGGAACGGCCTTCGCCGTGCCCTTCCTCGACTGCACGATCACCGCGAGGACGTCACCGGCGGACAGATATCCCTGCCGGACCTGTTCGGCGCCGTACGGCTTGGACTCGACGTACACGGAGTACGGGATGTTGTAGTCGTGGGCCGCGGTCGGGAAGTCGTCGTCGAAGAGGGAGGTGCCGGCACCGCGCAGGTGCTCGCGGGGGCCGGAGACCGGGGCGAGCTTCTGCTGGAACAGCTCGTCCACGACGGCCGCGGTGCCGAACTGCAGCAGGTAGATACGGGTGCGGGTGCCGTCCGGGGTGCTCCAGCCGCGGGCCGTGACATGCCGCAGGCCGTTGTCCACGAAGGCCTGGCCCAGTTCGCCCCGGGCGTCCTTCTCCGTGTACTCGGCCAGGAAGTCCTTGGCCCGCAGCCAGCCGTCCCTGCCGCGCAGCTTCTTGTCCTCGACCGCTCCCCGCGGCGCGGGCAGGAGGAGTTCGCGCAGGTCGGCGTAGTGGGCGCCGGCCAGGTTGCGCTCGTCGAAGGGGGCCGGGCTGCCGGACGGCAGCGGCGGCTTCACGAGCGTCGGGTAGTCCCAGCGCCCGTCCGACCGCGTCGACAGTCCCGGTACGTCGGTCCGGTCCATGCCCGTGATGCCGTACGCCGTTCCCGCACCGACCGCCGCGAACACCACGACGGCGGCGGTCCAGCGCAGGACGGCGCGCAGGACACGGCGGTCCTTCTTCACGGGGACGGTGTCCGGGGCCCGGTCCTGGAGCGGCGGCAGGCTGACCGTCTGCGGCTCGGTCTGCGGCTCGGTGCGCACCGTGGGTTCGGTCTGCTCGGTCATACGGCCTCTCCCGGCTCGGCGATACGGTCGAGCTGGCCCTCCAGGAGCTCCGCAACCCCCTCGGCGTCGAACGGCTTGACCCCGTTCGCGGTCACGGTGACCAGGACGTCTCCCCGGTAGGCGGAGCAGAACATCGAGTCGAGGTCCTTGTGGGAGTCCTTCGGCGGCAGGAAGCACGCGGCTTCCCGGTGGCCCTTGATCTTCGGGCCCTTGCGGAATGCGCCGAGCCCGTCGAAGAACTCCTTCTGGGAGGTCGCGATGTTGCGGACGGCGGCCCGGTTCTTCATCTGGGACAGCTGG
Organism: Streptomyces sp. NPDC048419; assembly: GCF_043200415.1. NCBI lineage: Bacteria > Bacillati > Actinomycetota > Actinomycetes > Kitasatosporales > Streptomycetaceae > Streptomyces > Streptomyces sp. NPDC048419. The sequence goes on along the minus strand of NZ_JBICXT010000033.1, from coordinate 56,422 downwards.
ACGGTCACGGCCGCGGCGGTGTCCGTGAAGAAGGAGCTGCCGGCCTCCCTGACGTAGCTGCGTATCGCCATGCCCTCGATGTGCTGCTTGTCGATCAGCTTCTCCAGTTGCCTGCGCTCGGTGCGCGGCAGGTTCCGCAGCGACTCCTTGCGCAGGGCGGTGGCCTGGGCGCCGCTGAGCTCGGTGTCGGCAGCGAACTCGCCGAGGTCCGGGCCGCGCTTCCAGCCGTTGGCGTACGCCATGAGCATCCCGGAGAGCCCGCGCGCGGGCTCCTTCTTCTCGTCGCCGGCGCTCTTCGGCTCGGGGAACTTCCAGCGGGCGGCACCGGCGTCGCGGTCGGCGCCGTTCACGGTGACGACGGTCTGGGCGACGCCGGCGACCACGGCCGCCGCGAGCAGGACGGATCCCGCGACGGTGGCGATACGGCGGCGGGAGCGACGCGTCCTGGGCGGCTGGGCGACGGGCTCGTTCGGCTCTGTGGCGGGCTCGGCAGCGGGCTCGTTCGGCACGGTGGGCGGCTCTGCGGTCGGCTCCGTGACGGGCTCGTTCGGCTCGTCGGCGTTCTCGCTCTCAGCCGCTCCATCTGCCGCTCGGCCAGGTCCATGATCCTGGCCTTGGTGATCGGCTTGGTGTCGTAGATCCAGATCTCCATGGTGATGTCGCCGCGGTAGGCGTGCGCCTGCGCGCCGTAGAGCGGCAGGTAACCGGCTTTGGAGTCCGGGCGGTGGTGGACGTACGCCATGCCGCTCCCCGTGCCGGGGATGGTCCAGCTGTCGGTGTCGGGCTCCCGGTCCGCCCAGTATTGGCTGCTGTCGCTGGAGTCGGCGGCCTCCAGGGACTCCTGCTGGCGGAACTGGATCAGCCGGATCTCCACGGTCTGGTTGCCGCCGGCCTGCCAGCCGGTGACGGCCGCGCGGCGGAACTCGTCGGTGACGAGGCGGCCGAACATGGTGCCGGGCTTCTGGTAGGACTCGGCGTATGCGGCCAGGTCCATCCAGCCGTCGCCGGGCGTCCAGTCCGCCGTCTTCGCGCCGCGCGGCTTCTTCAGCAGCAGCTTGCGCAGGTCGCCGTCGGCCCTCACCTGGCGGTCCTGGGCGGCGGACAGCGGCTCGTGGGCCTTGCCCTTCGCCTGCGTCAGGACGGGCTGGGACAGCGGAGGCAGCTTCGTCGGCTCGCGGTCGGCCTGGATCAGGTATCCGGTGCAGGTGCCGGCGACGATGCCGAGGAGCGCGGCGCCGGCGACGAGCAGGATGGTGCGGCCACGGCGTGCGGGCGCGGCGGGCGTTTGCGGCGCTACCTGCGCAACCGGTGCGTCGACCGCCTCTTCGGGTACTTCCAACACGTCCCCCCACAAACATGAGGCGCGCGTTCCGTACGCGCGCTCACAGGAGACTCATGGCCAAAGGCCGCAGTTGTAGGGGCGTTGATTACGATTCGACCATGGCGAAGAAGCTCGTGATCAAGGTGACGGCGGGCGCCGACGCGCCCGAGCGGTGCTCGCAGGCGTTCACGGTGGCGGCGGTGGCCCTGGCCAGCGGTGTCGACGTCTCCCTGTGGCTGACCGGCGAGTCCGCGTGGTTCGCGCTGCCCGGGCGCGCGGCGGAGTTCGAGCTGCCGCACGCCGCTCCGCTGCCGGACCTGCTGGACTCCCTGCTCGCGGGCGGGCGCGTCACCCTGTGCACGCAGTGCGCCGCGCGGCGGGACATCACGGAGAAGGACGTCCTGGAGGGCGTACGGATCGCGGGCGCGCAGGTCTTCGTGCAGGAGGCACTCGGCGACGAGACGCAGGCGCTCGTCTACTGACGGCGTCGCTTGCCGTCCAGCTCGTCCCACCACTCGTCGGACTTCGGGTCGCCGGACGGATCGTCCCACCAGCGGTCCTCGGGACCCCGCCGGTTGGCGACCATGGCGGCGACGGGCGGGATCAGCATCGCCACGACACACATGCCCACGGCCGCCGGGATCGACCAGATGCGCACGACCCCCCACGCCAGGACGAACAACCCGATGCAGGTGCCCATCATGGCGAAGTACATGCGCCGTCGCCGTGCGTACATGACTACAGGGTAGGCCCGGGAGGGCCGGTCCGTCGTGACTACGGGCGGGGCTGATCACGACCACCGACGCGGGCCCACCGCCGGACGCCGGCGGACGGAGTCGGCCGCAGCGACCCGCAGCCCGGGCACGGCGAAGGGCCGCACCTGGAGAGGTGCGGCCCTTCGCGTGCGGGTCAAGGCGTCAGACCGCGATCGCGACCTCCGCCAGGCCGCCCTGCTGGGCGACGACCGTGCGGTCGGCGGTGCCACCGGGGACCAGGGCGCGAAGCGTCCAGGTGCCCTCGGCCGCGTAGAAGCGGAACTGTCCGGTGGCGGAGGTGGGGACCTCCGCGGTGAACTCGCCGGTCGAGTCCAGGAGACGGACGTAGCCCGTCACCGGCTCGCCGTCGCGGGTCACCTGGCCCTGGATCGTGGTCTCACCGGGCTTGATCGTCGAGGCGTCCGGGCCGCCGGCCTTCGCTCCACACATGTCTTTCTCCAAGAGGGGTCTGACCGGAGGGAAGGCCGGTCGGTTTACGGGCTGGTCGGGTTACTTGTTGGCACCGAGCTCGATCGGAACGCCGACGAGGCTGCCGTACTCGGTCCAGGAGCCGTCGTAGTTCTTGACGTTCTCGACACCGAGCAGCTCGTGCAGCACGAACCAGGTCAGCGCGGAGCGCTCACCGATGCGGCAGTAGGCGATGGTGTCCTTGGCGAGGTCGACCTGCTCGTCGACGTAGAGCTCCTTGAGCTCCTCGTCCGACTTGAAGGTGCCGTCGTCGTTGGCGTTCTTCGACCACGGGATGTTGCGGGCGCTCGGGACGTGGCCCGGGCGCTGGGACTGCTCCTGCGGCAGGTGGGCCGGGGCGAGCAGCTTGCCCGAGAACTCGTCGGGCGACCGGACGTCGACCAGGTTCTGCGCGCCGATCGCGGCGACGACGTCGTCACGGAAGGCACGGATCGCGGTGTTCTGCGGCTTCGCCTTGTAGTCGGTGGCGGCCCGCTCCGGGACCTCCTCGACCAGCTCGCGGGCATCCAGCTCCCACTTCTTGCGGCCACCGTCGAGCAGCTTGACGCTGTCGTGGCCGTAGAGCTTGAAGTACCAGTAGGCGTAGGACGCGAACCAGTTGTTGTTGCCGCCGTAGAGGATCACCAGCGTGTCGTTGGCGATGCCCTTCGCCGACAGGAGCTTCTCGAAGCCCTCCTGGTCGATGAAGTCGCGGCGCACCGGGTCCTGAAGGTCCGCGGTCCAGTCGATGCGGATCGCGTTCTTGATGTGGTTCTTCTCGTAGGCGGACGTGTCTTCGTCCACCTCCACGATCGCGATGTTCGGGGAGTCCAGGTTCTCCTGGACCCAGTCGGCGTCGACGAGGACGTCGCTGCGGCTCATCTTCTTCTCTCCTCCGGGGCAGTTGCGGCGGGGCGTGCGAGTGCGAGGTTGCGCGCGCGCAGGCGGCGGCGCGCAGAGATGCCCTGGTCAGGGCGGCGGGGATGCGGAAGTCGAGCTTCCGCTCAGAAGGTGCGACAGAGCATGGCGGCGACGCGGCACAGGTCGACTGCCCGCCGCTTCGTGAGATCCGCCTGTCGCTTCATGACGTCGATCGTAGGGACGGACAGGCTGGCATGTCACCGGTGTGTCGTATGGTGAGACGTGAATGTCCGGGATGTGGGAAACGATCTCGGCCGGGGCCGTCGCGGCACGGCTCCCGGGCGGATGTACCGGTCATCACAGTTACGGTGCGGACGTCGACGTCTCGCGTTTCGGACACCCGGCGGTCACCTCCGGCGCCACGCGCCGCACACCACCGGCCGCACACCAGCGGCCGCACGCCGCCCGACGTACTACCCCGCGAGCTTGACGTTCGAACCCTTCACCGTGATCTGCACGCCGTCCTCCGCGGCCTGCACGCTGTCCAGCTTCACGTCGCCCGGCAGCCGGTCGATGGTCTGCTTGAAGTCGGTGATCGCGCGGACGCGGGAGTCGGCGAGGTCGACGACCAGCTTGGGCAGGTTGTCGGCGTGCACCTGCACGTCGTCGCCGTGGACGGCCACCGTGCTGAGCACGGGATACGTCCGGGTGCCGAGCGGGGTCCGGAACTTGACGTCGACCCGGATCTTGCCGTTGCCGCCGTCGGAGAGGCCGACGACCTGGGCGGTGACCCCGCTGATGATCTGCGTCGGCTGCGACTTGGCCGCCTTGAGCAGCTCGTCGTAGGCGATGGTCGCGGTGCCCGTGGCGCTGGACGCGGTGGCGGAGCTGTAGTCGCCGGAGAAGGAGACGCCCTTCATGTGCGCCTTCAGGTCGTCGATGCGGATCGTGGCCGGTCCGCCCTTGCCGCCTTCGCCGGTGTCGGCCTCGTAGTCCTTGATGCCGACCTCGACGTCGTCCAGCTTCCCGGAGGCGACCTGGGTGAGGAAGGGGAAGCCGTTGATGGACACGTCCGGGGTGGAGGCGAGGTTCTCGGTGGTCTTCAGCTTGGAGGCCGCCTCGTCCTCGGCGAAGTACACCGCGACCCGGTCCGCCACCACGAACAGGCCGCCGAGGATCACGACGACGATCAGAAGTATTCGCAGCGCGCGCATGCGATGTTCCCCCACCTGGCCGGACGATCACGAGTGGTCCCGACGACCGGGTGGCCGCCCAGCGCGAGCGTAACCCTGGTGCGGGCGACCGCCCCCGAATTGTCGATCACCTGTGACAGGAGCCGCCGCGGCACGGCCGGGCCCTATCCGAGAGCCCGCCCCAGCACGTACACCACCGGCGCCGCGGCCGTCAGCGGCAGGGCGACGCCCGCCGTGAAGTGCACGAACTTCGACGGGTAGTCGTAGCTCGCCACCCGGTGGCCGATCAGCGCGCACACCGCGGCGCACGCGCCCAGCAGCGCGCCCTTCGTGCCGAAGCCGGTCATCGAGCCGGCCGCGATGCCCGCGCCCGCGGCGGCGAGCAGTGAGACGACGACCGATGCCGGCGTGGGCAGCGGCAGGGCGCGGGCCGGCACGGCCACGGCCACCGCGGCCGCTCCCACGGTCGCCGCGTCGGCCGAGGCGGCGAGGTATCCGGCCGCGACGATGGCCAGCGCCGCCGAGGCGACACCCGCCATCAGGCCGTACATCCGCTCGTCCGGGTCCGCGTGCGAGCGCAGCTGGAGGACGAGCGAGAGCAGGACCCAGACGCCGAGGGTGCCGAGGATCGCCGCCGGGGCGTTGTCCCGGCCCGCCACCAGCAGCGCGACGTCCGCGGCCAGTGCGCCGAGGAAGGCCAGCGCGATGCCCTGCCGGGCCGGCCACATGCCGTTCAGCCGGAACCAGCCCGCCGCGGTGACCGCCTGGAGCACGACGAGCGGGACGACCAGGGCGTACGACCCCACCGCCGCCGTACCCGCCAGCAGCAGCCCCAGCAGCGCGGTGAGCGCGGCCGGCTGCATGCCCGGCTCGATGATCGGCGAACGCCCTTCGAGGCGGGCCCGCTGGGCGTCGGTGTTGCGGGCGTTGCCGGCGAGCGTGGCGGGGCCGTAGCCCGCGTCCGCGGACTCACCGGCGGCAGGCGCGGCCGCCGCGGGGGCCTGCGGCTGCTGCCACTGCTGTGCGGGCGGCTGAGGCGCTTGCTGCGCCATGTACGCCGTCTCCGCGCCGGACATCGCCGAAGGCGCGGGCGTCTGGGCCTGCGCCTCCCACGTCTGCCCCTGCCAGTGCTGCGTGTACTGCTGGGCGGCGTACGGGTCGTCGTACGCCTCGTGCCCCTCGTATCCCTCGTAGCCCTGCTGCGGCTGCTGCTGATGCGGCTGCTGCTGCCCGGGCCACGCCTGCTGCTGCGGCTGCTGGTACGGGTCGTACGGCTGATCGGTCATCCTCACCCTCCTGCGAACGGCGGGAGCACCTCGACCGTGCCGCCGTCGGCCAGCCGTACCGTCTCATGTCCGCGGGTGCCCACGGGGTCACCGTCGACGAGGAACGAGCATCGCCGCAGGACGCGTGTCAGTTCACCGGGGTGTCGCTCGCGCACGGCGTCGAGCGCCTCGGCGAGGGTGGCCGCGTCGTACGGCTCCTCGGCGACCCCGGCCGCGGCCTTCGCGGCGGCCCAGAAGCGCACCGTGACCTTTGGCATCCGGTTCCTCAACTAACGGTCAATGGGCAGCCGGTCGGCTGTGTACCCGGTCAGGCTAGCCCGCCCGTGCGACGGCCCAGTCCCCGATCCGGTCCAGCAGCTCGTCCGTGGCCGCGTGCTCGGCGTGCCCCATGCCGCCCTCGATCCAGAGCCGGCCGTGGTCACCGGCCGCGGCGGCGAGCATGCGGGGGTGGTCGAGCGGGAAGTATCCGTCGCGGTCGCCGTGCACGACGAGCAGCGGTGTGGGGGCGATCCGCGGGACGGCCTCCACGGGCGACAGCGGCACGGGGTCCCACTCGCGGTGGTGGATGCGCGTACCGAATCCGTAGCGGCCCACCAGACGGCCCTCGGGGCGCGTTACCAGCCAGTGGAGTTTCCGCATAGGGGCGGTCCCCCGGTAGTACCAGCGGGCCGGTGCACTCACCGAAACCACCGCGTCCGTGGACGCTTCCGTGCGCCCCTCGCGCCCCGGCCCGTACAACGCCGCGTGCCGCAGCACCACCGAGCCGCCCATGGAGAAGCCGACGGTCGCCACGCGCGCGTGCCCTCGCTCGCGGGCCCACTCCACCGCGGCCGCCAGGTCGAGCACCTCACGGTCGCCGACCGTGGACCGCCCGCCGGACGCGCCGTGGCCCCGGAAGGAGAAGGAGACCACCGCGCCGTACTGCGCGAACGCCTCGACCACGCGGCGCACGTGCGGCTTGTCCACGTCGCCCGTGAAGCCGTGCGCGATCACGAACACGAGATCAAGGGCGGGTGTCCCGGAGACGTCGGGCCCGATCGCCGGCGGATCGTATACGGCATCGATCGGCACTCCGTCGTCCGCGGTCAGAAACGTCCGCAAAGGCGTGCGAGTGACCGTCTCGCGATGCGGACGGGCGGTGGAACGCGCCACATGACCTGCCGGAGTGATGCTCATGTGGGCTATTCTGCTGGGCAGAGGACTCGGGCAGCGTAGCCCCCGGGTCCTTTTGTGCTTTCGGAAGCGTTGTATACGAAGCGGGAACTGCCGGGAAATTCCAGGTGACCGCCGGTGTACGGGGCCCCGGGATCGCAGAGCAGGTGACGCACCGCACACGTCCTCGCAGGGACCGAGGAGGAACCAGACGTATGAGTTCTCTGCTGCTCCTGACCAACGCCCTCCAGCCGTCGACGGAGGTGCTTCCCGCCCTCGGCCTTCTTCTGCACAACGTGCGCGTGGCTCCCGCGGAGGGGCCCGCCCTGGTCGACACCCCCGGCGCCGACGTCATCCTCGTCGACGGCCGCCGTGACCTGCCACAGGTGCGCAGCCTGTGCCAGCTCCTGCGCTCCACCGGCCCCGGCTGTCCGCTCGTCCTCGTCGTCACCGAGGGCGGCCTCGCCGCCGTCACCGCCGACTGGGGCATCGACGACGTACTGCTCGACACCGCCGGTCCGGCGGAGGTGGAGGCGCGGCTGCGGCTGGCCATGGGCCGGCAGCAGATCGTCAACGACGACTCCCCCATGGAGATCCGCAACGGCGACCTGTCGGTGGACGAGGCGACGTACTCCGCCAAGCTCAAGGGCCGGGTCCTCGACCTCACCTTCAAGGAGTTCGAGCTCCTGAAGTACCTCGCGCAGCACCCGGGCCGCGTCTTCACGCGCGCACAGCTGCTCCAGGAGGTCTGGGGCTACGACTACTTCGGCGGCACCCGCACGGTCGACGTCCACGTACGTCGGCTGCGCGCCAAGCTCGGACCCGAGCACGAGTCGCTGATCGGGACCGTCCGGAACGTCGGTTATCGATTCGTTACGCCCGAGAAGGCCGATCGCTCCTCCGAGGACGCCAAGGCCAAGGCGGACCGGGCAAAGCCGGACAGTGCGGACGAGGCGGCCACCCGGGACGGTGCCGAGGTGACGGCGGAGGCATAGCGGACCCCCGACGGGGGCATCGCTTCCGCACGGACGGTCCCGAGCGATGCCTCTTCCGCCCTGCCCGGGGCGGGTATATCCGCGTAGACTCCGCGCGTGGCCAAGGTGACTCGGGATGACGTGGCACGACTGGCGGGGACATCCACCGCCGTCGTCAGCTATGTCATCAACAACGGACCCCGGCCGGTCGCCCCGGCCACGCGCGAGCGTGTCCTCGCCGCCATCAAGGAGCTGGGGTACCGGCCCGACCGGGTCGCTCAGGCGATGGCGTCGCGGCGCACGGATCTCATAGGCCTGATCATCCCGGACGCGCGTCAGCCCTTCTTCGGGGAGATGGCGCACGCGGTCGAACAGGCCGCCTCCGAGCGCGGAAAGATGGTGCTCGTCGGCAACACCGACTACGTGGCCGAGCGCGAGGTCCACTATCTGCGGGCCTTCCTCGGCATGCGGGTCTCCGGGCTGATCCTCGTCAGCCACGCCCTGAACGACCTGGCGGCCGCCGAGATAGAGGCCTGGGACGCCCGGGTGGTCCTGCTGCACGAGCGGCCCGAGGCCATCGACGACGTCGCCGTGGTGATCGACGACCTGGACGGCGCCCGGCAGGCCGTCACCCATCTGCTCGGGCACGGCTACGAGTACGTCGCCTGTATGGGCGGCACCGCCCAGACACCCGTCGTCGGAGACCCGGTCTCCGACCACGTCGAGGGCTGGCGGCGCGCGATGGAGGAGGCCGGGATCCCGACCGAGGGCCGGCTCTTCGAGGCGCCGTACAACCGCTACGACGCCTACAAGGTGGCCCTGGAGATCTTCGCCGGGCCCCGGCGCCCGCCCGCGATCTTCTGCTCCACCGACGACCAGGCGATCGGCGTGCTGCGGGCGGCGCGCGAGCTGCGCATCGACGTGCCGGGCGAGCTGGCGGTGGCCGGCTTCGACGACATCAAGGAGGCGGGGCTCGCCGACCCGCCCCTGACCACGGTCGCCTCCGACCGCTCCGCGATGGCCAGGGCCGCGGTCGACCTCGTGCTCGACGACGGGCTGCGGGTGGCGGGGTCACGGCGGGAGCGGCTCAAGCAGTTCCCCTCCAGCCTGGTGGTACGGCGGTCCTGCGGCTGCGAGGGCTGAGCAGCACCGCCGTACACCTTCGAGCCGGGTGTCTCAGAACAGCAGGTTGTACTGGTTGAAGCCGGCCCCCAGCTTGACGCGCGAGCCGAACAGACTGCTCGACACCTTGCCGGTGCCGGGGTACAGCCACAGCGTGCCGCCCGAGTCGCGGGCCATCACGTCGGCGACGCCGTCGCCGGTCACGTCGCCGTTGGCCACGTAGGAGGTGAAGTTCCAGCCGGTCCGGGCCTGGATGCGGGACGACCAGGGCGTGTGCTCCTGCTGGGTGCCGCGGTACAGGTACAGCACGCCCGAGCCGTTGCGGACCAGCAGGTCGGCCTTGCCGTCGCCTGACAGGTCTCCGTGGCCGAAGATCTTCACGCCCTTCCAGGCCTTGTCGACGACCTTGACGCGGCCGTAGAACTCGCCGTCGCCCTTGCCCGGGTAGAGGTAGACCGAGCCGTCCGCGTCCACCGCGACCAGGTCGGGGCGGGCGTCGCCGGTCATGTCGCCGGGGATGGCGTACGACTTGTAGCCGCCCCACACCGAGCTGATCTGCATCCACGTGAACTGGCCCGTGGCGTGGTCGAAGTAGCTGCGGTGCAGCTTGCCGTCGGCCTTGTCACGGACGATCAGGTCCTGGTAGAAGTCCCGGTCCAGGTCTGCCTGCAGGCCCCAGCTGATGCCCTCCCAGCCGTTGCCGGTGTAGGCCCGCTGCGCGAGGGCCGTGCCCTTGCTGTCCTGCTCGAAGAGGTTGCCGGACGGCGTGCGGGCCAGCAGGTCCGCCTTGCCGTCGTAGGACAGGTCGGTGTCGTCGATGCGCGGCTGGGCGGCCCAGGTGTACGCCTTCACCTTGGTGAAGACGGGGTAGGCGCCCTGCGCGGTGCAGCCCTGGACGCCCCAGGACACGATGCCGATGATCTTTCCGCCGGAGACCAGCGGGCCGCCGGAGTCGCCGTTGCACGGCGTGGTGGTGCCGGCGTCGCCGCCGGTGGCCGGGGTGCCCGCGCAGAGCATCGAGCCCTCGGCGAAGTCGTCCTCGCCGAGGACGCTCTGCATGGCGCTGTTGCAGGTCGAGTCGGCGACCAGGGACAGCGGCGCGGTCTTCAGCTTGGCCGACAGGTCCGCGCCGTCGGCGCCGGAGGTCAGACCCCAGCCGTAGACCATGGAGTCGCGGCCCGCCGTGTAGAGCGCGTCGTCGTTCGAGGAGGCCGGCCGCAGCGTGGGCATGTCCAGCGGGCGGTCCAGGGTGAGGACCGCGACGTCGTTCTGGATGGCCGCGGCGTTGTACTTCGGGTGGCTCCACTGACGCCACACACCTGCCACGGTGCCGTTCGTGGAGTCGTACAGGTCGGTCGTCCCGGCCAGGACGGCGCCGTTCTTCACCCAGTCCAGGCCCGCGACGCAGTGGGCGGCGGTGAGGACCTTGTTCGGGGCGACGAGGGTGCCGCCGCAGAAGTACCCGTCGCCGGTGGTGTCGTCGTAGTAGGCGAGCTGGACCATCCACGGCGCGCTGGAGATCGTCGTCTCGCTGCCGCCGATGATGAACGGGCTCGCCTTGGCCGTCCTCGGTGTGGCCGTCTTCTCCGCGGCCTTGATCACGCGGGAGTGCAGCTCCTGGTCCGGGGCGGTGGGCTGCGGGGCGGTCTGCTGCTGGGCCTTCACACCAGGGTCGGGCAGTCCGTCCGACGCGTTCGCCGGCTGGGCGGCGAGGATGCCGGCACAGCTGAGGGCGAGCGCGAGGGCGGCCGCGGGAAACGCCGTGACGGGGCGTCTGAGGCGGCCGCGCAGGGCACGTATCACCTAGGTCTCCTGTGATGGTTGACGAATCAAAGAGCGTGTACCGACCAAGATTGCGCCCCCCTGGTCACGCTTTACACAGGGCTTACACAAACCCGAGAAGTATTCGTCCGCCGACTGCCGTGATCTCATGTCACGGCCACTCCCCGTTTCCCTTTGGCCCCGGCTGCGCCGCGTCTTTATATCGGGCAAACGAGGTTCTGCCGGGCTTCTCAGCCAGCACTCAGGAAGCTCTCATGGTCACGGGACAGGCTTTGTTCCATGACCGAGAGCTTCCGCCGCAGCGGCGAGTACGAGAGTTACGAGAACCCGTACCAGGGCGCTCAGCAGCACGCCTCCTCCCCGGTGAACCCCGAGTGGCCGCCCCCGCCGGTGCAGCCGCCGGTGCAGCCGGCACAGCCGGTCACGGTCGAGGGTGCCGGTTACGGCGGCTACGGCGGTGACGGCAACGGCGGCGGTACGGCTCTCCTCGCGGAGCCGGTGTCCGCCCCGGCGCCGAAGAAGCGGACCCGGGGCCCCGTCGCCCTGCTGGCCGCCGTGGCGATCGTCGCCGCGGCCATCGGCGGCGGTACCGCGTACGCCTTCCAGCAGCTGACCGGCAGTGACACCGTCGCCGCCGGCAGCACCAGCACCAGCGTGGTGCCGTCCAGCAAGAAGGGCGACGTCGCCACCATCGCCGCGGCCGTGAGCCCCAGCGTGGTCGAGATCGGCGCCACCTCCAACGCCGGCCAGTCCACCGGCTCCGGCGTGATCATCACCAGCGACGGCGAGATCGTCACCAACAACCACGTCGTCTCCGGCGCCTCGTCGATCAAGGTGACGACCAACGACGGCAAGAGCTACACCGCTAAGGTCGTCGGCACCGACAGCAAGAAGGACCTCGCCCTGATCAAGCTGGAGAACGCCTCCGGACTCAAGGCGGCCGGCCTCGGCAACTCCAGCGGCGTGCAGGTCGGCGACACCGTCGTGGCGATCGGCTCCCCCGAGGGCCTGAGCGGCACCGTCACCAGCGGCATCGTCTCCGCGCTCAACCGTGACGTGACCGTCTCGACCGACGAGAGCCAGGGACAGGGCCAGGGACAGGGACAGGGCGGCGGCAACGGCCAGTGGCCGTTCTCCTTCGGCGGTCAGCAGTTCAACGGCGACACCGGCTCCTCGACGACGACGTACAAGGCGATCCAGACCGACGCCTCGCTCAACCCGGGCAACTCCGGCGGCGCGCTGATCGACGCCGCGGGCAACATCATCGGCATCAACTCCGCGATGTACAGCGCCGGTTCGCAGTCGTCCTCGGGCTCCTCCGACGCCGGCAACATCGGCCTCGGCTTCGCCATCCCGATCAACACCGTCAAGTCCGACCTGGCCAGTCTCAGGGCGGGCGGCAGCGACAGCTGACCCCACTCCGCACGAGCAGGGAGCACGTCATGATCAAGCAGGTGTCCCACCCGGTCTCCGGCCTCGACCCCGCCGGCCTCGCCCTGGCCCTGGAGGTGGCGTACGAACTGCACGCCCCCGAGGGCCGGGCTCCCGAGGTGGTGGCGGTCCCCCAGCTGATGGGCCTGCGCACCTCGGCCGCCCGCCCGCACCGGCGCAGGGTGCCGCTGAACCATCTGGCGGCGCTGCGCGGCTGATCGCGCGCCCACCGGCTCCGTACGCGACCGCGGGCAAACATGCGAGGCTGAAGGCGTTCAGCAGGTTCAAGCAGATACAGGTACTTTCAGCCCCTTGCCGTCCCACCGCACCCGAGGAACCCGAAGCCCATGAGCTCCGCCGATGGCGACCGTGACCCCCAGCGCATCCTGATCGTCGACGACGAGCCCGCGGTGCGTGAGGCACTCCAGCGCAGCCTCGCCTTCGAGGGGTACGACACCGAGGTCGCCGTGGACGGCGCGGACGCTCTGGAGAAGACGACCGCGTACCAGCCCGACCTGGTCGTCCTCGACATCCAGATGCCGCGCATGGACGGCCTGACCGCCGCACGCCGCATGCGCGGGGCCGGCACGACGACGCCGATCCTGATGCTCACGGCCCGCGACACCGTCGGGGACCGGGTGACCGGTCTGGACGCCGGCGCGGACGACTACCTGGTCAAGCCCTTCGAGCTGGACGAGCTCTTCGCCCGTGTCCGCGCGCTGCTGCGGCGCAGCTCCTACGCTGCCGCGGCCCTCGCCGGCACGGACCAGGAGGACGAGGCACTGTCCTTCGCGGACCTGCGGATGGATCTGGCGACGCGGGAGGTGACGCGGGGCGGACGGCCGGTGGAGCTGACGCGCACCGAGTTCACGCTTCTGGAGATGTTCATGGCCCACCCGCGGCAGGTCCTCACGCGCGAGCAGATCCTGAAGGCCGTGTGGGGCTTCGACTTCGAGCCCTCGTCCAACTCCCTTGACGTCTACGTCATGTACCTGCGCCGCAAGACCGAGGCGGGCGGCGAGCCGCGCCTCGTGCACACGGTGCGCGGGGTGGGGTATGTGCTGCGCCAGGGTGGCGCGGAGTGAGGAAGGTCCTACGACGCTTCCAGACGCTTCCGATCCGGTCGCGACTGGCGATGCTCGTCGCTGCCGCTGTGGCTTTCGCGGTGGCGGCGGTCTCGGTGACTTGTTGGTTCATCGTGCAGGGGAAGTTGTACGACCAGGTCGACGGCGACCTCAAGGACATGGCCCGGCGGCCCGGTACGGTCCAGGCGCTTCTGGCGAGGTGCACGCAGACCCCGGAGGAGAACACCCAGCCGTTCCACGGACGGAACGACTACGTCCAGGCCATCAAGGAAGAGGGCCATCCCTGCGTCGACCCGACCTCCCCCGGCACGGTGAAGGTCACCGGCGCCGACAAGCAGGTCATCAGGGACGCGAAGCCCAATGCGGGGTTGTACCGCGACGGCACGGACGACGACGGCAACGCGGTACGGGTGCTGACCCTCTATCTGGGCGTCGACCAGAACGACTCGAAGGGCGTCGCCGTACTCCTCGCGACCCCCCTCAAGAGCACCCGGTCCACCCTCAACGAACTCGCCCTCATCCTGCTCCTCGTCAGCGGGATCGGGGTTCTCGGCGCCGGGGCGGCCGGACTGGCCGTCGCTCGGGCCGGGCTGCGGCCCGTGGACAAGCTCACCGAGGCCGTGGAGACCGTCGCGCGGACCGAGGACCTGAGTGTGCGCATTCCCGTGGAGGACGACGCCGAGGACGAAGTCGCGCGGCTGTCGCGGTCGTTCAACTCGATGACGTCCGCCCTGGCCAGCTCCCGCGACCTGCAGCAGCAGCTCATCGCTGACGCCGGGCACGAACTGCGCACCCCGCTCACCTCGCTGCGCACGAACATCGAGCTGCTCAGCCGGAGCGAGGAGACCGGCCGCCCCCTGCCGGAGGCGGACCGCAAGGCGCTGCTCGCGTCCGTGAAGGCGCAGATGACCGAACTGGCCGCGCTGATCGGCGACCTCCAGGAGCTGTCGCGGTCGGAGGGCCAGCGCGGCGAACGGGTGCAGGTCGTGTCGCTGGAGGACACCGTGGAGGCCGCGCTGCGCCGCGCCCGGCTGCGCGGCCCGGAACTGACGATCACCGCCGACCTCCAGCCCTGGTACGTCCGCGCCGAGCCCTCCGCCCTGGAGCGGGCCATCGTCAACATCCTCGACAACGCGGTGAAGTTCAGCCCGGACCACGGCACGATCGAGGTGGAGCTCGGCAGCGGAATCCTCACCGTCCGCGACCACGGCCCCGGCATCGACGCCGACGAACTCCCGCACGTCTTCGACCGCTTCTGGCGCTCCCCCAGCGCCCGCGCCCTGCCCGGCTCGGGCCTCGGCCTGTCCATAGTGGCCCGCACCGTCCAGCAGGCCGGCGGCGAGGTCACGCTGGAACGGGCGGAGGGCGGCGGCACGGCGGTGACGGTACGGCTGCCGGGGGCGCCCACGCCGCCGCCGGAAGCGGCGTAACGGGCCCGGGAGCCGCACCGGAGGGGTCGGCGGGGACGCAGAATCCGGACGGCTCCGGCACGTACGGCGCCCGGCGGCAGCGCCATCGTCGCCGTGAACGCCGACGACTTCCAGGAGACATGACGGCTCCCGGCGGGCATCCCCCACCTCACGCACATCCCTCTGCCAGTCCCGGCACAGCCCTTCGTCCCGCCGTGTTCGGATGGCGCGGAAGACAACGGTTGGGCCGGCCGACGACGACGCCGGCGTGCGGGGTACGAGACGCTCCTCGCCGGGGACGGCCGCGGCCCTCGAACTGGTGCAGGTCCCCAGGGACGGGGCCCGGCCTCGACGGGCCGGCGGCGCGGCGAACCGCGGATCGTCCAGACCGTGCGCGGCCTCGGCCACACCCGGCGGGCTACCACCTGAGGATCATGGTCTCGTCGTGCGCCGGGGGCAGGTCGGCGACGGCGTCCGGCAGCGGCTCGGCGAGCCGCGCGTAGGCGCCCCGCCGGGCGAGGAGTTCGGGGTGGGTGCCCGCCTCCACCAGCCGTCCGCGGTCGACGACCAGGATCCTGTCCGCGTCCGGCGCGAGGCTCAGATCGTGCGTGATCATGATCGTCGTACGGCCCGCCATCAGCCTGCGCAGCGGCTGCACCACCTGCCGGGCGGCGACCGCGTCCAGGCCCGCCGTCGGCTCGTCCAGGACGAGGACCGGTGCGGCGCGCAGCATCGCGCGGGCGATGGCGATGCGCTGGAGCTGGCCGCCGGAGAGGGCCGCCGTGCCGGGCGCGATGGCGGTGTCGTAGCCCTCGGGCAGGGCCTCGATGAAGTGGTGTGCCGCCGCCTCCCGGGCCGCCCGCTCGATCTCCGCGTCGCTCGCGCCGGGCCGCCCGCAGGCGATGTTCTCGCGGATCGTGCCGCTGAGGACGAGGGTCTGCTGGGGCAGCAGGGCCACGTTCTCGCGCAGGAACTCCAGGTTCATGTCCGGCAGCGGGACGCCGTCGAGCGTGATCGTGCCCTGCGCGGGGTCGTAGAAGCGGGTGAGCAGTTTGGACAGGGTCGACTTGCCGGCGCCGCTCGCGCCGGTGACGAGGACCAGCTCGCCGGGGCCCGCGGTGAAGGTCACGTCGCGCAGGGAGGCGCGGGGCGAGGCGGGGTAGCGGAAGGACACGTCGTGGAAGGCGACCCAGCCGCGCACCGGCCACTCGGCGACCGGCTCGACGGGGTCGGTGACGGACGGCCGCGCGTCCAGGATCTCGTTCAGGCGCTGGGCGCCCGCGGTCGCGGCGGTGAGGGTGAGGCCGAGCTGTCCGAGGCTGCGGACCGGCGGATAGAGGTAGCCGATGAAGGCGGCGAAGGCCAGGAGCCCGCCCAGGGTCATGCGGCCGGCCGAGATCTCCCAGACGCCGAGGCCGATCACCGCGAGGACGCACAGCGTCTCGACGACCTCGACGAACTGCTCGTACATCTCGCTCAGCCGGGCCCCCCGCACGGACGCCTTCATCCAGGCGCGGGCCTCGCGGTCGAGCCGCCGCTCCTCGTCCCGACCACGGTTGTAGGCCTGGGTGAGGACGATGTTGCCGAGCGACTCCTCCACCACGGAGGTGATCGCGCCGTCGGCGACCCGTTCGTCCTGGGAGGCGGTCCTGATGCTGCCGGAGAAGCGGCGGGCGGCGAGCAGGAACAGGGGCGCGAGGACGAACGTGGCCAGGGCCAGGTCCCAGCGCAGACAGAGGGCGGCGGCCGCGTAGAAGACGGCCGAGAAGGCGGCGGAGACCGTACCGACCACACCGGAGACGACCATCCGCTCGATGGCCTCGACGTCACCGGTCAGCCGCTCGACCAGATCGCCGTGGCGGTGCCGCTGGAAGAAGTGCGGCGGGAGCCGCTGGACGTGCCGGAACACGCCCGCCCGCAGCCGCAGCACGAATCTCTCGGCGGTCCAGGTGGCGAGTGAGTTGCCCAGGTAGCCGACGAGTGCCCCGAGCGCGGCGACACCCAGCCAGGCGCCGGCCGGGCCCCAGAAGGCGGCGAGCGAACCGGCCTTGAGGGCATGGTCGGTGAGCTCGGCGAACAGCAGGATCGAGGCGGTCTCGGCGAGCGCGGCCACCACCACGCATCCGACGACGACCGCGAGCCACCTGCGGTCGCCGCGGGTCAGCGGCCAGAAACGGCTGAAGGCCGCACGGACCTCGCTCATGGTCGACTCCCTTCGGGCACACGGCCCTGGACATGGCCGAGGCGGGGCCACCGGCGCGAGCTCACGCTCGCCGTCTCCGGTGGCCCCGCCTCGCGGGGGAAATCAGCGCTGGTGGCCGACGGGGCGCTTCGGGGCCGGCTTCTTCGGCGCCTTCTTCTTCGGGGCCGGGGCGGGCTTGTGGGACTTCTTCACCGGGGCGATCTTGTGGAAGCTCATGGCAGCGGCCCTTCTTATTCCGTCTGGGTATTCAGGCTGTGAATTGCTTTGATTTACCGAGGTAAATCCTTTGTCAGCACTTGTGGCCGACGGGACGCTTCGGCGCCGGCTTCTTCGGGGCCTTCTTCTTGGGGGCCGGGGCGGGCTTGCGGGTCTGCTTGACGGGGGCGATCTTGTGGAAGCTCATCGTGTTCTCCTTGACTTTCGGGTCGTTCGCTTTCGACATGGAAAACACTACGGCATTCCCGAAGGCGAAAAAGCCGTTTCGCCTTAGACGTCAATATGATTCGATGTGCGTTACCTCTGAAACTAAACTCTCAGAGAAACCCGGGAACCGAACCCGCATTCACACAGGACTTATCCGACGGCCAGCCCCGCGCCCTCGATCCGCACCCTGATCCCGTCCTTCTCCACCCGTACGTCCCGCAGCCGCAGAGCGCCGCGGTGCGGTGCGGGCAGCCGGAAGCCCAGCGAGAGGCGGTCGGCGAGGACGGGACGGGTGAGCCGGGGCAGTTCGTTCAGCAGGGCCGGGTCGAAGCCGAGGCGCTTGAGCAGGGCGGGGTGGGACAGGGCCAGGTCGATCAGGTTCAGGCGCATGGCCCGGTGGATGAAGCGCGGTGTGCCGGTCACCCGGGCCAGCTTGTCGTCGGAGCGCAGGGCCTCGCGTACGACGGAGTCGGGCACGCCGAGCCGCCGTACCACCGCCGGGACCGAGAACAGCGCCTTCGCCTTGCGTGTCTCGCGCGTGAGGCGCGCGACGGAGCGGCGGGTCAGATGCAGGCCCTCGGTGGCCCGGGTGCCGGGCCGGTAGGTCGCCAGGTCGCCGATGTCGAGCTGCATGCCGCCGATCTGCGTGGCGACGCCGTGGTCGCCGTCGCGGCCGATGCGGGCGTCGGCGCGCAGCCGGAGGTCGTGGCCGGCCACCGGGAAGGTGCCGCGGGCCAGCACGCGGTCGTGGCCGCGGCCGGTGAACGTGACCTGGGAGGCGCCGAGTTCACGGTTGAGGTCGGCGAAGGAGAGCAGGACGTCGCCGTCGAGCCGGGGAATTCCCGCGCCCCGTACGGACGTCGGCCCATCGGGGGCGTCCAGCCGTACGTCGTGGGCGGTCGCGGTGACCTTGGCGAGCGTGACCCGGTCGGCCGCGACGTCCGGCACGGTCACCCGCACCGAGTGCAGCCGCCCGTCGGCGAGTTGGGTCAGGAAGGGAAATCCGGCGATCTCCACTTCGGGCGCCGCGGTCAGCTTCAGCCGGGACTTGAGGACCTGGGCCGCGCGGTGCTCGGCGTAGAGCAGCGCCCAGCGGTCGGCGAGGGTGAGGAAGGCGGTGAGGACGCAGAGGCCCGCCACCGCCTTGAGCGCGAAGGGCAGTCCGGCGAGGCGGCCGCGTTTGCGGCGGCGGCTGCCTCGCCGGTGGTTGGGCGGCGCCCAGGGTTCCTCGTCCTCCTCACCCTCGTTCGCGACAAAACCGTCGAAGGTGTCAAAGATGTTTATACCGGCATGCGTCGATATGTGGGGGGTACGCATCGAACCATCCGACCATGGGCACCGGCCCCACACGCAACCTCTACCGCGCCTGTGCGACTTAGCTCACGATCGTGATCCGGCCGGGTACGGGCGGCGAAATCGGGCTGGACGCCGAGGAGTTGGCCGTCAGGTAGTTCGCCAGGGCCGTCAGGTCGTCGGTGCCGACCAGGTCGTTCGTGCCCTGTCCCAGCGTCGTGAAGCCGTCGCCGCCGCCGGCGAGGAAGCTGTTGGTCGCGACGCGGTAGGTGGCGGCCGGGTCGATCGCGGCGCCGTTCAGCCTGATGGAGTCGGTGACGACGCGGTCCGCACCCGTCTTCGTCAGGTCCAGGGTGTACGTCAGACCGGACGACGGCTGCAGGACCTTCGGCGAGCTCGCGTTGGCCCCGCTCACCTGCTCCTTGAGGACCTGCACCAGCTGGGCGCCGGTGAAGTCCTGAAGGTTCACGGTGTTGGCGAACGGCTGCACCGTGAAGCCCTCGGCGTACGTCACCACGCCGTCGCCCTCGCTGCCGGTGGCCTGATAGGTCAGGCCCGCCCGCACGCCGCCGGGGTTCATCAGCGCGAGGTCGGTCTGCGGGTCCAGCTCCTTGCCGTACGCCAGCTGGGCGTCGGCGATGAGGTCGCCCATCGGGGACTCGGTGCCGGTGCTCGGCACGTCGGCCGAGATGTAGCCGATCGGGCGGTTGCCGATCGGCGCCGCGAGGGTGTTCCACCGGCCGATCAGCGCCGTCATGTCGGGCGCCTTGGGGACGGTCCGGGTGACCACGTGGTTCGCCGACTTCACCGCCGTACGGGCGATGTCACCGGTGCGCCGGTCGTACGTCAGCGTGGTGTCCGTGTAGAGGCGGCCGAAGGACGCGGCCGAGGTGACCATGCGGGGCTTGCCCGACGGGTCGGGGATCGTGCAGACGTACGCGTTGTGGGTGTGGCCGGTGACCAGGGCGTCCACGGCCGGGGTGATGTTCTTGGCGATGTCGACGATGGGGCCGGAGATGCCGCTGCCCGCGCCCGCGGCGTCGCAGTCGTAGTTGTACGCCCCCGAGGCCGGGAAGCCGCCCTCGTGGATGAGCGCCACGATCGACTTCACGCCCTGCTTCTGCAGCACCTTGGCGTACTTGTCGATCGTCTCGACCTCGTCCTTGAACTTCAGGCCCTTGACGCCCTCGGCGGAGACGACGTCGGGTGTGCCCTCCAGCGTCACGCCGATGAAGCCGATCTTGACGTCCTTCTTCTTCCAGACCCAGTACGGCCTGAGGATCGGCTTGCCCGTCTTCTCGTCGAGGACGTTGGCGGCGAGGTACGGGAAGTCGGCGCCCTTGAACTTCTTGTCCGTGTAGCAGCCGTCGGTGGGGTGGCAGCCGCCGTTCTGCAGACGGGCCAGCTCCTTGGCGCCCTCGTCGAACTCGTGGTTGCCGACGGACGTGACGTCCAGGTCGAGCTTGTTCAGCGCCTCGATGGTGGGCTCGTCGTGGAAGAGGCCCGAGATCAGCGGGGAGGCGCCGACCATGTCGCCGCCGGCCGCGGTGACGGAGTACGGGTGGCCCTTGCGGGCGTCGCGCAGATGGGTCGCGAGGTACTCGACGCCGCCCGCGTCGACGGTCTTCGTGGTGCCGTCGGGCTGGAGCTCGGTGACCCGCCCGGAGGAGCCGGCCGGCGGCTCCAGATTGCCGTGCAGGTCGTTGAAGGACAGCAGTTGCACGTCCTGGTAGCGGCCCGGGCCGTGGTGGCCGCCGCCCTTGGACTCGTGCGCGTCGGCCGGAAGCGCTGCGGCGAGCGCACCGGCGGTGGCGAGACCGGCGGCCGCGGCGACGAGACGGAGCGTCCGTCTGTGGCGCGGACTCGGCTGAGAAGTGGCTGACATACGCCCCCCTGTGGGTCTGCTGGGTGAGTGGACCGTCCGGCGCAGAATAGGGTCAACGCGCGTAGCGCGAAAAGGGATACGTGGTTACATCCTGGTTTCCCTTTGCCTCTCCCTTGACCGCCACTTTGCGGGTCGCGCCAACTACCCTCATACGCATGACCAGCGACGACACCGTCCGGCACGGCCGGAACCGCTCCATCGAGACCTACTCCGTGCTCGCTCCGGAGCAGACCGGGGCCGTGCTCTCCCTGCTCGCCGACGCCGCCCGCGAGGACGGCCAGCAGGCGGTGTCCGAGCAAGGGCGGCTCCAGCTGCGCGGCGGGGCACGCGAGGGCGTGTCCCATCTCCTGCTGAGCGTGGGCGACGAACTCGTCGGCTACGCCCAGCTGGAGGACACCGACCCGGTGGAGGCACCGGCCGCCGAACTCGTCGTCCATCCCGCCCGCCGCGGGCTGGGGCACGGGCGGGCGCTGGGCTCGGCGCTGCTCGCCGCCTCCGGCAAGCGGCTGCGGGTCTGGGCGCACGGCGGGCACGCGGCGGCGCGGCACCTCGCGCAGGTGCTCGGGCTGACGCTCTTTCGCGAACTACGCCAGATGCGGCGGTCGTTGCGCGACCTGAACCTGCCCGAGCCGGTCCTCCCGGCGGACGTCACGGTCCGCGCCTTCGTCCCCGGCACCGACGACGCCGACTGGCTCGCGGTGAACTCCGCCGCCTTCGCCCACCACCCGGAGCAGGGCTCCCTCACCCAGCGCGACCTCGAAGCCCGCATGGCCGAGCCCTGGTTCGACCCCGCGGGCTTCTTCCTCGCCTTCCGCGGCGGGGAACTCGTCGGCTTCCACTGGACGAAGGTCCACGCGGCGGACCAGCTCGGCGAGGTGTACGTCCTCGGCGTGCGGCCGGGTGTGCAGGGCGGCGGCCTCGGCAAGGCCCTGACGACGATCGGCCTGCGGCACCTGGCGGCCCAGGGCCTGCCGACCGCGATGCTCTACGTCGACGGGGACAACAAGGCGGCGGTGTCGGTGTACGAGCGGCTGGGATTCATCACGTACGAGACGGACTTGATGTACCGGACGGAAACCTGATCCGGGCGATGCGCGGCCGGCGCCGCACCGGCTCCGGCAGGCACAGCGCCCACAGCACCGCCGCCCCGGCCGGCACCCACGCCCACCGCTCGTGCGCGGCCCCCCACCGCTCGTCCCCGAGCGGGACCAGCAGGTCCCACCGGTCCGGCAGGAGCAGGGGGGTGACGACGGCAGTGAAGAGGAAGGCCGCCGCCACCGACGGGCCCGGCACAGGGGCGTCCGTCAGACGGACGGCCACCGCGCCGGCCGCGAGGGCCAGCACGCAGGCGGCCGCCGCCTCCAGGGTGAGGGCGCCCACCGGAGGCCGTACCTGCGAGGGGACGAGCAGGAGCGCGGCCGTCCACCACAGGGCGGTGACCGGGGCGACGAGCGCGAGCCGCAGGGCCGTGCGCAGGGCGCGCCGGGTCGGCACCGTGGCCGTGGTGTGGCGGGCCGGGTCGTCCAGGAGGAAGGCCAGGCCCAGCGCGTGCGCGAGGATCGCGGTGCGCAGCAGGGTCAGGGCGAGGGGCGCGTCCGGCGTACCGCCCGCCAGCCGCGACGCCCCGGCGATCAGAAGCCCGAGACCGGCCCCCGCCGCCTGTGCCCGCCAGGGCAGCGCGCGCAGCACGGGGAGGGCCAACTCCCTGGTCACTCGCACTTGTCCGCCGCCTTCGGCGCGGTCGTACCCAGCAGCTCCGCGACCCGCGCGGTCGTCACCTTCGGCGCCGTCAGCTCGGCCCAGTGCGCCTGCACGCGCGCGGCGACCGACCCGGCCGGCCTGCCGAGCAGCTCCCGTACGACGTCGGTCTGGCCCGCCGTCATGTCCATCGGGTCCGTCGGTGACAGGACGATCGCTGAGCCGGTCACGCTGTCGTCGAGGCGGACGTTGCGCAGCGAGGTCATCGGGTCGGGCAGATGGCTCAGGGCGAGCCACATGACGGTGACCATCCGGCCGTCGCACAGCGAGGCCGCCGCCTTCTCGTCGCCCGCGACCAGCACGGCGGCGACGGCGGCGGAGAACTCGGGGACCCGGTTGCCGCCCCAGGCGGTGCCGACGCTCACCTGGTGCGGGTTCGCGGACGGCTCGATCGCCGCGTCGCTGTCTAGGCCGTACCGGACGTCGATGCGCTGCCGTACGACGAGGGTCTGGGTGCGGGCGGAGCCGCCGGCCGCGGACTGCACGTCGTGCACCACCGCGGCCCAGGTGTCCGCCCGTGGCGCCCACTCCGGGAAGGCGCAGTACGTGGAGGTCCCCCGCCTGACGCAGGTCTGCTCCTTCTCGGGGGAGACCGAGACCCGCTCCCGGGCCGCCTTCGTCGCGGCCGGCAGGGCGCCGGTCTGCAGGACGCCGCCGGTCAGCGCGAGCGCCACCGCGCCCGCCACGGCGCCCGACAGGATCCAGCCGCGGCCGCCGCCCGCCAGCACCGCGAGCAGGGCCACGGTCAGGGCGAGCCCGGCGAGATACAGGGCGTGCCAGGCGGCGGGCCGGTCGAGCAGGTCGGACGGCAGCGCCTTGGAGTTCGCCAAGGTCACGACCGGTGCCAGCCAGCGCGTGCCGCGCTCGCCGCTGCCGGCCGGGAACCCTCCGCCGACGAACATCAGGAGCAGCACCACGATGAGCATCGGGGCCGCGATCGGCGACGGCACCAGCCGGGCCAGCAGCACCCCGAGCATGCCGAAAAGCAGCACCGTCAGCGGCCCGACGAGCAGTTCGCCGGGTGAACCGCTGCCGACCGCGCCGGAGCGCAGCGCCGCCCAGCCGAACTGGCCGAGCACGCCGACGGCGGTGAGCAGGGCGGCCGGGACGACGGCGAGCGCGTGGGCCGCCGTACGCAGGGACCGCGGGAGCACCAGGACGGCGAAGTGGCGTTCCGTGTCGAGCCGTACGGAGCGCAGCACCGCGCGGTTGGCGCACACCAGTACCGCGAGGCCGACCAGCAGCGGGGTGCTCTGGGTGGCCCGGTCGGCGTCCTGGAGCGCGGGGTAGCCGTTCTCGAAGTCCGGGGTCTGCCAGACGATCCAGGCCGCATACACCGCGAGGGCGAGCAGCACCGGCACGCTCAGCAGCAGCCGGCGCGCCTCGAATCGGGCCAGGGCGAGGACGGCCGCCCAGGAGTCCCGGTGTCCCGCGCCGCGCACCGCGACCGGGGTCTCCTCCAGTACCGCGGTCATGCCGCCACCTCCGCGCCCGCGTCGTCCAGGGTGAGCAAGTAGCCGTCCTCCAGGGTGTGTTCGAGCAGGTCGGCGCCGTCGGGCGGGCTGCCGACGTTACGGAAGGAGCCGGTGCCGGTGCGCCAGCCGGCCTTCGCGCCGGGGTCGCGTTCGGCGCTGCTCCACACCCGGCCCGCCGCCTGCGCGGTCAGCTCGGCCGGGGTGCCGTCGAAGCGGATGCGGCCGCTCGCCATCACCAGCACCCGGTGACAGAGCATCGCCACGTCCTCGGTCTGGTGCGTGGACAGCAGGACCGTGCGGCCCTCCCCCGCCTGCGCGATCAACTCCCGGAAGCGCATGCGCTGTTCGGGGTCGAGGCCGACGGTCGGCTCGTCCAGCACCAGGAAGCCCGGGTCGCCGACGAGCGCCGCGGCCAGCGCGACCCGCTGCCGCATCCCGCCGGACAGCTTCTTGATGCGCTTGCCGCGTACGTCGGCGAGGTCGACCCCGTCCAGGACGCGGCGCACCTCGCGATGGCGCGCGGCCCGGTCCGTCAGCTCCTTGAGGATCGCCACGTAGTCGACGAACTCGAAGGCCGTGAAGTCCGGGTGGAAGCCGGGCGCCTGGGGCAGGTAGCCGAGCCTGCGCCGCACCTCCTGCCGGCCGGCCGCCGTGGCGGGGTCGTGCCCGAGCGCGGTGAAGGCGCCCCGGTCGGCGGGGACGGCCGTGGCCAGTACCCGCAACAGGGTGGTCTTTCCGGCCCCGTTGGGCCCGAGCAGCCCGGTCACGCCCGGTGTCAGCCGCAGCGACACGTCGTCGAGGGCCCGTGTCCCGCCGTAGCGGAGGCTCAGCCCTGACGCGGAGACGGTGGGGGTCATGCGGCACTCCTGGAGAAGAAGTCGAAGCGGTCACGTACGAGGAGGAGCAGCCCCACGGAGAGGGCGGCCAGCACGGCGGCGGCGCCCTGCCCGGCGGCGGTGAACGGCACGGGTGTGCCGTTGCCGCCCGTCTGGGTGGCGAGCAGCGCGATCCAGGCCCCGCCGACCAGCGACGGCGCGAGCACCGGTCCGAGCCGCGGGGTGAGCGCGAGCCCGGTCGCGGTGAGGGCGAGGGCGGGCAGCAGCCAGGCGAGGGCGTGCAGCCCGTAGGACGGCAGGGCGAGCGTGGCCAGAAGATTGAGCCCGATGCCGGTGGCGAGGACGGCGACGGTACGGATCATCAGCAGCCGGAAGCCGTGCAGCGGGGCGACGACCGCCATCTCGTACGTCGGGTCCAGCGCGGGCCCGTAGGCGAGCGCGACCCCGGCGAGCGGCAGCAGCGGCGCGAGGGCGAGGAACAGCGTGGCCGAACCGGCCGTGTACACCGCCCCGACGGTCGTCACCAGCAGGAACACCACCGCCGCGAGCCAGGAGCGGCGCAGCACCGGGGTGGCCGTGAGCAGCCGCGCGGTGTGGTCGGTGATCCCCAGCCGCACCAGCAGCGACTCGAGCCGGCCGGGCCGGGGCGCGTCGAGCTCGGCGTCGAGCCGCTCCCATCCGGCGTCGAGCGCGGCACGGTCGCCGACGTCGGCGAGCGCCGCCCGGCACTGCGCACACGCCACGAGGTGGGTGTCGGCGGACCAGAGCAGGGGCGGCGCGAGCTCGCCCCGGGCGTAGTCCCGCAGATCTTCCTCGGCAACATGCCAGGTCATACCGCCACCTCCCGCGTCAGTGCACGGCCGCGGGCGGCGCCGCGGACCCGATCGCCTGCCTGCCTGCTCATGCCAGCGCCTCCCGTAGTTGCTTCCGGGCCCGCATCGCCCGTGTCTTGACCGTGCCCGGCGGAATTCCGAGCAGGACGGCCGCCTCGCCGGTGGTGAGCCCGTCGATGACCGTGGCCTGCAGGACCGCCCGAAGTTCCGGCGAGAGCCGGACCAGGGCGCCCGCGAGGTCCCCGTGCTCCACCCCCGCGAGCACGCGCTCCTCCGCGGACGCCTCGTCCCGGTGCCGCAGCCGCGCCAGCGCCTGCCGCAGCCGGCCGCGCGCCCCGTCGCCGCGCAGCGCGTCGATCAGCCGCCGCGAGCCGATGCGCCACAGCCACCCGGCTGCGTCGCCTTCCTCCCGGTAGCGGGCCTTGCCCCGCCAGATCGCCAGGAACGTCTCCTGCACGACGTCGTCGACCACACCGGCGTCGGCGCAGCGGCCGCGCAGGCGCGCGGTCAGCCAGGGCGCGTACCGCCGGTACAGCTCCTCGAAGGCGCGCCGGTCGCCGTCCGCGGCGACGGCGCGCAGCAGCTCCCCGTCGCTTCTCGTTTCGCTCACGTCTCCTCATCGCACGGCCCGGCCGCATCGGTTCACAGGATCGCGCTTGACTTTGCCGCATCCCTTCCACCACCCTTTCACTACTCAATTAGTGAAAGGGTGGTTGTACGAGTGGTCGAGTACCGCATCGACCGGCGCTCCGGCGTCGCCACCTACGTCCAGATCGTCCAGCAGACCAAGCAGGCCCTCCGCCTCGGCCTGCTGGAGCCGGGGGACAAGCTCCCCACGGCCCGCGAGGTGGTCGAGGCCACCGCCGTCAACCCCAACACGGTCCTCAAGGCCTACCGCGAGCTGGAGCGCGAGGGCCTGGTCGAGGCGCGCCGGGGGCTCGGCACCTTCGTCCGCAGGACGCTCGGCACACAGCCGGCCGACTCGCCCCTGCGGGCCGAACTCGACGCCTGGGCGCAGCGCGCCCGCGCGGCCGGACTGGACCGCGAGGACGCCGACGCCCTGTTCGGCGCCGTCCTCGACGCGCACTTCCCGAAATCCGACCAGCTCTTCCCTGAGGGGGACCAGTGAGTTCCACGAGCACCACCCCGGCCGTCGCCCTGGAGGCGACCGGGCTCGGCATGCGGTACGGCCGAAGGGCCCCCGCGGCCCTCGACGGCTGTTCCTTCCGCCTGCCCGCCGGCCGGATCAGCGCACTGGTGGGCCCCAACGGAGCGGGCAAGTCGACCCTGCTGTCCCTCGCCGCCGGGCTGCTGCGGCCCACCTCCGGCACGCTCACGGTGCTCGGCGCCGCGCCCGGCGAGTGCCGCGACCGCGTCGCCCACCTGGGTCAGAACAAGCCGCTCTACCCGCGGCTTACCATCGCCGAGACCCTGCGCCTGGGCGCCGAGCTCAACCCGGGCCGCTGGGACGCGGCCCGCGCCGCCGCCATCGTCGAGCAGGGCTCGCTCGACCCCGGCCTGAAGGTGGGCGGCCTCTCCGGCGGCCAGCGCACCCGCGTCGCGCTCGCCCTCGCCCTCGGCAAGCGGCCCGAACTGCTGCTGCTCGACGAGCCGATGGCCGACCTGGACCCGCTCGCCCGGCACGAGCTCATGGGCACGCTGATGGCGGACGCCGCCGAACACGGCACCACCGTCCTGATGTCCTCGCACATCGTCAGCGAGCTCGCCGAGTCCTGCGACCACCTGCTGCTCCTGACCGGCGGCCGGATACGGCTCGGCGGCGGCATCGACGACCTGCTCGCCGCGCACACCGTGGTCACCGGCCGCGGCACACCCGCCGACCTCGCCCCGCACACGGTCGTCGAGTCCCGCGCGGCCGGCCGCGGCACCACCGCGCTGATCCGCCGCGACGGCCCGGTCGAGGGCGCCTGGGCCACCCAAGAACCGTCCCTGGAGGAACTCCTGCTCGCCCATCTGCGCTCCCCCGACGCCCCCGCCCTGCTCACCCCGAGCACGGCCGCTGCCCCCGTGGCGGTGACGGCATGACCGCCACCACCCTCCCGGCCCCCGCGTCCGCCCGCCGCACGATCACCCGCCCGCGCGGCCTGGTCTGGACGGTGCTGCGACTGCACCGGACCGCCCTGTGCGTCTGGCTCGCCTTCGTCGCCGCCACCGCCGGCTTCCTGCTGTGGCTGACCGGTCCCGCCGCCGAAGCCACTCAGCGCAAGCTCGAGATGTTCGGCTACGGCGGGGTCCTGGAGGCGTCCTCGTCCTCGGCGACCCTGTTCGCCTTCACCTCGGGTGCGTACAACGACCTCTTCTACGACCCCGACACCCTGATCACGCTCGCCTCCTTCGCCGTGGCCCTGTTCGCGGCCGGGCCGCTGATCGCCCGCGAGCTGGAGGACGGCACCGCGCAGCTGGCCTGGACGCAGTCCGTCTCCCCCGCGCGCTGGCTCGCCGCCAAGCTCGCGGTGCCCGCATGCTTCCTCGTCCTCGGCAACGGCCTGCTGGCGGCGCTGTACCACCGGCTGTGGGACGCCCACAGCAACCTGCTCGTGGCCGGCATCACCCCGCGCGCCCTCTACTTCTCCCTCGGCCCTGCCACCGTCGCCGCGCCGCTGCTGGGCCTGGCCCTCGGCGCGCTCATCGGCCTCGCGGTGCGCCGCACGCTGCCCGCGCTCGCGCTCTCCGGGTTCGCGTACTTCCTGGTCTACGCGTTCCGCGGCAACCACTGGCCCTTCCAGGGCCGCTACACGCAGCCGGAGCCGTACTCCCACAGCTGGGCGATCGACACCACGGGCGCCAAGGTCCCCGACCCGGGCTGCTACGCCGACCGTCACTGCCTCGCCGAGCACCACATCGTCCGCTTCGCCCGCGAGTACCTCCCGTCCCCCGACTACTGGCCCCGCCAGCTCCTGGAGACGGGCGTCCTGCTGGCGCTCGCCGCCCTCGCCGCCGCAGCGGCCTTCGCCGTGCTGCGCCGCCGCGCCGTGTGACGCGTCAGTTCACCCGCTGTCCCTCCCGGGCTTCCACCGACGGGAGGGACATCCGTATTCTCCGGAGCGCCTCTCCAGCCGGGTCTTACGTCCGGCCCGTCGACGTAGACGCCCGGGAGCCGCTCCCAGATATCCCGCACGCCATGTCGCCGTAACCAACGGTTCAGACGGACTTGCGACGCTCGGCCAATGACGCCCTCCGTGCCGAAGCCTTCGCCGCCCCCAGAGGGGCCCGCGGGGAACGGGGACGCCCAAGGGGGACCCGGGACAAGTCCCGGCTCCATGAACGCCCTGCCTCCCGCACTTTCCGACGCGCCCGTTTCACCCGTGGCGCGGAAGAATGGGTTCATGAGTCAGCACGACACCGCCCAGTCACAGGTCCAGCACGCGCAGCCCTCCGTGGGCTCCATAGCCGCGCACCGCCCGCACACGGTGGCCGCCGCGGTTTCCGACCTGGAACCCGACATCGACGCGGATCTCGACGCGTACGAGGAGTCGCCGTACGACGGGCCCCAGCTTCCGCAGGGTCGTTTCCTCGACCGGGAGCGAAGCTGGCTCGCGTTCAACGAACGGGTTCTGGAGCTCGCCGAGGACCCGAACACGCCCCTGCTCGAACGGGCCAACTTCCTCGCGATCTTCGCCAGCAACCTGGACGAGTTCTTCATGGTCCGGGTGGCCGGTCTGAAGCGCCGTATCGCCACCGGCGTCGCCACCCGTTCGGCGTCCGGCCTGCAGCCGCGTGAAGTCCTGGAGATGATCTGGGCCCGCTCGCGCGAACTCATGGCCCGGCACGCCGCCTGCTACCACGAGGACGTCGCCCCCACGCTCGCGGAGGAGGGCATCCACCTCGTCCGCTGGAGCGAGCTGACGGAGAAGGAGCAGGCGCGCCTCTTCACGCTCTTCCGGCACCAGATCTTCCCGGTCCTGACCCCGCTGGCGGTCGACCCGGCGCACCCCTTCCCGTACATCTCCGGCCTCTCGCTGAACCTGGCCGTCGTCGTACGCAACCCCGTCACGGGCCACAAGCACTTCGCCCGCGTCAAGGTGCCGCCGCTGCTGTCCCGCTTCCTGGAGAGCTCCCCCGGCCGCTACGTCCCCATCGAGGACGTCATCGCGGCCCACCTGGAGGAGCTGTTCCCGGGCATGGAGGTCCTGGAACACCACGCCTTCCGGCTCACCCGCAACGAGGACCTCGAGGTCGAGGAGGACGACGCCGAGAACCTGCTCCAGGCCCTGGAGAAGGAACTCATGCGGCGCCGCTTCGGGCCGCCGGTGCGCCTGGAGGTCGAGGAGTCCATCGACCGCGAGGTGCTGGACCTGCTGGTGCGCGAGCTGAAGATCTCCGAGGCCGAGGTGTACCCGCTCCCGGGTCCCCTGGACCTCACGGGCCTCTTCCGCGTCGCCGGCCTCGACCGCCCCGAGCTGAAGTACCGCAAGTTCGTCGCCGGCGTGCACCGCGACCTCGCCGAGGTCGAGTCGGCGTCCGCGCCCGACATCTTCGCGGCGCTGCGCAGCCGGGACGTCCTGCTGCACCACCCGTACGACTCCTTCTCCACCTCCGTGCAGGCGTTCCTGGAGCAGGCGGCCAACGACCCGGACGTCCTCGCCATCAAGCAGACCCTGTACCGCACCTCCGGCGACTCCCCGATAGTCGACGCGCTCATCGACGCCGCCGAGGCCGGCAAGCAGGTCCTGGTGCTGGTCGAGATCAAGGCCCGGTTCGACGAGCACGCCAACATCAAGTGGGCGCGCAAGCTGGAGGAGGCCGGCTGCCACGTCGTCTACGGCCTGGTCGGCCTGAAGACGCACTGCAAGCTCTCCCTGGTGGTCCGCCAGGAGGGCGACACGCTACGGCGCTACAGCCACGTCGGCACCGGCAACTACCACCCGAAGACGGCGCGGCTCTACGAGGACCTCGGCCTGCTCACCGCCGATCCCCAGGTGGGCGCCGACCTCTCGGACCTCTTCAACCGCCTGTCCGGATACTCGCGCCGGGAGACCTACCGCCGTCTCCTGGTCGCCCCGAAGTCCCTGCGTGACGGGCTGATCTCGCGGATCAACAAGGAGGCCCAGCACCACCGTGCGGGCCGTCCCGCCTTCGTCCGCATCAAGGTCAACTCGATGGTCGACGAGGCCGTCATCGACGCGCTCTACCGGGCGTCGCAGGCGGGCGTGCCGGTCGAGGTCTGGGTGCGCGGAATCTGCGCCATCCGCCCGGGCGTCGCGGGCCTGTCGGAGAACATCCGGGTCCGCTCGATCCTCGGCCGCTTCCTCGAACACTCCCGGGTCTTCGCCTTCGGCAACGGCGGCGAGCCCGAGGTGTGGATCGGCAGCGCCGACATGATGCACCGCAACCTCGACCGCCGTATCGAGGCCCTGGTCAGGGTCACCGACCCGGCCCACCGCGCAGCCCTGAACCGGCTGCTGGAGACGGGCATGTCCGACACCACCTCCTCCTGGCACCTCGGGCCGGACGGCGACTGGGTCCGGCACGCCACCGACGCGGACGGCCAACCCCTGCGCAATGTCCAGGAGATGCTCATAGACGCCCGGAGGCGCCGGCGTGGCACAGCAACACCTTGACCCGACGGACCCCACGGCCGGGCCCGCCCCCACAGGTGACGCCCTCGCGGGCTATCTGCGGGCCCAGGCCACGGAGTTCCTTCGCGCCCTGCGGCAGCACCGGGAGACCGGCGCCGCGGCCCAGTGCGGCACGGAGGATCCCGTCGACGCGGCGCGCGCCCTGCGCCGCTCGGTCCGCCGCATCAGCGGCAGCCTGCACACCTTCCGCCCCCTGCTGGAGGCCGACTGGTCCGAGCTCCTGCGCCCCGAACTGGCCTGGCTGTCGGGGACGTTGACGATGGAGCACGCGTACGCGGCACGACTGGAACGGCTGCTGCTGGCGCTGCACAGGCTGTCGGGAGCGGCGGCCTTCCCGACCCAGACGGCGACCACGGCGGGCATGTCCCCCGTCGTCGACGTGGCCGCCGGCAGCCGGGACACACCCACGGCGGACCGCGGCAACCTGACCGTCGGCGCGGCCAAGGCGGGTGCCCTCCTCGAACGCCGGCTCACGCTCGCCCGGACACGGGCCCACAGCACCGCCCTCCAGGCCCTGGGTTCCTCCCGCTTCCACGCCGTCGCCGACAAGGTCGCCGTCCTGGCCAGCGAGGTCCCGCTCACCGCCACCGCACCCACGGCCGACCTCCGCCCGCAGGCCGCGGCGGCCGAGGAGCGGCTGACCGACGCCGTGGCCGCGCTGCCGCTCGTCACCGCGGGCAGCCCGTACAACGCGGAAGCCCTGATCCACGGCCTTTCCCCGGATCCCTCGCCGCACCCCCAGGACGCCCCCTGGCACCAGGTCCGGCTGCTGCTACGCCTGCACCGCTACGCCCGCGAGGCGCTGTACGGCACGAAGGGCCCCATCGACGTCCGCCTGCTGACCGCGGGCCAGGCCCTCGACCGCCACCGCGACGCCTCGGAGGCGGCGGCCGCGGCGGCCGCGGCGGCCCGCACCCCCCGCATCGCCCCGGCCACCGCGTACGCCCTCGGCGTGCTCCACGCGGACCAGCGGCACGAGGTGGAGGCGGCCCGCTTCGCCTTCCAGCAGTGCTGGCAGAAGCAGGCAGTGAGCACGTCCTGAGCTGTGAACCCCGTCGAAGGAGGCGGTGAGCCGGTGACTCAGACCAACGACACCCTCATCCAGGCGGCCGGCTGCGTCCTGTGGCGCCGTTCCCCGGTCGACGGCGAGCTGGAGATCTGTCTCGTCCACCGGCCGAAGTACGACGACTGGTCGCACCCCAAGGGCAAACTGAAGCGCGGCGAGGACCCGGTCACGGGCGCGCTGCGCGAGGTCGAGGAGGAGACGGGGTACGGCGCCGTCACCGGGAGCGAGCTGGCCACCGTGCGGTACATGGTCAACGGCCGCCCCAAGCAGGTGCGTTACTGGGCGGCCGAGGCGTCCGGCGGCCACTTCACGCCCAACGACGAGGTGGACCGCATCCTGTGGCTCTCCCCCGCCGCGGCCCGCAGCCGCCTGACCCAGTTCCGCGACCGCACCCTCGTCGACGAACTGCTGCCGCGCTAGGTGTCCACCGAGGTCGAGTGCCCATCGGCGTCCGTACGCGCCTGGCTGCGAGCTCTGCGCGCGGGGCCGCGCCACCCGCAGCTGCATCGTGCGAAACAGAACCTGCCCTGTTCGACCGTCGTCGTGCGATGTTCCTGCTGCGCCACGGCGACAACGTTACCGAGCCCGCGTGCTGCATTCATCGGCTGCCTCCGGCAACGGGCTTTCGGATGCGCGTGACGGCCCCTCCCACCCGTCGTTAAGCGGAACGAGCCCGTGACGGACGTACCGGCTGGGGGTAGACAGGCGATGGCGGAGCTGCGGCACAGGGGAACGGTCGTTGCGGCGGGACTGATGGTCTGCGTCTGCATGGGGGCCGGCGGCTGCGCCGGCACCGGGTCCGCCGCCGAGGACCCACATGCCTCCGACCCCGTCGAGACCCTGCGCCACGCCGCCGGCACCCTGGTGGACGCGGGCACGTCGAAGGCCAGCACGTCGATGGAGATGGCCACCGGCGGCACCCGCGTCACCATCCGCGGCGAGGGCGACTACGACTACCGCCGGCAGGTCGGCAGCCTGCGCGTGCAGCTCCCGCAGACCCCCGCCGGCACCGCCGAGC
This sequence comes from Streptomyces sp. NPDC048419, assembly GCF_043200415.1. Taxonomy (NCBI): domain Bacteria; kingdom Bacillati; phylum Actinomycetota; class Actinomycetes; order Kitasatosporales; family Streptomycetaceae; genus Streptomyces; species Streptomyces sp. NPDC048419. The sequence goes on along the minus strand of NZ_JBICXT010000033.1, from coordinate 23,193 downwards.
ACCGGCCGATCACCGAACTCCTCACCCCCGGCGCCCTGTTCATGAAGAACCGGGGCGCGGGCGTGCCGGCCGACAAGTGGGTACGGGTCGACACCGGCGCCCTCTCCGACGGCAACCTGGTGACCGGCGGGGCCACCGACCCCTACGCCGCAGCCGAGTTGCTGCTCGGGACACGCACGGCGACCTACCTCGGCCGCACCGAGTTCGCGGGTGTCGAGGTGCGGCACTACCGCGGCACCGCCGACCTCGCGACGGCGGCGAAGGGCGCCTCCGAGGGCGTCCGCGCCTCGCTCGCCGCGGCGGCGAAAGGGTTCGCCACGGCCCAGGTGCCGTTCGACGCCTACCTCGACGACCAGGGCCGCATCCGCAAGATCCGGCACCGGTTCAGCTTCGTCAACGGACGGGAGAAGAGCGCGGTCGCGGTCGCCTCGACGACTCTGCTGTACGACTTCGGGTCCCCCGTCGACGTACGGTTGCCGGCGTCGAAGGACATCTACGCGGGGAAGATCGCCGAGTAGCGGGCCGTGCGCGAGGATGACCGGCGGGCGTCAAGAACTAGCCCGTCCGTGCCATGCGCGGTGCGTAGGCCGCTCCCTACTCTAGGAAGTCGGTAACGGCAGAGATGAGGTGATGCACGTGGCTCCGGTCGGCGGTACGGCAGTTCAGGACCACGTGGCCCTCGCCGAGATCGAGCTGTGCGGAGAGCTGATCATCGCGGCCTCGGCCGCGGAGGAGCGGCTCAGCCTGGAGAGCATCGACGAGGTGCTGAAAGTGGCCGAAGAGCGTGCCCGTGCGGGGGACGCGGACGCCTGACCCCGCTTGCGTGGGGGCGCGGCCGGGCCCGCCCGCCGCGCCTCACCGCCGGACCCGTCACCCAGGCGCGATCAGGTACGCAGCAGCCGCCCGATCGCTTTCGTGGCCTCCTCGACCTTCGCGTCGATCTCGTCGCCGCCCTTGACGGCGGCGTCGGCGACGCAGTGCCTCAGGTGCTCCTCCAGCAGCTGCAGCGCGAAGGACTGCAGGGCCTTCGTGGAGGCGGACACCTGGGTGAGTATGTCGATGCAGTAGGTGTCCTCGTCCACCATCCGCTGAAGGCCCCGGATCTGGCCCTCGATCCGGCGCAGGCGCTTGAGGTGTTCGTCCTTCTGCTTGTGGTACCCATGCGTCACGTTTTGTGCGCTGTTGTCGGAGGGCGCGGTCGCGCCGGCCTCGGTGGTCGTCATCGCGTCCTCCCACAAGACGTGCGGACATATACCCCAGGTGGGTATATCGTATCGAACTTTGCTGGGTATAGGGCCCTTGGCCGACACCGGAATCGAAGCCCCGTACCGCCCCCGTGCCGATCACTCCGACCGATGGGCGACACTGGGGGACGGCCCATTAGCCGTGGCCGGATGATGCGCCTAGCATCAGCCTGACCGAAACCGAAGCACCTAGAGGACCCCACGTGCGCTTTCGTCTGACCCCCAGGGAGACGAGCTTCTACGACATGTTCGCCGCGTCCGCGGACAACATCGTCACGGGCTCGAAGCTCCTCATGGAACTGCTCGGGGCGGACGCACCTGCCCGGGCCGAGATCGCAGAGCGTATGCGGGCCGCGGAACACGCAGGTGACGACGCCACGCATGCGATCTTCCACCAGCTGAACTCCTCGTTCATCACGCCGTTCGACCGCGAGGACATCTACAACCTCGCCTCGTCCCTCGACGACATCATGGACTTCATGGAGGAGGCCGTCGACCTGGTCGTCCTCTACAACGTCGAGGAACTCCCCAAGGGCGTGGAGCAGCAGATCGAGGTCCTGGCGCGGGCGGCCGAGCTGACCGCCGAGGCCATGCCGAACCTGCGCACGATGGACAACCTCACCGAGTACTGGATCGAGGTCAACCGGCTCGAGAACCAGGCCGACCAGATCCACCGCAAGCTGCTGGCCCACCTCTTCAACGGCAAGTACGAAGCCATCGAGGTGCTCAAGCTCAAGCAGATCGTGGACGTGCTGGAAGAGGCCGCGGACGCTTTCGAGCACGTGGCGAACACGGTGGAGACCATCGCCGTCAAGGAGTCCTGAGGCGTCGATGGACACCTTCGCTCTGATCGTGACCGTCGCGGTCGCGCTCTTCTTCACGTACACCAACGGCTTCCACGACTCGGCGAACGCGATCGCGACGTCCGTGTCGACGCGTGCACTGACCCCCCGGGCCGCGCTCGCGATGGCCGCCGTGATGAACCTCGCGGGTGCCTTTCTGGGTTCCGGGATCGCCAAGACCGTCAGCGAGGGCCTGATCGAGACCCCGCAGGGCTCGAAGGGGATGGCCATCCTCTTCTCCGGCCTGGTCGGCGCGATCGTCTGGAACCTCGTCACCTGGTACTTCGGCCTGCCCTCCTCGTCCTCCCACGCTCTGTTCGGCGGTCTGGTGGGCGCGGCCCTCGCGGGCGGCACGGAGGTCATCTGGCACGGCGTGATCGACAAGATCGTCATCCCGATGTTCCTGTCGCCGATCGTCGGTCTGATCGTCGGCTACCTCGTCATGACGGCGATCCTGTGGCTCTTCCGCCGGTCCAACCCGCACAAGGCCAAGCGCGGCTTCCGTATCGCCCAGACGGTCTCGGCGGCGGGCATGGCGCTCGGTCACGGCCTCCAGGACGCCCAGAAGACGATGGGCGTCGTGGTCATGGCACTGGTGATTTCCGGCCACGAGACCTACGGCGACCCGATCCCGGTCTGGGTCAAGCTCGTCTGCGCGATCATGCTCTCGCTGGGCACCTACGCCGGCGGCTGGCGCATCATGCGCACCCTCGGCCGCAAGATCATCGAGCTGGACCCGCCGCAGGGCTTCGCCGCGGAGACCACCGGCGCGGCGATCATGTTCACCACGGCCTTCCTCTTCAAGGCCCCCATCTCCACCACCCACGTCATCACCTCCGCCATCATGGGCGTCGGCGCCACCAAGCGCGTGAACGCGGTCCGCTGGGGTGTGGCCAAGAACATCGTCATGGGCTGGTTCATCACCATGCCGGCCGCGGCCCTGGTGGCGGCGGTGGCGTACTGGATCGTGGACCTGGCGTTCCTGTAGGGACCTTTTTGCTGCGGATACGACGACGGGCCCGCCCCCGGGAGCCGGGGGCGGGCCCCTATCGTCCCCGCGGTGGCACCGCCATGCAGCACCGCGGGGGTCCGTACCGGCCTAGCCGAAGCGGCCGGAGATGTAGTCCTCGGTCGCCTGGACCGACGGGTTGGAGAAGATCCGCTCGGTGTCGTCGATCTCGATCAGCTTGCCGGGCTGCCCGACGGCGGCGAGGTTGAAGAACGCCGTACGGTCCGAGACACGCGCCGCCTGCTGCATGTTGTGCGTCACGATGACGATCGTGAAGCGCTCCTTCAGCTCTCCGATCAGGTCCTCGATGGCGAGGGTCGAGATCGGGTCCAGGGCGGAGCAGGGCTCGTCCATGAGCAGCACCTTGGGCTCGACCGCGATCGCACGCGCGATGCACAGCCGCTGCTGCTGACCGCCGGAGAGGCCGGAGCCCGGCTTGTTCAGCCGGTCCTTGACCTCGTTCCAGAGGTTCGCGCCCTTGAGCGACTTCTCCACGATGTCCGCGAGCTCGCTCTTCTTGTAGCTGCCGTTCAGCCGCAGCCCCGCCGCCACGTTGTCGAAGATCGACATCGTCGGGAAGGGGTTCGGACGCTGGAAGACCATGCCGATCTCCCGGCGCACGGACACCGGGTCGATCCCGGTGCCGTACAGATCCTCGTCGTCCAGCAGCACCTTGCCCTCGACCCGGCCGCCCGGGGTGACCTCGTGCATGCGGTTCAGGGTGCGCAGGAACGTCGACTTGCCGCAGCCGGAGGGGCCGATGAAGGCCGTCACCGTGCGGGGCTCCACGGTCATCGAGATGTCCTCGATCGCCTTGTGGGAGCCGTAGTAGGCGGTGAGACCGCTCACGTCGATTCGCTTGGCCATGACTACTTCACTTCCAGAATTCTTCAGTCGCCGATAGGCCCCGCCCGGCGGAGCCGGAAGTTGTCGCCTTAGCGACCGGTCTTCGGGGCCTTCCAGCGGGCGATCGCCCGGGCCACCAGGTTCAGGATCATCACGAAGGCGATCAGCGTGAGAGAGGCCGCCCAGGCCCGGTCGTACGCCGCGTTCGCGCCTGCGCTGTTCGCGTACTGCTGGTAGATGTACAGCGGCAGCGACTGCTGCGCCCCCTCGAAGGGGTTGTTGTTGATGAACCGGTTTCCGAACACGAGCAGCAGCACCGGGGCGGTCTCACCCGCGATACGGGCGACGGCCAGCATGATGCCGGTCGTGATGCCGCCGATCGAGGTCGGCAGGACCACCTTGAGGATGGTGCGCCACTTCGGGATGCCCAGCGCCAGGGACGCCTCGCGCAGCTCGTTCGGGACGAGTTTGAGCATCTCCTCCGTGGACCGGACCACGATCGGCATCATCAGGATGGCCAGGGCCAGCGAGCCGGCGAAGCCGAAGGGCTGCATGTCGAAGATCAGCATCAGCGACAGGATGAACAGGCCCGCGACGATCGACGGGATGCCGGTCATGACGTCGACGAAGAAGGTGACCGAGCGGGCGAGAGCGCCGCGGCCGTACTCGACGAGGTAGATCGCGGTGAGCACGCCGACCGGCGCCGCCATGATCGTGGCGAGGCCGACCTGCTCGATGCTGCCGATGATGGCGTGGTAGATGCCACCGCCCGGCTGGGAGTCGGCGACGATGCCCATCGAGTGGGTCAGGAAGTAGACGTCCAGGACCTTGACGCCGCGCGCGATGGTCGTCCAGAGCAGGGAGACCAGCGGTACGAGGGCGAGCAGGAAGGCCGTCCAGACCAGTCCGGTCGCGATGCGGTCCTTGGCCTGCCTGCGGCCCTCGACGCTCGCGGCGATGGTGTAGGTGCCGACGAGGAAGAGCAGTGCGGCGATCAGGCCCCACTGGACCTTGCTGTCGAGGCCGGCGGCCACGCCGATGCCGATGGCGACGACCACGGAGCCGGCGGCGATCGCCCACGGCGACCACTTCGGCAGGGAGGCGCCGCGCAGGGTGCTGGGGCGCTTTTCGGTGACGGCTGCTGCGTGGCTCATGCGTTGGCCCCCGAGTACTCCTTGCGGCGGGCGATGATCATGCGGGCCGCGCCGTTGACCAGCAGGGTGATGACGAACAGGACCAGACCGGAGGCGATCAGCGCGTCACGGCCGAACTCGTCCGCCTCGCCGAACTTGCTGGCGATGTTCTGGGCGAAGGTGCCGCCGCCCGGGTTGAGCAGGCTGGCGTGGATCAGGAAGTCCGGGGAGAGCACGGTCGCGACGGCCATCGTCTCGCCGAGCGCGCGGCCCAGACCGAGCATCGAGGCGGAGATCACGCCGGAGCGGCCGAAGGGCAGGACGGCCATGCGGACGACCTCCCAGCGCGTGGCGCCGAGGGCCAGGGCCGCCTCCTCGTGCATCCGCGGGACCTGGCGGAAGACCTCGCGGCTCACGTTGGTGATGATCGGCAGGATCATGATCGCGAGCAGGATGCCCACGGTGAGCATCGAGCGCGGGGCGCCCTCCTCCCAGGAGAAGAGCCCGGTCCAGCCGAGGTAGTCGTTGAGCCAGCCGAAGAGGCCGTTCATGTGCGGTACGAGGATCAGCGCGCCCCACAGCCCGTAGACGATGGACGGCACGGCGGCGAGCAGGTCGATCACGTACGCGATGGGGCCGGCCAGGCGGCGCGGGGCGTAGTGCGTGAGGAACAGCGCGATGGCCACCGCGATCGGGACCGCGATGACCATGGCGATGATCGAGGAGATCACCGTGCCGTAGGCCAGGACCGCGATGCCGAAGGACGGCGGCTGGATGTTGGTGTTCCACTCGAACGTGGTCAGGAAGCTCGTGTGGTCCTTGCTGATCGCGAGCGTGGCGCGATAGGTGAGGAAGACCGCGATCGCGGCCATGATCACCAGCAGCAGAATGCCCGACCCGCGGGAGAGACCGAGGAAGATGCGGTCACCGGGTCGGGTGGCACCCCGGGCGGCGCGCTTTTCTTCGGCGCCGGCGGGCAGGGGCGGGGGAGGTGGAGTGTCGGCTATCTGTGTTGAAGATTCCATCGGGTTCTCCGGTCTGCGGAGCCGTGCGGGTCGCGTGGCTCTGCGAAGCCGTACGCGACGTACGGCTCATGGCGGCGGTGCACCGGACGATGCGGTCCGGTCCCGGTTCGTGGCCCGGGACCGGACCGCACACTCAGATCAGCTCAGGCCCTCGATGGTGGTGCGGACCTTGGCGATGATGTCGGCGGGGATGGGGGCGTACTTCAGACCGCTGAGGACGTTCTGGCCGTCCTCGGAGGCGATGTAGCGCAGGAACGCCTTGGTGGCGGGCAGGGTGTCCGCCTTGTTGCCCTTGTCGCACGCGATCTCGTAGGTGACCAGCGTGATCGGGTAGGCGCCGTCGGCCTTGGTGGCGTAGTTCAGCTGGAGCGACAGGTCCTGGCCCGTGCCCACGACCTTGGCGTCGGCGATCGCCTTGGAGGCGGAGTCGCTGCTCGGGGCGACCGGCGCGCTGGCACCCGTGCTGATGCTGACGGCCTTCATGCCGTCGGCGACGTAGGAGAGCTCGAAGTAACCGATGGCGCCGTTGGTCTGCTTGACCTGGGCGGCCACACCGGAGGACTGCGCGGCGGACTGACCGCCCTTGGCCTGCCAGGCCTTGCCGCCCGAGTACTTCCAGTCGGTCGGGTCGGTGGCCTTGAGGTACTTGGTGAAGTTGTCCGTGGTGCCGGACTCGTCCGAGCGGTGGAACGCCTGGATCTTGAGGTCGGGCAGCTTGGCGGACGGGTTCAGCTTCTTGATCGCCGGGTCGTTCCACTTGGTGATCTTGCTGTCGAAGATCTTCGCAAGGGTCGGAGCGTCCAGGACCAGGTTGTCCACGCCGGAGAGGTTGTAGCCGACCGCGATCGGGCCGCCGACCATCGGCAGGTCGATGCCCTGGCCGCCGGAGCAGACCTTCTTGGAGGCGGTGACCTCTTCGGGCTTCAGCGCCGAGTCGGAACCGGCGAAGGCGAGCTGGCCCTGGGTGAAGGAGGTGACACCCGCGCCCGAGCCGCCGGCCTTGTAGTTGATCTGAACGCCACAGGCCTTGGAGAACTGCGCGACCCACGCGTCGATCGCGTTCTTCTGCGCGGACGAGCCGTCGGACAGCAGCTGCCCCTTGGCGTTGTCACACTTGATCGAGCTGGCGGCACCGGTGGCGGAGGCGCTGCTGTCGCCGCTGCCGCTGCTGCTGGTGTCGTCCGAGCCGCACGCCGTGAGGACCAGGGCGCTCGACGCGGCGATGGCACCGAGGGCGATGGCCCGCCGATTCATGCGCTGAAGCTTCACTTGAAAGAGTTCCTTCCAGGAGCCGCCGTCCTGAATCCGGCGGCGTGCGGAGTCGAAAACTTGGGCGACACACGGAGCGCCTCCTGCAAGGCGGTCCGCATCGCGTAAGGCCGAAATTAGGCAGATCAGGTGAAGGCGCCGATGGCCACAAATGAACGCCAGGTGAACCCCTGCAGACGTTGTGGTTAGGTCACGGAATGCTTACGGGGAGAGCACACCCTGGTTCCGGTCCACGGTGACAGAGCGGTGACACTTCCTTCTGGAACCCCTGAGGTCGGCGAGCCGTCTCGTTCCCCGAGAGCTATCGGGAGGCACAGCATGGAACGGCGTACGTTCATAGGAGGCGGCGCGGCCGCCCTCGCCGCGGTCGCCACGGCCTGCAAGGGCGGGGCCGCCGACGCGGACACCAGCAGTTCGTCGTCCTCCTCATCGTCCACCGGTACGTCGGTCCGGTCCACCGGAGCCCTGGCCGCCCCCGCCAACTGGACCGCCCTCGCGCACGACCTGGACGGCACCCTGATACGCCCGGGCGAGGGCGACTGGGCCGCGGCCCGCCAGCTCTACAACACCCGCTTCGACGGCCTGAAGCCGGCGGCCGTGGCCTACGCCGCCCACACCGACGACATCCGCACGACACTCGCCTACGCCCGCGCCCACCACATCCAGGTCGCGATACGCAACGGCGGCCACTCCTACGCGGGCTGGTCCTCCGGCAACGGCAAGCTGATCCTCGACGTCTCCCGGCTGAAGCAGATCCGGGTGAGCGGCGGCCAGGCCGTCGTCGGCGCCGGCGCCAAGCTGATCGACGTCTACCGGGGGCTCGCCGCGAAGGGCGTGACCATACCCGCCGGCTCCTGCCCCACCGTCGGCGTCTCCGGCCTGGTCCTCGGCGGCGGCCACGGCGTGGTCTCCCGGGCCTACGGCCTCACCTGCGACAACCTCACCCAGGCGACGCTGATCACGGCGGACGGCAAGGAACTCGTCGCGAGCGCCACCGAGAACAAGGACCTGTTCTGGGCCCTGCGCGGCGCGGGCAACGGCAACTTCGGCGTCGTGACCGAACTGCACTTCAAGACCCACCCGGCCCCGCAGGCGGTGACGGGCTATCTCACCTGGCCCTGGTCGAAGGCGGCCGCGGTGGTCAAGGCCTGGCAGGAGTGGGGCCCGGGCCAGCCCGACGAGATCTGGTCCTCCCTGCACCTGGCGAACGCGGCCGGAGGCACCCCGACCGTCTCCGTCGCCTGCTTCTCCATCGGCGGCTACGCCGAGCTGAAGAACGCGGTGGACCGCCTGGCCGACAAGGTCGGCGCGAACGCGACCAGCGTCTCGCTGCGCCGCCGCGGCTACGAGGAGGCCATGGAGATCTACGCCGGCTGCTCCTCCTTCTCCTCCCAGGCGCAGTGCCACCTCCCCGGCCCCACGCCGGGCCGCTCCCCGCAGGGCGCGCTCGGCAGGGAGACGTACGCGGCACGCTCCGACTTCTTCGACCGCTCGATCTCGGCCGCTGGAATCCAGACACTGCTGAAGCAGATGTCGTCGGTGCGGGGCGGCTCGGGCAGCATCGCCCTGACGGCCCTCGGCGGCGCGGTCAACCGCGTCTCCCCCACGGCCACGGCCTTCGTCCACCGCCGCTCCCGCATGCTGGCGCAGTACATCGCGTCCTGGCGGGCCGGCACGACGGGCTCCACCGCCCAGTCCTGGCTGACCTCGGCCCACAACGCGATGAAGCCGTACGCCTCCGGGGCGGCGTACCAGAACTACACGGACCCCACGCTGACGAACTGGCGCAAGGCCTACTACGGCGATGCGGCGGCGCGGCTCGCGACCCTGAAGAAGCAGTACGACCCGAACCGCTTCTTCACCTACCCGCAGGCGCTGTAGACCTCGCCGCAATCCCCCTGACGGGCGCGCAGCTGCATCGATGTGCGGCTCCGCCGCGTGGGCGCGACCAGCCACGACGCACCCGCGGACATCAGACCGCCCCGCCCACCGAAC
>NZ_JBICXT010000033.1:0-13737 GCF_043200415.1 Streptomyces sp. NPDC048419 | reverse complement strand
TCCGAACCCGACGGAGCGCTCACGCGGCGAGATCCCGCTCCTCCGGCCCCGCCGCCGCCTCGGCCCGGGCCCCCGGGACCACCGCATCCCGCCCCAAGGCCGAGCGCGAGGTTGTAGACCTCGCCGCAATCCCCCTGACGGGCGCGGGGCTGCATCAATGTGCGGCTCCGCCGCGTGGGCGCGACCAGCCACGACGCACCCGCGGACATCAGACCGCCCCGCCCACCGAACCCGACGGAGCGCTCACGCGGCGAGATCCCGCTCCTCCGGCCCCGCCGCCGCCTCGGCCCGGGCCCCCGGGACCACCGCATCCCGCCCCATGGCCGAGCGCGAGCGGGACCGCACGAGCCACCCGCCCCGGTCCGACCGCCCGACCGCCGTCATCAGCGGCGTCAGCAGGGCCATCGCGACGGGCGAGAGCAGCAGGGCGACCGCCGTGCCGAGCGCGAACCCGCCGACCACGTCGGTCGGGTAGTGCACGCCCATGTAGACCCGGCAGAACCCTTCGAGCAGGGCCAGCCCGATCCCGACGAGCCCGAATCGCCGGTTGGCGACGAACAGCCCGACCCCCAGGGCCATGGTGATCGTCGCGTGGTCGCTCACGAACGAGTAGTCGCTCTTGCCGGAGACCAGGACGTCGAGCCCCTGGTGGGCGCGGAAGGGCCGGGGCCGTTCGACGAAGCCCCGTATCGGCACGTTCACCAGCACGGCGAGCCCGGCCGCCAGCGGCGCCCACACCAGCGCGGCCACGGACGAGGGGGCTTCCTGCCCGCCCCGGCGCCGCACGGACCACCAGCACCAGACGACGAGCAGCACCATGGCGACCAGCAGCCCGTACTCCCCGACGAACGCCATGCCCCGGTCGAACCAGTGCGGCGCGTCCTTGGCCAGGCCATTGATGTCGTAGAGCAGGTCGACGTCGGGGTTCGACCCGGATTCGGCGAGTCCAGCCATGGTGCTGCGGCCCCTTCGTCGTCTGCTGCCCGGCGCGCTCGCACACGCCTACGTGAACAGGAACGCACGGTCCCGGTAAGTACGTTCCACAGTCCACCGAATGATCACGCAGACGTTATCGAAGAGAGACACATCTTTGCAGCTCAGGGGGTGGGTTCACGCTCGGCTCATACCGTGGTGGGCAATGCTTTCGCGCCATCTTCGGTGACCCTCGTGGCCCCGAAGTACTCACCGGTGTCGATGGGGTCGAACCGGATCACGGCACCGGTCCGCGGCGCGTCGATCATGTAGCCGCCGCCGACGTAGATCCCCACGTGGTGGATGGCCCGGGAGTCGGTCGGGTCCGTGGAGAAGAACACGAGGTCGCCGGGGAGCAGCTCGTCCCGCTTGGGGTGCGGCCCCGCGTTGTACTGGTCGTTGGCGATCCGCGGCAGCGTGACACCGACACTCTCGTACGCGGCCTTGGTCAGCCCCGAGCAGTCGAAACGCCCGCTGTCGGCGGCGGTTCCGTTCCCGCCCCACAGGTAGGGCGTGCCGAGCTTCTTCTGCGCGTAGTAGATGGCGCCAGCGGCCTGCTTGGAGGGATCGATCCGGGTGACGGGCGCGGCGAAGCTCTCCTCGAGCGTCGTGATCGTCTTGACGTAGTTCCGCGTCTCCTTGTACGGCGGCACGCCCCCGTACTTGATCACCGCATAGGACCCCGCGTTGTACGAGGCCAGCATGTTTTCGGTCAGATTCCCGGGTACGTCCTTCACGTACGAGGCGAGCTGGCAGTCGTAGGACGCGGCGGACGGGATCGCGTCCTGGGGGTCCCAGACGTTGCGGACGCCGTCGCCGTTGCCGTCGATGCCGTGCGTGGCCCAGGTGCCCGGGATGAACTGCGCTATCCCCTCAGCCGCCGCCGCGCTCCTGGCGTTCGGATTGAACCCGCTCTCCTGGTAGAGCTGCGCGGCGAGCAGCGCGGGGTTGAGGGCCGGGCAGAGGTTGCCCCACTTCTGCACGACGGCCGAGTACGCGGCGGGCACGGCCCCCTTGGCCAGGGCCTTCGTCCCCCCGCCCACGCCGTTGACCAGGTTCCCGGCGACGATGTACACCCCGACGACGAGCAGCATCACGAAGGACATGGCCGAACCGACGGCAACGGTCGCTACGATCCATGCCTTACGCACCGTCAACCGCCCCTCACCGCCCGGGAGTCCGTTCGCCCACGTCAGTGTAGGGGCGCGTCCCGTGATACGGGGTGACCACCCAGAAGGAGAAAACAGCACGTGGCGACGCCTTACCCCCCGCAGAACCCGACTCCGGGGAACCCGTACGCCTCACAAGGGGGTTACGCGCCAAACGGGAACCAATATGCGCCTTACGCCTCCCAGAACGGGCCGTACGCCCAGCCCGCTCACGGACAGCAGGCGCCCGGGCAGCCGGTGCCGGGCTACGGCGCACCCCAGCCGTACGCCCCCGCGCCCCAGGGCCACGCAGCGTCCCCCGGCCCCGTCTGCCGTGTCTGCGGCGCGGCGCCGGCCATGAAGGTGACGATACGTCAGCACACGGGCCTGCTCCTCGCCATGCGCTTCTCCAAGATGCAGGGGCCGCTGTGCCGGTCCTGCGGAGTGGCGATCCACCGGGACATGACCACGAAGACGCTCGCCGGCGGCTGGTGGAGCCCGGTCTCCCTGGTCTTCTTCGGCTGGGCGACCCTGCTGTGGAACCTGGTCGTCCACTTGCGTCTCGCCAGGCTGCCGCAGCCGTCGCCGTCCCCCACGGGCGTGGTCATGGACCCGGGCAGGCCGATCTTCCGGCGCCCTGCGGCGTACGTGCCGATCGCGCTGCCGGTCCTCTGGCTCGCCCTGTACTTCTGGAACCAGGCGAGCAGCACCTACTAGTCCTGGCGGGTCACGGGTCGGCGGACGCGTCCCGGTACAGCTCGGCCGCCTCCTTGCCCAGCACCACGCTGTAGGAGATGTCGTCGGTGGAGCCGCCCTGCTCGTGCCCGCCCAGGATCCCGACGACCTCCCGGTCCCCGTTGACCCACGGACTGCCGCTGGTCCCGCCCGAGAGGCCGGGGCACTCGATCCGCTGCTGGGTACGGCTGTGTGCGGTCGGCTTGTTGGTGCAGCTGACCGGGGCCTCGCCGGTGTTCGGATAGCCGGTGATGGTGACGGCGGTCGCCCCCGTCGCCATACCGGCCACGAACCGGTTCCCGCCGACGGCGTCCTCGACGCCCTTGCCGTCCCGGTCCTCCAGGACGGCGAAGGCGACGTCACTGTCCTCGTCCTGCCCCTTGGCCCACCCGTCGGGCAGGAACGACCGGTGGACGGTCCACACCCCGTACGGCGCCCGCCCGTCCCGGTACCCCGGCACGAACACCAGATCCCCACCGTCGTCCAGGCAGTGGGCGGCGGTGACGATGAGATCGCGGTTCGCGCTGTGCACCACCGAGCCGGTGCAGAAGTGGCCGCCGGCCAGCGCGGATCTGCGGTCGGCGTCGAAGAGCGCACCCACTCTGGCGCTCTGGCCCCCCGCCGCCGCGGTCGCGGTGACGCCGAAGGGCCCGGGACCGTCGTCCGCGTTCGCGAGCGAGGACGAGGTCACGGCCGAGACAAGGATCAGGACTACGGCGTACACGGGGCCGCTGATACGGCTGTTGATACGTGAGGTGCGCTTCATCGGCACCCACTGTGACCGATGAAGGTGAGAAAAAGGTCTGCCGTTCACCGAGATCTCTCCGTGAACGGCATTTGCAGCGCCTGGGGAGCGCGGCCTATCGGACCACCCGGCGACACACCCATGCCTCCCTGCCCTCCGTTCCACCCTCCCCCGGGAACCACTTCCACCGTAACGGCGGACCGGTCCCGGCGCCTCTCCACGTCACTGACCTGTGTGTTTTCTGTGTGCGAGGTCAAGCCCCGCCCATGCCCGCCCCACCGCCCCGCCATCGATCGGCAACTGCCCAACCCCCTTCGGTAATGCGGAAGTCAGAACTCCGAATCAGCCTTGTTTGTCGCGTACTCAACAAGCCATGGTCTACGCGGGTCGCCGCCCCTGCCGGATCCCCGGCAGTCCCCCCACCGCAGGCCTCTGCCCACCACTTCCAGGAGGCTGTACGTTGCGTACGACCACCCCCGACTCCCCCCACATATCCGGCAGATGGCGTCGCGTCGGCTCGGCCGCCGCGGCCACCGCGGCGCTGGTGCTCGCCGGGTTCGGCACCGCCGTCCACGCGAACGCGGCCGCTCCCACCGCCCCCAGGACGGACACCAAGACGGTCGCCGCCCAGGTCGCCAAGGCGCATGTGCGCTACGAGAAGGCCTGTGCCGCGACGCCGAAGAAGGGCTACGCCGCCTGCGACGCCCTCCGCGTCACCGGCGGCACCACCGCCTTCATGGAGAAGCAGGCCGCGCTCAAGGGCGTCGCGCCCAGTACGGTCGAACCGGACGCCGCCGCCGACCCCACCGGCTACGGCCCCTCCGACCTCCAGTCCGCCTACGGCCTCACCAGCGCGGCCGCCTCCAGCGGCTCCGGCCGCACGGTCGCCATCGTCGACGCCTACGACGACCCCAACGCCGAGGCGGACCTCGCCACCTACCGCTCGCACTACGGCCTGAGCGCCTGCACCACCGCCAACGGCTGCTTCAAGAAGGTCGGCCAGACCGGCTCGACGACCTCCCTCCCCTCCGCCGACAGCGGCTGGGCCGGTGAGATCTCCCTCGACGTCGACATGGTCAGCGCGGCCTGCCCGAACTGCAGCATCCTCCTCGTCGAGGCCAAGTCGGCCTCCGACGCCAACCTGGGCACGGCGGTCAACGAGGCCGTCAAACTGGGCGCCAAGTACGTCAGCAACAGCTATGGCGGCAGCGAGTCCTCGTCCGACACCACGTACGACTCCTCGTACTACAACCACCCGGGCGTCGCCATCACCGCCAGCGCGGGCGACAGCGGCTACGGCGCCGAGTACCCGGCCGCCTCGAAGTACGTGACCGCGGTCGGCGGCACCAAGCTCTCCACGTCCTCCGCAGCCCGCGGCTGGACGGAGAGCGTCTGGAGGACCAGCAGCACCGAGGGCACCGGCTCCGGCTGCTCCGCCGACGACGCCAAGCCGTCCTGGCAGACCGACACCGGCTGCACCAAGCGCATGATCGCGGACGTCTCCGCCGTCGCCGACCCGGCCACCGGCGTCTCCGTGTACGACACCTACGGCGCCGACGGCACCGGCTGGAACACCTACGGCGGCACCAGCGCCTCGTCCCCGCTCATCGCCTCGGTCTACGCCCTCGCGGGCACCCCGGGCAGCAGCGACTACCCGGCCCAGTACCCCTACAAGGCGGCCGGCACCTCCGCCCTCAACGACGTGACCAGCGGCACCAACGGCACCTGCTCCACCAGCTACTTCTGCACCGCCGGGTCGGGTTACGACGGCCCGACCGGCTGGGGCACCCCGCAAGGCGTCAGCGCGTTCACGGGCTGACGGCGAACGCGCACGACCTCCCCGTGGGCCACGGGGGGCCGCCCGAGTGAGGAGTACGTGGGGACTCCTCGGCGGCATGGAAAGGGAAACGGGTCACGGCAGCCGGCCGCGGCCCGTTTTTCGTACGCCCACCGCTGACTCTCCGTCACCGAGCGGGCCACGGCGACGAGTCGCGGCCCGCCCGCCGTACCGGGATACTCTTCCTCCGTCACCCGCGGCACAGGGGCCCGACCACCCAATCCACCCGACCGTCAGGAACGAATCGGGCCGTAACGGTGGTTAACGACAGAACCACACCCGAGGTTCCGCCCAGGCCTCATTGCCCGGCGTGACCTGCCGTGATACACAGAGTGACCTAACTGCTATTCGTACGAAACCCACCAGGCAATGACGCCAAGTCGACATACGGCGGCGGCATTGTCGGCGAGAATGAGCCTGACCTCTGCGCACCCGCAGAGGACTGCGGAACTACCCACCAGGGGCGGTGACTTACATGCTCTTTGCGGCCGACAAGGGAGACATCAACACCATCATCGGCGGGATCGCTCCGGACTGGGGCCCCTTCGGCAGCCTGGGCAACGAGGCCAAGGTGATGGTCGAGGTGGTGATGGCGGTCGCCATCCTGCTGTGCCTCGGTATCGCCATCTGGGGCGCCGCCAAGCAGCGCATCGGCGCGACGGCGCTGCGCGACACCTTCAGCGCGGAACAGGGCAAGGGCCTCATCATCGCCGGCCTCACGGGCGTCTTCATCATCGGCTCCCTGGGCACGCTCTTCACCATCGTGTACGGCATGGCCGTCTAGCGTCCGCCGACGGCAGGCGCCCTGCAGTCCTTCCCGGGCCCGCCCGGCCCCCCTCAACCCCCACCCGCCCGTCGTGCCCACCGGCAGAGGTTGCGTTTCCCTGATGTCGAGTCACCACACCGCGCCCATGCGGGAACCAGCCCGGCTACCGTCGTATGTCTACGAGGTGGAGAGGGCGTACGCGGTATGAGTCCCGGAGACGAGGGGCAGACCCGGACGAGGCTGCCCGAGGGCGGCGGTGACGTGTACGGAGGCGTACGGCGCGGCGGCCGCTCGTCCTCCCGGAGCCTGGTCACCGTGGTCGGCGTGGTCGTCCTGCTGATCGCAGCGATCGCCTTCGCGAACCGCGGAGGAGACGATTCCGCATCCTCCAACACCTCAGGCGACAAACCAAAGACATCATCAACAACCCCAAGCGGAACAAAGCCGGTACAGACGAAGGCGGGCGCGATCCCGACTGGTTACGCACACGACGATCAGGGGGCCCAGAGCGCCGCCGCCAACTACTCGGTGGCGCTGGGCTCCACCGACATGTTCAACACCGCCAGCCGGCATGACATCGTCAACACCGTCTACGCCCCCGATGTCGCCGCCACGCGGCAGTCGGACCTGGACAGCGCGTACTCCAGCGAGAAGTTCCTCACCAACATCGGTCTCGACAAGGACGGCAGAGCGCCGGACGGCCAGACCTTCGTCTCCCGTGTCGTTCCGGTGGGCACCAAGGTCACCGCCTCCGGCGCGAGCACTGCCACTGTCGACGTCTGGTACACGTCGCTCTTCGGGCTGTCCGGCGACAGCTCGACCAACCCGGTGACGGAGAGCTGGTACACCACGACGTACCAGTTGAAGTGGATCAACAACGACTGGAAGGTGACCGACTTCCAGCAGAAGGACGGGCCCGTGCCGGTCGGGCGCGATCAGAAGGCTTCCACCGCCGACGACATGACGAAGGCTGTCGAGGAGTACGGAGGCTTCACCTATGCGCGCTAACCCCCGCTTCCTGAAGATCACGGGCGCCGTCGCCACCGTCCAGGCCACCACCGTGCTGCTGGCCACCCGTGCCTTCGCAGCACCCACGCCCAAACCGACCACCAGCAACGACCCCTGCGACCTCATCCGGGGCCCTGCCAAGGACTACTGCGAACGCGGCAACGGCGACAAAGGTACCGGCGGCTCCACCAGCCTCGACCCCACCGGCACCCTCGACCCCCTCTCCTCCCTCGCAAAGGGCTGCGCCGACGCCGCCTCCTGGACCATCGACAAGCTCAGCGGCGCGGTGAAGGCGACGGCGAACGTCGACTTCACGAACACCAAGTTCCTTCAGCAGTACGCCGTGGTCTTCGCCGCCTCCACCATCCTCACCCTCGTGCTGTGGCTGCTCGCCGTGGCCAAGCGAGCCGTCAGAGGCGTCCCCCTCACGACGGCCATCTCGGAGGCCATCGGCTTCCTCTGGCTGACGGTCCTGGCCTCGGCCTTCACCCCCCTGATCCTCTACACCGTCGTATCCGCCACCGACGGCATCACGGACGTCCTCGCCAAGACCACGGGCGACCAGACGGACACCTTCTTCGGCACGTTCTCCGGCGCCCTCGACAAGGGAAGCAACATCGGCGGCGGCCCCATCATGCTGATCGTCGTCTCCCTGGTCAGCATCCTCGCCGCCGGCGTCCTGTGGCTGGAGCTCGTCATCCGCGCCGCGCTCCTGTACGTCGGCGCCCTCCTCGGCACCGTCGTCTACGCCGGCCTGGTCGACAAGAACCTGTGGGGCCACGTCCGCCGCTGGGCGGGCATCATGATCGCCGTGATCCTGGTGAAGCCGGTCATCGTGATCGTGCTCGGCCTCGCGGGAGCGCTGTCCACCGACGGCGGCCCCGACTCCTTCTCCGCCGTGGTCTCCGGCCTTGCCATCATCCTGCTCGCCATCTTCGCCAGCGCGATGATCTACCGCTTCGTCCCCGGCTTCGGCGACGAGATCGCGAACGGCCGCAACAACCGCATCATGCAGGGCGCCGAGGGCAAGGCCGCCGCGGTGATCAGCTCCCCGGCCACCATGGTCGCCCAGGGCATCAAGACCCACAGCGCCCGCGCCAACGACAACGGAGGCGGCGGCCAGTCGTCCTCCGGCGGCGGCGCCCGCCCCGCCAACCCGGCCGGCGCCGGAGTCGCCGCGCACAGCACCCGGACGCCGAACGGCGGTGGCGGTGGATCCGTCCCCTCCGCCGCACCCGCACCCCGTTCGTCGAACCCGGTGAACACCCCGCACGCAAGCAGCACCCGCAACAGCAGTACCAACCGCACTGGAGGTGAAGGGCGTTGACGACCGAGTCCCACCTGTCCCATCCGGTCACGCCCCGCCGTACCTATCTGATCGGCCGCGCCCGGCCGAACGCGATCGTCGGCCGCAACCGCGAGTCCGGCGAGATCGTCCTGATCATCGCGGGCGCGTTCCTCGGCATGATGTGCGGGCTCGTCGTCCCCGTCCTCTCCCTGCGCATCCTGCTGCTGATGGGCTTTCCGCTGATCGCGCTGGCCGCGGTCTACGTGCCGTACAAGCACCGCACGTTCTACAAGTGGTTCGAGATCAACCGCAGTTACAAGCGCACCCTGAAGCGGGGCACCCTGTACCGCTCGGGGGTCACCGAGGCCGGCACCCGGCTCGACGGCCGCGAGGTCGAGATCGGGCCCCCGCCCGGCATCGGCCGCATCACCTGGCTGGCCGCCCCCTTCGGGCCCGACGAGATCGCCGTACTGCTGCACGCGGACCGCAGGACGGTCACCGCGGCCATCGAGATCGAGGGACCCGGCGTCGGCCTGCGCGACTCCGAGGACCAGGAAGCCCTCGTCGACCGCTTCGGCACCCTGCTCAAGCACGTCGCCAACGGCGACGGCTTCGTCACCCGCCTCCAGATGCTCGCCCGCACCCTGCCCGCCGACCCGGACGCCCACGCCAAGGACGTCTCCGTACGGGGCGACGAGAAGGCCCTGCCCTGGCTGCAGGAGTCGTACGACCAACTGCAGTCGATGGTGTCGACGAGCAGCGAGCAGCACCGCGCCTACCTCGTCGCCTGTATGCACTTCACCCGCGAACTCTCCGCCGAGGCGCACGCGATGGCGCGGGCTGCCCGCCCGCAGAACGGCCGCAAGCTGGACCGGGACGCGGGTCTCGCGGTCGTCATGGCCCGCGAGCTCACCGACATCTGTTCGCGCCTCCAGGAGGCCGACATCAGGGTGCGCCAGCCCCTGGGCCAGGGACGCCTCGCCTCCCTCGTCCACTCCATGTACGACCCGGACCACCCGATCGACCACATCCAGGCGATGACCAGGCGCAACGCCTGGCCGGCCGAGCTGGACGCCATGGAGCCGACGTTCCTCCAGGCCAAGACCCGCGAGTCGGCCACGCGCGCGCCCTGGTGCCACGCCACCGCGTGGGTGAAGGAATGGCCGATGACCCCGGTGGGCGTGAACTTCCTGGCACCGCTGCTGGTCCACACCCCGGACGTCATCCGAACGGTCGCCGTGACGATGGATCTCGAGCCCACCGAGGTAGCCATCGAACGCATGCTGACCGAGAAGACCAACGACGTGGCGGAGGCCTCCCGCGCCGCCAAGATGAACCGCACCGTGGACCCCCGTGACATCGCCGCCCACAACCGCCTCGACCAGCGCGGCGAGGACCTCGCCAGCGGCGCCGCCGGCGTGAACCTCGTCGGCTACATCACCGTCTCCTCCCGCTCCCCCGAGGCCCTGGCCCGCGACAAGCGGACCATCCGGGCGTCGGCCGGAAAGTCGTACCTGAAGCTGGAGTGGTGCGACCGCGAACACCATCGCGCGTTCGTGAACACGCTCCCGTTCGCCACCGGCATCCGAAGGTAGGGACCACAAGCATGCGGGATCCGCTGTCCGTCCTCACCGACGCCTTCACGGCCTTCCTCTTCGGAAAGGTCGAGACGACCCGCCTGCCGGTGCGCACCTCCACGGGCCAGGCCCAGGCGGTCTACCTGCCGACGGCCGCGCCCGGCCTCGGCGACTCCGGCGTCATCATCGGCCGCGAGGTGTACTCCGGGAAGGGGTACATCTACGACCCCTTCCAGCTCTACGGCCAGCAGCTCCCGGCCCCCCACTGGCTGGTCCTCGGCGAGTCCGGCAACGGCAAGTCGGCGCTGGAGAAGACGTACGTCCTACGGCAGTTGCGCTTCCGCGACCGCCAGGTCGTCGTTCTCGACGCCCAGGGCGAGGACGGCGTCGGCGAGTGGAACCTGATCGCGGAGGAGCTGGGTATAACTCCCATCCGGCTGGACCCGACGGCGGCCCTGGACCACGGGATCCGGCTCAACCCCCTCGACCCGGCGATCACCACGACCGGTCAGCTCGCCCTGCTGCGGACCATCATCGAGGTGGCGATGGGCCACGGCCTCGACGAGCGCTCCGGCTTCGCGCTCAAGGTCGCGCACGCCTACGTCAACGAGACGATCGTCGAGCGGCAGCCGGTCCTCACCGACATCGTCGAGCAGCTGCGCCACCCCGAGCCGGAGTCCGCCGAGGCGATGAACGTCGACACGGACGACGTACGGGCGTGGGGCCTGGACGTGGCGCTGGTCCTGGACCGTCTGGTCGACGGTGACCTCAGGGGCATGTTCGACGGCCCGACGACGGTCGGCATCGATCTCGACGCGCCCCTCATCGTGTTCGACCTGTCCCACATCGACCGCAACTCCATCGCCATGCCGATCCTGATGGCGATCGTCGGCGTGTGGCTGGAGCACACCTGGATCCGCCCCGACCGGAAGAAGCGCATCTTCCTGGTCGAGGAGGCCTGGCACATCATCAACAGCCCCTTCGTGGCGCAGCTGTTCCAGCGGCTGCTGAAGTTCGGCCGACGGCTGGGCCTGTCCTTCGTCGCGGTCGTCCACCACCTGTCCGACGTGGTGGACGGGGCCGCGGCCAAGGAGGCGGCCGCGATCCTGAAGATGGCGTCGACCCGGACGATCTACGCCCAGAAGGCGGACGAGGCACGGGCGACGGGACGGGTCCTGGGCCTGCCCAGGTGGGCCGTGGAGATCATCCCCACGCTCACCCCGGGCATCGCGGTCTGGGACGTCAACGGCAATGTCCAGGTCGTCAAACACCTGATCACCGAGACGGAACGCCCGCTGGTCTTCACCGACCGCGCGATGACCGAGTCATCCGCCGACCTCGCGGACGACGCCCTGCACGCCGCCGAGCTCGAGGCGGAGGAGCGGGCGGCGGCCTTCGTGGAACAGCACCTGAGTGACTACGAGGGCCCGTCCGAGTCGACGGTGGCGTAGGGGAGGTCAGGACGTGGTGAGACCGGACGACCACCGCAGACGGGGAGACCGGGAGGGCCAGGGCGGCATCCCGGACGGCCTCCTGCTCGGCGTACTCGGCTTCCTGCTCGGCATGACCCTGCTGGTGTGGTCTGCCACGGGCTTCGCCGGCTGGTTCGCCAAGGGCGGCTGGCCGCACGGCGTCACCTTCACCCACACCCCCCTCGCCATGCGCCACCTCATCGGCGAACCGCACGACGTCCCCGGAGCCTGGCCGGACACCCCGAAGACACAGCTCTCCGGATACGGCCTCTTCTGGGGCCTGTTCATCGGGCAGTTGATGGTGCTGGTCGTGCTGACGGTCTTCGTGATGGGGACGTTCGCACGCTGGCGTGCGGTCCGCGTGCAGCGGCACGTGGCACGGACACACGAGGAACTCGTGGCGGAACGCACGGCGCCGGATCAGGCGCCCGTCGAGCAGCCCGCCCCTGCCCCCGAACCCCTGCCGGCGCACCACGAGGTGCCGACCCCGAGGGCGGCACCACCACAACCGGAGACCACGGTCCTCCACGAGGAAGCGGCCCCCGCCACCCCCCTCTTCGGCGGCGAACCCCTCACGGCCGGCCAGGAGCGCCTCGTCGTGGCCCCGAGGGAGAGCCGCCAGGCGACGGCGACCCAGGCCGTACGCGACGCGGAGGGCCCGGTCCTCGTCATCACCTCGAACCCCTCGGTCTGGTCGGACACCAAGGACGCGCGCTCAAAACTGGGCCCCATCCTCCTCTACGACCCCGCCCACCTCTGCGACACCCCGGCCCGCCTGCACTGGTCCCCCACGGCCGGCTGCGAGGACAAGCAGACGGCGACCGCCAGATCCACCGGGCTGCTCGCCGCGATCCGGCCCACGGCCAAACTCGACCAGGCCCTGGCTGCTACCGCCGAAACGCTCCTGCGTTGCTATCTGCACGCTGCGGCCGTCGACGGACGCACCACCCGCCATGTCCACCGCTGGGCCCAGGGCGCCCAGGTCCAGGACGCGGTACGCATCCTCAGGACGAACCCCAAAGCGGCTCCCGGCTGCGCGGGTGAACTCGAGGCCGCTCTCACCGCGCACCCCGAACGTCGCGACATGGCACAGGAGTTGACCAGCAGAGCACTGTCCTCACTCTTCACGGTCAACATCCGTGAGGCCTGCACTCCAAACCGAACAGATGCCCTCGCCTTGGATTCCTTCGTTCACGAAGGGGGCACGCTTTATGTGGTGGGGGAATCCATCGAGGACCCGAGGAGCAACCCGGGGGCGATGCCCCTCCTGACGGCCCTCGTCTCAAGCGTGGTCGAGCGCGGCCGGCACATGGCCGAACGGTCATCCTCCGGTCGCCTCGACCCACCACTCACGCTCGTGCTCGACGATGTGGCAGCCGTGGCTCCGCTTCCCCAGCTCCCGGAGCTGCTGGCCATCGGAGCGGAGCGAGGCCTGCCGACCCTGGCCCTGCTCCGCTCACGAGAGCAGGGCCGCTCGCGCTGGCCGCACGACGAACTCCCGGTCTAGCGCGTCGGCTTCGGCCCGTCAGCCGGCGTCATGCTCGACGGCGAACTCCAACTCGGACTCCCCGGAGGCCTGCGCCAGCGGCACGGTCACACCGGTCGGCGCGAACCCGACCTTCCGATACAGCCGCTGGGCCCGCCCGTTGTCCTCGTGCACGATGAGCCGCACCCGCTCGGCACCACGCGACCACGCCCACTCCAGACCGGCGTCGAAGAGCACCTCGGTGAGCCCGATGCCACGGCACTCGGGCCTGACGAAGACACCCACCACATGCCCTTGCTTCCGCTCCACCGGGAAGCCGGCCCAGTCGGTCGTCCCGGCCTCCTCGATGAGCACGGTCAACGTCCCGACCCACTCGCCGTCCGGCCCCTCGGCGATGATCTGCTGCGCCGCGGACGCACCCTCGGCACCCCCGACGGCCCGCTCCTGCCAGAAGGAGTCCGGCCGCGCCAGAGCCTCGTCGTACGTCTCCAGAAAAGCCAGATGCGCTACGGGATCCTGCAGCGCGGCAAGCCGCAGCGCCTTCGCCTGGGGCCACTCGTCGGCGTGTATGGAACGGACCTTGTAGTTCATGTCCGCAACGGTAGCGGAACGCAGAAAACCCCCGCACCGAATGGTGCGGGGGTTTTCTCAAAGATTGTTCGGCGGCGTCCTACTCTCCCACAGGGTCCCCCCTGCAGTACCA
>NZ_JBICXT010000032.1:0-83397 GCF_043200415.1 Streptomyces sp. NPDC048419 | reverse complement strand
ACGGTTCCAGCTTCGGGCCCCGACGGGGAACTGACGCACCAGCAGCAGAAGTCACACACCTACTAACGATCAACTACTGGCGCAGGACACTAGCCGAGCGAGACCGATCCGGACCCGGCCGTGACGACGGCCTGTTTGAGGAACGCGCTCGACGGGGTGCAGTGGGTCCTGGCGTCGACCTCGGCGATCGTCATGGTCAGCCGGAAGGTGCCGGTGAGGCCGCGGTACGAGCCCGTGCCCGAGCCCCGAACCACCGGGGCCGGGCCGGCGGCCACCACATTGCCGGAGCACGTCGTACGGTTCGGCGGGAAGCTGGCGAAGGCCGTGACGAGCTGCTTGTCGATGTCCGCGACGTGGATGCGGAACGAGCCCCGGGTGAGTCGCACTTGCAGGTCGCCGCGATGGTCCGAATCGACGGCTCCGCCGGGGGTGACGCTCTCCGCTGACCCGTAGTCCCCGATCGCGCCGGTCAGGATCACCGAGGACGTAGGCCCGTCGTCGTGGCTGTACGCGACGAGGTTCACCGTGCGGCTCCCGGCCCCGGACGACGAGGCCACCGGGGCGGACCCGGACCGGCCAGGGGTGCCGGACGACCCGCACCCGGCGAGTACGACGGCCCCCACGACCGCTGCCGTGACGCCCGCGGTACTCGCCCTCGTCACGCCCCTGATACGCCTGCCGTTCATCCCCGGCCTCCCCGCACGCGGCCCGGCCCTGTCACCCGACCCCGTGCGCCAGTCTGACCGACCGCGTCCGCCGGTTCCTCGGGGAAGTCCCTGACGGCGCCCCTGATTTCGCGCCCACCTCTCTCAGGGTCATCGGCCGGCGACGGCGCCCGAAGATTGTCCATACCTGCCCTGGGGATCGACAGTGACAGGGGCCTTGTCTCCGGGGAGAGTTGGCCCGCGTCGGTGTCATCGAGCAGCCGGTGGCCCGAGGTGGTCCGTTACGACGGCCGCGTTTCCCGCGCCCACGCCCATTCCGCCCTCGGTCGGGTGCAGGGACGCGACGAAGCAGAACGCCCCCGTGGTCAGCGCGACGCACACGGCCGCCGGGACTTCAACCTTCCCGAAGTCCTTGTTCAGCCAATCCATCCCGGGCATCAGGAGGAGTCCCGCCAACCCGAGCAGACGGGCCACGGCCGGACCCGAATACCCCAGTCCCGTACCGGTATCACAACCCGCATCCTGACAGCGCCCCGGCGTATCCCCCGCTCCGCCCGAGACGGCACGGTCGCACTACGAGGCCACGAATCGGCAGGGCGTGGTCTCGGCGAGGTGCCAGAGGTTTCCTGATGTGAAAGGGCAGGAGAAGTAGAGGCGACGGCGTGGCTCCGCACATGCCAGGCAGGCGGTCAAGTACCCCTGGTGTGCAGGGCGTTAGTTGAGTCCGGCGGATCATCGCGGAACCCGGGACTGGCCATGGTGGTTGGGAGCAGGCTCCCGCTGCCACCCGCAGCGAATCGTGAGGTCACCAGGGCAGATCGACGACAACAGGCCTGTGGTCCGACACCGGCATCCGCGGCGCACCCGAGCTGACCGGGGTGCACCGGCACGTCCCGGTCGCGAGCACGTGGTCGAATTGCACGACAGGACGATGCGAGGGATACGTCGCGACGCGGGCCAGGTCCCGCCAGCCATCCAGCCTCGACGGCCGGGCGGACTGCTCGACAACTCCGCCATGCAGGCACGAGCACAACCCGGCGCACAGCGCCGATCCTCGTCTGCTTGGCCGCCCTCGCCGCGTTCGACCGGTCACTGGGGCGACGAACTCGGCCGCACTGAGCACGACCCTGGGGATCAGGCCGATCAGGTTGAAGTCACCCAGCAGGACGTGGGGCCGGGGCAGGTCGGAGATCCAGTCGCGGACGGCGAGCAGCTGCCGGATGTTCCACCCAGGGACGAACGAGAGGTGCACCGCCACCACCGTCAACACCCCCTGCTCCCCCGCCATTACCGCGGCAAGCGCAGCGCGCGGCTGGTCGCGGACCAGGGTGAGTCCGGGCCTCCCGGCCACCCGTAGCGGCAGGCCGAAGGGGGCCGGGGCGAACCGCCTGGCCCTCCATTCCCGAACGGGCAGTCTGGACAGCAACGCGATGCCGTACGAGGGCACATCACCCTGCGTCGCCGCGTCCTGCGGGCCGTACACCCGCAGCCCCGCCTCGGCCGGGTCGAGAGTCCACCCATAGCCCGGCATCGCCCGGCCATGGACCGCCGACGCATACCGCCATTCCCGTGCCTGAGCTGCTTCGGCTGCGAGACGTGCCTGGTCCACGTGACCCGACCGCTCCTGGAGACGGTCGACCTCCTGCAGCGCCAGGACGTCGGCGTCCAATGAGGCGACGGCTTCAGCCAGCGGGAGCCCTGCACCCCCGGACGTGGCGGAAGCAGGCCGGCCGTCCTGAAGTGTCCGGCCGTGCAGCACGTTGAAGGTCGCCACCCGCATCAGTGAATGGTAGTCGCGTACGGCCGCCGGGTCCGCCGCCAGGCGGCCCGTATCCGCCGCAGCCGCCCCCGGCGGGCTGGGGCCCTCATGTGCCGCACCCTTACGGCGGGCCACTGCCGCCCGGTATGCCGCCCGCCCCGGGACCGACACGACGCCAGAGGATGCTGCGCTGCGTCCGCAATCCGCTGTACGCCGCCCAACGCGTTTTCCGTCCCTCACGCCCGGGCCGTGTCGAAGACGCCACCGTCCGCCGACTGCAGATGTGGCGGACCATCCTCGGCATCGCCGCCTGGCTTTGGCTCACCATCACCTACGGCCTGATCTCCGACTCCCCGGACGTCGGAGCGGCCCTCTCGGACCGGTTCGACCAGGCCTGGATCAGCGTCCTGGTGCTCATCTGCACATTCCCCGTGGTGGTCGGCGTGTTCGTGGCCACCGCCCACTCCGACCTCAGGCGCCAGTACGTGCGCCGCGCCCTGCGTTCCCTCGGGTCGATCGGCGCCCTGATGGCTGCCATGGCCACCTTTCCGCTGGCCATGGCACCGGATCCGGTCACCAAGGGATTCAGGGACTTCATCGGCGTGCCCGGCAAAATCGTCCTCGGGCTGCTGTGCCTGTGGTCGCTCGGATTTGCCCTCTACGGCATCGGCCTGGCGCTCGTCCATGTCCTGCGCACCGCCGACATCCACGAACTGGTGCCGCCCAGCCTCGCCATCGTCCTTTCCTGGGAGCTGGCCCTCCTCGATGTGATCACAGGCGCCTATTCCGGGGTCCCCCTGCTCGCCAGAGTGGTCTTCATGATGGGCGCCCCCGTCACCGTGACCGCCCTGTCCTTCTGGGAGATGCGCCGGCTGCGCCAACGGCACGGCCTGAGCCTGCGTCAGGCGCTACGCCCGTAAGGGTTTCGCGCCTTCTTGCTGGTTCAGGGGCGGACGTCCACGTAGTCGCCGGCGGCTTTGGCGGGCCCGGTGGTGGTGGTGCCGGCGAAGTTCCAACGCCAGTAGCCGTCCTTCACTGCCTTGACGGTGGTGCGCAGGGTTCCGGTACTGCTGGTGTTCACCTTCGCCACCGTGGTGTAGGTGCGGCTGCCCTTGGGGCGGAACTGCAGGTTCACGGTCCGGCCCGCGTATCCCGCATACCGGTAGGTGTCCCAGTTGGCCCGCACCAGCTTGCCGGTCACGGTGATACGAGCACCCTTGGCCACCGGTTCCGGTGACGCGTTGACCGTGAGCCGCGCGGCACGCTTGAGGCCGAACGACCCCACGCCGGGGGCGAAGACGGAATCTTCGTCGTTGGTGTCGACCAGGGCGTCCACCGACCAGGTGCCCGCGTTGGCGTTGGCCAGGTCCACCGGATCGTCGCTGCCCGCGGCAAGGTGAGCGTTCACGGTGAAGGTCGTCGTGCAGGCCGTCGAGGTCGCGCAGAAGCCGTCGGTGGTGTAAAAACCGCCGTGCGGCCCCTTCAGATCCACGTCGACGAAAGACAGGCCGGAGTCATCCGATCCGGCGACCGTCACCGGGAACACCACGTTCTGCGTGATCCCCACGATGACGTCATGCCCGGAATTTACGAGGGCACTGCTGACCACCGGCTCACTGCGCCCGGTGTCGGACGCGGCATCGGCTGAAGCTCCAACTCCCACCAGCAGCACAGCGACGGTCCCTACCACGGCGCCGCGCCTTGTTGCGCTCCCGACGCGCTTGCTCAGTGGGGCTCTTGCCGCGGGGACGCGCGAGGAGGTCTCGCGCCCGCCGGCTTGTCTGTCGCCCGTCGGTGCGGCGAAACGGCTCATGAATCCTCCACGGGAAAGACGCGTCGTGCTCCCAACCACGCGACGAACGAAGGTAGTTGGCGGCAAGCACGGCAGAGCGGTGTTCGTCACCACCTACGACCACCGAAGCGGCCCGATCGTTGCCCTGCATCGAGGCACCACACCACCACCGCATCACCGATGCCGCCCAACGACTGCCAGAGGAGCTGGCCTCCTCGCCCAAGTCACCATCGAGGGGCGGGCGTTGTGATGCCTCGCGCTCCCGCCTGGGCGAGCCATCGCCCGCAGTTCGTTTTGTCCGACGCGACACTCCTGAGCGGCCCCGCCGCGGTCAGCGACAGTCGTACGTGAAGTGGGTGGTGGCCGTCCGATGGGTGGGGGTGAGGATGCGCAGTTCGGCCTGTGCCGTGCGGTGGCCCTCTCCCCGGTAGGTCCACCGCAGGTGAAGACGTGCCTGTTCATGTCCCCGGACCATCACTTCGTGCAGGACGCCGGAGGCGGTGCCGTCGCTTCGGACCCAGCGATAAGAGAGGGTGCCCGGACGGCCGTTCGTGGTGACGATTCCGACGATGTCCGCGGTGCCGCCGCATCCCAGAACCGTCGGCCGGGCCGTGACTGCGACCGTGCTGACCACCACGGATTGCCCGGAACCTTGCCAGGCGAGGAGTGCGAGGACGGCAAGCACCACCAGCGCCGGCAAGGCGTGTTTGCGCAGCCTCCGCCTCGGGGGTGTGGGAGGCGAGGGCATGCTGGGGAGTGTCCGGAGGGTGCGGTGCGCGACGGCGGCGGTCACGCCCGGGCCGAAGCGCAGCACGGTGCCTTCGACGCGGTCAGGACGCGTCGGGGGGATCTGTGTCGGGGGCTGTTCGACGAGGGTGTCGTCCGGTTCGGGCCGCTGGATCCAGTGGCTGGCCAGCACGGTGGCGCTGTACTCGCTGTCCGAGACGGCGGGTTCGACGTCCGGGGCATGGCCGTCCGTAGTGAGGTTGAGGTGCTGGGTGGGGCCGTGCGCGTCAGCGGGTGCGAGTGCCAAGGTCGGCCCTCCCTCCTCCACGGGCGGAGGCGTGGGCGTGGGTGTTGGCGTGGCATCGTTCTCAGCGGTCATCGGATCTCACACTGCCTGGTCAGGATCTGCTGCGAGGAGGTGCCGGTGGCGGCCGCCGGCGTGGTCGTGGCCTGAACCGCCCAGTAGCAGCCGTCGTTCTGGAAGGGGTGGTCGACGGTGATCGTGTAGTGGGTGGCTCCGCTGCGCTGGAAGGTCTGGGCCGTGCCGTCCGGGGAGCCGAGCTGAATGCCGATGTTGCTCGTGAACCACGAGACGGTGAGGGAGAGCGGCCCGGTCCCGTCCGTGGTGATGTCGACCGTTGCCGTGGCGGTCGTGGGGCCCGTCTGCTGGAACGCCGACACGGCGACGTTCTTGACGGCGGGAGCGGCGGGACCCGCAGGCGAGGTGGCGGGGGCGGTCGTCGGAGTCGCGGCCGTGGTCGCTTCGCCGGGCGTCGTCCCCTGGACGGGAGACGCGGTGGCAGACGTCCCTGGATCACCGGTATCGGTGGTCGCCGAACCCGAGGGCGAAGAAGCGGGTGACGGCGACAGTCCACCTGCCGTGGTGGGTGCCGTTGGCCGCGCGGTGGACGACGCCGACTGGGCGCCGGATTGGGCACTGGTGGTGGCCAGGGCCTGCGCCGCCTGCTCCGCAGCAGCTCCCGAGGCGTGATGGATTCCGTAGGTGAGAAGGATTCCCAGCAGCACCGCGGCAGCTGAGACGAGCATCCCGGGTCGGCCGGGCAGCCACGACCGAGCCCACCCGTTGCGCGGCTGCGGGCTCAGGATCGTCCGTGCGGTGTCCGTGGTGGTCCGGGGAGCGCGGGCCGAAGGCAACAGCAGCGCCAGCAGAGCCACCAGGGCGGCGAGGCGGGCGCGGCCGCGTACTTCCCACTCGGGCCCGTAGGCGGCGCCGGCAACCGCCTCCAGTTCCCTCACGAAGTCCTCGGCCTGGGCCGGCCGTTCGCCCGGTTCCTTGGCCAGACCGCGGCGGACGAGCTCACGTACCGCTGCGGGGACCTCGTCGACGGGGACCGGGGCATCGACGTGCTGCAGGGCGAGTTCGGCGATGTTGTCGCCCGAGTACGGCTTGTGGCCCGTCAGGCATTCGAAGAAGGTGGCCGTGGCCGCGTACACGTCCGCAGCGGAAGAGGCGGGGGCTCCGGTCCATTGCTCGGGGGCCATGTAGGACGGGGTTCCGGCCACGCCGGCGCTGGTTCCGGCGTCCACCGCGATCCCGAAGTCGACGAGCTTGGACGTTCCGTCCGTCCCCACCAGGACGTTCTCCGGCTTGTAGTCGCGGTGGACGACACCGATGCCGTGCGCGTCGGCCAGACCCAGCAGTGATCCCTTGAGAACGACGAGCGCGGCCTCGGGTTCGAGGGGGCCCTGCCGGGTCAGCAGCGCCCGCAACGAGACACCGTCCACCAGTTCCATCACGATGGCGGCGCCGAGCGGGCTCTCCACGTACTCGTACAAGTCGGCCACGTACGTGCTCTGCAGTCCGCCGAGCAGGCGCGCCTCCGCCCGGAAGTCGTGCACGAAGCCCGGCCGCATGCGCAGGGACTCGCTGAGGTACTTCACCGCGACCGGAACGCCGCTCTCGCCGTGCACGGCCAATACGACACGCCCGCTCGCCCCCGACCCGAGTTCAAGCGACTCGGTGTATCCGGGTACTACCCACGTGCTCACAACGTCCCCCCGGGCGGCGTGCCGCTGTACATGACCGGCTCCGAAGCGGCCGGACCATGCGTGGAGACACAATTTCAGCCACAAGCGGTTGCGGCACAGCCCCCTTCTCATTTCACTTCTGAACGGCACGTCTCGGCCGTCACACGTTGGGCGGACGCTTCGATGGCCCTGCGAGCTCCGTCGGTCGTGGCGCTGGGAGCGAAGATCAGTGCTGCCTCAGTGGACCTGGATGTTCTGGTTCATCCCGAGCTGTTTGTGACCGGTGATCGGGCAGTACAAGTCGTACTTGCCCTTCTTCAGTGTCACCGTAAGCGTTGCCTCCTGGCCGCCCTGGAGGTTCTTGGTCTTGGCGTTCTCCACGCCGGGTCCGTCGATCGACAGGGCATGTGTGATCTTGCCGGCGTTGTCGGTGACGAAGGTGTACGTGCCTGGCGTGAAGGACGACCGGGACAGTTTCAGCGCGTACTCGGTCTCAGTGACCGTCACCCGGGTCCCCGAGCCGGCCTTGCTCGCGCCGGAGCTCGCCGAGCCCTTCGCCTGACCGCCGCCCCCGCTGGAGCAGGCGGCCAGGACGAGAGCGGCGGCGAAGGCTGCCGCAGTCGTACGGAGTGCTGTGTGGGTCGTGTGTGCCGAGATTGCCATATGGCCCATCCCTTTCGGAGCCCGACCGCGGACGCCAGGCTTGTCCGCGCCTGACATGAGAGGCCCTCTATGGGAGGTACGAACGGGCTTGCCCCACTGTTCAGTGAGCGTTGGACGGCTCCGGGATCGGCTCGACCCGGTGGTGCCGCCAACACAGCACGGAGTCTGTGCTGCGGGGGCTGCTCGCGTGGCCAAGCCGGAGTTCGGTCCCACCGGCAGGCATCGGGTCAGGTGCAGAGGCCGTTGTCGGAGTCGTAGTAGATGTCGAATGAGCCGCTCCAGGTCAGGCACTGGCCGTCGTCGGGTGCGTCCTTGTAGACCGGGCCCGCGTAGCTGGTGTACGAGCCGGAGTCCCTGGCCTCGCCGCTGCTGTAGGGCCAGGTGTCCAGCGTGACCTCCAGGAAGACACGGGCTCCGGGGCTGGTGCGGACGGTGACCGCGCAGACCTTGCCGGCGGTGCTGTTGTAGGTCACGAAGGTGGTGGCGGGGATGGTGGTCTGGGAGCTCGAGTGGATCGGCGTCGCCCGTATGACGTCGTAGCCCTTGCCGCAGGCGCCGTTGTAGGCGGTGGGCGTGGCGGCCGAGGCCGGGGTGGTCGCGGCGAGCGTGCCGCCCAGAGCGAGGACGGCGAGGGCGCCCGCGGTGGCTGCCTTGCGGCGGATCGGCTTCATGGTGTTCCCCCTGTTGATGTCTTGGTCAATGCGCTGCGAACGGGCGGTCGTTGCCGTCCACGCATGGTGAGACCAGGGAGTCCCCACGACAGTTGTGGGCTGTTGTGTCGCTGTTCTGTCACCAGTGTCACGAGGGCCGTGAGTAACTGTGAAGGAGCCCCTTGTTGTTCGCATGCGGGAGGGTGGACGGTTTCGTTTGGCTCCTCGCGCAAGGGGCTCAGTCATAGGGGCGGCGCAGGCCGAGGCGCCGTGATGCCGGTGAGGATCAGATCGACGCCGGCGAGGAACTGGTCGCGGTCGTCGTGGTCGCGGACTTGGGCCGCGACGGCGCGGGTGAACGGGTAGGCGTCGGGGTCGAGTTCCTCCCAGGTCCTCGACACGGCGTCGAGGTACTCACCGCGGTCGGCGTCGGGGCCGAGCGTGCGGCCGCGGGCGACGTTCGCGGCGTTCTGGCCGGCGGCACCGAGGACGTAGTGCACCAGCGCGGAGGTCGCGGTGAACCAGCTGCTCTCTGGCACGCTCAGCGCCTGGACCTGGCGGCCGATGCCCTCGAAGATGCGCGGTGTCACCGACTGCGGGGGGTTGCGGGCGAACTGGCCGGCGAGCTGTGTGGCGAGCCACGGGTGTGCCTCGATCGCATCGAAGAGGCCGAGTGCGACCGCACGGATCTCTTCCCGTGGCGCCTTCGCCGGTGTGGCGTGGATGGGGGGCAGAGCGTTGGCGACGACGGCTTCGGTGGCGGCGGCGAGCAGTTCGCTCTTGTTCGCGACGTGCCAGTAGATCGCTCCGGGGCCGGTGGCCAGGCGCTCGGTCAACGCCCGGAACGTCAGCCCGCCCTCCCCGGCCGTGTCGAGCAGCTCGACGGCGGATTCGATGATGCGCTCGCGGGTGAGCGCGTCCGTGCGCCGCGGTGACCGGCGTGCTCGCGTTGTCATGCGGCCAGTCTGGCACGTCTGGAGTGTCGTTCCACTTTGACAAGTCTGGAGCGTCGTTCCACCATGGTGGCGACCGAATGGAACGACGTACCAAAGGGGAGCCGTCATGAGCGACAGGAACACCAACACCAACGTCACCCCCCACGTCACGATCATCGGCGCCGGACTCGGCGGCCTCACACTCGCCCGCGTCCTGCACGTCCACGGCATTTCGTCCACGGTCTACGAGGCGGAGGCCTCCGCGACGGCGCGCGCGCAGGGCGGGATGCTCGACATCCACGAGGACACCGGGCAGCCGGCGCTGCGGGAGGCCGGGCTGATCGAGGAGTTCCGCGGCCTCATCCTGGAGGGCCGCGAGGCGACCCGGGTCCTCGCTCCGGACGGCACCGTCCTGTTCGACGATGACAGCGAACGCGGCCGCCCGGAGGTGCAGCGCGGCGAACTGCGGCGGATTCTGCTCGACTCGCTCCCTGCCGGCACCGTCCGCTGGGGGCACAAGGTCACCGGCGCCCGTTCCCTCGGCGCCGGCCGCCACGAGGTGGCCTTCGCAGACGGCAGCACTGTTACGACCAGCCTTCTGGTCGGCGCGGACGGCGCCTGGTCCCGGGCCCGGCCGCTGCTCTCCGACGCCGCACCCGAGTACCTGGGCAGGTCGTACGCCGAGACCTACCTGTTCGACGCCGACGCCCGGCACCCTGACGCCGCGAAGGCGGTCGGCGCCGGATCGCTGTTCGCGCTCGCACCGGGCAAGGGAATACAGGCCCACCGCGAGAGCGGCGCCACCCTGCACACCTACGTGGCCCTCACCGAGTCGCAGGAGTGGTTCGCCGCCATCGACTTCTCCGACCCCGCCGCGGCGGCCGCGCGGATCGCGGCGGAGTTCGACGGCTGGGCGCCGGAGCTGACCGCGCTGATCACCGACGGCGAGACCGCACCGGTCCTGCGCACGCTCAACGCCCTGCCTGTCGACCACCGTTGGGACCGGGTGGCCGGGGTGACCCTCCTCGGCGACGCCGCCCATCTCGCGGCGCCGAACGGTGAGGGCGCCAACCTGGCCATGTACGACGGCGCGGAACTCGGCAGGGCGATCGCCGCGCACCCCGGTGACACCGAGGCCGCGCTCGCCGGGTTCGAGCAGGCCATGTTCCCGCGCAGCGCCGCGGCCGCCGCCGACGGCGACGACCTCCACGCGCTCATGTTCGGCGACGACGCCCCTCAGGGCCTGCTCGACCTGTTCACCGCGAACCGGTAGGCCGCCGGCTCACGGAGCGTGGTCCGAGGCCGTCGCGGGCTGCGCGCGCAGGATGTCGCCGGCCCGGGCCGGCGACACCTTCCAGAAATCCGGACCACGAATGATGTTCCACCCATGTGGCGGAGGCCGCCGGGCCAGGGGCCATGGCCGCGAACACAGCCCGGAGGGCATGCCGACGCGGCCGCCTCGGCGAGCGCCCTGAGGCACTCGCGGGATGATCGATCCCGTCCCTTCGGAATGGCCCTACTCCCGCGGCCGACAGGGCCGGCGCGTCGGGCCGATGACTTTGCCGGTTGTCTGAAGTCTTCCTTGTGACAAGCCTGCCCCGTCGGCGGATCAAGAAGCGGCGGATCAGGAAGCGGCGGATCACGGTGTCATGGAGAAGAGATGGAGGCCAGAATGAGCAATCCGATTCGGCTGTACATGTCGATGTCGCTCGACGGCTATATCGCCGGCCCGGACGATCAGCCAGGCCAGGAGCTCGGACGCGACGGTGGACGGCTCTTCAACTGGCTCGACGACAGGGAATCCGACGGACCCAGCGGCCAGATCTACCGCGAGGCGCTGGCGACCGGCGCACTGATCTCCGGCCGGCGGACCTTCGAACTCGCCCAGCGCTGGCAGGGCGACCATCACGACGGTGTGCCGATCTTCGTCCTCACCCACCAGGTGGATGAGGGGGACGTGCCGCTCGGCCACGCACGGTTCGTCACCGACGTCGAGGACTGTGCCCGTCAGGCTCGCGCGGCGGCCGGGGACCGGCCGGTCATGGTCCACGGGGCGGGCGCGGCCCAAGCACTTCTCCGAGCCGGGCAGCTGGACGAGATGGAGATCCACCTGGTTCCGGTCCTCCTCGGGGACGGCCGACGACTCTTCGACCACCTGGGTAGCGATCACATCGAACTCGACCTCGTCCGACGGCTCGAGGATCGAGACGTCACGCATCTCCGCTACCGCGTGCATCGGCCCGAGGAGGCCGCGTGAAGACGCTCTTCGTCTCCTACCGCGTCACCGACCTGGACCGCTCGCTCGGCTTCTACACCGCCTTGGGCTACGCCGAACTGGGCAGGGTCGAGGCGGGCGCCGGGGCTCGCCTCGTGATCCTCAAGTTCCCCGACGAACCCGCGGCCTCCCTCGAACTGGTGCACCGCCCCGGCGACGGGCGCGTTGACGTGGGCAGCGGTTTCGACCACCTCGCGATCCAGGTGGACAGACTCGCCACCACCCTGGAGACGCTCACCGAAGCCGGCCTGGAGCCTGAACCTGTCCAGTACCCGGGTGGCCCCGACGGCCCGAAGACGTCGTGGCTCACCGACCCGGACGGATACCGGATCGAGTTGGTGGAGTGGTCCTCCGGACATCCCGACAACATCACCGCGGCAGACTTCTCCTGAGACGGCCACCTCTCCTGCCGCCGCGGCGTTCCGCAGGTGCTCGATGACGAGTGGCGTGAATCGACCACTCCGTGAGGCGTCGCCCACACGGGAAAATCGAGCCCACGCGGTGACTGCTGATCGGACGCCGATGGTGCGGAAGGGGCATTGTCAGTGGTGGCAGGCAGGATGGCAGGCATGACGACACCAGTTGCGCAGATCCTGGATGCCGCCGCCTACGCGCAGGCGGTCGAGGACGCGGTCAAGGCCGCGGCCGCCTACTACGCGGGCGGCTCCTCCCCGCTGGACGACGATGCCTACGACCAGATGGTGCGGGGCATCGCCGCGTGGGAGGCCGCTCATCCCGGCCAGGTGCTGCCCGACTCGCCGACCGGGAAGGTCGCCGGCGGTGCCGTGGTGGGCGATGTGCCGCACACGGTGGCGATGCTGAGCCTGGACAACGTGTTCTCGCCGGAGGAACTCACGGCCTGGACGGCCTCGCTGACCCGCCGGATCGGTCACGAGGCGGAACGCTTCAGTGTCGAGCCGAAGCTCGACGGTCTCGCGATCGCGGCTCGCTACGTTCAGGGCCGGCTGACCCGGCTGATCACCCGCGGCGACGGTATCGCCGGGGAGGACGTCTCGCACGCGATCGGCACCCTCGAGGGCCTGCCGATGCAGCTGTCCGAACCGGTCACCGTCGAGGTGCGCGGCGAAGTCCTCATGACGAGCGCCCAGTTCGAGCACGCCAACGAGGTGCGCACCCAGCACGGCGGGGCGCCGTTCGCCAACCCGCGCGGCGCGTCCGCCGGCACCCTGCGCGCCAAGGAACGCGCCTACACGGTGCCGATGACGTTCTTCGGTTACGGCCTGCTGCCGCTGGCCGACACCGACCCCACCCTCGCCGGACGGCTGGGCGAGCTCGCACACAGCGAACTCATGGCCCTGGCCGCACAGTTGGGGGTGCACACCACTGCCGGCACCGCGGTCCCCGGGGTCGTCGCCGCGAGCGCGGAGGACGTGTTGGCACGGGTGCGGGAGATCTCCGCGCTGCGCGCCGAGTTGCCGTTCGGCATCGACGGCATCGTCATCAAGGCCGACCTGGCCGCCGACCAGCAGGCCGCCGGATCCGGTAGCCGGGCACCGCGCTGGGCGATCGCCTACAAGCTTCCCGCCGTGGAGAAGATCACCCGCCTGGTGGGGGTGGAGTGGAACGTGGGCCGCACCGGCATCATCGCCCCGCGCGGTGTACTCGAACCGGTGGAGATCGACGGCGCCACCATCACCTACGCCACGCTCCACAACCCGGCCGACATCACCCGCCGCGACCTACGCCTGGGCGACCACGTCATGGTCCACCGGGCAGGAGACGTCATCCCCCGGATCGAGGCACCGGTCGCACACCTGCGCACCGGCGACGAGCAGCCGATCGTCTTCCCCGAGGTGTGCCCGCGCTGCGGATCGGCGATCGACACCAGCCAGGAACGCTGGCGGTGCGAACAGGGCCGCAACTGCCACCTGGTGGCCTCCCTCTCCTACGCCGCAGGCCGCGACCAGCTCGACATCGAAGGCCTGGGCGCCACCCGCATCGTCCAACTCGTCGACGCGGGCCTGGTCACCGACCTTGCCGATCTGTTCACCCTCACCCGCGACCAACTCCTCGCGCTGGAACGGATGGGCGAAACCAGTACCGACAACCTGTTGGCCGCCATCGCCGCAGCCAAGGACCAGCCGTTGTCACGGGTGCTGTGCGCGCTCGGCGTCCGCGGCACCGGCCGCTCCATGTCCCGCCGCATCGCCCGCCATTTCGCCACCATGGACCACATCCGCGCCGCCGACGCCGACGGACTGCAGCAGGTCGAAGGCATCGGCTCCGAGAAGGCGCCCTCGATCGTCGCGGAACTCGCCGAACTCGCCCCGCTCATCGACAAGCTCGCCGCAGCCGGGGTGAACATGACCGAACCTGGCGCCACTCCTCCCACGCCGACGACCGAAGACACGGAAGGCATTGAAGAGTCCGGCGCCGACGGCGGGGGCGCGGAGAGTGCGGACGCGAACGGCGGGCCGCTGGCCGGCATGACGGTCGTGGTCACCGGTGCGATGACCGGACCGCTGGAAAAGCTCAGCCGCAACCAGATGAACGAGCTCATCGAACGCGCCGGCGGCCGTTCCTCCTCCAGCGTCTCCAAGAAGACAACTTTCGTCGTCGCCGGCGAGGGCGCCGGATCCAAGCGAGCCAAGGCCGAAACACTCGGCATCCGCCTGGTCGCCCCCGACGAATTCGCCGCTCTGGTCGCCGACTTCGTCGACTGAGCCTCCGACGCGGGTGTGCCCCAGCTCACCGCACATGGGGTCGATCGTCCGGCTGAAGCCTCATGGAGCCTTCCGCTGGTGGCGACCGCCCTCCGCCCGCCACCAGCAGAACTGCCGTTGCACCGTGCTCTGCACCCGAAAAGGGGACAGACCTCTGCCATCGCGACACTGCGCCCTTTCCCCTCTTCCTTCCACAAGACCCCGATTAAGGACAACGTCGCCTCGACTTACGTGAGTTCGGCCCGACGCGGTGTATCGCCAGGCGGGGTGCCCTCCGCGGAGGATCTGGGGCCGTGGTGCCGGGCCACCACCACGGGTGCATGCGCGAGCTGCACGGTTGCGTTCGTACTGGCCAGTCGCCTGAAGGCCGGCGCGGGACGCGGGGTGCGGGAGAGGGGCCGGATATCGATGGGCCCTGAACCGCATCGCGCGATCTTCCGTCTCCCCTGACCGACGGGCCGGCAACCGCTCGTGGGACGGTCCGTACACCCTCCGCTCGGCAGCGGATCGGGGGCGTATCCGGTCTCTCGCGATTACGATCACGCCGGTGGATCACCGCCGTGATCGCCGTCCTTGGCGCAGTGGCCGCCCAACTTCCGCCTGATGCGGATCAACAGGACCCGCCCCTTCAATCAGCCCAACACGGTCACGTTCACGCGCTGGCGGACCAGGGACCTCGACCGCTACGTGTACTTCCTCCAGACCGACCCCCGAAGGATCACCGGAACCGACGAGGACACCTGGGCCGGCGGCCGGACGAACCTGGCGACGGTCAGCGACACCCAGGCCAACCAGGTCGAAGTGTTGGACAACCCGTCCTACGACCCGAACCCGAACGCCCCCAACAACCGCTACCGGGCACGTCCGTTGCTCGGTCTGCGGTTCGGGAACACCTGGTACTGGAACACGCACGCCCGCGGCGAGGACGTGGTCGGGCGAAACGGCCGCCCCGGGCTGCTCGACCAGGTCCGCAACTTCGCCGCGCGGAGCGACCAGCGAGGCCGGAACTGGGTTCTGGTCGGCGACTTCAACTTGAACATCCTCAACCGCACCGACGCCCAGGCCCGCAACCAGTCGCTGCACCTGCGCGCCGACGAGAGCCTGCTGCGCACCGGCCGGCCGACGTACATCAACGGCGACGAGCCGAGCGAGCTGGACTACGCGGTCACCCACGGCCTGCCGGGCGGCTTCACCGCGACCCGTCCCCGCGGTGCCGGATCCGACCACGCGGAGGTGCACTTCGACCGGACCCCACCACCGACCCAGACGCCCGGCCCGGCAATCGCCTTCTCCACTCAATTGGCCACAGTCACCGGCAGCGTGATGCGGCTGAACCCGACCGGCTCGATCGGGATCGGCCCAGCCCGCAACTACAACCGCCAGACCTTGACCATGTTCAACACCGGCGCGGGCACCCACACACTCCGGTTCGCCGTAGGTGGCGCCTGCCCTTCCATCGCACCGAACGTCCGCCGGGACGACGCGTCCGACTCCCGGATCGTCGCCGGTTCCTGTGACGATCCACGAGCGCAGTGGACGTTCAGCGACCCGCGGCCCGATCCGCAGTGGAACCAGGACAACGGGGGCCCGCAGCTGTGGCGGAACGTGGCCTTCCCCGAACTGTGCCTGACGCCGTCCAACATGCAGGTGACCGCGTCGCCGTGCACCGACGACATCGCCCAGCGCTGGTGGGACAACCCGGTCGCCCTGCCCAAGGACTGGCCGACTGCCTCCGACAACGTACGCCTGGAGTCCGCCTTCATGGGCGGCCGCCTGCGACGGAACGGATCGGTGCCCGGGACCGGCGTCTCCACCCGACCTCGTCCGCCCAATT
The DNA here is from genome assembly GCF_043200415.1 of Streptomyces sp. NPDC048419. NCBI lineage: Bacteria > Bacillati > Actinomycetota > Actinomycetes > Kitasatosporales > Streptomycetaceae > Streptomyces > Streptomyces sp. NPDC048419. Next base: position 67,425 of record NZ_JBICXT010000032.1, on the reverse strand, counting down.
CGTCGTGGATCTACTGGCTGTTCTACGAGCGCAAGGACTTCGGCTGGAACGTCCAGCGCATCAGCACGGACGACAACCTGGTGCGCTTCCAGAGCCTTGACGGCGACAACCGGTGCCTGGGCGTCCGCGACGAGCACGCCAACTCGCAGACCGACGCCATGCTGCGGACGTGCGACGACGCGCGCGGCGTCGACGCGACCGGCCAGCGCTGGCTGACCGAGACCTACGCGGACGGAACCATTCGGTACCGCAACGAAGCCAACCACCTCTGTCTGTTGGCCCCCGACGCCGACCACGGCAACGTCAGCCTCGCGCCCTGCAACGACAACCTCGCCGAGCGCTGGAGCGCGGTCAACCCCTGATCCCGTGAACCCCACTGGGCCGCCCGGGCCGACGTACAGCCGGCCCGGGTGGCCTTGCCGCGCCTCGCGTCCTCAGACTGAGGCTGGTCAGAGGGTGGCACGCAGGAGGACGAGGGAGCCGTTGTAGGTCGGGCGGCTGCGCAGGTGGCCGAAGGCTTCGTCCCAGGCGCCGGAACCGAGGGCGCGGCGCAGGGAGATGTCGATGCCTGACGGGCGTGGTCGTCGATGAAGCTCCAGGCCGAACAGGCTTGGCGGGCCGCGGGGTTGAGGAGCATCTCCGGGCGGCCGTAGTACGCCTCGTTGAAACCGTCGGTGCCGTCCAGAGGAATGGCGACGGGCTGGATCGTGACGGTGCCGCCGACGCCTGGGCCAGCCGGTCAAGGGAGGGGGCGCCACCGTCACCTGCCTCCTCGGCGCCGCCAACCGGGACGAGCGCCGGTACCGCTCCCCCGACCGGTTCGACATCTTCCGTGACGATCGCACCACGACATCGGCGTTCTCGGTTGCCGCCGACCACCTGGCCTTCGCACTGGGCCGGCACTTCTGCGTCGGCGCGCTCCTTGCCAAGGCGGAGGTCGAGATCGGAATGAACCAGTTGCTCGACGCCATGCCCGACCTCCGTCTCGCCGACGGTTTCGACCCGGTGGAACAGGGCGTGTTCACCCGCGGCCCGCAGTCGCTGCCGGTGCGCTTCACTCCGGTGGCCGGATAGGCCCAACCGGCAGGCCGCACCCAATGCTTTCTACCTGCCGGCACCTCCGGACATGGTCAAGAGCTGGAGGAGGGTGCGGTTGCCGGCCCCGCTCGACGGCGCCGCCCTCGCAGCACCCCTCGGCGGTAGCACGTAGCTATCCCTGCACTGCTGCACTGCCGCACTGATGCACCGCGCGCTGCGAGGACCCCGACACAGCTCTACGCTCGGTCTGTGAGGCAGCCCGAGCAGCGCGCCGACGGCGCCGGACCGTTCACCACCCGGCTGGCCTGGCACCTCCCCGACGGTGGCAGCGCAGTCTGGGAATCCCGCCTGGCCCGGCGGCAAGGTGTACTCCTCGTCCATCCACCGGGAACCGCCGCCAGCCGGCAGACCAACGCCGACGACGTCGCGACCGCCCGGCTGCGCAGGCTCAACGCCATTGCCTCCACCGCCTTCATCATCGGTGGGGCACTCTTCATGGCCGGTGCCGCCGTCGGCCAGTTCGGCACCGGTGACGCCACCACCTGCGCCTCGATCTACTTCGCAGGCGGGTTGTTCTTCACCACCGGCGGCTACGCCTCACTGCTCCAGGTCATCAACGCACCCCGGCACATCCCCGGCGGCGAGGCCCGCCTGGTCACCCACTCCTGGCGCTGGTGGAGCTACGAGCCGACGCGACTCGACTGGCTGAGCACGTTCGTGCTGTTCACCGGCACCCTGGTCTTCGGCGTCAACCTCGTCGACTCCTTCCTGCAGGGCCTGTCCGTCCGGCAGGTCAACCGGCTGATCTGGACCCCGGACGTCGTCGGCTGCATCCTCTTCCTCATCTCCGGCCACCTCGCGCTCGCCGAGGTCTGCCACGGCCGGCCCTGCTTGCACCGACGCAGCCTCGGCTGGTGGATCGTCGCCATCAACCAACTCGGCTCCGTCCTCTTCATGGTCTCCGCACTCGCCGCCTACACCCGCCACACCACAGAAAGCCTCATCAACACCAACATCGCCAACTGGGGCACGCTCACCGGCGCCCTGTGCTTCTCGATCGGCGGCCTCCTGCAGCTCTACGAACACCCCTGATACGCGAGGACGCGGCGATGACCGGGCGACTGCCCTACGCCGACGCAGCCCATCCCTGAGCACAGTGCCGATCGGTGAACCGTAGGCGCAGGGCTCGACCTGCGGGGAGCTGCACGCTGGGCCGGCGCACCATGCGTGCAGCCGGGGGGTGGCTGGGACCCGCGCGGCCGGCTGGCAGGGCCTGGCGTGGCATCAGCTGTCCTGCGCCACCTCGCCGCCATGATCGCCGCCGCTCGGGCCCAGCCGCACGCAGCATTCTCCGGGTTCGGGTGCGAGGACGGCCTGGATGCCGTTGACGCCGAGGCCGTCCAGGTAGCCGCTGAGGAAAGCGCGGTTCATTCCGCATACGAGGTCGGGGGCTTTCGCGGCCAGGGGGTGGAAGGGGCAGTTGCGCAGTCGCAGCTGGGTGGATGTCTCCCGGACGGGTTCGTAGCCGTACTGGTCCAGCAGTTGCTCGCAGGCAGTCAGTCCCCGCTCGGGGCCGAGGCGGCCCGGGCGGGTCTCCTGCCGTACGGCCTCGCCCAACTGCCGGCCACGCTGCTGCGCGGTCCGCACGGCCGCCTGCGGGGCGTTCTCGTCGGCGCCCTCGGTCAGGACGGCGTCCAGGAGCAGGTCCGCGAGGAGTTCGTGGCGCCGGTCGGGGATGCTGACGCTGATCTGGGCGTCGGTGGGCTCGTACACCTTGGGCTGTCTGCCGACCTTGCGGATACCTCCGGGGTTTTCGTAGCGCGCGCGGAGCAGCCCGGCGTCGACGAGCTTGTCGAGGTGGAAGGCGGCGAGCTTGCGGGAGATGCCGACGCTGGCGGCGGCCTCGTCCCGGGTGACGGCGCGGCGGGCGCGGCGGATGAAGGTGAACATGCGCCGGCGTGAGTCCTCGCTCAGGACGCTGACGGAGTCGATGGCGCTGTCGGCCGCGTCGGCCTGCGCGCTCGGATCGGAAGCCACATGACCACGGTAACTCCCATCGACGTAGGCACAAGCGTTCTTCACTCGTTGTGGGCTGCACATCTTGACGCCCTCCAGTAATAAGACCAAGATTTGTTGGTGAAACTACGAGGAGGTTGCGATGGCCAGTGAGTCACAGCTTCAGGCGAAGCGCCCGCTCAGCGCGTCGCTCGCCGGCCCGTACGGCCACCCGTTCCACCCGATCCTGGTGACCGTGCCCATCGGGGCCTGGGTGACCAGCCTGGTGTTCGACATCGCATCGCGCGTCGTGCACCGTCCGGGCTTTTTGACCCAGGCCTCGGAGTGGCTCATCGCGATCGGAGTGATCGGCGCGCTGCTGGCGGCCATGGTCGGGTTCCTCGACCTCTTCGCCATCCCGGCCGGCACCCCGGCCTTTCGCACCGCGCTGGTGCACATGACGTTGAATCTGCTGGTGACCGCCGCCTACGTCGTGAACTTCCTGTGGCGCCACGGCGATTACACCGGCGGCGCAAGCGTCGGTATCGGACGGCTCGTGCTGTCCGCGATCAGCATCGCCGTCCTCGCGGTCTCGGGATTCCTCGGCGGCAAGCTCGCCTACCGCTACGGCGTACGTGTCGCCGACGAGAACACCCAGGCCGAGGGCTACACGCCCGACCGCAGCCAGAGCGACACCCGCTCGGCCGTCTGACCCGGCCCCATACCCACCCATGGCGGCCGGTGTCCTCCGGCTGCCTCCGCCACCGTCCCCCTGGGAGTTCCCCATGGACATCGCCGCACTGATCACCTGGGTGATCACCGCTCTCGGCGGTTTCTACATGCTCGGCACCTGGATCCAACGCGGCGGAATCCGCCAGCAGCAGACCGGCACCAGCCGCCTGCCCGCACCCGTCGTCTTCGGCCACTTCGCCCTGGCCGCGATCGGACTGGTGGTGTGGATCGTCTATGTCGTGAGTGACAAGAGCGCACTGGCCTGGACCGCGTTCGGCCTGCTGCTGCCCGTCGCGCTGCTCGGCTTCGTCATGCTGGCCCGCTGGATCCCGGTCTACCGCGAACACGCAACGGTCGGCGCGGCAACGGCCGCCGCGGGCCCGGGGGCCGAGGGCACCGTCCCCGCCGAACGGCACTTCCCGGTGCCGGTCGTGCTGGCCCACGGTCTGCTCGCCGTGGCCACCCTCCTCCTCGTACTGCTCACCGCTCTGGGCATCGGTGGCAGCTGACATGAGCGAGCACCGGGGCCACCACACCAGCGTCCGAATAGACCGCCTCGCCGAGCACGAACCGGCGGCACCCAGGCGGCCCGCCCTGCGGGTCGTCCACGAGCCCGACGGGATCGACCTGGCCGCCGCGGAAGCCGCGGCCGGCCAGTTCCTCACCGCGCTCGGCATCTCCACCGCCTCGGAGAGCCTGCGCGGCACACCGGGGCGGATGGCCCGTGCCTACGCGGAACTCTTCACCCCGCGCCCCTTCGACCTGACCACCTTCCCCAACGACGAAGGTTACGACGAACTCGTCCTGGCGCGCCGCATACCGGTCCGAAGCGTCTGCGAGCACCATCTGCTGCCGTTCGTCGGCACCGCCCACGTCGGCTATCTGCCCGGAACCCGGATCCTGGGCCTGTCCAAGCTGGCGCGCATCGTGGAGCATTTCGCCTGCCGTCCCCAGGTCCAGGAACGCCTGACCAAACAGGTCGCCGACTGGCTGCAGACCCATCTGGAACCCAAGGGCGTCGGCGTGGTGATCGAGGCGGAACACTGCTGCATGACCCTACGGGGCGTTCAGGCCACCGGATCCAGCACCATGACGTCCACCCTCCTCGGACTGCTGCGCTCCGACGCCCGCTCCCGCAGCGAATTCCTCTCCCTCACCGGCGCGGTCGGCTGACCACCCCTCCACCCCAGAGGGCGCGGGATTCAGATGCCTCTCCAGGAAGGAGATCTCCGCCTCGACGGCCTCTTCGTGCGATTCGAGGAACGGGGCGTAGTGGCGGCCCGTCAGTTGAACCACTTCGGAGCGGGGTGCGTTCCGAGCGGCCCTGATGCCGGGTTCGGTGAGCACGCTCTGGTCCTGGTCGCAGACGACGACCAGCAGGGGGCATCGGATCCGGGAGGCGTGGCGGACGGGCCGGTATCCGCCGATCTTCAGGACGATGCGTGCGGCGACCGTCTGATCCCAGTTCGTGTGACGGCGGTCGGGATCGAGCGCCCGGTCGCCGTCCATGGCGTCGGCCGTGGTGAGCGAGGCGACCGCGCCGCGCGGTCCGGCGGCCGGGACCAGCAGCGGTGGGCGTCCGACCAGGCCCCCGAGTGCGTCCGCGATGGCCCGGCCGAACAGACGTAGCATCGCAACGGGTGTCATGGAGCGCAGCGCGTGGGGGGCGACGGCGCGGCCGTCGACCAGCGGGGTTTGTGCGATCGCGGAGGCCAGCTGCGGGTGGTCGGCCGCGACTCGGAAGACGTGGCCGCCCGCGAGCGAGAAGCCCCAGACCGAGATCTTTTCCGGGTCGACGTCGGGCAGGCCCGCCGCGCACTCGATCGCGGCGTGCCAGTCGGCGAGCTGCTCGTCGAAGTCGACGATCTGGCGCGGGGTGCCCCCGCTCTCGCCGAACCGCCGGTGGTCGAACGCCAGGACTGCGAAGCCGGCGTCGTTGAACCGCGCGGCGAACTGGTCGGAGGCCGGCTCCTTGGTCACCGAGGTGCCGCCGGCCATGATCACGCAGCCGCCGTTGGTGCCCGGATAGTGCCAGGCGGCACACGATGTGTCACCGCTGGCGAACCGTACTTTCTCTCGTTGCTTGTAGGCGGGCACATGGACCTCCGTGGTGAACCGTCGTTGTCGGGGTGCTCCGGCGAGCGCCGGCGGTCAGCCGGTCAGCCGGTCAGCCGGTCAGGGCGGGGAACCAGATGTACGGGTCGAAGGTCATCGGTTGCTCCTTCCGTGCCTCGGGCCGGCCGACGCCGACATGCGTCGGGGGCGGGGCGGGGTGGATGTCCTCCATGCTCGGCGTGCAGTCCCCGAAATGGGCTCCCTACGGCGACGGAATGAGCGAAACTTGTCTCCATGGCGCATGCATCGGCGGATTCCGTACTGAGTGTCATGGATCAGCGGCTGGTGGCCGCGCTGCAGTGCGACGGCCGCCTCACTGCGGAACGGGCGGCCCACGTGCTGGGGCTCAACCCCGCCACGGTGCGGCGCCGCCTGCACGCGCTCGGCGCCGACGGCACCGTGCGCGTGGTCGTCTCACCGGTCGCGCGGCCCCGCAACGGAGGTTCGGCCGGGGCGCTGTTCCTGCGCATCCGGGTCCTGCGGGGAAAGCTCGACACGATCGTGGCCGCCCTGGCGGCGCGTGAAGACATCCCGTTCATCGACGTGACCACCTCGGGTGACGAGATCTTCGCGGTGGCCCGTACCGAGCCGGGTTCACGCGACCCGCTGGTCTTCCGCCAACTGCCGTCCACCCAGGCGGTGACGTCCCTGGAGAGTGCCACGATCCTGCATGTCTTCCGGCTGACTTCCGAGTGGCGTCACCAGGTGCTGACCGCGTCCGAACGCGCGGCGCTCAGTCCTGGCGAGCCTGTCGTCGCGGCGCCGGCTTCCGGCTCTTCGGGCCTGTACGGCGTCGACACCGATGGTCTGGAGCAGTCCCTCATCGACGCGCTCACCCCTGACGCGCGTGTGACCGCGGCTGCCCTGGCGGCCCACACCGGGCACCCGGAGAGCACGGTGCGCCGCCGCCTTGCCCAACTGACCGCCCAGGGCCGTCTGATCACCCAGGTCCTGGTCGATCCGCGCCGCCTCGGGCTGTCCATCGAGGCCAAGCTTCTGTTGCACGTGGCACCCGACCATCTGGCCGCCGCCGGGCAGGCGCTGGCCGAACACCCGTCGGTGCACGGCGCGTTCGCGACGTCGGGGCCCTCGAATCTGCATGCGGCCGCGTATTTCCGGGACTTGGCGGCCCTGTACGGGTTCCTCTCGTGCGACCTGGTCGGCCTGGGTATCACCCACGTCGAGACGGCGGTCGTCAGCCGGGCGGTCAAACGCACTCCCCCGCCGGTGGTGACGGCGGCCACCGCGAGGAGTCAGGGGCGCTCGACGCGGAGCATGGTGCGAGAAGACCGCCGCCTCGTGTGAGACGGCGGTCACTTGGTCCTCGTTGCCGCTCGGGCCAAGACCCGTTCGCAGACTGGCCCTAGCCGCAGGTGAGCGTCGGAGTCCCCCAGTCTCCGTGGTCGTTGCCGTTGCCGTCGCCGGCGTCGCCGACCTTGAGGTCGACCACTTGGGCGCCGCTCACGTCGACGTCGATCGGCACCGCGGCCTGTTTGCCGCGGATCGTCGGCGTGGTCACCAAGGTCTTGCCGTCGGCGACCACGGAGAACGTCACCGTTCCCGAACCGCCGGTCTCGTCGTCGACACCGACGGCCGCCGTCAACCGGGAGCAGTTTCCGGCCAGGTAGAGCTGCACGTCGCTGAGCGAGTTGGTGCCCAGGCCCTTGGCGTAGGCGGTGCCGGCGATACTGATCGCTCGGCCGTCACCGGCCGCCTGCTCGCCGACGCTGCTGTCACGCTCCACCGGCCCCCACCCGTTGGTGGACGACAGGAACGGCAGGTCGCTCACGGCGTCCTTGCCCGCCGGTGGAGCCGGCGGGATCCCGCCGACGATGCGCTCGTCACCCGCGGCAGCCTGCCCTCCGTCCTGCCGGTAGTGCACCGTGGTGGTGAGCGCCGAGGCGGATGGCAGCTTCCCGGCGGGGGGTTTGACGGTCCATGTGAAGGTGGCTGATTGGCCGGGTTGCAGGCGCTTGACCGATGTGGGGCTCGGGTCGCCGACACTCCAGCCGTCGGGCGCGGACAGCGAGGCCGTCAGCTGGGAGGCGGAGCGCCGGTTCTTCGGTATCTGGACCGTGGTCCGGGCCGTGAAGGGCTGTCCTGACTGGGCGGTGTCCGGGAGGTCCAGGGTGACATCCGCTCCCGGACGCTTGGGCATCGCGTACGTCCGGGGGTCGTAGCGGGGGCTGTCGTTCTGCGCGACGCGCAGGGAGGAGGCGTAGCTGCCGTAGTTGGTGAGCGAGACCTTGCCGAGGCCGCCGGTGCTGCCGTCCAGGTTCCACACGGCGATGGCGATGCTGTTGTGGCCGTTCGGGTTCAGGATTCCGTTGGGTACCGGGAAGGTGTGCTGCGGGCCGAGGTAGTTGACGTAGTTGCCGACCTGCCAGCCGTTCACGAAGATCGTGGCACGGTACTTGCGTGACGGTTCGTCGGTGAACGTCAGCCCGAGCGAGGTGTCCTGGCCGTGCGGGAGATCCAGGTCGGCGTCGGTGCGGTACCAGGACACGCCGGGGCGGGTATCGGCCGTCGGCAGGGACACCCGCTTCCAGCTGCCGTCCGGGTAGCCCGGCAGGGACCAGCCGGCCCGCTCGCCGTACAGGCCGCCCGTCGAGAGCGGGCCGCGCACCGTGTCCTTGAGGTCCTCGCCGCCCCGTAGGCCCTGCAGCCGCCAGGTGACGGAGGTCAGCGGGGCCCCGACGAGAGAGGCGCCGGTCAGGCCGCGCGCGGTCTTGTTGCCGTTGGTCGAGTTGTAGTCCTCCTCGTGCCCCATGTTCACGGTGAGTACGGAAATGACGTTGTCGCCCTTGGAGTTCACCGAGCCGGCCGGGAAGGTGAAGTCGGCACTGCCGGTGGTGGAGCTGCCCAGGAAGGTGCCGTTGAGCCAGGCGGAGAACGCCTGCGCATTTCCGCCGGAGTCAGAGACCAGGTGGATGCCGGTCTCCTTGCCGCCGGCACGGAAGCGTCCGCGGTACCACGTGTTGCCGGTGTGGAAGCCGTAGTCGTCCGCGTAGAGCACCGGTTGTGAGTCGCTGCCGGAGACGCTGTTGGTGGTCGTCCTGTCGGCCACCTGCCAGCTGGAGTCGTCGAAGTCGGCGGCCGCTTCGGGAGATTCCTCGGCGTGCTTCCAGTTGGTCAGTGCCGGCAGGTGTACGGGGGCAGCCACCGGGATCTTCCCGGTGCGGCTTGCTGTGCCGGTGCCCTGGGTGTCCAGCGTCCTGCCGTTCCAGGTGACGCGGGCGGCGGAGGTGAACACCTCGATGCTCTTGTCGTCGGCGTTGTCGCCGGTGAGCGCCAGGGTGCGGCCGCCGTCCAGGCTGGTCGCCGTCCGCAGCAGGTGGGTGCCGCGCACCAGGACCGGGCCACTCGCCGTGTCCTGCCGCCAGAACGTCTTCGCCGTGGCCTTGTCGCCGACGAGGAGCAGCAGCGGGCGCTGTCCGCCGCCGCTGATGCTGATGCGGGTCAGGCCCTTGTGGGTGTAGTTCAGCCGCAGGTCACCGGTGGCAGGGTCCCAATTGGTCGTGGCTGCGCCGTCGTCGGTGGTCACGGTGGGTTTGGAGGCGTAGCGCAGGACGGTTTCACCGTCGCTGCCCGGGTCGCCGTAGAGCACGGCGACGTCCCGGTTGCGGATGGTCGCGCTCGTCATGATCTCCGACGTGGAGTACTGCAACTGTGCTTCTCCGAGGCGGTAGTTCGCCACGATCACGTGCGAGTCGCGTCCGTCGAGCGTGATCGCGGTGCCCGGCTGCTGCGGCACGACCGGGTAGGTCGGCGTCGCGGTGGCGGCCGTCGGCACGTCGATGGCGTCGATGGACACGTAGTTGTCCGACGAGCCCGAGCTGTGAGTCCCGTCGACGACGATCTTCAGGGTGTGCGCCCCGGATGTCAGACCCGTCTTCTGGAAGACGACTGCCTGGTTCTCGCTGCCGGAGTCGTCGACCGTGGCCACCTTGGTGCCGTCGAGGTAGACGTCGGCGTTGCCGTGGTTGTCGGTCTTCGAGCCGACCCAGCGGATGGCGGTGCCGTCGAAGGGGACGGTGAGCGAGTCACCGGCCTTGCTGGAGAACGACTCGGTGTGCTTGTAGTCGCCGCCGGTGTAGCTCTGGTCGGCCACGTGCGACCACGAACCGGTGTACTGCAGCGCGGAGTCGGGGTCGTCCCAGGTGTAGGTGGTGTCCGTGGACGGCTGGGCGTTGAAGTCCAGCGAGATGTGGGTCTTGTCGACGGCCGTGGACGTGGAGTTGCCGTGCCGCAGGACGTGGAACTGCGTCTTGGAGTCGGGGTTCATCCGGGCGGTGTCCACGACCGCGGAGTCGTCCGGTGGCGTGGCCCTGATCGCCTCGGTCTTCGTCAGCGGGGCGACCGACTGCGTGAAGTACCCGATCAGCTTGTCCTCGTCGTACTTCGGATCGAGCTGGCGGTTCTCGCGGATCGCGGCCCCGTAGTCGTAGGACGTGTAGTTCTCCGGCATGCCCAGCCAGCCCCAGTTGGTGCCGCCGTAGGTCATGTAGAAGCTCTGCGCGGTGGCGCCGACGGCTATGTTCTGTTTGTAGAACACGTTGGCGAACTGGTCGTTGATCAGCTGGGCGCACTTGTCGTAGCCCGGTCCGCCCCAGGGGTCGAAGGCGCCGCCCTGGAACTCCGGGGAGTACAGCGGCTTGCCGGCCGGGTGGTCGTAGCTGATGTCGGGGACGCCGTTCCACTTCGCGGGGTTGGAGCAGTTGAAGCCCTGCGGGTAGGAGTCCGGGCCGTCGACGTCCAGGGCGCCGGTGCCGGAGTTGAACGTGCCGTTGTTGTTGCCGGTCAGTGGCACGGTGATGCCGTCGGCGCGGGCCTTGTCCTCCAGGTGCTTCATGTAGGAGCGGCCGGCGTCGGAGCCGTTGTAGTACTCGTTCTCGACCTGGTAGGCGATGACCGACCCGGTGCCGTTGGTCAGTTGGTGGCGGGCGATGATCCGGTCGATCTGGGTCAGCCACTCGTCCGCGTACTTCAAGAACCGTGGGTCGTCGCTGCGGTTGTTTCCGGCCTTGGTGGTCAGCCAGCCGGGCAGGCCGCCGCTGTCGACCTCGGCGTTGATGTACGGCGCCGGGCGCGCGATCACGTAGAGCCCGGCCTCCTCCGCCATGTCGAGGAGCTTGTCGACGTCCCGCACGCCACTGAAGTCGTACACGCCGGGTTTCGGCGAGTGGTATCCCCAATCGAAGTACAGCGAGGTGGAGTTGAAGCCGGCGGCCTTCATCTTCTGGAAGATGTCGCGCCACAGGTCCGGGCTCGGGAGCCGGAAGTAGTGGAACTCGCCGGACCACAGGTAGGTGCGCTTGCCGTCGACGAGGAACGAGTACCCGTCGAGACTCACCGTGTGCGCCCGCGCGCCGGCGGCGGGCGCGGCGGATACCCGCCCGCCGTCCTCCCGCGCCGCGGCGGGCGCGGTCATGCCCACGGCCAGGGCGATGGTCGCGGCCGTCGCGAGGACCGCCCTCCACCACCGACGCCGACCGGGTCTCGCACTCTCCGGACCGATCCGATTACCCCGCACTGCGGCCTCCATACCGCCTGAGCAATCAGAGTCGAACAGACTCAGGCAAAGCCGAACAGTAAAGGGGCACAAGGCTCAACACAATGGGGCGGGAGGAGATGGTCGAGATGGAGCCGCCGGGTGGACCAGTGTTGGCGATACTTCGAGTGCCAGGCACGCGCCGGCGTCTGGCATGGGCGAGCGGGGGCGACGTCGCCCCCGCCACCCCCGCTCCAACATGTTTTACTCCGGGGCGAGTTGCCGCCTCGGTGCCGAAGTTCTCGGCCCAGTGCGGCCTATCACGGCCTGGCGTCGCTGGAGGCCAGGCCGCGAGTCGGCTGCCGTTCGGGGACCGTCGCCGTCACCAGTAGTGGCGTCGACCGGCGACCGCGTGGCCCATGGATCCCAGGAGCCAGAAGACGGCGCCGACCACGGCCAGGATGATGCCGATGGTCCACAGGATCGATATACCGGTGAGGAAACCGATAACAAGCAGGATGATGCCCAGGGCGATCATGTCGTACCTCCTAGTGGCCCGTGTTACCGGTCGAGTGCCCCCAAGCAGCAACATCACCCCACCTACATGCATCAAGAGACACGCACTGGTGTGGCGTTGGGCGGGGGCCGGCCGGGTCCGCGCCCGCCGCTGGTCGATATGGGCCCGTCGCGCCGGCCGGGGAGCTGGCGCGACTCACCCACAGAAGTGCTGGTCAGCGGTCTTTCGATCCCTGGGAACTGGTGATACGGGACCGTTCATGAGAGAGCTCGGCCTTGCCGGTGTTACGTAGTACGGCAAGCGGCGGAAAGCCTCACGGCCCACGGCGGACAGCGCCGGCTTCCACAGATCGAGGCCGTGTCGACGCTCGGCGCACCAGCCACGGCGCCGTCAGTCTCACTCATCATGGACGGCAACAACCGATCCGGAAGGGACAGCCGTGAAGGTTCTGGTCGCTGGTGCAACAGGCTATCTCGGCAAACATGTTGTCCAGGAGCTCAACGTGCGCGGTCATTCGGTCCGCGCACTCGTGCGCAACCCCGACCGCCTGGGTCCACTCCGTGACGTCGTGGACGAAGTGATCACCGCGGACGCCACCGACTCCCAGGGCCTCGCCGGCTGCTGCGACGGGGTCGACATACTCGTCAGCACCGTCGGACTCGTGGGCAAGCCGGCCGGACCGACCTGCTGGGACGTCGACTACGGCGCCAATCTCAACCTGCTGCGGGAGGCCCAACGGGCCCGCGTCCACAAGTTCGTGTACGTCTCCGTGGTCCACGCGCCCGCCCTGGAGAACCTGGCGCTCGTCCAGGCGAAGCGCGCCTTCGAGAAAGAACTCCGAGCCTCAGGGATGGAACACACCATCCTCTACCCCAACGGCTACTTCTCGGACATGGAGGACTATCTCCGGATGGCGCGCCGGGGCCGGGCGTTCGTCTTCGGCAAGGGCGGCTTCCGCATCAACCCCATCGCGGGCGAGGACGTCGCGGCCGCTCTCGCGGACGCCGTCAGCACCGACGAACAGGACATCGAACTCGGCGGCCCCGAGGTGCTCACTCACGAACAGATCGCGAGAGCGGCCTTCCAGGCCCTCGGCGGACCTGCCCGGATCACCCGACTCCCGCTGCCAGCGCTCAAAATCGGCCTGACGCTGCTGCGCCGGCTCACCCCGTTGCGTGTCCACGGAGTGCTCGAGTTTCCCCTGACCGTCCTCGCTCACGACGTCATCGCGCCTGCGCACGGCCGACGCCGTCTCGCGGATCACTTCCGCAGCGAAGCCGAAGCCCGGCCCTGAGCACGTGGCTTCTCTTCTGCAAGAAATGTCCCAATGGGACACAAGTCTCAGTGCGACTTGTGTCCCATTGGGACATCAAGGCGTATGCTCGAAACCATGAAGGCGACGAAGCCCCTCACCGCGACCCAGCAGGACCGGCGGCAGCGCAAGGCGCAGCAGACGCGGAACGCGCTGGCCGCCGCCGCCGTGGAGCTGATCCTGGAGCGGGGGCTCGCGGCCACGACCGTGGAGGCGATCGCGGAGGAGGCCGACGTCACCCGCCGTACCTTCAGCCGGCACTTCACCGGCAAGGAGGACGCGGCCCTCGACTTCGTCCGGGGTGACGGCGACCGCATCAACGACCTGCTGCGCGCCCGGCCGGCCGGGGAACCGCCGCTGCTCGCCTACCGGCGGGCGGTGCGCGCCTGGCTCGCCGACCAGGAGAACCCGGCCCACCATCTGCGCCCCCGGATGCGGCGGCTGCTGACCCTGGTGGACGCCGAGCCCGCCCTGTTCGCCGCCTACGAACGCATCCGGGTCGACGCCCAGGAGGAGTCGAGCCGCATCATCGCCGAGCGGCTCGGCACGGACGACGTACGGGACATGCGCCCGGCCGTCGTCGTGGACGCCGCCGCCGGAGTCCTCACCGCGGCGCTGCGCGTCTGGGCGCGCGGCGGCGAGGGCCACGACTCGGGAGCCGCAGACCTGGCCGCCCTGGTGGAGCGGGCCTACGACGCCCTGATCTCGGAGGCCGCCACCGCGGCCGCCGAACCACTTTCCGAAGAGTGAGAACAGCACATGAGCACCATCTCCAGCAACGAGTTCACCTACAGCACTGAGTTCGCCGGCCGTACCGCGCTGGTCACCGGCGCCGCCTCCGGCATCGGCCTGGCCACCGCCCGCCGTCTCGGGGCGGGCGGCGCGGACGTCGTCATCGCCGACTACAACGCCGAGGGCGCCGAGCTGGCCGCCGAAGATCTGAAGGCCGAGGGCATCAAGGCCGCCGCCGTGAAGCTCGACGTGACCGACCCCGAGTCCGTTGCCGCCGCCGTCGCGTTCACCGTGGACACCTTCGGCGCGCTGCACGTCGCCGTGAACAACGCCGGCATCGGCGGCCCGAGCGCCCCGACCGGCGAGTACGACCTCGACGCCTACAGCCGGGTCATCCGCACCAACCTCGACGGTGTCTTCTACTCGCTGCGCTACGAGCTTCCCGCCATCGAGGCGGCCGGGAAGGGCGGCGCCGTCGTCAACGTGGCCTCCATCCTCGGCTCGGTCGGCTTCGCCGGCTCCTCCGCCTACGTCGCCGCCAAGCACGGCGTGGTCGGCCTGACCAAGACCGCCGCCGCCGAGTACGCGGCGAAGAACATCCGCGTCAACGCCGTCGGCCCCGGCTTCATCGAGACCCCGCTGCTCAAGGGCATGGACCAGAAGGCCTACGACGGACTGGTCGGTCTGCACCCGATCGCCCGCCTCGGCCGCCCCGAGGAGGTCGCCGAACTGATCGTCTTCCTGCTCTCCGACCGGGCCTCGTTCGTGGCCGGCAGCTACCACCTGGTCGACGGCGCCTACACCGCCCTCTGAGCCGCAGCCGCAGAAAGGAGTCCCGTCATGAAGGCACTGCAGTACCGCACGATCGGTGCCGCCCCCGAGGTGGTCACGGTCCCCGACCCCGAGCCCGGCCCCGGCCAGGTCCTGCTGAAGGTCACCGCCGCCGGCGTCTGCCACTCCGACATCGCGGTGATGAGCTGGCCCGCCGACACCTTCCCCTACGAGCTTCCGCTCACCCTCGGCCATGAGGGCGTGGGTACGGTCGCCGCGCTGGGCGACGGCGTCACGGGCCTCGGCGAGGGCGACTCGGTCGCGGTGTACGGGCCCTGGGGCTGCGGCACCTGCGCCAAGTGCGCGGAGGGCAAGGAGAATTACTGCCCGCGCGCGGACGCGCTGGGCATCCGGCCGCCGGGGCTCGGCTCGCCGGGCGCCATCGCCGAGTACCTGCTCGTCGACGACCCGCGCCATCTCGTGCCGCTGGACGGTCTGGACCCGGTCGCCGCGGTTCCGCTGACCGACGCCGGCCTCACCCCGTACCACGCGATCAAGCGGTCGCTGCCGAAGCTGGTCCCCGGTTCGACGGCCGTGGTCATCGGCACCGGCGGCCTCGGGCACGTCGCGATCCAGCTGCTGCGCGCGCTCACGCCGGCCCGGGTGATCGCCCTCGACGTCAGCGAGGACAAGCTGCGGCTGGCGAGGCAGGTCGGCTCCCACGAGGCGGTGCTCTCCGATGCCGCCGCGGCCGCCGCCGTACGCACCCTGACCGGCGGTCTGGGTGCTGAGGCCGTCTTCGACTTCGTCGGCGCCGAGCCCACCGTTCAGACAGCGGGGGCCGTCGCCGCCGTGGAGGCCGACGTCACGATCGTCGGCATCGGCGGCGCCTCCCTGCCCGTCGGCTTCGGGTCCCTGCCCTTCGAGGTGTCGGTCACCGCGCCCTACTGGGGCAGCCGCCGCGAGCTCATCGAGGTGCTGGACCTGGTCCGCTCGGGCGCGGTGTCGGTCCACACCGAGACCTACTCCCTGGACGAGGCCCCGCTCGCCTACGAGCGCCTGCACGCCGGGAAGATCAACGGCCGGGCGGTCATCCTTCCCAACGGCTGAGCCACCTACGGTGGCTCAGCGCCACCGGCCCTCCTGCGGCCCCGGGTACGCCGGGGCCGCAGGATCAGCGGGTGAAGGTGAACCAGTTGACGTTGGTGAAGTCCGAGGTGCTGCCCGAGAAGACCAGGTAGACGTCGTGGACGCCGGTGGCGGACGCGACGATGTTGGCGGGCACGGTCTGCCAGTTCTGCCAGCCGCCGTTGTTGGCGAAGTCGATCTCGGCGATCTTCGTGCCGCCGGTGCTGTCGAGCCGTACCTGGATGGCGCCGCTGGCGCCGGCGGCGGCACCCGACGCGAGCCGGGCCTTGAACTGGGTCGGGGAGGCCGAACCGAAGTCGACGGACGAGTACTTCAGCCAGTCGCCGTTCGCGATGTAGCCCACGTCGCTGCCGCCGCCGGTGTCGGAGCAGCTCTCGGTGGTGGTCCCGCTCTGTGCCGAGTAGGACTCGGCCTGGATGGTGCCGTAGGCGCTGGTGCCCGTGCCGCCGCCCGATCCTCCGCCGGAGGCGCCTGCGCCCAGGGTGATGTTCCACGAGGTGGGCGCCCCGTCCTGGATGTGCCCGTCGACGGGGGCCGAGCCGGTGGGGCCGACGTCGTCGTAGGGGAAGGCGTAGCCGATGCCGGCGTACTTGTGGACGAGCCGTGCGTAGTGGTTGGTGATCGAGTCCTGGTAGTACTGCGAGGGCGTCACGCCGTCGGGCTGGTTGTTGCCGCCCGAGACCAGGAGCGAGCTGCGGTTGAGCGCGGCGGCGAGCCGGGCGGCTATCGCGCCGCGTGCGTCCGCCCCGGAGTTGTAGAGGGGCCCGGAGGCGCAGCCGAAGATGTCGACGGCGCTGGGCTTGGTGAACGGCACGCCGTTGGTGTTGAGGCCGGAGAAGACGATGGCGTTTCCGGAGACGGTACCGGTGTAGGAGCCGATGCTGCCCTGGCCGTTGATGGTCAGCGGAGTGGAGGCGTAGTGGCTCCAGACCCGGTTCAGGTAGTCGTCCCAGTAGCCGCCGAAGTCCACCGGCGAGTGGGCGGGCGACATGACGCGCAGCACCGATCCGGACGAGTCGGTGACCACCAGCCGGTCCCAGGGGGCTCCGTCGGAGGCGTGCTGTGTCTGCAGGCCGGTGGCGATGGAGGCAAGGGCGCCGGCGGGCAGCGGACTGACCGACTGGTTGCCTCCGCTGCCGGTGCTGGCCATCGAGATCGGCAGGGAGACCATGTCGACGTAGGAGATGTTCGCGTACAGGTTGGCGCTGTTGAAGGTGAATTCGCAGAACGTCCAGTTGGTGGCCCAGTTGGGGTCGGAGCTGACCAGGGCGGGCTGCACGACGCCGGGCACGCTGCCCGGGTTGACGAAGAACTGGAGCTTCTTGCCGACCGAGAACCAGACACGGCCGCCGATGACGTAGTCGGTGAGGTTGACGGTGGTGCCGGCCGAACCGGAGGCGCCCAGCGCGATGGAGTAGTCGGCGATGGGGGTCACCGGGGAGGAGGGGTTGGGCAGCCGGTTCAGGGTGCCGTTCGCCGAGACGAAGACGGGCCAGCCGCTGCTGTCGGTGCCTGAGATGTAGGCGTAGACGGTGTTCTGGCCGGAGTTGTTCGCCAGTTTCACGGGGAGTGAGACGCCCGCTGCCGCGGCGGTGGAGGCCAGCGGGGAGAACGGGCTGAGCGCGGTCGTGGCGGTGACGGAACCGGCCGCGGCCAGGAAGGAACGTCGCGAAACCACAGGGGCCCTCCCGGATGGGGGATGGCCGTCAACCATGTGACGGCTGGGGGGTGTTGTGCCTTGTGCGGTTCTGTGCGAGGTGAAGCTATTGGACTGGACCAATACCGTCAAGAGTCGGCCGGCCTCACGGGTGGTACGGAGGCCGGCCGGGTACCTGCTCGTCAGATCAGCTCGGGTTGCGGGGCCGGCCGCGGGGCACGCACAGCACCCGGCTCCCATGACGTGGTGGTCCGTACGTAGCCGTAGATCACCGAAACCATGGCGAGCAGGAGGAGGGGCCCTGCGAGCCAGGGGTGTCCGGCCATCTCCAGAGGCAGGTAGCGGTAGGACAGCAGGAGGGCGGCGAAGACGGCCGCGCCGTAGGCGACCAGTCGGATCGCCGACCGGTCCCAGCCGTGGTCGAAGGCGCGCAGTGCCGCCTCGATCGTGAGCGTGAACACCACACCGGCGATGAGGTCGGCGCCGTAGTGGTAGCCGAAGCCGAGCGTCGCGGCGAGGGTGGCGATGAGCCAGAACGTACCGGCGTAACGCAGCGCGCGCGGGCCCTTGCGGGAGTGGATGAAGATCGCGGTGGCCCATGCGGTGTGCAGGCTCGGCATGCAGTTCCGTGGGGTGATCTCGTCGAACGACATCGCATGTGGGGCACCGGCCGTAGGCAGCCTCCCCGGCCACAGGTCGGCCACGGACCAGGGCGCGCTGGACGGCATGTGCGGCGCCCACAGGCTGACCCCCTCCCAGTGCTCGGCGCCGGTGCCGTAGGCGAAGACCGGGCCGACCACCGGGAAGATCATGTAGAAGGCCGGTCCGACGAGGCCGATCACGAGGAAGGTGCGCACCAGGTGATGGCGCGGGAAGCGGCGCTCGGCGGACACGTGGCGCAGTTGGTACAGGGCGACGGCGACCGCGGCCACCGGGAGCTGGCCGTAGACGAAGTCGAGGAAGTTGAAGCCGACGGGGCCGCAGGCGGTGACGATCCGCCCGACCAGCCAGGACGGGTTGTCCAGCGCGTGGTCGGCGGTCGCCACGTACTGGTCGAGCACCATGGGACGGGTCCGGGACGTGATGAAGAGCCAGGCGTCACCGGTCTTGCGCCCCGCCACCAGCAGCAGGGCCAGTCCGACGCCCTTCAGCAGCAGGACCCGTTCCTGGCCGGTGCGTCGGGTGAAGGCAAGGACCGCACAGCCCAGAATCACCCACAGCGCACCATTGCCGAAGGGGTGGCCGTCGGTCACCCTCACGTCGGCCAGCCAACGGAAGAACCAGATAACGATGTCAATGCCGATCGCCGCCCCAAGTGCGACGAACCGCTGTCGCCAGGTGAGAACGACCATCATCAACGCCATGCCGGCGTACAGCAGGCCACCCGATTTCGGCGGGTATATGACCTCGCGCGCCTGGGTGGTGATCGGCCCCGCCAGACCGTAATGCCGTACGGCGAATTCCAGCGCTATGAGGAAACCGAGGACCGCGACCGCCGCCACGGCCCAGAGTCTTGCTCCTGGCTGAATCCGTCTGAGTATCAATTCCGAACCGCTTCACTAGATACCGGCCATGTCACCCGTCCCAGCCGCTCCGTCCCGCCCGAACGCTGAGGCGGGCGGAAGGAATACCACGGGGGTTGCGGAGCGGTTCCGAACTCGTTCGCGCCCTGTTCACCAGGCGGATCCGGTGAGGGCAGGCATATGGGACGTGCTGGGCCTGCGGGGCGCACTCGACGTTTCGAACGAACTCGAGGAAGGGAGGCCGCTACGGGCCAGCAAGAGGAGGCGCGTGCCTGCGTACCCCGGCCACCGCGCCCGCGATCGGGATGAATCTCCCCATACCCTGACTCACTTCGCCCCCTAGATCCACAGAGCGAAACACAGCCAATCTGCGCAGGTCAATAGAGATGCGACAGCGATCACTCAGCAATCTCTCAGCGATCACTCAGCGAGTCGGGGAGCGCCCTCGGCCACCCTCGACGTGCTCGGCGTGCGCGCAGGCGCATACCGCCGAATGGATGTACGTTTCTCGGACGGGACGAGAGACCGTCGTCGGCGGCCACCCAAGGGGTACCCGGTCCGTACTGGGCGTGCGGGTGCGTGTGCCGCGAGGGATCCATTGACTCCTCCCCTTCCTGCAGGAGGGGGATTCCTAGCTCACGTTGCCTGCCGGCCCGGCGGACCAGCAGGTCTTGCACGATCAGCGCTAGCCGGGTTGCAGACCAGCCCGGACCAGCATCACTCGCGCGGAGTTCTTGTCCCGAGGGGACACGGCTCCGCACGCGATGCAGGTATACGTCCTTTCGGAGAGGGGAAGTGCGTGCTTGGTTCTCGCTCCGCACTGCGCACAGTCCATGCTGGTGTGCGCGGGGTGGACCAGGTGCACGATGCGGCCGTACTTACGGGCCATCTCCAGCAGGGCCTTCTTCGTGGCTCCGATCGCGGCGTCCGCCGCCTTGCGGGCCATCGTGGACTTCGCCAGGAATCTGGGGCGGAAGTCCTCCACGGCCAGGGCGTCGTGGTCGCGCACGACATGCTTGGCCCACTTACGGGCGCCGTCCTGCCGCTGCCGCGCCACTTTTCCGTGCAGCTTGGCGGTCTGCCGCTTCGCCTCCCGATAACCGTTCGAGGCGGCCTGGCCCTTCGCGGGCCGGCGCCGGGCCATCATCCGCTGATAGCGGGCCAGCCTCTGCGCGGCCGTGCGGCCGTGCTGCGGATGAGGAAGGTCGTGGGCGTCGGATGTGGTGGTGGCGATCTCCCTGACACCCCAGTCGATCCCGATCACCCGTCCGGTCGCGGGCAGGTACTCGCTCACGACCGCAACGACGAACGACGCCCACCAGTGCCCCACCGCATCCCGGTACACGCGCACGCTGGAGGGCGGCGTGGGCAGCTCGCGCGACCACACCGGCCGCACCGCGATCCCGCCAGCCAGATGCAGGTGACCGTCCTTGAGACGGAACCCGCGCTTCGTGTACTCCAGCGTGGCCAGCGCGCCCCTCTTCTTCTTGTGCTTCGGCATTCCGGCACGCTGCCGCATCGGCAGACGCGCCTCGATGTCCTTCAAGGCTTTGGCGCGGGATTTACCGAAGTCGCGGATCATCTGCTGCTGGGGCACACACGCACCCTCGGCCAGCCACGGCGTCACCGCACGGGCCGCGGTCAGCATCTTCGCCAGCTGCACCGGCCCACAGGTCGCCCTCTCGCCGCCCGCCCGGTTGCGCGCATGGACCGCCTTCGACTTCGCCACGCATTCATTCCAGACCCACCGGCACCGATCCCACTCGGCCTCCAGCGCACGCCGGGCCGTCAACGACAGACGCAGCCGGAAGGTATACCGGGCATACCCGCACTCCTGCGCGCTCGCTTCCGTCGTCATGCACCCGAACCTACTTGGGGGGTCTGACAGTTGAGAGCTCCCGATCACAACGGGCCCGCTCACGCCGTCGGAGAGACGGCTTTTCGCCCCGGCGGCGAAACACCGTTCCTTGCCCTGCTCCGCAGGAGCTTCGGTTCCCCCCCGGCTGAAGCCGGAGGTATCGACGAAGGACAACGTTGATGAAATCTCAGCAGGCGCACAACCGGCACACGAGCAGGATGCGGGCCCTGTGGCCCGTTCCCGTGGTGACGCTCTCGCTGGCGGCCGCAAGTCTCGCAGGGGCATGCACCTCGCACGCCGCTGTCGAATCCCGAGCGCCGGGCCGCGCGGCCATGAGCGCCGCCGCGACCTGCGTCGACAAGACCTTCGGCGCGATGACGGTCCCGCAGCGTGTCGGTCAGCTCTTCATGGGTGCCGTCACCCCGTCCAAGCCGGACCAGCAGAAGATCCAGCTGATGCGCCAGTACCACGTCGGGTCGGTGTTCCTGGCCGGGCGCAGCACCGCGGGCACGAAGGCGACCAGGACCCTCGTCGACGGCCTCCAGGCGCACGCCGACACGGTGGCGGGACGTCGCGTTCCCCTGCTGGTCTCCACCGACCAGGAGGGCGGCCGGGTACAGGTGCTGTCCGGTCCGGGGTTCTCGACCATGCCGAGCGCGCTCGTGCAGGGAAGCTGGTCGACGACGTACCTGCGCAGCCAGGCCGCCACCTGGGCCGATCAGCTCAGGGCGGCCGGCGTGAATCTGAACCTCGCGCCCGTCGCCGATGTCGTGCCCGCATCTCTGGGCAGGAACAACGCCCCGATAGGCGCCTTCGACCGCGAGTTCGGCCATACGGCCGCGACCGTGACCCCTCACAGCAACGCGTTCGCCGCCGGCATGGCCCAGTCGAAGGTGCTGGCCACGCTGAAGCACTTTCCGGGGCTCGGCAACGTCCGCGGCAACACCGACACCACGGCGAACGTCGTGGACTCGGTGACGGCGAGCTCGAGTTCGAGCCTCGACCCGTTCCGTTCGGGCATCAAGGCCGGTGCGCCGCTCGTCATGATCTCCTCGGCCACGTACAGCAGGATCGACCCGAGGCATCAGGCTCCGTTCTCCTCCACGGTGATCCAGGGGCTGCTCCGCAAGAACCTCGGGTTCAAGGGTGTGGTGATCTCGGACGACCTCGGTCAGGCGGTCGCCGTGAAGGCCGTGCCTCCGGCCAACCGGGCCCTGAACTTCCTGTCGGCGGGCGGTGACCTGGTGCTGACCGTCGACCCGACCCTGATCCCGACCATGGCCAAGGCCGTGCAGATGCGGATGGCGGAGAACGCGACCTTCCGCACGCAGGTGGACCAGAGCGTCCATCGCGTCCTGACGGCGAAGCAGCAGGAGGGCCTGCTGTCCTGCGGGTGAGCCTGGCCCGTCGGCCGCCGATGAGGTCAACTCGGCCTGCTGTCACGGGAGTCGGAGCGTCGGCGTCCGGTTCGGTGCCTTTCCCGGGGATGGCATTGCCCGGTGTCACGAGCGACGATGTTCCTTCGCGAGGAGGACGGACACGGCCGGCAGCTGAGCATCGAGGAGCCTGGGATGGGTTCGCACGCGGCGCCGCACCACAGGAGGCGAGGCCTGCTCCTGTCCTCGGGCCTCATGCTCGTCGCCGCACTGCTGTGGCTCCCCCGGGCCGACGCGGTGCCGGTCTCCGCCGACGCCTGTCACACGACGGGTGCGAGTCTGCCCCGGGGCGACTGCGGGCCGTTCTGGCAGGTCCTCGCGGAGGACTTCAACGGCGACCGGGTACCGCTCGGCTCCTTCAGCGACTGTGATCACCACGTCGACACCTCGGGCGCCTACTGCGGAGGGCTGACGGGGAAGTTCCGCGACAACTGGTGGGCGTATCCGACGGGTTGGCGCGACACGGCCAACAGCCGGGGCCGTGACGTGGTGGGCGTGTACCACCCGGAGGACACGGTGAGCGTAGGCCCCGCGGCCGACGGCGACGGGAGGATGTTCATCCGGATGTGGCGGCCCTCCGACGGAGGCCCGGTCCATGCCGCCGCCGTCGTCCCGCGTGCGGTGATGCAGATGACCTACGGCAAGTACAGCGCGCGCATCAAGGTGACGAAGCTGGCCCCGGGTTACAAATCGGCCTGGCTGCACTACGGCGGCGGTTGCGAGATCGACCATCCCGAGGGCGAGTGGACGGGCTCGCTCACCGCCTTCCACCATCCCTGCGGCGGCGGTGAGCAGGGCTCCTACCCCGGCAGTGACGACTGGACGCAGTGGCACACCGTGTCCACGGAGTGGACGCCGGGGAAGGTGCGGTTCTTCGTCGACGGGCGGGAGACCGGCCACGACACGCGAGGCGTACCGGACGGCCCTCTGTCGTGGGTGATGCAGAACGAGAGCGCCCTGGAGGGGCCGGGGGCGGCACCCGGAAGCAGCGCACAGCTCGACATCACGTGGGTCGCGGCGTACGCGTACGGCTGGGGTTGACCACCTCGAGACTTCCCGCACAGAACTTCCTTACTCACGGGTAGGCACGCCGCCGACCCTTGTTATACATTGCGTCTAACAAGGGCTACGGCGCCACCAGCGCCTGCCGTCTTCGCCGCCGTCGGACCGGCTCACCGTGCGCACCGACGGAGGCCCGAGACGTCCCCCCGGGCAGGCGCGTCCTCGGCTGCCCCCAGGCGCGCGATCGGCCTTCGCCCGCGATCACACGCACCACGCAGAAACGGACGCGAGTCCGTCATCCGAGCTGAGGAGTTGGAGCATGGCAAGCAGCACGACCCGTCCGGACGTTGAGACCACCGCGCCGAGCGCCCGCGTCGCCGGCCGGCTGCTCGACTCGTCCGCGAAGCTCTCCTACGACCCCCTGACGGAAGTCGACTGGAAGACGCCGCTGGACACGGACTTCCACGGCGCCAGCCCGGAGTGGAGCACCCTGTACGGAACCCCGTACTGGGACGAACTCACCGAAGCGCAGCGCAAGGAGCTGACGCGGCACGAAGCCGCCTCCGTCGCCAGCACCGGCATCTGGTTCGAGATGATCCTGCAACAGCTGATCCTGCGCGACATCTACGCCAAGGACCCCGGCGACGACAAGGTCCAGTGGGCGCTGACCGAGATCGCCGACGAGTGCCGGCACTCGATCATGTTCGCCCGGGGCGCGAAGAAGCTGGGGGCGCCGGCCTACCGGCCGCACCGTATGGCGGTCGAACTCGGCCGGGCGTTCAAGACCCTGGCGTTCGGCGAGGCCGCGTATGCGGCGATCCTCGTGGCCGAGGAGGTCCTGGACGTCATGCAGCGCGACTGGATGCGCGACGAGCGGGTCGTGCCCTTCGTCCGCACCATCAACAACATCCATGTGGTCGAGGAGTCCCGCCACATGAAGTTCGCCCGTGACGAGACGCGCAAGAACCTCGCGAAGGCGGGACGGATACGCCGGCACATCCACGCCTTCGTGATCGCGGTCGCCGCGTACGTCATCGTCACCAGCATGGTCAACAAGGGCGTGTACGCCAACGCCGGACTGGACCCGAAACGCGCGCTGGAGGCGGCGCGGTCCAACGAGCACCACAAGGCGATGATGCGCTCCAGCTGCTCGGGGCTGATGGACTTCCTGGCCTCGGCCCGGCTGCTCACCAAGCCGGCCCTGGCGTTCTACAAGCGCGCCCACCTCATCTGACCGACCAGGCCCGCACAGCCGATCAGAGCGGACACCATGCCCTACGTCATCACTCAGACCTGCTGCAGCGACGCCACCTGCGTCGCCGTGTGCCCGGTCAACTGCATCCATCCGACGCCCCAGGAGCGGGCGTTCGGCAGCACCGAGATGCTCCACGTCGACCCCGTCGCCTGCATCGACTGCGGCGCGTGCGCCGACGCCTGTCCCGTCGACGCGATCCACCCGGCGGACGAACTCACCGGCCCGCAGGAGGTGTTCGTCGCGATCAACGCGGCCTACTACGCCGACGCTCCGACGCCGGAGCCGGCCGCCGGCAGCCCGATCTTCCACGCCTGGGACAGGCCCGCCTTCGAACGCACGCTGCCGGCCGACTTCCCGGCGCTGCGCATCGCGGTCGTCGGCACCGGACCGGCCGGCATGTACACGGCCCAGGACCTGCTCCTGCACACCGCCGCCGAGGTCACCCTGATCGACCGGCTGCCGGTCGCCGGCGGCCTGGTGCGCTACGGCGTGGCGCCCGACCACCCCACCACCAAGAAGGTCGGTGAGACGTTCGCGCGCTTCCACACCCACCCCCGGGTGCGCATGCTGCTGGGGGTCCGGGCCGGTGAGGACGTCACCGTCGACGAGCTCGCCGCCCACCACGACGCCGTCGTGTACGCGGTGGGCGCCTCCGGCGATCGCCGGCTCGGCGTCCCCGGCGAGGACCGCACCGGCAGCCTTTCGGCCACCACATTCGTCGCCTGGTACAACGCCCACCCCGACGTCGCGCCCGACGCCGTCGACCTCTCCGCCGAGCGCGTCGTGGTGGTCGGCAACGGCAACGTCGCCCTCGACGTCGCCCGCATCCTGGTCGCCGACGCCGACGCACTGGCCGCCACCGACATCGCCGACCACGCGCTGCGGGCATTGCGCGACAGCGCCGTACGCGAAATCGTGCTCCTCGGCCGGCGCGGCCCCGAGGACGCCGCCTGCACCCGGCCCGAACTGCTCGCGCTGACCCGGCTGCCCGGCGTGGAGCTGGTCGTCGACGACCACGACCCCCGCACCGCCGACGCCATCGACGCGGCGGGCCCCGATGACATCGCCGCCGTACTGCGCGACGTGCCCCGTACGACGGTGGCCTGGTCACGCCCGGCGGGGCCGGGCCGGCGCATCGTGCTGCGCTTCCACTCCGAACCCAGGGAACTGGTCGGCGACGAGGACACCTCGGCGATCCGTGCCGTGCGCGTCACCGGTGCGGCGGGGCACACCGTGATCCCGGCCGGGATGGCGCTGCGGGCGATCGGCTACCAGGGGACGCCGGTGCCGGGACTGCCCTTCGACGAGTCCACCGGCACGATTCCGCACGAGAACGGGCGGGTGGCCGGGTTCCCGGGGGCGTACGTGGTCGGGTGGATCAAGCGTGGCTCCCAGGGCGGCATCGGTGCCAACCGGGCCTGCTCCGCGGAAACCGTCGGCACGCTGCTCTCCGACGCCGTCGCGGGCACACTGCCCAAGCCGGCCCTCTCCTCGAAGGCCTTCGCACGGCTCGTGCGCCGGCGCGGACGGCATGTGGTGGACGCGCGCGGGATGGCGTCCATCGAACACGCGGAGCTGTCCCGCGGACGACGCCTGGGCAGGCCACGCAGCAAGCTGGCCACGCTGCCGGAGCTCGTGAAGGCATCGCGGCGCGGATGACGCCCTGAACGGCGGCGGCGTCCGGACGGAGCACCGGACGCCGCCCTCCTCTGCCTTTCAGGTGGCGGCCTCCGCCGAACCGGCACATCCTGCCAGGAGTGCGCACCAAACAGACAGGCGCCGGTCAGCACGCACCGCTTCGTGCTGCCGCCGTGCCCGCTGCCGTCGCCCCGGCGTGCCTCGCAGCTGTCGGCCCGCTCGATGCGCCGGTACATCGGTCGCGAAAGAGATGTTTGCCGCGGTCGGTCGAGGTCACCTGGCTGACGGGACCGACTGGCTCCGGGCACGTGCGGGGTGCCCAGCACCCCGATGCTACGGACGACGAGAGGCAGATTGATGACCGAGACCCCACCCGTCACTACGACCGATTCCGGCGCCCCGGTCGAGAGCGACGAGCATTCGCTCACCGTGGGACCCGCCGGTCCGATCCTCCTGCAGGACGCCTATCTGATCGAGCAGATGGCCCAGTTCAACCGGGAGCGGATCCCCGAGCGTCAGCCGCACGCCAAGGGAAGCGGCGCATTCGGTCACTTCGAGGTCACCCACGACGTCAGCGCCTACACCAAGGCGGCCGTCTTCCAGCCGGGAACACGCACCGACCTGGTCACCCGCTTCTCGACCGTCGCGGGTGAGCGTGGCAGCCCGGACACCTGGCGCGACCCGCGCGGCTTCGCGGTGAAGTTCTACACCAGCGAAGGCAACTACGACATGGTCGGCAACAACACGCCGGTGTTCTTCGTGAAGGACCCGATGAAGTTCCAGCACTTCATCCGCTCCCAGAAGCGCCGTGCCGACAACAACCTCCGCGACCACGACATGCAGTGGGACTTCTGGACCCTCTCCCCCGAGTCCGCCCACCAGGTCACCTGGCTGATGGGCGACCGCGGCATCCCGCGGACCTGGCGCCACATGAACGGCTACACCTCCCACACATACATGTGGATCAACGCCGCCGGTGAGCGGTTCTGGGTGAAGTACCACTTCAAGACGGACCAGGGCATCGAGTGCTTCACTCAGCACGAGGCCGATCAGATGGCGGCCGCAGACACGGATTACCACACGCGTGATCTGTTCGAGCACATCCGCGACGGCGACTTCCCCAGCTGGACGCTGCACGTGCAGGTCATGCCGTACGAGGACGCCGCGAACTACCGGTTCAACCCGTTCGACCTCACCAAGGTGTGGCCGCACGGCGACTACCCGCTCATCCCGGTCGGCAGGATGACGCTGGACCGCAACCCGACCGACAACCACGCCCAGATCGAGCAGGCGGCCTTCCAGCCCAACAACCTCGTCCCCGGCATCGGCCCCAGCCCCGACCGCATGCTGCTGGCCCGGCTGTTCTCCTACTCGGACGCACACCGCCACCGGATCGGCGGCAACTACCAGCAGCTCCCGGTGAACGCCCCCGTCGTCGACGTCCACACGTACTCCAAGGACGGGGCGATGGCGTACCGGAACACCACCGACCCGGTGTACGCCCCCAACTCCAAGGGCGGACCCGCCGCCGACCCCGCCCGCTACTCACCGCCCAGCTGGGAGGCCGACGGCGCCATCACACGTGCGGCCTACGTCAGTCATGCCGAGGACGACGACTGGGGCCAGCCGGGCACGATGGTGCGCGAGGTCATGGACGACGCCGCGCGAGACCGCCTGGTCGACAACGTCGTCGGTCATCTCCTCAACGGTGTCTCGGAACCCGTCCTCAAGCGGGCCTTCGAGTACTGGTCGAACATCGACAAGACCGTCGGCGACCGCATCGCCCAGGGCGTGCGTGCCAAGGCCGGCGAGAAGGACCCCAAGGCCGCCCAACAGGGCAATCCCGCACGCCGCGACATGCAGGACAAGGCCTGACACTCCGGTTTTCCACGGTGGGCTTCGGTTCCCTGCTCCGCGGGGACGGAAGCCCACCGGCTCTGCAGCCCGGCGCTCGCACTCAGGCGGCGGGCGCCCGGAAGCACGCGCTGACGGACTTTCCGTGGGGGCAGGGGTGCGACTCCCATGTGTCGGCCAGTGCGTCCACGAGGAACATGCCACGCCCACCGAGGCGTTCCGTGCTCGCCTCACGCGGAGTCGGCAGGTCGCTGGAACCGTCGTGCACGGAGACGTGCAGGCAACGGTCGTCATAGGTCATCACCAGTTGGGCACTGCTGTGGGCGTGCCTGTGCGCGTTCGTCACCAGCTCGGAGACGGTGAGCAGGATGGCGTCCACCGTCTCTGGAGCACTGGTGGTCCAGCCCAGCGTCTTCAGATGCTCACGCGCCCAGTCCCGGGCCGCTTTCACTTCGCAGTCCAACGGCAGCGTACGGGCCCAGCCCACTGCCCGAAGCGACGAACTTTCCACGATGATCATTCCCGTTCGAGAGAGTGTGCCGGTCAACTCACGCACGTGTAGGGCGAATGTGCTCAGCGTTGACCACGGAGCTTGCCCAGCAGCCGCTGGGCCTGGGCCCGGCGACGCGGATCGGCAGCGGCTCGGCGCGCCTGTTCGGCTGCGCGCCGCCCCTGGGGACTCCTGGCGAACTGCTTGATGCGCTCCATCATTCCCGGCATGACGCTCCTTCCCTCCAGGCACCCAAAAGGCACCGTGCTTGCTGCTGTTTCGGCTACCCCCGACGCGTCGGCTCAGCCCTGTCGCTCGACTCTCTGCATGCCGCCCCTCACGCTCCGGTCGCGAATCGACTGCCCAAGTGGCCTGGCAAGACC
Organism: Streptomyces sp. NPDC048419; assembly: GCF_043200415.1. Lineage (NCBI taxonomy): Bacteria > Bacillati > Actinomycetota > Actinomycetes > Kitasatosporales > Streptomycetaceae > Streptomyces > Streptomyces sp. NPDC048419. The sequence continues at coordinate 38,477 of NZ_JBICXT010000032.1, read as the reverse complement.
GCGACTTGGGCGCGGCCGCCGCCGGCACGGCTGCCCTGCACAGGCACCGTCCAGAGGCGCTGGCCGATGCCCGTCCGGCTCGGACAGGCGTCGGCCGCGGAGCCCGCGGGGTCATGCCTGGCGGCGGGAAGCGGAGTTGAGTCGGAATGCGGAGATGAGGAAGAAGACGCCTCCGAGGAAGGCGTAGCCGGCAAGGTTCTTCAGCGAGGGGTCGTTGCTGCCCGCCTGGGCGATGAACGACGAGCCGGCGATCGTGGAGATGGCGCCGCTGGCGATCATCGCCCACTGGCCGCCCAGCTTCCGGCGGATGGCACCCGCGATCAGCTGGACGAGACCCGCGGTGACAGCCCAGGCTCCCCACACTCGCAGGACGGCCGGGATACCGGACGTGGCGGCCAGGGCCAGGCCGATGACCGTCAGTGAACTGATGACGATGTTGGCATACAGGGGGTTGGCGGTAGTGCCGTTCGCCCTGGCGGACCGTGCGTCGACGATCGCGGCCGCCGCGTCGAACAGTGGGTAGATCAGCAGGAGCGTCACACTCAGCGGGCCCAGCGTGTCGGCGGCCGTGAAGAGCAGGACGGCCCACACGGCGGCGAACGCGAAGCGCAGGAAATACAGCTTCCGCAAGGTCACCGGGATGCTGCCGGAGGTGGTGGCGACGAGGGTGTCCATGGCAATGCCTTTCGACGGCGGTGCGGGCTCCACTCATAATGAGGGAGAACGTTCTGTCTACCTCGGATCTAAACAGCGCGGGCACGCCCCTGTCAAGACCGAACGTTCTACCTCACCGACTGGGTATCCTGGGCCGCATGAACCGGAGCCCGGAAGGCCGCAGCACGTCGGAAGCGCGAACGCGGCTGCTCAGCACAGCAACGAGGATCTTCTACGGCGAGGGGATCCACTCGGTCGGCATCGACCGGATCACCGCGGAGGCGCAGGTGACCCGGGCGACCCTGTACCGGCACTTCACCGGCAAGGAAGAACTCGTCCTCGCCTACCTCGGCCAGGCCGACCAGGGAATCCGGGCACAGGTCGCCGCAGCTCAGGCAGGCAGCCAGTCACCGGTCGACAAGGTCAGGGCCGTCGCCCGATCCATCACCGAGGGCATCCGGTCCCCCGGCTTCCGCGGCTGCGCCTTCCTGAACGCGGTGGCCGAATACCCCGACCCCTCCCACCCGGTCCACCAAGCCGTACTGGCCCACCGGCAGTGGTTCCTGGAAACGATCACAGAGTTGCTGTCGCAGATCGGCGCCGCTCCCGCCGACGTAGCGGCCCGGCACCTCGTCATGCTGCGGGACGGCGCGATGGCAGCCGGCTGCCTCTTCGACCCCGAACTGATCTCAGAGACCTTCCTGCATGCCGTCGAAGGAATCCTGCAAACCGGTAGAGAGTGATCGGAGGTGCCCCAGGCGGTGACGGGCAGCGTCTTGGCGCGCGGGCTGTCTCTTTCAGCCCGCGCTCGTCCATTCATCCGGGCGGGGCATCAGCACCGCGGAGACCACCGCGTGGGAGGAGGCCATGACATCGGCGACGAACTGCACGCGTCGGATGCCGAGTTGGCGCAGTGCCGGACCGTGGTCGGCGGCGACGACGAGGGAGGCCGCGAACAGGAGAAGTCGCCACATGGTCATCACGGGGCGGCGCATTGCCCGGGGCAGCTCCGCCAGGGAGGCGTGCAGGCGCTCGCAGTGGAAGGGGACATGGCGCTGCTCGTCGGACAGGATCCGCCCAGCCACGTCCGCAGTGAGCGAGTCGTCGGTGCCATCGCGCAGCACCCGGTAATAACGCAGCGCCACTACTTCCGCGATCATCAGCACCAGCAGTTCCAGGCGTAGGCCCATCAGACGCCGCAGCCGTACGAAGACCGTGTCGCTCCAGTGGCCGGTCAATGTCGGCATGCCCCCCGCGGCCAGCAGCCGAGCAAGTAGGCGGGCGTGGTTCTGTTCCTCGGCGACGAAGAGCCGGACCGCCTGCCCGTAGTCAGGGTCGCCGGCCTGGTCCGCTTTGCCGACGAGGTTGGCACCGTCACCGTCCTCGCCGACCTGGAAGCGCTGGACGCTGGCCCACACCGCCGGATGCAGCGCGGCGCGCTGCCCCCAGTCCGGATCACCGAGGGCACGCCTGCGCTCCCGCTCGTCCTCGAACCGTCTTGTCCACTTGGCGAAGCCGCCCGTATGCATTCGATCTCCCGTCTCCGGAACACAGCCACCGTGCCCCGGAGAAGGACGACGCAGCCGGACACCGAACCGTTCCATTGCCGCCCGCGCCGGGAGGTGGGCAGCCCGCCTCCCGGCCCGATCTTCCGTCGCATCGGAAGCCCACAGAATTCCCACAAAGATCTCCCCTAGCTTCTCGCGCCAGAGCGACGGGCTGACTTCCGCGCTTCTACGTCACAGCTGTTCTCAACTAGGGGGCCACGTTCCGCCATGCTGACTGAGACGACGCGAAACTCCGCCGCAACCGGCCTGCCGCAGGAACGCGGCTCTCAGCCTCGGTCACGCCAAGGTCATGAGGCCTTGGTAGTACGCCTGTTGCGTGAGCACGGTCCGCTGACGCGGTCAGAGTTAGGCACCCTGTGCGGTCTGTCCCGCACCACGCTCTACGACGCCGTCGGCGCGCTCATGGACAACGGCACCATCCTCGCCTCGGTCCCGGAGGCGGCCCGGCGCAAGCGCGGTCGTCCGGCGGAGGTGCTGGCCCTCAACCCCGGGACCGGCCTGCTGCTCGGCATCGAATTCGCTCGACGGGCGGTAAGGGTGGCCACGATGAACGCGGCACAGGAAATCACGGGCGCCGCGGCCGAGCCGCATGCCCATGACGTCCCGTGGCAGGCGCGCCTCGACCTCGCGTGGCGGCTGGCAGACAGCCTGACGGGCGGGGCGTTGCGGCCGGGCACTTTCCGCAGTGTCGGCCTGGGAGTGGTCGGACCGGTCGCCTCCCGGGACGGCGGCCAGTCGTCGGTGCCTTGGCACAACGCGGTTTCGGCGCTGGTGCGCGAGCGCTTCGGCGCACAGGTGCTGATCGACAACAACACCCGGCTGGCCGCACTGGCCGAGACGGTCTGGGGCGCGGCCGCGGGCGAGCAGAACGTGCTGTACCTGCGGTTGTCTCACGGCGTCGGCGGCGGACTCGTGATGGCCGGCAACGTGCACCGCGGGGCTCACGGCCGGTCCGGAATGTTCGGCCACATCTCCGTGGACCCCGATGGCGCGCCCTGTCACTGCGGAGCGATCGGATGCCTGGAGACGGTGGCCTCGATCGGGGCCGTACTGGACGCCTGCCGCACTGCGGGCACTTCGGCAGTGGACGTACCGGACCTGGTGACCGCACTGGAGTCCGGCGACCGGGCCGCGCACACGGTTATGGCCCGAGTGGGCGCGCAGGTCGGCAGGGTGCTGGCCGACGTGAGTCACGCCGTCGGACCGGACCTGATCGTCGTCGGCGGTGAGCTGGTCGACACCGGGCGAGCCCTCATGGCACCGATCGAGCACACGCTCAACAGCCACGTCGCACGCTGCTCGTACGGGGTACCACCAGTGATTCCGGCCGGACTCGGCGATGCCGGCACCGCCCTCGGCGCCATCGCCCTGCTGCAGCAGCGCATAGACGTTGGAGCGCCCGGGCCGCGGAATGCGACCCGGGCGCTCATGCCGTGACGTCGGCGGCCGCAGGGGTCAGTGGAGCACCTTCTGCCGGACGACGATGTGACCGGCGTCGGGGTTGAGGCTGCCGCCGAGCCTACTGAAGGCGCCGTCGGTCAGGTCCAGGCACTTGGGTTCCTGCTTGGTGTGCTTGAACGTGCCGCGGTCGTTGATGCGCACGACCAGGGACTTGCCGTTCGCCACGTTGGTGACCTTCACCCGCGTGCCGAACGGCAGTTGGTGCCTGCGGGTGAGCGAAGTCGCCGCGGTGTTCTTGCTGTTGTCGAAGATGTCACCGTTGGACGTGGTGCTGCCCGGGGGTACCGGGCCGTAGTGCGTCGCCCAGCACGAGTGCCTGTGGGCCTGTGCGGAGTCGGGCGCGGCCGAGCTCGCCGGAGCGAGCGCGACCACGGCGGTCAGTGCGGCGGCTCCGGCCGCGAGAGAGGCGTGCAGGATTCGCTTGCTCATGTTCTTGGCCTCGTCTCTCTTCTCTCGTCGATGCGTCGATGCGTTGGTGTGTCGTTGTGTCGCTGTGTCGTTGGATCGGAATAGCCGGTGAGGGTCTGTCAGCCCGCCGCGCGATAGGCGGCGCCCACCCGGTTGGCATGCGCACCCTGATAAAGGCCGGTGCCGTCACCGCGGTTGGTCGAGAGGGTGAACCACGCGTACCGGCGGACGTAGGACAGGTGCTGGAGCATGGCCGTCGACTTCTTCACGAATGCGGCTTGTTGCGCCTTGGTCGGATAGCGCGGGGTGCCGGACGAGAAGTCGATGAGGGCGTATTCGGTGAGCCAGATCGGCTTCTTGTAGCGCTTGTGCACGGCCTGGAGGTACCTGCGCAACTGCTCTGTCGCCCGCGGGCTGTTGAAGTCCGCGCCGTACCAGTGCAGGGGGATGAAGTCGACCCGGTAGTGCCGGGCCTTGGCCCCCTTCATGAACCGGTCCAGCCAGCCCCCGGCGACATCGCCGCCGGTCGCCACGGCGGGAGCACCGAGCCGCAGACCGGTCGACTGCAGCCGGGGCCACAGGTCGAGTGCCTGGTTCACGGTCATGTGCGCCTGATCCGGCCTGTCGGGCTCGTTGAAGCCGAGCAGGGATTTGCCCTGCCTCTTCGCTCGGCCGAGCTCCTTCTTCGTCACCGAGCCCGCGTCGTGGATCATGGGCACGAACTCGACACCGCGCGGCGGCTTGATGCCGCCCTTGTCCGAGGACCAGGTGTAGAACCAGCCGGACTTCGAGTCGGCGAGCGCCTTGGTGACTCCGTCGAACTTCCAGGCGCTGATGCCCTTCTTCTCTGCCGCGGAGGTGGCGGCAGGGGAATGGCCGCCGGCCGCGAACGCAGTGGGCGCGATGCCCTGGCCGCCGGCCACGAGAAGGGCCGAGAGCATGAACGGCAGGGCGAGGAAGCGTACTTTCCGCATGACGTCTCCCTGTTGAAGGTCGGGGGCTCCTGGCCCGGGAGCCGGGAGCCCGGGAACATTGCGGACGTCAGCAGCTGAGGTGCTGGCCGGTGCCGACGTGGAGCATCTTGGTGAACTTCTTGTACTTGGCGATCCGGTCCTGCACCTCGGCCGGGTTGCCGCCGTTGCACTCGATGCCGCCGTTGATGCTGCGGATCGTCTCGCCGAAGCCGCCGTGCTTGACCATCGCGTGGTGCGGCGTCATGGTGCCGGGGCCCGACTGGGTCATCCAGTACCAGAGGGCGAGCTTCCAGGTCACGGCGGAGTTCTTCGCCGCGAGGTCGGGGTGGTGCAGCAGGTCGACGTGGAACGCGTCGCCGGCCGACTTGTAGTTGTAGTTCCAGCTGATCTGGAGCGGGCCGCGGCCGTGGTAGGCGGACTGGCCGGCCGGGCAGCCGTACGGCTCGTCGGCGCAGTAGGTCGGCCAGGCGGCCTTGTTCTGCTCGTTGATGTAGATCAGCCCGCTGGTCTCGTGGCTGACGTTCGCGAGAAAGGCAGCGGCCTCACGCTTCCGGGTCTTCGCGTCTCTGGTGTGCGCGAAGGCCGGGAACGCCTTCATCGCCTTGACCAGACCCTTGTACGTGTAGAGCTTCTTGTGGTGCGGGAACATCTTGTTGTACTGCGCCTTGCTGACGACGAAGCCGCCTCGATGGTCCGCGGCGGACGCCGTGCCGGCGCTCAGGTTGATCGCGGAGATGGCTATCAGTACGGCCGTGAGAACGGCGTAGACAGCACGCAACTTTCGCATGCGGAAAACTCCTTGGAGTAAGGGCGTGTTGCCCATCGGTAAACCGACGACGAAGCTACCTGGCGCCGTCGGGCGAAAAGGCTCAATAGTTGCTGCACGAGCGGGAGTTGTTGCTCAGGGAGTTCGATCGCGACACCTGCGGACATTAGTTTTTGCCGTAGCGCCAACTCATCATTCCGTCCCGCAAGTCTTCCGAGAGGCCAGTTCATGCGACCGACCATCGACCGTGCAGGGCATGACTTCGAGACCGAAGCCCTTGTCGTCCGTACCGACTACTCGGACGACGCGGCGTGGCGAGCGGTCGTTGCGCTCCTCGATCAGCCCGACGGCGAGTTCGACGTCCGCAACCATTTGGTGGACGACCGTGGGTATGCGGGAGCGAGCCCGGATGACGTGGTCCTGTCCGTCATGGCGGCCGACCCGCGGCTCGAAGTGGTGTTCCTTGCCGACGCCGTCTCGATGACGGGCGACCACAGCCTCCTCGCGGTCTCCACCAGGCCCGAGGACCTGGAGGAGGGAGACGAGGAACTCGGCTGCGTCTTCCGCCTGTTGCCCACGCTGGTCAACAGGGTGCACGTGAACCTGGCCATCGGACACCTGGACTTCTGGGAGTTCGCCTACGCAGCGGTGCGCACCCCGGACCAGGTCTTGCGCGAGTGAGCGTCCCGAGGCGACTACCAGAAGGTCACGACGAAGCCCTTGCACCTGCTGCACTGCTTCATCGTCTCGTTGCCGGTCTCGGTGTCCTGCTTGGACCAGGCGTACGCCTTCGGGCAGTGCTTCTTGATGGCGTGACTGTAGGCTGACTGGGCGTCCCGGCTCGGGTTGACGCACAGCACCGTCTTCCCTGCGGCGTTGTGAACCCGGTCGGGCTTCGGACAGTTGCGGAGAAGGTTCTTCCGGCAGCCCTGCTTGGAGCACGAGCCGTTTTTGGTGACCTTGTCGGCGCCCTTGGGTGCGATCGTGACGGGCAGCGAGAAGGCGTTGACGTAGCTGACGTCGTACCAGGGCGCCTTCTGGTCCTTCTGGTCGAAGTTGAACTCGGCGAGACTGACCGGCTGTTCACCCGTCGCGCAGTGCTTGGCGAAATGCCCGCAGTCGCCGATGGCACAGTGGAACGTACTTCCCGACTTGCCCGAACACCCTTGGCGGGCGAAGAACTTGCCGCGCCAGTGGTGGGGTGCCTCGTTCTCCGGGATCTTCACTGTCGCCGACTGCCCCGGCTTGAGAACGGGCAGCGATTTCAGGTTCTTCGAATTGCCGTCGGGTTCCCCCTTGTTGACGGTGCTTCCGATCCACAGCTTCTTCCCGGACCGGTTGACGAACGTCACCGTGTGGGCGGAACCGGCAGCCGCGCGGGCGTCGGGTGCGGCGACAGCCGCGGCGATCGGCACGGTGCGGGAAACGTCGGCCACGGTTGTGTGCTCGGCTCCGGCGGCCGCGACCGCCGGCATGACACACAGCACAGCCGCGAGAAGCCACTCACGGTATCTCTTCACCAGGTACTCCCTCTGTGGTCGCCTGCTGCAGGCACGAGCGGGCGCGTCAGAACGGGGTCAGCGTCAGGTGCATGTGCTGGGGCCTGCCGTCCTCGATGTAGGAGGCCCAGTCGGCGACGTCGTCGAAGGCGAAGCCGTAGGCCTTGCCGTTGCTGGTCGCGGCGTGAATGGCCTTGGCGTAGTGGTTGGTGACGGCGGGGCCGTAGAAGGTGGCCGCACGGGTGGTGGGCTGCTTGGGGTGGCTCAGCAGTGTCGAGCGGTTGAAGCCGGCGCCCAGGACGGCGGCCACGGGGCCGGTGGTCCCGTCGTTGGGAGCGGCGAGGCCCCGTCGCAGAAGAGCACGTCACGCGTGGAGGGCTTGGCGAAGGACACCGATGCCGGGCCGGTGAAGGTGAGCCTGTGGTCCCGGACGCGGCCGGTGAAGGTGCCGGCGTTCGTCCTGACGACGAGGTTCTTGTGCTGGTAGGTGTGCCAGACCTTGTCGATGTAGTGGTCGAAGTAGTGCTGGGGGAAATGGCCGGCGTCGAGTCCGTGGCTCGGGGCGATGATGCGCCGGTCCCCCACGACGAGGCGCGAGAAGTCGTGGTTGTTGCGCAGGGAGTGGAAGACGCGGGCTCGGCCGCCGTCGCGCAGCCTGCCGGTGCTGTGGTCCTTCGCTCCGGTCAGCCGGATCATCATCGGCACGCTGAACATGTCGACCATGGTGGTGTTGCAGTGCATGCCGGACGCGTCGTGGGTGAACTCCACGAAGTCGTGCAGCACCGGGTAGTTGGGGTCGGACTCCACCCAGCCCGCCGGCTGCTGCAGGCCAGTGTTGCCGTCGGCGCCCCTGACGGCCTTGAACTTCAGCTTGTGGCCCAGTGCGACGTAGATGCGGCCGGACATGAACGGCAGGTGCAGCGTGGTCTTGCCGCGGGCGGCCAGCGGGATGGCGTAGTCGGTGAAGCCACCCGCGTGGTTGTCGGAGAGCTTGACGGGCGCCAGGGTGCCGCGCCGGGTGAGTCGCACCTGCCGGTTTCCCTTGCTGCCCACGACGTACAAGTGCACCGAGCGGTTGGCGAAATCGCCGCTGTTGTTGACGACCGTGAGCGGAAGTCCACCTCGCGCTGCGTCGCCGGCATCGGAGTCGGCGAAGGCGCGCGGGGCGGCGGAGACGATCGCGGATCCGGCTACGGCGGCACCGGCCATCGAGGCCAGTAGTGTCCGGCGGGTGGGCGGATATGGACGTGACGAAGTCATGCGGGTTCCACTCTCTTGATGTCTATAGGTGCAGATCACGGCCGATTCAATGGGGCGCCCGGGCTGCGGGGGACAGCCCGGGCGCCCCTACTCCCCTCAACGGGAAGGGAGTCTGGGGAGGGGGCTAGGGATGGCCGGCGCTCCAGCATCCGTCGCCGCGGCAGTTCTCCAGCCGGGTCAGCGCATCGTGCAGCTCTGCCAGGCGGGGCCCGCTCAACCGGCCGGCGGTGTTGTGCAGTTGGTCGGGGTCGGTGCGGCGGTCGTAGTACTCCTTCGCGCCGCTGTCGTACTCGACATAGGTGTACGAGGCGGTGCGCATGGCGTGGTAGTTCGGCGGGCTGATGCTCTCGCCCCCGTGGTTGTCGGGGTCGTCAGGTGACTTCTTGGCGTGGCGGTGTTCGATCAGGTTGGCCGTGCGCCAGCCCGCGTCCGATCCGCCGTCCAGCAGCGGGAGCAGGCTGTGCCCGTCCACCCGGGACGAGACGGCAGCGCCGCCGATCTTCTGGAAGGTGGGGGCGAAGTCGATGTTCGACACCTGGGCGTGGCTGGTCCGCCCCGCCGCGACATGGGGGCCGGCGATCACCAGCGGCACGCGTACGTCGGTGTCGAAAGCCGTCTGCTTCCCGGCCTTGAGGCGGTACTCACCCAGGTGGAAGCCGTTGTCGGAGCTGAACACGACGTAGGTCTTGTCCGCGACGTGGGCCCTGGTCAGGGACTCGCGCAGCTTGCCGAGCAGCTTGTCGACGGCCTGGAGCGACTGTGCGCGCTTGCGGAACTTCTTGTTGATGGTGTGCTTCTCGCTGTGGGTCAACGGGTGCTGCCGGGCCAGCCACGGCGGCGCGTTGGTGGGCAGCTTGTCGAAGGCGGGGCTGTGCGGGGCCTTCAGACCGGGGAAGTCATGCTTGTCCCGGCGGGCCGGCCTGGACGGGCCGTGCGGGGTGAAGAGCGCGACCTCCAGCATGAACGGTTTGTTCGCCGCCGCGGACTTCTTGATGAAGGACTGGCCCTTCTTGCTGAGGACGTCGGTCAGGTAGTCCTTGTCCTTCTTCCCGTGCGGTTCGATCGAGTGGTTGTGGGCGAGCTTGTACTTGTATTCGGGATAACCGTTGCCGACGACGTCCCACTGGCTCCAGCCCGGCGGCACGTACGGCTGCTGGCCGTCGACCGTGTCCTCGGGGTTGTAGCCGTTGAGGTACTTGCCCATCATGGCGGTCCGGTAGCCCTTGGACTTCAGGGCCGTGGCGAAGGTGTCCTTCTCCAGCCCGTTGTCGTGGAAGGCGCTGAAACCACCGTTGGGTCCGTCGTTGCCGAGGACTCCGGTGTTGTGCGGGTACATGCCGGTGAAGATGGACGAACGCGAGGGGCAGCACAGCGAGTTGCTGACCACGTCGTCGCTGAACGTCGTGCCCTGCGACTGGAGCTTCTTCACCTCCGGCATGTACTGCAGCAGATTCGAGGACATGTCGTCGGTGAGGACGAAGACGATGTTCGGTTTGGCCGCGGCTACGGCTGCGGCGGGCTGCGTGATGGGATCGGGGGCGTTGGTCGTCGCCCCGCTCGCGCCGCTCTGGGCGGAAAACACCATCGCCGCCAAGCCGACCGCCAGTGTCAGTAATTGACGAGTGCGAATCATGCGGAGCAGCGTGTCAGCACGATTCCGCCCCGGTCAATATCCGCTTGCCTTTCGCCGAATTATTCCGCGCCGAGGCCAATTAATCCGACACAGGTCGCCTTGCGGCAGCCTTCCGCTCCCCCGCACTCTGGATACGGCACCAGTGTCGTGAGTCATGAGCAACGGGCGAGAGGAAACCGGGCGTTGGAGGTAACCAGCGGGGTGGGGAGCGGAACATGGCGCTCCCTGCACGTATGGAAGCAGACGTTCACGAAGGGCGTGCACACGCTCCACCTACCGTCATCTTCCGGAATGAAACTGAATGCTCAACTGACCGGCCTTCTGGAAATTCGTGAAGGTCGCGAAACACGGGCAGAGAAACAGGCGTTCCCGCTTCCTGACGACGTGTACATCATCCCGCCGGGGCTGAGCCGGACGCTGGTCGTGGCACCGGCGGGCGACGGACCTGCCACGATCGCGACCCTCACCCTCTCGGCCGGGACCCTGCGCCGATTCATCGCCGAGGAGGACCTGCGGTCACGGGCCCCGTTTCTCCGGGACCCGTACCCGGTGCTGCGCTTCGACCCGCTCCTCGCCGCAATGGTGAAGGCGGTGGCCGCCGCGAGCGAGGTCGGCGCGGATGACCTTTACGCGCAGTCGGCGGCGCAGTTCATCGTCGCTCATCTCCTCGCCCCGCATGCCTGCGGCTCGGGAAAGGCAGCCGGTTCGCTGAGCTCACGGCAGCTCGAGACAATTCTGTCGTATATGCGGGAGAACCTCGCTCAACCGGTTTCGGTCGGCGATCTGGCGTCCCTGGTCTCCTTCAGCCGCTTCCACTTCGTACGCTGTTTCAAGACCGCCACCGGACTCACCCCGTACCGCTATCTCACCGAGCTCCGGATCGATTTGGCATGCAAGTATCTGGAGCACGGTGACGACACCATCGTCCACGTAGGGCGCCGCTGCGGATTCTCCGGTTCCGAGCATTTCTCGCGGAGCTTCAGGCGCATCAAGGGATGTACGCCGTCGCAGTATCGGGCGAGGCGGTCCCGCGGTCGCGGCCTGACCCCGACCGGCCCGTCCGGGCTGGAGCCAGAGGCCCTGACAGTGCTTTGATCGGCCTCCTTCAGGCAAGCTCGTTCGACGCGGTGAAATCGGGGTGTGCATGGCAGGCAAGGCCGGACGGGTGCTGGTGGTCGACGACGACGCGGCGATACGGCGGTCGCTCGAACGAGGGCTGAGACTGAGCGGATTCACTGTGACCGTTGCGGACGGCGGTCACTCCGGTCTGGCGGAAGCGCGCGCCGGCCGCCCCGACATCATCGTCATGGATATCTGCATGCCCGATCTCAACGGCATCGACGTGTGCCAGGCCCTGCGCAACGACGGCGACGATGTGCCCGTTCTCATGCTCTCCGCACTGGACGAGACGGCTGACCGAGTGGCGGGTCTGCAGGCGGGCGGGGACGACTACCTCCTCAAGCCGTTCGCCCTGCAGGAGTTGGTCCTACGGCTGCATGCATTGCTACGTCGCCGCCCGCCGGCCCCCACCGCACCCCTCCGCGTCGGCGGCCTCGTCCTCGACCCGGCCGCCCACCAGGCGTCCCTGGACGGCCGTCAACTCCAGCTGACTCGCCGCGAGTTCGCACTCCTTGAGGTCCTGGTCCGCAACACCGGCATCGCCCTCACCCGCGAGCAACTGCTGGACTGGGTCTGGGGATACGATTTCCAGGTCCGCAGCGACGCCGTCGACACCTTCGTCAGCTATCTGCGACGCAAGCTCGAGGCGGGCGGCCGGCCCCGGCTCCTGCACACCGTCCGCGGCGTCGGATTCGTCCTTCGCGCAGACCGCCAGGCCCCGCCCATCGAGGATGCGTCGTGAAACTCACCACCCGTATCGCCCTCACGGTCGGCGCGAGCGTGCCCGCGCTCGTCCTTGCCTCCGGCTGGCTGCTGCTGCACCTGGTCAGCATCGACCTGCGCGCACACCAGGACGACCAACTGCGCGCCCGGGCAACCGTCGTCGCCAAGAACGCCAAGGCGTACCTGGACGTCGCCGGGACCGACCACCCGCTCCTGCAGCGGGTCCGCCGGCACCGGCTCATCAACTCCGCGCGGGACGTGGGCGTCCGGCTGACCGGCCCGGGGGACCCGATCACGGCCGGCCCGCAGCCGCAGCCGTACCCGACGCTGCCCCCCAGTGCCCCGAACCCCGTCACCGTGACCACCGGCGGCAAGGACTGGCTCGTGCTGTCGCTGCGCGTCGGTGCCGCGAAGGAAGGCACCACCCCGAATCTGTGGCTGCTGTCACCGGACACCGCCGAGGACGAACTGGCACTGGTACGAAAGCGGGTGCTGACCGGCGCACTGCTGGCCGCGGCCCTCGCCGGGGCCGCCGCCTGGGCCATCGCCGCCCGGGCGGTGCTTCCGCTACGGCGACTGCAGCGCCGTACCAGCGGACTGGACCCCAGGACCAGCACCGCGCGCCTGGAGCACACGCCGACCCGGATCGCCGAGGTGGACGACCTGGCGTACACGGTGCAGACCGTACTCGCCCGCTACGACGAGCAGGTCGCCCGCACCGGGGAGGCGCTGGCCACCGCCCGAGCGTTCGCCGCGACCGCCTCCCACGAGCTGCGCACTCCGCTGATGAGCATGCGCACCAACCTCGACATCCTCACCGACCACCCCGACCTCGGCGCCGAGGACCGGACGGAGGTGCTCGACGACCTCGAACGCGAACACGCCCGGCTTGTCGGGCTGTTGGTGATGCTCAAAGCGCTCGCGCAGGGTGACCTGATCGAGGCGGACGCGTTCACGCCGCTGGACCTCGCGGAGCTCGTGGCCGTGTCGGCCTCCGACCTGCGACGCGCGCACCCCGACGCCGAGGTGTCCGTGCAGGCCATCTCAGGGATACGCGTGCACGGCTGGGAGCAGGGACTGCGCTCGGCCCTGGACAACCTGCTGACCAACGCCTGGACCCACGGCCGCGCCGAGGACGGTGTCGCGCGCATCGACGTGGCCCTGCGCCCGCCTGGCGGCGGGCATCAGGCGACTGCGGTGCTCGTCGTGGAGGACCACGGCCCCGGCATCCCGCCGGGCCTCCGTGAGGAGATCTTCCAGCGCTTCCGCCGGGGCCCGGACAGCCCCGGATCCGGCCTGGGACTCACGCTGGTCGCCCAGCAGGCCGCCCTCCACCGCGGCCGGGTCACCGTGTCGGACCGCCCGGACGGACGGCCCGGCACACGCTTCGAGCTGTACCTGCCGGCCGTCGGCATCCAGAACGTGCAGCACACCCTGCCGCTGCTGCACCGCGACTGGCTGACCGGCGTCCCCGAGCAGACCCCGTCGGGCCTGCCCGCGTCCCGTCAACTTTGATGTGTGACGCTCACCTGCACGGTGAGCGTGCCCTTGTTGTCCTCGGAGCAGAGTCCGGCGGCGTCGTTGATGCCCAGTTGCAGGGCGGCGTCGGCGGCCGCCCGGAAGGTGAACCTCCGACCGACCGTGTGGACCGGGAAGTCCTCCTCGCCCACCAGTCGCGCCAGCAGGGCGCCGTACGGGGCTGAACCCTTGACCTTGCAGGCCTTCGTTCCGACCGGCAGCTTGTCGGCGTTCGCGTCGTAGCCGGCCGGCCCGGTCATGGGCAACGTTCGGTAGTTGGCCGTCCATTCGCCGGAGACGAACTGCACCGTGATCCGGTCTCCCCGCTGGACGGACACTCCGGCAACCGACTGCCAGCCGGCCGCCGACCGGACCACCTGGCCGGCCGTGGTCGCCTTCGGTTCGTTCTTGAGCGGCAGCGTCCCGGTGAGGAAGAGGCCACCCGCAACGCTCGCCGCCAGCACGGCCGTTCCGGCCAGCGCCCACCATGGCCGCCTCGGTTTCGCCGTGTGGGACGGCTGCGGCGGCGGGAGTACGGGCGGCGACGCCGTGTGGCGCCCCGTCGGCACGGCCGTGCCGGGCGGAGCGGGCAGGTTTTGGCCACCGGTCATCGTGTCCACTTCGGCCAACGGGGCCAGAGGCCGGAACTCGCGCACGGTCGCCGGCGGCAGCAGCTCGACATCCGTCCGGCCGGACACGACGCCTTGCAGCGCGGAGCGCACGGCCGCCGCCGAAGGACGCTCCTGGGGGACTTGCGCAGCAGTGCCTCCACGACCGGGCGCAGCGGCCCGAGCCGCTCCGCCAGAACGGGTTCCTCGTACGCCACCGCGTGCATCGTCGCGGGCGCTCCCGGTCTGCGGAAGGGGGACTGACCGCCGCACACCGTGGCGAGCGTCGCGCCCAGTGACCACAGGTCGGAGGGCGGTCCGGCCTCGGCTCCCGTCACGCGCTCCGGTGCCATGTACTCGACGGAGCCGACCAGTTCACCGGTGGTCGTCAGGAACTCGCCGTCGTCGAAGGCCGCGATGCCGAAGTCGGTGAGGACGGCGCTGCCGTCGCGACGCAGCAGCACGTTGGCGGGCTTGACGTCACGGTGCAGGGTGCCGACCAGGTGGACGGCGTCCAGCGCGTCGATCAGCTGCACGCCGACGGCGGCGGCCTGCTGGGGTGTGAGGGGCCCGGTCTCGGTGATCCGATGGGCCAGTGAGGACCCCTCGATGAACTCCATGACGATCCACAGCTGGTCCTCGGACTCGACCAGGTCGTGGACTCCGACCACGTGCGGGTGCGGCACCCTGGCGACGGCGCGGGCCTCGCGGATGGTCCGCCGTACCCGTACGCGGTGGTCCTCGTCACCGGCCGTGAGGATGTGCAGTTCCTTGGCGGCGACCGGTCGATCCAGCAGCTGGTCGTGGGCACGCCAGACCGTCCCCATGCCGCCTCTGCCGAGAACGTCGTACAGCAGGTACCGGCCGGCGATCAGCCGTTCCGGACGCGTGGCCGTGCCACGATCACCATCTCCGGATATCACGCGCTCTCACGTCTCCTTCGGGAGCGAGGGTCGCCGTTCGCCCCGCACTCGTGCGTCGTGGCCAGACGTTAGAGCCGGAGGAAAAGAGTCTGCAAGGCACTGAGAAGCGGATTAAATGCCCCGTCGCCTGGACTAATTCCCCTCGTGCCTACGGGTCGGGTGAGCAACCGTTGACACCGTCCTACTTAATTTCTACTGTGTAGCAACCAAGGGAGGCGCCGATGGGCCGCACGCTGGAGCTGCTGGAGTCGCACGTCAGCGACCGGACACAGTGGCATTTCGTGGTCCTCAGGGACGCCGATCACCTTGCGCTGGGCGAGTGCTCCGACTCTGGGCACCCCGCGAAGCTGGTGGCCGAACTGGCACTTGTCGCCGGGGAGTTGCGAGGACGGGACCTGATCGCGGAGCGCGTCGGCATTCTCGACGCACTCGCGCGGCGCGTCGGCGAGCAGAGGGGCCCGGACGCGTTCGTCACGGCGACGCTCATGGGCGGACTGGAGCAGTTGCTCACCGATCACGCCGCACAGGCGGCGGGTGAACCGGTGTGGAAATGGCTCGGTGGTTCAGCTCCCGCACCGGTGCCTCTGTACGCCAACATCAACCGGGTGCCCGGCGGGCGGGCGCCGGGCGATGTGGCGGCGGCAGCTTCGAAGGCGGTTGCGGCCGGATTCTCCGCGGTGAAATGCGCGCCGTTCGACGTCGAGGACGGAGGTCGATCGCTTGCCGCCACCGGTTTGCGCCGGCTTCGCGCGATCCGCCAAGCGGTGGGCGAGGACGTCGAGTTGAGGGCGGACTGCCACGACAGACTTCCCGTCGAGGAGATCCACCGGCTGCTGCCGGCGCTCGAAGACCTCGGCATCGGGTGGCTGGAGGACGCGGTCGCCCTGGACCGGACACAGGACCTTCGCGCGTTGCGGGCCGCCACGTCGATCCCGCTCGCCGGCGGCGAGTTGATGTTCGACGCCGCAGAGGCCGACATCGCGGTGTCGGAGGGCCTGATCGATATCCTGATGCCCGATGTGAAGCACGCGGGCGGCATCGAGCGTGTGGTGTCGATCGCGCGCGGTGTGCCGGAACTCGCCGTCTCGCCGCACAACCCGTCGGGTCCGGTGGCCACCGCGGCCGCCGCCCACCTCTTCTCCGTCTGCCCCAACGCCACCGAGTTGGAGTACCAGTTCGGCGAAACGCCCTGGCGGTCCGATCTCGTCGGAGGTCTGGAACGCATGACCGAGGGTCACCTCCACGCCGACGACCGTCCAGGTCTCGGCCTGACCCTCGACACACGGCATCGGAGTCTTCGAGTCCTGTGGTCCACCGCCCTTTAAGGGGAGCGTCATGTCCATACCCCAGCACCACTCGCAGCGCGTGCCCACCCGACGCGGCGCGCTCGTCGTGACGGCAGGCATGGCCTGCCTCGCCCTCGCCTCCTCGGGGTGCAAGTCGGCCGTCGACGACGCGGGTTCGTCCGGGCGCAAGCAGGGCGGCACCCTGAACATCGCCCAGAGCGCCGACATCGCGCCGAACACCTTCCTGTCCCAGAACAACCCGAACTTCTCGGTCATCAGAACCGTGTTCAACACCCTGACGGAGTACGACCACACCACCCTGAAGCCCCAGCCGCAGCTCGCGACCAGCTGGAAGTGGTCCCCCGACCACAAGTCGATCACGCTGCAATTGCGGGACGGGGTGACCTTCCACTCCGGTCGTCCCTTCACCGCCGACGACGTCATCTTCACCATCAAGGCGATCACACGGCAGGACGTGCCCTCGCAGTTCAAGCACGTGGCTCAGGCGATCACCAGCATGAAGGCCGACGGCGCCCACACGCTCACCCTGCGCATGGCACAGCCGGTGTCCAACCTGTTCGACCTGTTCGAGGTCATGCCCATCGTGGACAAGGCCACCTTCGACGACCTCCTGGCAGGCAAGAAGTTCGTCGGAACGGGTCCGTTCAAGGTCGTCAAGTACACCCCGGGTTCCGGACTTCAGCTCAAGAGGAACGACCACTACTGGAAGTCGGGGCGCCCGTACCTGGACAAGGTCAACATCAGCGTCCAGAGTCAGTCGCAGTCGATGAAGGCCTCTCTCCGGTCGGGTCAGAGCCAACTGGCCCTCGATCTCGCACCACTTGACACCGTGTCCCTCAAGGGCGACCCCAACTTCAAGGTCGTCGCCTCCGACGCCGCCGACGCCGCGTACTACATCGGCTCCAACGTGACGGTCCCACCGCTGAACAAGCCGCAGTTCCGCCAGGCCGTCGCCTGGGCCGTCGATCGCGACCGGATCCTCAAGCAGGTGCTCGCCGGCATCGGGCAGACAAGTTCACTGCCCTGGTCGCCGTCCTCGCCGGCGTTCGACAAGGACAAGGCCGACACCTATCACCACGACCTCGGCAAGGCGAAGCAGCTGATCGCGCAGGCCGGCGCCAAGAACGCAGCGGTGAACATCGTCTTCAACTCCGGTCTGCCGACGAACCAGGCCATCGCCGAGATCGTCCAATTCGACCTCAAGCAGGCCGGGTTGAGAGCAAAGCTCGTGCCCCTTCAGGCAGCCGACTTCTTCGGCAAGCTGTCCGGCGGCGGCCTGCCCGGCCTGTTCGTCAACGTCCACGGCTTCGGCCAGCTCAACCCGGCGACCCTGGTCAAGGGCGCGTTCCCGTTCAACGCGGAGAAGAACGCCTCCAACTTCGACTCCGGCACCTACCGCACCCTCGCCCAGCAAGTCTGGACGACACCGGGCGGCAGCAAGGCCCATGCCGCTTACGCCAAGATGAACGATTTCCTGCTCAAGCAGGAGTTCGTCAACGACCTGGTCGTCAGCTCGCACACGTTCACGATCTCCACCAAGCTCAAGGACCTGAAGTACAACCTGTACGACTACCTCGATCTCGACGACGCGTACCTGACGAAGTGATGCGCGGCCATGTTGCGATACGCCCTCAAGCGACTGCCCTCGGCAGCTCTCGTGCTCGCTGTGGCCTCGGTCCTGGTCTTCTGTGTCCCCCGGCTCGCGCAGGGCGACGCGGCGGACGTCCTGGCCGGGCCGGACGCCACCCCGGCCACCGTCGCGGCCGTACGCCACAACCTCGGCCTGGACCAGAGCGTCGTCACCCAGTACCTGGAATGGGTGCGCGGGATCCTCACGGGCGACCTCGGAACCTCCTACGTCCGCCGGCAGCCCGCGACCGCGGCCATCGGAGACGCACTCGGCCAGACCGTCTCCCTGACGCTCGCCGCTCTCTTCGTCGCGCTCCTTCTCGGCGGCATCGCCGGCGTGGTCCTCGGCGTCGGCCGCAACCGGGTGCTGACCAAGGTGGCCGGCGGGCTGGTCTCACTCGCCTTCGCGATCCCGCCGTACGTCAGCGGCGTGCTCCTGGTCCTGCTCCTCGCCGTGACGATCCGGCTGCTGCCCTCGGGCGGCTACGTCTCCCTGGCCCAGGACCCCGAGATCGCCGTCCAGTACCTGCTGATGCCGGCCGTGTGCCTCGGCCTGCCCACGGCCGCGATCCTCGCGCGATTCCTCTCCGCGTCGATCCGCCAGGTGCAGGACGAGGAGTTCGTCCGCACCGGCCTCGCCAAGGGTCTGCGCACCCGCCGCCTGGTGCGGGCCCACATCATTCCCAACGCCCTGCCGCCGGTCCTCACGGTGCTGGGCATCCAGGTCGGCCAGCTCCTCGGCGGCGCCATCGTGGTCGAGGCGATCTTCGGCTGGCACGGCATCGGGGACCTGCTGGTCGCCTCCGTCCTCAACCGCGACTACGTCCTCGTCCAGGACCTGCTCCTGTTCACCGTCGCGGTGTTCGTCGTGATCCAGACCCTCACCGATCTCGCCCACGCCGCCGTCGACCCGCGCGTTCGCCTGGAGGCGTGATGACCGCCGTCACCGCACCCTCGACCGTCGCCGTCCCGACGGAAGCCGAGCGCTCCCGCTGGGCCCGCGCCCTGCGCCGTCCCGAGACCGTCGCCGGAATCGCCATCGTCGCGGTCCTCTTCCTCCTCGGCATCCTCGCCCCCTGGACAGCGCCGTACGGCGCCGACGCCCAGGGCGGCGACAGCTTCGCCGGGATCAGCGCGGCGCACCTGCTGGGCACCGACGAATTCGGACGCGACGTCTTCAGCCGTGTGCTCTACGGCATCCGCCAGGACGTCCTCGTCGCCGGAGTCGCGGTGCCGATCGGCGCCGTCGTGGGCACCGTGCTCGGCCTGGCCTGCGGGCTGCACCGCTTCGTGGACGCCGTCATCCAGCGGATCTTCGACGTCATGCTGGCCTTCACCGCCCTGGTCCTGGGGGTGGCCGTGGCCGCCACCGCCGTAGGCCCCGGCATGACAGCGATCATGGTCACGGTGATCCTCGTCAACGTCCCGCTGTTCGGGCGGCTGACCCGCTCGGCGCTCCAGTCCCAGCGCAGCCGCGACTACGTCGTCGCGGCCGAGGTCATCGGCGCCGGCCGGGCACGCGTCATCGTGCGGCACATCCTGCCCAACGCCCTTGACGCCCTGATCGTGCAGGCGGCCCTCAGCCTGTCGATGGCCGTGTTCATCGAAGGCGCCATGAGCTTCGTCGGCATCGGCGTCCGCCCACCGGCACCCTCACTCGGCGCGCTGCTGCGCACGAGCGTCAACTTCCTCAACCAGAACCAGTGGTACGCGCTGGGCCCCATCGTCGTGGTCACCGCACTGGTGCTGGGCTTCAACCTGATCGCCGACGGCCTCAACCGGGGACTCCTGCGCCGATGAACGCGAACCCGAGCTTTACGAACATCGCAGCCGCGACCTCCGACGCTACCGCCATCCACGCCACGGACCCCGAGGCCGAAACCACCTCGACCACCGAACTGGCGCCGCCCGTCCCGGCCGTCGCCCTCACCGGGCACGGGACGCTCGTACCTACGTCAGGGCTGTGCGTCTACGAGAAGACCGAGGACGGCACCCGCCACCTCGCCGATGTACCGGACAGCCAGTGCCTGCGCATCAACGACACCGCGGTCGACCCGCCTGGACCCCGGCGAGGACGCTGCCGACCAACAGGATGGTGATCTGACCATGGCCACGCTGGAGGGCACCACCAGCATCGTCACCGGCGCGGCGCGCGGCATCGGCCGCGCCGTCGCCTCCCGCCTCCACGAACTCGGCAGTCATGTCGTCGCCGTCGACATCGACGACGCGGTCACGGACGACGGGCCGTGGCACTCCGTTGTCGGAGACATCGCCGACGCCAAGGTTCACGACGAGTGCCTCAACGTCGCGGCATCGCTGCCCGGTTCGCTCGGAGTCCTGGTCAACTGCGCGTTCGCCGAAGAGCGCGCCACTCTGCTCGACGGCACCGACGAGGGCTGGGATCACACCCTGGCCGTCTCCCTTCGCGCGCCGGTCGCGCTCAGCCGCCGCTTCGTGGCCGCCCTGGACTCCCGTCCGGGCGCCATCGTCAACGTCACCTCCGTCCACGCGCACGGGGGCCTGACCGGCTTCGGCGCGTATGCCACGGCCAAAGCGGGTCTCACGGCGTTCACCCGCAACGCGGCAGTCGAGTGGGGCCCCTTGGGAGTACGGGTCAACGCCGTGGCGCCGGGTTTCGTCGCGGTCGAACGCAACGCCCGCATCTGGCGCGACCCTCAGCGGCTGGAGGACGTGGTGGCGCTCTATCCGCTGCGCCGGGCCGGTCGGCCGGCGGAGGTCGCGCGCTGCGTCGCCTTCCTCGCCGGCCCCGACGCCTCGTTCGTCACCGGAGCGGTCCTCCCCGTGGACGGCGGACTGCTCGCCCGGCTTCCGGAGGATGATCGCTCATGACCGAACCGGTCCTGCAAGTACGAGACCTCACCACCCACTTCACCACCGAGCGCGGTGTCGTCCGGGCGGTCGGCGGCGTGTCCTTCGACGTCCAGGCCGGCGAGACCCTCGCTCTGGTCGGCGAGTCCGGCTCGGGCAAGTCCGTGACCGCCATGTCCTTGATGCGCATCGTCAGGCCGCCGGGACGCGTCGTGTCCGGTGAGGTGATCTACCGCGGACGCGACCTGCTCAAGCTCTCCGACAGGGAGATGCGCGAGGTGCGCGGGGCCGGCATCAGCATGATCTTCCAAGATCCGATGTCGTCGCTGAACCCGGTGATGCGCGTGCGCGAGCAGCTCGTCGAGGCGATGCTCGCGCACGGCAAGTTCACCGGCGCGCAGGCCCGATCCCGCGCCCTGGAGCTCATGGAACGCGTCGGCATCCCCGATCCCGACGCCAGGCTGACGGACTACCCCCACGCGTTCTCCGGCGGGATGCGCCAGCGCGTGATGATCGCGATGGCGCTGGCCAACGAGCCGGACGTCATCGTCGCCGACGAACCGACGACGGCGCTCGACGTCACCATCCAGGCGCAGATCCTCGAACTGCTGGCCGAGCTCAATCGCGACCTGGGCACGGCCATCGTGCTCATCACCCACAACCTCGGTGTGGTGGCGCGCTCATGCCAGCGGGTGGCGGTGATGTACGGCGGCCGCATCGTCGAACAGGCGCCGGTGGACGAGCTGTTCGGCCAGCCCCGGCATCCGTACACCCGGGCTCTCCTGGCAGCGACACCACACCTCGCCACGTCCCGGCAACTGCCCCTGCTGCCCATCGAGGGCCGACCGCCGAACCTCATCGCGCCCATCCCCGGCTGCGCGTTCGCGCCGCGCTGCGATGCCGCGGAGGACCGCTGCCACGCCGAGCAGCCGCCCTTCTTCCACCAGGAGGACCACGGCCGCCAGTGGGCCTGCTGGGTCTCCGGTGCGGACGGGGTGCTCCCACCGCCGCCCCCGGCGGCACCGGCCATGGACCCCGTCGTCGAACACGACGCCCAGGAGCCGCTGTTGAGCGTGCACGGTCTGGTCAAGAGGTTCCCGGTGAAGCGGCGGACCGGATCCGTACGACGCAGAACCGTCCAGGTCAGCGCGGTCGACGGCATCGACTTCTCGATCGCGCCCGGCGAGACGCTCGGCCTGGTGGGTGAGTCGGGGTGCGGGAAGTCGACACTCGCCAAGGCCCTGTTGGGCATCCACCCGGCGACATCGGGAGCCATCCGCTTCGACGGCCGGGATGTCGGTGTCCTGCGCGGCGGCGACCTGCGATGGTACCGCGGCCAGACCCAGTTGGTCTTCCAGGACCCGATGTCGTCGCTCAACCCGCGCCTGACCGTCGCGGATGCCGTGGGCGAACCCCTCCTGATTCACGGGCTCGCCCGGGGCGCCGAGGCGAAGCGCCGCGTGGCGGAGCTTCTCGAACTGGTGGGCCTGGACCCACAGGTGGCGTCCCGCTACCCCCACGAGTTCTCCGGAGGCCAGCGGCAGCGCATCGTCATCGCCCGCGCTCTCGCGGTCAGCCCCCGGTTGCTGGTGTGCGACGAGGCGGTGGCCGCCCTCGACGTGTCGCTGCAGGCGCAGATCGTGAACCTGCTCCAGGACCTTCAACGGCGCCTGGGACTCGCCTACCTCTTCATCGGACATGACCTCGCGACCGTCCGGCACATCTCGCACCGGATCATGGTCATGTACCTCGGCCACATCGTCGAGTCGGGGCCCTCCGAAGAGATCACGGCCCGGCCGCAACACCCCTACACCGCAAGTCTGTTGTCCGCGGTGCCCGAGCCCGATCCGGCGCGCGAGCGGGCCCGCGAGCGCATCGTCCTCACCGGTGACGTGCCGAGCCCGATCAGTCCCCCGCCGGCCTGCCGCTTCCACACCCGCTGCCCCATCGGCCCCAAGGCCGACCCCGAACGGACCGTCTGCGCCACCGAACGCCCGCTCCTCACCGAGGTGGCGCCCGGCCGCTACGCCGCCTGCCACTTCCCCGGCGAGCTGAGCGGCAGCGGTCTCGGTGCGACGCAGGCCTCCGTTCTCGCTCCGTCAGGAGAGACGTCATGAAGGCGGCCACCGCTTACCAGGCGATCCGGGACACCCGCCTCGTGGCGATCCTGCGGGGCTCCGGCACCGACCATTTGGTGGCCGCGGCGCAGGTACTCGTCGAGGAGGGCGTACGCGTGCTGGAGTTTCCCCTCACCAGCCCCGGCGCGCTCGACGCCCTGCGTCGTGCGGTCGAGGTCCTCGACGGGCGTGCGGTGGCCGGCGCGGGCACCGTGCGCACGGTCGACGACGCTCGCCGGGCCTCGGACGCCGGCGCACGCTTCCTGGTCTCGCCGAGCCTGTCGGTGCCGGTGATCGAATACGCACGGGCCCACGACGTCGCGATGCTGCCGGGAGCATTCACGCCCACCGAGATCGCCACGGCGCTGGAGGCGGGCGCCGAACTCGTGAAGCTGTTTCCGGCGGCCTCGCACCAGCCGGGATTCCTCCGCCGGCTGCGCGTACCCCTGCCCGAGGCCGGAGTAGTGCCCACGGGCGGTGTCGGACTCGACGACGCGGCCGCATGGCTGGCAGCGGGCGCCGTGGCCCTGGGGATCGGCTCACCCTTGACCGGCGACACTCTGGAGACCGGGGACCTCGCCCGGCTGCGGTTGCGGGCCCGCGCATGGAAGGCTGCTGTCTCATGACCGTCGACGTGCTCACGTACGGCGAGACGATGGGGCTCTTCGAGAGCGAGCGGCTCGGACCGTTGCGGATGGGGGGCCCGATGCGGCTCTCGATGGCCGGAGCCGAGACCACGGTCGCCATCGGCGTCAGCCGCCTGGGCGGCAGCGCGGCCTGGGTGGGCGTCGTCGGCGACGACGAGGTCGGCCGGCTCATCCTCAGAAACCTCCGCGCCGAGCAGGTGCACACCGACGGTGTCGTCATCGACGCCGAGTCGCCCACCGGTCTGCTGCTCAAGGAGCGGCGCAGCGCCGACGTCTCCCGGGTGTCCTACTACCGGCGGCACAGCGCCGGCGCTCGGCTCGCTCCGGAGCATGTCCTGCCCGAGCACGTGGCCCAGGCACGGATGGTGCACCTGTCGGGCATCACTCCGGCACTGTCCGCGAGCGCCCGGCAAGCGGTGTTCCGTGCACTGGAGTTGGCGGCACAGGCCGGACGGACCACATGTTTCGACCTCAACTACCGCTCGGCGCTTTGGACGGCGATGGAGGCCCGACCGATACTCATGGAAGTGATCAAGCGAGCCGACATCGTGCTCGCCACCCAGAGAGAGGCCGCCCTACTGACGAAGCATCCGATGGCCGACCCCTTCGAGGCGGCCACAGCACTCGGTCGCCTCGGGCCCCGGCTCGCCGTCGTCAAGCGCGGCGCAGACGGTGCCGTGGCCTGGGACGACGGCCGCCTGCACGAGGTGCCGGCGCATCCCGCGCAGTCCTTCGACCCGGTGGGCGCGGGCGATTCCTTCGCCGCCGGTCTCCTGGTCGAGCTGGCTCGCGGCAGCACTGCCCAAGAAGCACTCGAGACCGCGGCGGCTGTCGCCGCCGTGAACGTCGCCTGCCCCGGCGACTGGGAAGGGCTGCCCTCTCGCGCCGAGATCGACATGCTGCGGGGTGACGATGTACTCCGCTGACACCGACGAACAGGATGCCGCGCCGCGCCGCGACGGCGGCCCGCTGCCCAGCACGGCGCAGCCGCACGGCAGCGGTCTGGAGAGCCTGCGGCGCCGCAACACGGCACTCGTTGCCAGGACCCTTCTGCACCGCGGGCCGTCGGCACGCTCCGAGATCGTCCATGCCACCGGGCTCAGCGCCACGAGCATGACCAAGATCACCGCGCAGATGGCGCGCGCCCGCATGCTGGTCGAACTCACCGCGGTGGCCGGTGGCAACATGGGGCGCCCGCGCGTGCCCGTAGCCCTGGACACCGCCTACTACCGCTTCGTCGGCATCCACATCGGCCTGCGCCGCACCACCGGAGGCCTCCTCGACCTCGCCGGCAACGTCGTCACGGAACACGCCGTCACGCACCGCAGCCGAACGCAGAAGGCGATCCTCAACGAGGCCCGCGAGCTGCGCGACCAGCTCGTCGCCACGGCCGGAGGACCGGAGCGCGTCCTGGGCACCGGCGTGGCCACCGGCGGCCGGGTCGATCCGCATATGGGTGTCGTCGTCGACCACCCGCTGCTCGGCTGGAAGAACGTCCGGCTCGCACACGAACTGGGCACCGACGACGGCCCGGTGTTCATCGACAGCAGCGTTCGCGCCATGGCGCTGGCCGAGACGTATCTCGGTGCCGCCCGGCACGCCGACTCCTCGATCTTCCTGTTCATCGGCAACATCGTCGGCGCCGGACTGATGGTCGACGGACGCCTCCGGCTCGGTCACGATGCCGCGGCGGGAACCCTCGACCACCTTCCGCTCGGGCACACCGCGCAGGGAACACCGTGCCGCTGCGGGCGCACCGACTGTCTCGCCGCGCTGGCCAGCGACGTCGCCGTACTCGAACGCGCACGCCAGGCCGGAGTCGTGCCCTCCCACGCCTCCTTCGAGTCACTCGTCACCAAATCACGCTCCGGCAGCACACAGGCCGCTGCGCTGCTCAAAGAACGGGCCGAGTACGTCGGCACGGCCGCCGGCATCCTGCTCGACCTCATGGACCCTGACCTGCTCGTCCTCGGCGGCGGCCTGCTCCAGACCCCCGAACACCTCGACGCACTCCGGGCGGCGGCCGCCGCCCGGCTCAGCCGCCCCGCGGCGGCCGAACGCATCGTGCCCACCGGCCTGGGGGAAGGATCCCTCGTCCGAGGATCGGGCAGCCTGCCCCTGCACGCCTTCTTCTCCGACCCCGCACCGATGCTGCGGACGCCGATAGGAGGTTGAGCTGTGCCCCGGCACGATGCCCGTGCCTGCCGCATGCCGCCCGGGGACGCTGCCTGCGGTGCCCAGGCCTCCTAGGCAGCGTCCGGCCGCTCTGGGCCGGTCCCAGGCGATGGCGGGGGTCGGCGGGGCGGACGGCCGGTCGTCGCCAGGACGCTCCGCCGACGGCGACACCGTCGGCGCGGCTGCTCCGTCATGGGTCAGCATCTCGTGGGTCAACCGGCCGTCGGTGACGACGTAGACCGTGAGACGGCCGAGACGGATCGCACAACCGGTCCGTGGTCCCGCAGTGAGTCCATGAACTCCAACGGCCGTCGGAACAACGGAACCACGTGGCCGAGCAGGAGCAGCCCGCCGGAAGCAAGGGACAGAACTGATACGGGCAGAGCGCGCGCTTCAGTCATCCTCGGGCGCTCTCCGTGTGGAGCCGGACGCTGTCCGGCAGCTTGGTCCGTTGCAGTGCCGCAGCGCCGTGAGGGTGCGCTGCAGTGACGCTCGTTGTGCGTCGGAGAGTGACCCTGCCCGGTTGTTCAACTCGTCGGGATCCGAGGCCGTCGAATAGAACTCGCGCTCCCCGTCGGAGTATTCGACATAGAGGGCGTCCGTTGTCCGAAGCGCCTCGTAGTCCGGTGGATCGCCGCTGTTGTCGGGTGCCGCGTCGGGATCACCGTTCTTGGACGCCGCGCGATGGTGCTCGACGAGCAGGGCCCGACGCCAGTCGTCCTCGGTGTGGCCGTGCATGAGGCCGGCGAGGCTGCGCCCGTCCACCGTGGACGGCGGCTTGACGCCCGCGAGTTCCTGGAAGGTCGGGTTCATGTCGATGTTCTCGGCAAGCCGCGAGACACGCCGACCGGCGGGAACACCCGGTCCTGTGACCATCATCGGCACCTTGATGTCGGTGTCGTACACGGTCTGCTTCCCCGGCCTGAGCCGATGTTCGCCCATGTGGAAGCCGTTGTCCGACCCGAAGACGAAGTAGGTGTCGTCCGCCACGCCCTGCTCCTTGAGCGTGCTTTCCAGGCGGCCGATCATCGCGTCGACGGCCTGTACGGAACGCACCCGCTTGGCGAACTTCTCGTCGATGTCCCGCTGTTCCTTCGACGTCAGTGGGGACAGCGTGTGCTGCCACTTCGGGGCATTGAGGGTCCCCTTGTCATAGGCGTTCGTACGGGGAGCGGTGAGCCCGGGATACGCGTTCTCATCGCGCGGAGCGGGTGTGGAGGGACCGTGCGGAGCGAACGTCGCCACCTCCAGCATGAAGGGCTTGCCCGCCTTCGCCGAGGAGCCCACGAAGGACCTCGCCTTCTTCGACAGCACGTCCGTCAGATAGTCCCGGGGCTCATGCCCGTAGGGCACGACAGTGCCGTTCTCGTTCAGGTCGTAGTCGAACTCGGGGTATCCGTCGCCGGCGACGTCCCACTCGTCCCAGCCGGGCGGAACGTAGGGCTTGGACGTACGGTTGCGATCGGCAGGCTGATACCCGTTCAGGTACTTCCCCATGAAGCCGGTTCGATAGCCGGCGCGCTGCAACGCGGGACCGAAGCTCTTCTGTTCGTCGTCGTTCTTCAGGAAGGCGCCGTAACCACCGTCCCTCCCGTTGTTGGTGAAGACTCCCGTGTTGTGCGGGTACTGGCCGGTGAAGATGGACGAACGCGACGGACAGCACAGGGAGTCGGTGACGAAGAAGTTCGTGAAGGTCGTCCCGTTCTTCTCCATCTGGCGTACGTGCGGCATGTATTTCACGAGGTTCCACGCCAGGTCGTCGGTGAGGACGTACACCACGTTGGGCTCATGCGCGGAACTCGAGGCACTGGCGGTGGGAGAGGGATCGCCGTCGGCCGTGTCCTCCCCTCTCGTGCACGAGGCCAGCAATACCGCGGCCAGGGCCACGCACAGGGCGCTCAGGACCCTTCCTGGCTGACGACTGTCGAGCATGCGACAGAACCTCCGTGCTTTGCGCTCATTGTTCGTGCGCCCCGTCCAGTCAGAAGTCGGCGGGGCACGCTGGGTGTTGGCACTGGACCCCGTGCTGCGGGGGAGGACAGGCGGGGTCCGTGCCCGGGGACGCGTCGCCGCCGGCAGCGGCATCGAGCGATCCCCCGCGCCGGTGCATCCATGGCGTCGGGCCGGTAGGCCAGATGCTCACCGGCGGGTACCGGTTGTGGATTTCCACGTCGGTAACGTAGTGGCTCTCCGGGCAGTTCGGCCGGTTTGACGAATTGATCCGAGGCGCGAAGCGCTTTGTCCGGCCCTACGACTGCGAGTCCCTTCGGGGAATGCTCATTACGCGTCGCCGGTCGGCGAGAAAATACCAGAGAGGCAGAGGAACCAGAAAGCAGAACGCCGCCGGCAGCAGGTACCAGCCTCCGCCGGCGATGGTGACGGCCCAGACGAGGACGGCCGTGAAGAGGACCAAGGCCGAGGCAAGGATCCACAGCAGCGCCCGACCTGACCACGCGCCTACGCTTTGTCTCCGCCGCCATTCGGTTTCAGCCCAGGACGGAGTGGGCTCACCGCGTCCGGCCCCGGGGTCGTGGCGTGTTTCGTCAGCCTTTGCGTACGTGCTCACTCCGCAACAATGGCTTCCACGAGTGGGGACTCGCAAGAACATCGCTTCGGATTAAATCCACCGCCTCCGGAATAATTCACTTCCGGAAGGACAACAGCTTCTCGGACAGGCAGTCAGCCGAAGAGGATCTGCCGCAGGATCCGGGTGAGGTGTTCGGTGAGCTTGTCGGGCGGCATCGAGGCTAGGGGTTCGGTGCGCGCGATGTAGCGGCTGAAGGCCACTCCGATCATCTGCGCCCCTACCAGCGCCACGCGCGTGTCCAAGTCGCCGTCCGGCACGGCAGGTTCACCAGGTGACAGAACGGAGCCGTACACGGCGGCGCTGTGCTCCTGCATCGCAACCAGGAGGTGGGCGGCGGCGCGTTCGTCGGAGGCGGCACTGCGCAGGAGCGCGATCAGCGGGTCGTTGACGGCGTCGGACTCCAGGCGCCGTACGAATGCATGGGCGATCCGGTCGGGCAGCGTCTTGGGGTCACCGGCCGCGACGCGTTCGAGGTCGCGATTGCCCGGTACCGCCGCGAGGAAGAGCCGTTCCTTGGAGGCGAAGTTACGCGTGATCAGGCCGTGTGTGACGCCGGCACGGCGTGCGATCTCACGCAGCGTCGTACGGGCGTAACCGCGCTCGGCAAAGGTGTGGCGGGCCGCTTCGATGATGGCCACCCGGTGCCCCTCGGGATCCCGACGGCGCCTGCGTGGCGGCTCGTCCACCGACTCGTCGGCCGGCTCTGCGTCGTTCACGACGGCTCCTTCATGTGATCACTCTACGGCCGTGCGGCACGTCGAACGCCGCTACTGCTACGTTAGTATCCAAGTGGATATTAACCAACCGGGAGGGAGCCCGTCGTGAGCGTCAGGGTGCACATGGAGAGCGTTGGGGGCCTGCGGTGAGCGCTGGGGAGCCTGTGGTGAGCGTTGAGAAGCCTGCAGTGAGCGTTGAGGGGGCGGATTCCGCGGCGGTCGTCGAGACCCGGCTGCTGCACAAGATGCACCGCGCGGCGACGTCCTTGCTCGCGGACGCCGCGCGGAAGCCTGCCGCGCCACCTGCCGCGCTGGAGGAGTTGCGAGACTTCCTCGTCGCGGCGCTGCGGCACCATCACGAGAGCGAAGACGAGGTGCTCTGGCCGCAGTTGACCGCAGCTGATCCCGCGGCGGCGGCCGGACTGGCCGAGCTGGCGGCGGAGCACGACGCGCTGGACGCGTCGCTGGACGCGCTGGCCGCCGCTCCCGTCCACAACGTCGCCGATCGGGCGGTGCTGATCGCCGCGGCGATCGCTGTGCGGGACCTGGTGCACTCGCACCTCGACCATGAGGAGCCGCTGCTCTTCCCGGCCCTTACGGCGCACATGTCCGACGACGCCTGGGCAGAGTTCTCCCGGGCAGTCATCGCCTCGGCCCCACCTGTCGGCGCACACCTCAACATCGGCTTCTTCGAGCGGGTGGGCTCCCCCGCCGAACTCGCAGCGGTCACGGCGAACCTGCCGCCGGCCGCCCTGGAGCTCGTACCGGCCATGCGCGAGCAGGCCGACGCCACCCTCAACAGCCTCGAGTCCACCCAGCAGGAAAGGACGGTCACCGCATGACCAGCACCCTCATCGTCGGCGGCAGCGGCGGGCTGGGCAGTGCCATCGCCGAGCACTTCGCCGGCCGTGGCGACGACGTCATCGTCACCAGCAGGGACAAGGCACGTGCCGAGGCCGTGGCGGACCGGATCGGGGGCAACACCCGCGGGCTGGCCCTCGACCTCGCCCGCCCCGAGACGATCAGCGCCTCGCTGGCGGACGTGACCGAGGTCGACCACCTCGTGATCACCGCCGTCGGCCAAGCGGCCAACTCCCTGGCCCAGTTCAGCATCACCGACGCGGTCTCCGCAGTGACCATGAAACTCGTCGGCTACGCGGAGACCGTCCGTGTGCTGCGCGACCGGTTCACCCCGCACGCCTCCGTCGTGCTCTTCGGCGGACTCGCCAAGGAGCGCCCCTACCCCGGCTCGACGGTCGTCTCCACCTTCAACGCCGGGATCACCGGCCTGGTCAGGACACTCGCCGTGGAAATCGCACCACACCGCGTCAACGCCCTGCACCCGGGCCTGATCGGCGACAGCCCCAAGTGGCGCGACGTCCCCGACCCGCCGCATTCGGCGCAGACGCCGATCGGGCGGCTGGTCACCATGGCCGAGATCGCCGACGCCACCGACTTCCTGCTCCGCAACACCGGTATCAACGCCCACGACCTGAACATCGACGGCGGCCTCCTGGCCACCTGAGCTCACACGACGACGGCTTCGGCCCGGATGTCATGTTCCGGCACTCCTCCAGGCCCTGGTCGTCACTGCCGGCGCCTGACGCCTCGGTGCGTTCGATGTGCAGCTCCCGCCAACCCGGTGCCGGTGATACGGACATCGCCGTGAGTGAGGCGCGCGGGTCGGCCTCGATGAGGCCCCATGCCCTGAAGCAGTGCACTTGGTGGCCCGCCCGACACTACAGCCGGGCCACCACCCGAACACACGAGCAGGTGCACGATATATGCAGACCCTCGCCACAGCAGGCACAAACGGACAACATGCGGACCGGGTGCTGCAGTTGCTGCGCGAGTCGGGGCCCATGACGCGAAGTGAGCTCGGCGCGCGATGCGGGTTGTCACGGACGACGCTGTACAAGGTTGCCGGCCGACTCGTGGACCGTGGGCTGGTGACTGCGACAGTCCCGGACACCGAACGACGCGGGCGGGGGCGCCCGGCGGAGAAGCTCGCCTTCAATCCGGCCGCCGGCCGCCTACTGGGCGTCGACTTCAGCCGGCGCCATGTCCGACTGGCCGCGCTCACCGCCGCGCGCAAGGAGATACACACGGTCGGCGAAATGCACCCTGCCGCCACTCCGTGGCCGGAACGTATCGCCATCGCGCGGAGACTGGCCGCAAATCTGGCCGCTACCGGCTTCAACGCCCTTGGCGGTGTCGGAGTTTCGGTGACAGACCAGACCACCGAATCCTCGGGCACGCTCGATGAGCGGGCCGTGGCGGACATGCTCGGCCGCACCTTCGGCACCCGGGTGCGGATCGGCAACGCTCCGCGGCTGGCGGCGTTGGCCGAGACAGCGTGGGGTGCGGCCAAAGGCCTGACAGACGTGCTGTATATGGAATTGTCGCACCGTGTCAGCGGAGGCCTGGTGGCCGGTGGAGTTCTGCACCGCGGTACTCAGGGACGGTCGGGCGGGTTCGGCCACATCCTGGCCGAGCCCGGGGGCGCACCCTGCTCCTGCGGCAGCCGGGGCTGTCTCCAGACGGTGGCATCGACCAAGGCGGTGCTCGACGCCTACCCTGCCGCTGCTGACCTTGCACAACTGGCGGCCGCGCTCAGAGTGGGAGAACAAGGCGCTCACGCGGTGGTGCACCGTGCCGCGATCCACACGGGCCGAGTCCTGGCGGGGCTCGCCAAGGCACTCGGGCCGAGCATGATCGTGGTCGGCGGCGAGCTCGTCGCTCTCGGACCGTCGCTGATGAATCCTCTGGAAGACGAGGTGCGGGAGAACGTCGTCACGTACGGACCCCGGGCGCCGATACCCGTTCGTCAGGCCGTGTTGGGCGACTTCGCAGCGGCGGTCGGCGCAGCCTCGCTCCTGCGGCTGTCCAGTGACGCCACTTCACCGGGGTCCGCCTGGGCTTGAGTATCGGCCGCCGTCAGCGACTCCCCTCCGCGCTGTTGGCGGCGACGGCTGTGCCGCCCACGCCGTGCGCCACGACCAAACACGGCCGGCCGTTGCCGACCCGCCGTATCTGCCCGACAAGGCTCGCCGCTGCGGAGGACGCCGTGATCCCGGCCAACGGCGAAGGCTCCTCGGCGAAGGTCCCGGAGTCGAACGGCCGCTGCCATCGGGATCGGGTGCGCGGCTCTTCAGCCCATGCCCGTCAAGATCCACGGCGACCGAGGCGACACCACGGCTCGCGAGCTGCTCGCTCACCAGGCTCCAGCACCAGCTTCCGTGCCAGAAGCCGTGAACAAGGACGACGGGGGTCGTGGACTGCATGCTTTCCTCTTTCGTCTCGCTCGTGCCCAACTGGGCTCAACGGGACGGTAGACGCGCGACGTTGGCCCCAACACAGCTGAGCCACGTACTGACGTGCGGTGGATAGAACGGGCGGCCTTCAGGGTGCCGGTCAGCGCATCTACACGAGCGGGAACTCAACACCTCATCAAGCGCCCTCTCGGCCCGGCGTAAGGTCCGCGGCGCTGAGGAAGGACGCCGGACCCCCGTAGCGGCGGGACGGGGTCGGAATGACTCCGTCCAGTGAAGGACGCCGAGGGCTGCAAGCTGGTCACCGCGACCCGGCCGTCCCGCACCGCCACGAACATGTTGAGGTTGAAATCCCCCCTTGGACAAGGGAGTTCAACACACATCCCGAACGCTCCGAGCCCGCGTCGAGCACGTCTTCACGCCGACGAAGGCCACTTGGCCGGGCTGAGGACGCTCAGTCGATACAGAACTCGTTGCCCTCGATGTCCTGCATCGGGATGCAGGACTCGTTGTACTCATCGGCGAGCAGCACTTGCACTTCTACGGCGCCGAGCGCCACCAGCCGCGCGGACTCGGCCTTGAGCGCGGCCAGGCGCTCCTCGCCTACGAGCCCGGTGCCGACCCGCACGTCGAGATGCACCCGGTTCTTGACGACCTTGCCCTCGGGGACGCGCTGGAAGTACAGACGCGGGCCCTCGCCCGAGGGATCACCGCACACGAACCCCGCACCCTGCCGCTCAGGCGGCAGCGAGCGATCGAAATCGCCCCACGAATCGAACCCGTCCGGCGGCGACGGCACGACGTACCCCAACACCTCGCACCAAAAGCGGGCCACGCGCTCGGGGTCCGCGCAATCGAAGGTGACTTGGAACTTCTTGATCGACATCGGCGCACCATAGCAGGGGGTCTGTGACCGTACCGCGGGCCTGGCTTGATTCGCCGCAGGGTCCGTTCGGGAGGGCATCGTATGGGACGGGTCGTGGTCGTGTACGTCGTTTCCGGTGCGGCTCGGATCACGTGGGCATGGGCGTTGGGCCGTCGGCGGTGTGAGTGGATACGATGCGCACCGTCGCATGTGCCTCCCGATGAGGCCTTTGCGCGCTTCGGTCCTACGGGGGTGTTGCTGTGGAATCTCCAACCGATCCCTGGCCGGCACGGGTCGTTACCGACGGCGGCCACGTCGGTTGGCAGTTCCGCCAGCCCGGTCTGGCGTCAAGGGCCGTGCCGTTCGCACTGGTTGCCCTGGTGGCCACGATCAGTGTGCTGGTGCCGTTCGGGCACGTGCGGTCCTGGTGGGAGTACGCGGTGAGCGTCACGCTCCTGCTCGCGTGTGCCGGGGCCTTCCTTCTGCCGTGGCAGCGACTGCCGTCGTGGGCCCCGGTTCTGGTGCCGCTGCTGTACACGGTTTCGGTCCTGGAGCTGATCCTGGCCTCAGGCGTGGCCTCCGGTGTGGGACTTGTCCTGCTGGTCCCGCTGATCTGGTCGGTGCTGTTCCACCGCCGATGGGAGTCGGCGTGTGTGGTGGTGGCGGTCGTGACCGTCCAGGCGGTGTCGTCGGTCATCCAGGCCACGCCCGATGCGGTGGTCGTCAGGCGCGTGGTGCTGTGGAGTGTCCTCGGCGCGCTGATCGCGGTGGCCGCTCATGGTCTGCGGGACCGGATCAGGGGCTCGCTGACGGCCAACGCGGCGTTGCAGGCGGAGGTGTCCTTGACCCGGGAGCGGGACCGTATCGCCGCCGACCTCCGCGAGAGCGTCGTGCGGAAGATCTTCAACGCCGGGCTGGACCTGCACGGCGCGGCCGCGATGATCGACGAAGGCCCCGCGCGGGGCCGGCTGATGCACGGTGTGGACGAGCTCGACGGAGCGATCCGCGCCCTGCGCGAGAGCGTGTTCGCCGTGGGCGACGACGCCGACGGCGAGACCGACACCTCGATGGACGCCTCCGAGCCGTCCGATCCCGACGCACGCTGACGGCTCCGCCGCATACCGAGCCGTTGCCGTCAACGGCAATTGAACGTTTCAAAGACGCGCCTGGTCGCTCGAGGTCCTCGCACCCGACAAGACCACCCGAGTCCTGGCCGGCGGCAGCCTCTCCTCCCCCGGAGCGAACACCTGGCACCGGCTCTCACTCGGCTTCTCCGGGAAGACGATCACGGCCCGTATCGACGGAACAGAGGTCGCCCAGGTCGCCGACGCCACGTACGACCACGGCCAGGTCGGCCTGGACTCCTACACCACCTCGCAGTTCGACGATCTGGAGGTACTGCCTACGCAGGGCGCCTAGCCCGCGCCCGTGCTCGAAGCCCAGAAGGCCCCAGCCGCCTTTAGGGTGGTCGGTTGTGAGACGCATCGAAGGCTCAAAGGGCGCCGCACCAGGGACCGCTCGGTCGCCCCGGCTCGACGGCCGCGTCGAGCGGGGCAACCGCACGCGGCAGTTGGTGCTGCGCCGCACCGTCGACATCGCGTCCGTCGAAGGGCTGGAGGCGCTGTCCGTGGGGCGGCTCGCTTCCGAACTGGAGCTGAGCAAGAGCGGGGTTTTCGCGCTCTTCGGATCCAAGCAGGAGCTCCAGCTGGCGACCATACGCGAAGCCGGGCGGATCTTCGCCGAGCGGGTGATCCGGCCTGCCGAGCAGGTTCCGGCAGGAGTCGGACGGGTGTGGCAGCTGTGCGAGCTGTGGCTCGAGTACTCGCGTGGTCGGGTCTTCCCGGGCGGCTGCTTCTTCTACGGGGTCATCGCCGAGTTCGACGCCCGCTCCGGGCCGGTGCACGACGCGGTGGTCTCGGCCCACCGGGCGTGGACGAACCTGATGGAGCGCACGATCGACGAGGCCGGCCCGAGCGGCGAGTTGCGCCCCGGCACCGATGTCCCCCAACTCGCCTTCGAACTGGTCGCGTTGATGGAAGCGGCCAACGCCTTCTCCGTGCTGCACGACGAGGAGACCGGCTATCGCCGGGCCCGGGTGGGCATCGCAAGCCGGCTGCGGAACGCCGCCGCTGACGGGGCGCCAGTGCCCCGGGCGACCTGAACAAACTAATTGCACGATCGTTCGCACAATTTTATTCTCGAGCCATGACTGTCACCGGAGCGAACATCGTGGAACTCGACCGGATCGCCGTGAACGAGGCCTTACGGGTGGTGGAACTGGCCCGGAGCGCGGACTGGGAACGCGACACCCCGTGCGCAGGCTGGAACCTGCGACGGCTCGTGGCGCACATGACCGCCCAGCACCACGGTTTCGCGGCGGCCGCACACGGAGCGGGACTAGAGGCGGCACACTGGCAGGAGCCGCAGGACATGAGCGAACCGGCCCGCGTCCACCGGGTGGCCGCGACGGCGGTGCTCGCGGCCTTCGCCGAACCCGCCTCCACAGAGCGGGAGTTCGCACTCCCCGAGCTGGGCGGAAGCTTTCCCGGCCGGCAGGCCGTCCGCTTCCACTTCATCGACTACGTGGTGCACGCCTGGGACGTCGCCGCTGCCCTCGGGACGGGCCTGGAACTGTCCGACGACGTCCTCGACGCCGCGCTCGCCACAGCCCGGCTGGTGCCGACCGACCCGGCCCGCCGCGGCCCGGGAAACGCCTTCGCCCCCGCTCTGGACGTATCGGCCGGGTCGAATCCGCTCGAGGAGACACTGCGCCTTCTGGGCCGCGAGCCGCACCGGTGGCCCGTACGGTCCTGAGCCGCCCACGGCCTGTTGACCTCCGTAGAAGCCGACACCTGGCGGGAATCGGTACGCTTGCCCGGGAGGTGGGGGATGATCGACGCGGTAATCCTGAGCACCAGCGCAATGGTGTTCGTGGTGATCGGCGCCTGGTTTGTCCGGCGGCAACGACGCAGGCATGCGGACACCCGCGCGGGATGGGGCGGACTTGCGATCGGCCTGGGCCAACTACTCCATGGCATCGGGTCTCTCCGAGGAGATCGACAGCCACTGGACTTGATCCTCGCCATGTGTTCCGCCGCCCTCGGCATCGGCGGGGCCGTGCTGGTGGTCCAGGCCGGCAAGACGCTCAGGAAGGGCCGGGTCACCGGTAGGCGCCGGAAGCTGCCGCCCCTGCACCCCTGACGCCTCGATCACTCGGCCACTGCCGGCTGCAGCGTCTCCCGATGCCTTCGGACTGTGACCATCAGCGCGTCGAGCGCGTCCCGGGTGCGTACGAGGTCGGCAATGTGGTCGGAGAGCCTGCCGCGCTCCTGCGCCATCCGCTCCAACGCGGCGTCGGAATGGTCCTCGCTGGGGGCGTCGACGCACGGCAGCAGCTCGGCGATGGTGCGGCTGGACAGCCCCGCGGCGTACAACGCCTGGATGAACGCCACCCGTTGGACCTCCCCGTCCGTGTAGTGCCGCTGCCCGCCGGCGCTGCGGGAACTGCTGAGCAACCCCTGTTCCTCGTAGTAGCGCAGGGACCTGACGCTGACTCCCGTTCGTGACGCGAGCTCCCCGATGCGCATGCCGTCCTCCCACTGTTGCCCGCGCCACAACGCTTGCCTCTGACATCCATGTGAGGTTTTAGCGTAACTGCCGTACCCGAGATCCGGGCACGACAGATCGCGATGGAGTCCCGAAGTGACGACCCTTTTCGACAGCTATCAGCTCGGCTACACGACCCTGCCCAATCGAGTGGTGATGGCCCCGATGACACGAGTTCGCGCCGCCGCCGGCGGGCTGGCCACCCCGTCGATGGCGACGTACTACGCCCAGCGAGCGACGGCCGGGCTGATCGTGACCGAAGGGGTGCAGCCGAGCTTGGTCGGGCAGTCCAATCCCGGTACGCCGGGACTGCACACCGATGAACAGGTGGCCTCCTGGCGGCCGGTGACCGCCGCCGTACGCGCCAACGGCGGGCGGGCGTTCGCCCAGATCATGCACGGCGGACGGGTCTCGCACCGCGACACGACCGGGACGCAGCCGGTCGGCCCCTCGGCCGTCCCCGCCGTCGGCGACGTGTTCACTCCCACCGGGCCCCAGCCCGCGCCGACACCGCGCGCCCTGGACACAGCCGAAGTGCCTGAGCATGCCGCCTCGTACGCCCACGCCGCCCGCCGTGCCGTCGAGGCCGGTTTCGACGGCGTCGAACTGCACGGCGCCAACGGCTATCTCATCTCGCAGTTCCTCTCGTCGAACGCCAACCTGCGCACGGACGGCTACGGCGGCTCGGTGGCCAACCGCATCCGGTTCGCCGTCGAGGCGACCTCGGCGACCGTCGAGGCCGTCGGCGGGACCAGGACCGGTATCCGCCTTTCTCCGGGCGGCACGTTCTGGGGCGTGGAGGAGACCGACGTGCTCAAGCTCTACACCACGTTGCTGACCGAGCTGGCCCGGCTGGAGGTGGCCTACGTCCATCTCGAGGCCACCACCGACGAAGAGGTGCTGGTCGCCCTGCGCCACGCCTGGCCGGGCACCCTCGTCGTGAACCCGTCGCTTCCGATGGGACCCAAGCAGGCCGGCCGGGCCGAGGCCGACCACTGGCTCGGGCTGGGAGCCGACCTCATCAGTTTCGGCCGGGCGTTCATCGCCAACCCCGACCTGGTCGAGCGGCTGCGTGCCGGACTCCCGATCGCTCCCGTCGACGAGACCACGTACTACCAGGGCGGTGACGCCGGGTATCTGACCTACCCGGCCTACCAATACGCGGCCTGACGCCTCCGGTTCGTGGCGAAGTACGAGGACTGCCCCGGTCCCCATGCCGGCCTCGAACCAGTGGTCCGTACCAAGCTATTGACTCACACTTACCTCAATCCTTAAATCAAGAGGCGATGCCTTCATCCCCCACCTCGGCCGGCTCATCCGTGGGACCGGCCGTTGCATGGAAGGAAGAGCTGTGGCCTCTCCACGCCTGCTCCGAAGATGCCTGTTCGCGGCCCTGTCCGCCGTGTTGGTCGCGTCCGCCGCGACCGGCGCGGCGCACGCGGATCCGCCGGACGCCTCCCCCGCCGCCGCGACCGCAGCTGCTGCGGTTGCGTTCTCCGACACCTTCGACGGACCCGCCGGCGCCGCCGTCGACGGCTCGAAGTGGCAGACCGAGACCGGCGACAACGTCAACAACCACGAACGCGAGTACTACACCCCCGGCACCCACAACG
>NZ_JBICXT010000031.1:0-84439 GCF_043200415.1 Streptomyces sp. NPDC048419 | reverse complement strand
GGGGCGCGCGCCCGCCGCGGCTCCCGTCGGGGGGGGGGGGGCGCCCCCCCCCCCCCCCCCCCCCCCCCCCCCCGGGGGGGGGCCCCCCCCCCCCCCCCCCCCCCCCCCCCCCCCCCCCGGCGATATTTGTGGCGGTGCGTGTCTCCACGTCAGACGGTGAATCGGTCGGGATCGGCGGTTTTCCAGTCCGCCGCCCAGGAAGCGGGAGGCTCGGCGATCAACTGCCCTGGCTCCAGCCACTCGTACAGCTCCTCGTAGGAGCACTCGGTGTGGGGATCGATGCGTCGGCGGAGCATGTGCGGACGCAGCGCGGCGGGATCGGTGACGCCCATGGACGCCATGATCTGCAGGGCGCTGGCCACCGTGGCTTCCTGGAAACGCTGGACACGCGGCGTCTTGTCGCGGACGTCCAGGGCGCGGGCACGCCGGGGGTCCTGTGTCGTGACACCGGTAGGACAGGTGTTGGTGTGGCACCGCTGGGCCTGGATGCAGCCCACGGCGAACATCATCGCCCGTGCCGCGTTGCCGTAATCGGCGCCCTGCGCAAGGCGCTTGACCAGATCGGTGCCTGTGGCGATCTTGCCGCTGGCGCCGATCCTGACCCGGTCGCGCAGACCGGTGCCGACGAGCGCGTTGTGCACGATGTGCAGCCCCTCGGTCAGCGGCGCTCCCACATGGTCGGCGAACTCCAACGGCGCGGCACCGGTGCCACCTTCGCCTCCGTCGACAACGATGAAGTCGGGAGCCGTGCCCTCCTCCAGCATGGCCTTGCACACGGCGAGGAACTGCCTGCGCGAGCCCACGCACAGTTTGAATCCGGTCGGCTTGCCACCGGCCAGCTCGCGCATCCGCGCTATGAAGCGGACGAGTTCGCGCGGGGTGGAGAACACCTTGTGGTATGGCGGTGAGATCACCGTCTGCCCTTCGGGCACGTCCCGCACCTTCGCGATCTCGGCATTGACCTTCGCACCCGGCAGGACCCCGCCGATGCCCGGTTTGGCGCCCTGCGACAGCTTCAGGGACACGCACTTGACGTGTGCGTGCGCCGCTTTGTCGGCGAACTCGGCGGGGTCGAAGTCGCCGTCGCTGGTCCGGCAGCCGAAGTACCCGGTGCCCACCTCCCAGACCAGGTCTCCACCCGGCCTCAGGTGATACTCCGACAGACCTCCCTCTCCCGTGTCATGAGCGAAACCCCCGGCTGCCGCACCGCCGTTGAGAGCGAGGATCGCGTTGGCCGACAGCGAGCCGAAGCTCATGGCCGACACGTTCAGCAAAGCCATGTCGTAGGGACGAGTGCAGTCGGGACCGCCGATCCGCACCCGCGGCGGTGACTTGGGCACCGGGCAGGGCGCCATCGAGGGAACCAGGAACTCATAGCCGGGCTGGTACACGTCCCGTTCGGTGCCGTACGGCTGCTCGGCGTCCGTGCCCTTCGCCCGCTCGTAGACGATGCTGCGTACGTCCCGGTCGAAGGGGCGGCCGTCGAAGTTCCGCTCGATGAAGTACTGCTGCAGCTCCGGGCGGATCCGTTCCATGAGGAAGCGGGCGTGCCCGAGAACGGGATAGTTGCGCAGCACCGAATGCCTGCGCTGCAGCAGGTCCGCCACACCGAGCAGGCCCAGCAGGATGAGCGGTACGGCAGCTGAGCACCACCAGGGCGAGAGGACGACCGCGGCAACGGCCGTCACCATGCCGGTGGCCAGAACGAGGGCGACAATCGCGAAGCGTTTCACCCCTCGCTCCTTGCCCGGGGCAGGCTTTCCAGTCGCGGGGTTTGTCAAGAAACATGCAAAGTACGTGGCAGGGCCTGCGGCACCGGCGGAACTGTGTCAGTCGGCTGCTTCGACGTACGACGCAAGGTTGGCCAGCGAGGAGGCGATCCCGGCCTCGTGGGCCGCCTGGTCGATGCCGGGTGGCACGTCCGTGGCCGTGACGGTCACCTCGGTTCCGGCGTCGGCGGCCGTGAGGTCCCAGGTCATCGTCATGGTGCCTGCGTACGAGGGGTCGTCGGCCTCGAACACCGCCCGCTGCACCACGCGCGTGGGTGGCATGAGGTCGGCGAAGGCGACGTCGACGACGTCCGTCGCATCCGACGTCTTGCCGGGGCTGTCGGTGGGGTCGAGGTAGGTGAGGACCATGCGGAACCCGCCACCAGGTCGCGGGTCCCACTGCTCGATGCTCCCGCGCATGCCGTCCGGCGGCAGCCAGGCTTCGAGGGATTCCCGGTCGAGGAGGGCGTCGTAAACGGTCGCGGGTGGTGCCGCGATCACCCGGCTGGCGTGGTGGGTTCTTCCCATGGTCCGAGTCTAGGACTGGGCCTTCGTCGGCCCAGCAGGTGAAGCCGATCCGGGGGTGTCCCGTACGGGGTGAAGTCACGGGGTCGGTGCGGGGGGTCAGGGAGTGAGCGCGAGGACGCCCAGGGCGTGGCCGTGTTCGTCGATCACGGGGGACCTGCGCAGGGTCCGGGCTCGCATGGCGGCTTCCGCTTCGCTGAGTACGGCCACGGACGGGGTGAACGGTCCACGGCGGAGCGGAATGTCCCGCGGCCGCGTCCGGACGCTGTACCGCCGGCCGCCGCGGTGGGCGGCGAGATGGGCTCGGGTGACCAGCCCGGCGCAACGCCCTTCTTCCTCCTGGAGAAGCAGGTGCGGGACGCCGGCGCCGACGAGCACGGACAGGGCCACGTCGACCCGGAGCGATGGGTTGCGGCGCCGGTGCGCTGCGGTTCAGCCCTGTCCGGCCGAATTCATGCTTGTCGTTCAGGAACGTGATCACTCGCCCGTCGCGGGCGCCGACTCGATGTGGCTGGTGTGCTGGTCGGCGTCGCGCATGTGCGGCAGATGGTGCTGCATGTTGGTGAAGCCGTCCGCGGACAGGTCGGGGGAGTACACCGCGGGGTCGTGGAGGTAGCCGCATATCAGGAGGTCGACGTTGTGGTCCTGGGTCGCTGAGAACAGCAATCTCTGGCCGCCGGGGGCCACTTGGTCGAGCAGCGCGGTCACCTGGGGCATCAAGCCCATGTCGGCCATGTGGTCGGCTTCGTCAAGGACCGTGACGGCGACCTGATGTAGATGGCAGTCACCCCGGTCGATGAGATCCTCGAGATGACCGGGCGTCGCCACGACGACCTCGGCGCCGTTGCGCAGCGCCTTGACCTGGTGGGCGACGGACATGCCTCCCACCACGGTGGCCAGTCGCAGGCAGAGGGCGCGGGCGAACGGGGCCATCGCGCCGGTGACCTGCCGGGCCAGTTCCCGTGTGGGTACGAGAACCAGGGCGAGCGGCTGTCGGGGTTGGGCCCGCCGGCCGTCGAGCCGGGCCAGCAGCGGGAGGCCGTAGGCGAGCGTCTTGCCCGAGCCGGTGCGCCCGCGGCCCAGCACGTCCCGGCCGGCCAGCGCGTTCGGCAGGGTGGCCGCCTGGATCGGGCAGGGGACGGTCACGCCCTCGGCGGCGAGAGTGGCCAACAGATGTTCGGGCAGGCCCAGTTGGGTGAACGTCTCGACCGTCGGCAGGCTGAACTCCTGCGGGCGCGTGGTGGAGCGGCTTCTTCCTGGGCCGCTCCCAAGCCTGGCGGCCGGACGAGGGATTCGGCGGCCTGGATCCAGGACGCGGAAGCGGGTGCCGTGCGCGCCGTCTGCCGAGCGGGTGGAATTTGCCGGTGCGCGAAAGTGGAGACCGGGGCTCTCGTCTTCGCTAC
The DNA here is from genome assembly GCF_043200415.1 of Streptomyces sp. NPDC048419. Taxonomy (NCBI): domain Bacteria; kingdom Bacillati; phylum Actinomycetota; class Actinomycetes; order Kitasatosporales; family Streptomycetaceae; genus Streptomyces; species Streptomyces sp. NPDC048419. Next base: position 80,742 of record NZ_JBICXT010000031.1, on the reverse strand, counting down.
AGGTGCGCGTCATGAAGGAACTTCCTCGATAGGGCGTATCGAGGAATCCGCCCAGCCTTGATGCGCCGCACGAGGATTCACAAGAATGGGCCGATGGAAATGCGAAAAGGCCTGCACCCAAGAGTGCAGGCCTCGGTCCAGCGGTTCGCGTCAGCGTCAGGCGGGAACGATGTTCTCGGCCTGGGGGCCCTTCTGGCCCTGGGTGACGTCGAAGGTAACCTTCTGGCCTTCCTGAAGCTCGCGGAAGCCAGACGTGGCGATGTTCGAGTAGTGGGCGAACACGTCAGCGCCGCCGCCCTCCTGCTCGATGAAGCCGAAGCCCTTTTCCGCGTTGAACCACTTCACGGTGCCAGATGCCATATTGAAACTCCCTTTGGGGGACAGTGCCGGAATCCGCACTTTACGGATCCGGGTCGCCGCGATGATCACCCCTCCGGAAAATTCCGGAAAGCTCTGCAAAGAAAACAAGTCTCTCTGGTAACCAAAACTGCAACTGTCGTCAGGCTAGCACAGATTGGCGGGAAGCCCGCATGTCATTTGGGGGAACCTCAGGAATACTGACGCCGTCGCGGACCGTTTTCTGTAGCCGCGAGCTCCGGGTAACCGCGCTGTGCTTGTCCACGTCGTGGTTGCGCCCGCCCCCGGACGTCTGCCGACCGGATCAGGCTTGCGTCGCGTCTTCGCCGCCGTAGGGGCGAGAGACGGGATCGGCACCGGTGTCGACGAGGATTCGCGCAGCCCCTTTGAGGTTGTCGGCACGTACCGCTTGGGTCATTGCCGCCCTCGCCGCGTGGGGCGGCGTGTCCGGCGGCACGACGAGCAAGGAGAACAGGTCGTGATCGCCACGGGTGATGAGGACGGTGTCGTCGCCCGTGGACGATCCGTCGATGCGTACGACCCGGCCGTCGACCACCAGCCGCGGGGGCAGTCCGTCCCAGGCGGCGGAATCCACTCCGACCCGGGTGATCGGTCCGAGATGTTTCGTCAGTGCGCTGATCAGACGGGGCATCTCATCGGCGACCGCACGGGAGCGCGGCCACCAGGCGCCGTCGAAAACGCCCTCGCGGTCGTGTGTGGTCTCCAGCCGTACCAGGGCGGTCCCGGGGCGCACGGAGTCGTGGATTCCGTCCGGGAGGAATCCCGCTGGGGGCTGAGTATCGGACACTGTGCTCACCTGTCTGTGCGGTAGTCCGGTGTGGATCATGATGGTGAGCTGCGGGAGACAACCTCGTCTTCCTCGTCTTCTTCGTCGGCCGGAACGCCTGGTGCAGGCGGACACCCTTCCTCGTCCGTCGCCGCTTCGTCATGTCCACCGTACTCCCGAGCATCTTGTGCGGGACGGCGCAGGAGTACCGTGAAAGTGCCGAGAGTTCTTCGCGCGCCCGCTCTCACGCGGTGGCCGTTCTCGGTGAACGACGACGCCGGGTCGATCCCGTCCGGGCCCGGGGCAGGACTCCTCATGACCGTGAACGTGTCCGACTGGAAGGGTCGGCAGGCGCCGTCACCCCTGGAGGGGGAGTGCATCCGTTCGATGTCCCGCCGGCAGATCGAGGACCGGCTGGAGGAACTGGGTGACCTGTACGCGGAGACCTCTGGTGGTGATGCACGGGCATGGAACCAGGGCCGCAAGTTGTTCCTGCGCCGACTCGGCGACGAGGCACGCCGACCGGGCTTCGCCTTGCTGGTCGCGGAGAGGAGCGGGCTCGCGAGACAGCGCGGGGTCGACGGAGCCGTGGGTGCGGGGGACGACCTTCGCCGCGAGGGAAGCTTCGTACTGACAGGGTGCGCCTACGGCTTTCCGGTGCGCGCCGACGGGCCATGGTGGTGGGGACTGGACGGGCACCTTCCGGGGGCTTTGCTCGGGCTCGCGACCGCTGGGAGGCTCTTCGCGATCTCGAGGATCGTGGTCCACTCCCAGGTGCGCTCCCGCAACCAAGGTCGTGACTGGAACCTTGCCCGCCGTCTGCAGCGGAGGCTGCTCGCCGACCATGCGGCAGGACTGGCCGGCCATCCCGCCGTGCTCGGCGTGACACTGGTGGGGCGGGGCGACAGGGTGGCCGTTCGGGAACTGCAGTCCTGGGGCTGGCATTCCGTCACGGCCGACACCCGGGATGCCCGCCCTTGGGCACCGTGCCGCGCTCTGATCATCGAGTCGTGACGGGACTGGGACGCAGCGATCAGCCGCTCACGAAGCACATGAAGGTCATCATCAACCTTCCTGCCTGAGGGGTGCCGTGATCCGGAGCCTTGCCCCCTGAGCCCGGTCCGATGCCGGTCCCGTCTCCACTTCGACCTCCCCGGGCTCCACCGTGAGGCAGAGGTCCCGGTCGATGAAGGCCAGCGTGTCGTGGTCGATCGCGAACACCGCCTCGGCCTCACCGCCGGGAGCGACGTCGAGACGGACGAAGCCGCGCAGTTCACGGATGCGTGGCCAGGACATGCCGCCCGACAGCCGGCGGACGTAGAGCTGCACTGTCTCGCGTGCCGGTCGCGACCCGGTGTTGCGGACGGTGACCCGGCACGTCAGATCCGGTGCGTCGGCGCCGACTCGGCGGCTCGACAGGCGCGGTGGCCCGTACTCGACGCTCGTGTACGACAGCCCGTGGCCGAAGGCGTCACGTGGCAGGGCGCTCTGGTCGACGTAACCGCGGTAGCGATGGTCCTTTCCGTTGTAGAAGACGGGGAGTTGGGCGGCCGAGCGGGGCACGGACACCGAAAGGCGGCCCTGCGGCTCGCAGTTGCCGAACAGCACGTCGGCCACGGCACGCCCGCCCCGCGGTCCCGGGTACCAGGCGCTCAACACCGCCGACGCGGTGGTGGTGAGGGAGGGCAGGGCATGGGGACGGCCCTGGACGAAAACCACGACGACGGGTGTGCCGGTCGCCGACACCGCCTCCAGCAGGGCGAGTTGCGCGGCCGGCAGGGCAAGGTCCGCCAGGTCGACGCCCTCCCCGCAGGTCATGCCGGACGGCGTGCCGGAGCCGGTCACCGCCGCCCCCGTTGGTGTCGAAGGCGGTGTCCTCGGAACGGGCACTGGAACCGCCCAGCACCAGCACGGCCACGCCCGACCCGGCCGCCAACGCGCTGGCCTCGGGCACATCCGAGACATCGTCTCCCACCAGGTCGCAGCCCCGGGCGTAGGTAACCTCGGTGTCCGGCCCGACTGCCGCGCGGATGCCCTGGAGGACCGTGACACCGCTGCCCGGCCTCTGGGGTGCGGTGTAGTGGCCGATCGGCTGCGCCACGGAGTCGGCGTTCGGGCCGAGGACCGCGATCCGCCCGATCGCCGGGGGCAGCGGAAGGACCACGCCGTCGTGGGGGAGCAGGGTCACGGAGGCGCGGGCGATGCGCTCGCCCAGGTCGTCGAGACAACTGTGGGTGTCCGCTTCCGTGGACGGCAGGGGTTGCTCGAAGAGGCCGAGGCGGAACTTCAACGTCAATACCCGCGCCACCGCGTGCTTTGGATCCGCGTGTGGAACGCCGTGAGCAGCATGCGCGCCGCCCGGCCGGAGCGTCCCAGCTGCGGCCGGGCGGCGTGTGGAGGGCCACCGCTTGAAACCCTCACCGGTAATACGAAGCTGTGGCCTTCGTGGATTGGGGGGCGGGTGGATTCAGCTGGCCGGTGAGGCCGGCGTCATGGGCATCGGCGGCGTACTGCGTCACTCCCCGGGACGTTGCGGCTCGGGCGGCCGGCCCCACGGCTGCTCCAGGACGGACCGCAGCTGTGCCACCGTCTCGGCCCCGATCCGCTCGGCGAGCGTGTGCTCCAGGTCCGTGAGGATCTCTTCGGCCCGGGTGTGTGCCTTACGGCCCTCGGCCGTGCGCCGGATGAGGCGCTGGCGTTGGGACGTGGGGTGCGGCACCTGCTCCAGCAGTCCCGCGGCGACCAGGGTGTGCACGGCCTGGTGGGCCGTCTGCCGGGTGACCGCCATGCGCCGGGCGAGTTCGGACACGGTGGTGCCGTCGTCGTCGAGGACGGAGAAGAGCTGCAGGTGGGTGGAGGACACCGGTTGCGCTTCCTGCGCCGTCAGGGCGGCGAGGAGCGCGTCGTCGAACCACCGGCGGGCATCGCCCAGCAGTCCCGGCAACTGGCGTCGGCTGGTCTGCATCTGCTCCTCGCTGGTACGGCGGCTCGGCCCTCGCGGAAGTCTTGCACATCGCCCGACGGCTATGTCAGGCTACCTGACATTCGCTGAAGTGACCGCAAGGGAGCGCCCATGACCCTCGAGTTCGCCACCCGCTACCGGCAGTCGTCGCGCATACCCCCGGAGCCGGGCAGGCCCTACTTCATCGAGAAGGACATGGGGGACCGCGCCCACCTGTTCACCGACCTCTTCACGGTCTACGCGGGCGGCGAGCAGACGGAGAACACCTTCAACTTCTTCACCTGCGAAGGCCCCAAGGGCGACACCATCCCGGCGCACATGCACCCCGACACCTACGAGGTGTTCTTCGTGACCGACGGCGCGGTGCGGCTGTTCGTCGAGGACACCGCGGGGGAGCAGTACGAAAAACTCCTGACCAGCGGCGACTTCGGGTTCGTGCCGAAGAACTGCCCGCACGCATACCGGATCGAACGGCACAGCACCCGCATCGTGGGCGTCGCCGCGGGGCCCGGCGGCACCTTCGAGCGGTTCTTCGAGAACCTCGGCACGCCGACCGACACCCTCGGCCTGCCCAAGGAGCCCTACATTCCGGAGCCGCGCAAGTTCGGCACCGTCCCGCAGGACTACGACGTCCGGTTCCTCCCCGACCACCAGTGGCGCACCCGGTGACCTCGGGCAGCGACCTGCGGACGCTCATCGCCGCCCCGCACCCGGACAGAGCGCCACTACCGCCCGCGGCCCCCTTGGCCGACGGCATCCGCCTCCTGCGCGGCGTGCCGTACGCGGACCTCCCCGGCGCCCGTCCGCTCGAACTCGACCTCTACCTCCCAGACGGGACACCGGGCGGCGAACCCACGGGCCTCGTCCTGTTCGTCCACGGCGGTGCCTGGCGTCGGGGCCGCCGGGGCGACATGGGCTACCGGATGCGGGGTTGGACTCCGGGCCCGTTCGCCCGTATCGCCGCCGCCGGGTTGGCGGTCGCGTCCGTCGACTACCGTCTCAGCGGCGAGGCCGTCTTCCCCGCACCGCTGGACGACCTGCGCGGCGCGCTCCGCCGGCTCGGCCTGCGGGCCGCGGAACTCGGCATCGACCCTCAACGCTCGGTCGTCTGGGGGGAGTCGGCCGGCGGACACCTGGCTTCACTCCTGGCGCTGTCTCCCGAACTTCGTGAGGTGCGCGGTGCCATCGTCTGGTACGCCCCGAGCGACCTCACCCTCGACGGGACCGATCCGACCACACCGCACGCGCTCCTCCTGGGAGCCGCCCCCGAAGCGGTCCCCGGCCTGGCCCGCGAGGCAAGCCCTCCGTCTGGAAGCGGCGGGAGTGCGGGTGGAATTGATGGAGGTGCCCGGCGCGGAACACGTGTGGCACGGCATTCCCGACGAGCAGGTCGAGAAGATCTTCCTGCACAGCCTCGGCTGGGCCCGGCGGGTGGTGGGGTCTTGGAGGACGCACGGTTGAACGGGCACCCGTGGCGGTCGATTGGGCGAGACGCCGGTGTGAGGGCGCTTGGGTGAGTTCGCGCGGGCGGGCAAGGTACGCGGGATGCGTGTCCTGCGTGGTGCCGTGTCAGGCGGGCGGGGTGTGACCCAGGTACGTCAGGACCGCGAGGACGCGGCGGTGTCCGCTGTCGCTGGGAGGCAGGCCCAGTTTCAGGAAAATGTTGCCGATGTGTTTGTGCACCGCGCGTTCGCTGACGACGAGGTCCTTGGCGATGGTCGCGTTGCCGTGCCCCTCCGCCATCAGTTTCAGCACCTCGCGCTCACGTGGGGTGAGGGAGTCCAGCGGGGAATCGCGGCGGCGGATGAGGAGTTCGGTGACGACATCGGGGTCGAGGGCAGTGCCGCCGGCCACGACGCGTTCCAGAGCGTCGAGGAACTCGTCCACCCGCCCGACCCGGTCCTTGAGCAGGTAGCCGATCCCGCTGGTCCCGCCGGTCAGCAGCTCGGTGGCGTACGACTGCTCGACGTACTGCGAGAGCACCAACACAGGCAGGCCGGGAAGCAGTAGGCGTGCTTCGAGTGCGGCCCGTAGGCCCTCGTCGCGGAAGGTCGGGGGCATCCGCACGTCGAGGACGGCGGCGTCCGGCCGGTGTTCCAGGAGCGCGGGCATGATCTCGGGGCCGCTTCCCACGACGGCCACCACCTCGTGTCCGGCCGAGTTCAGCAGCAGCACCAGGCCTTCCCGCAGCAGGGCGTTGTCCTCGGCGATCACCACACGCATGGCAGCTCCACCTCGATCAGGGTCGGCCCCCCGAGGGGGCTGGTCATTTGCATGGTCCCGTCGAGTGCGGCGACCCTGCGGCGCATGCCGAGCAGACCCGAGCCGCCGGCCTCGTGCGCACCGCCCCGTCCCTCGTCCCTGATCCGCACCTGCAGACCGCGCCGGGCGCGGACGAGCTGTACCTCGGCACGGCTCACGCCGCTGTACTTGGTGATGTTGGTCAGTGATTCGGCCACCACGAAGTAGGCGGCCGCCTCCACCGCCGCGGGCACCCGTGTCCCCTTTGCCAGGCCACCATCGTCCAGGGCCACTGTCAGCCCGCTGCTTGCCGACAGTGCTCGCACCGCGCCGACGAGGCCGCGGTCGGTCAGGATCGGTGGATGGATACCGCGCACCACGTGCCGCAGGTCCGTGAGTGCCTTCTCGACCTGGACCTGGGCCTCGTCCAGCAGGTTGCGCGCGGCCTCGGGATCGCGGTCGTAGACGCGCTTGGCGAGCCCGATACGCATGGACAGGGCCACCAACTGAGCCTGAGCCCCATCGTGCAGGTCCCGCTCGATGCGACGCAGCTCGGCGCCGTGCGAGGCGATCGCGTCGGCACGGGTCGCGGCCAGGTTCTGGACCCGGGCGGCGAGCAGTACCTGCGGCGACGGCTTCAGCAGGGCGGTCGACCAGTCGGCCTCGAGGTCCGCAAGCCGTACGACCATCGGCAGCGCGATCGCCTTGCGCCCGAGCAGTCCGCACCACACCCCGTCCACGACCAGCCCGACAGGCCACAAAGGCAGTGCGAAGGCGATCAGCGTGCCGTAGAACCAGTACGCGAGCATCCAGCGCATATCCGTGTGCGTGCCGGGGTCGCGAACGGCCTTGAGTACGCGTTCGCGTACCGTCCCCGTCAAGGGCTCGTACACCTCGGGGATCTTCACCCCGGTCCACCTGGCGGTCAGGCCCCGTTTGGCCCCTGCGATCCGCCGGACCATCAGCACGGTCTCGGGCAACAACCAGGCGCACACGACCGTCACCGTGCCGACGGCGGCGATCAGCAGGACGGTGATGAAGATCCACATGCCGAACGCCATCACCGCGGCCACGCAGAGGTGCACTGTGGCCCACGCCGCGCGCCGCAGCGTCTTCCGGAATTGACGGCGCCAGGCGTCCTCGACTACTGCGCCGGTGGGACACGTTGCCCATTCCGGTCTGTGCTGAACGACCGGTTCGGCGACCCGTCGTCGTGACGATGGCGCCGGCTCTTTCGGGTCGGCCGCTGGTGAGGCGGTGAGTCGCTTGAGCATCTGGGGTCTCTCAAGTGGACGTGGGCGGTTCCGGGCGATCAGGTCCTGGCCGGGTCTCCGGGGGTCTCCCCGCTACGAGAACTCGCCGCCGACGCTTCGGTGTTCGCGCTGCCTCAGGACGCGTCAGCAGCCTGCGTCGGAGCTTGCGCGCGAGTCTCGGCGGCGGTCGCCAGCTGGACGGCAGTGCGCCGGCCCGGGATGAACGTGGCGATCAGGAAGGCGAGGAGGGCGGCTCCCGCGCCGATGGCCATGACGACCTTGAAGCCGTTCTCCGAGGGCAGGGCATGGCCGCCGAAGCTGGTGGTCATCTGGGCGAGGATGACGCCGGCGATGGCGCTGGCGAACGAGGTGCCCAGGGACCGCATCAGGGTGTTGAGGCTGTTGGCCGCGCCGGTCTGGGAGGGATCCACGGCGCCCATGATGAGCGCGGGCAGTGCACCGTAGGTGAAGCCGACGCCGCCGCCGATGACGCAGGCGACCAGGACGAGATGCCAGACCTCGGACATGAGCAGAAGGCTGAGGCCGTAGCCGAAGGCCACGATGAGCGCGCCGATCAGCAGGGTGACCTTGGGGCCCTTGGCCTTGGTGATGCCCGCCGAGACGGCGGACATCGCCATCATGACCAGACCCTGAGGAGCAAGCACCAGGCCCACGGTCAGCATGGACTTGCCCAGGCCGTAACCGGTCTGCGTGGGCAGTTGCAAGAGCTGCGGCAGGACGAGGGACATGGCGAACATCGAGAAGCCGAGCGCGACCGAGGCGAGGTTGGTGAAGAGCACCTGACGGCGGGCGGTGGTACGCAGGTCGACCAGCGGTTGCCGGGTGCGCAGCTCCCACCAGCCCCACGCCAGCAGGACCACGACGGCGGCCGCGCCCAGGCCGAGAGTGGGGGCAGAGGTCCAGCCCCAGTCGCCGCCCTTGGACACGGCGAGCAGCAGAGAGACCAGCCCGGCGGACAGGCCGAGCGAGCCGACCAGGTCGAAACGCCCGCCGGTGCGCACGTCGGACCTCGGTATGACGAGCAGCACCAGCATCAGGGAGAGGACACCAAGGCCGGCGGAGGCCCAGAACAGGATGTGCCAGTTCCAGTGATCGGCGATGAACGCGGCTGCGGGCAGGCCGAGGGCTCCGCCGACGCCTAGCGAGGCGCTCATCAGGGCGGTCGCGCCGGCCAGCCTGTCGGCGGGCAGCGTGTCGCGCATGATGCTGATGCCCAGCGGGACGACGGCAGCTGCCAGGCCCTGCAGAGTACGTCCGACGATCATCGGCACGAGTGAGTCGGCCAGCGCACAGACCACCGATCCCGCCACCAGCAGGACGATGCTGGTCAGCATCATCCGCCGCTTGCCGACCATGTCGCCGAGCCGGCCCACGACCGGGGTGGCGACGGACGCGGCGAGCAGGGTGGCGGTGACGGCCCAGACCGTGTTCGAGGAGGAGGCGTGCAGCAGCTGGGGGAGCTCCGGGACGATCGGGATGACCAGGGTCTGCATCAGTGAGACGACGATCCCGGCGAGAGCCAGCACTGCCACCACGGCGTTGGCCCTCGGCGGGGCTGAGGTCCCCGCGACGACGGATCGAGCAGGAGCGTGGGACATGGGAACAGCCTCCGAATGGAATCGAGCTTGATTGACTCACGCAAGCATATATTGGTTGAGAAAGTCAAGTAAAATGGGAGTGCGGCAGTCCGAGCCGCCCGCCGTAGGACTACTTCGTGAGGGCCTTTTTGAGCGCACTCACCACGGCGTCGGCCATTCCGCGCTCAGCATGCGCGTTGGGGTGGACAGGAGCCGCTGGGGCGGCGGGCGTCAGGGGCTCGATCCAGCGCACGTCGGCGGCGGCGCACGCCCCGTGCCCCCTGGAGGGCGTGAAGGTGTCGACGTAGTCGGCGCCACCGGCTTCGGCCCGCTCTCGCAGCATGGTGTTGAGCCGCTGCTCCTCCTCGCGCAGAAACATCACGTCGCCAGGGGCGAGGAACATGCTCCGCAGACATGCGCCCGAATCGGAGGGCAAGATCTCCGGGTAGCCGACCACGTAGACATGTGCTCGCGGTGCGCGCCGCCTTATGTCACGGAGGGCACTGGTGAGACGCTCGCCCGTCGAGTCGATCCTCCGCTGCACCTCGTCGGTGCCGTGCGAGAGGTACTGCCGCTTACAGGGGGCTTCCTCAGGCAGATACTTGCCACCGCCCAGGATCCGGTAAAGGGCCCCCGCGCCGACACACCGCTTGATCATGGCGCCGAAACCGATGTCGTTGCCCCCGATCCCGAGAGTGACCAGCCGGGTCCGCTCGGACAGGGCCGACAGCTGCGGCGGATTGGTGCCGTCGCTGGTCGTCTGAGGCGCGGTGAGATCGGTGACTGTGGCACCGCTGCACCTCACATCGTGGAAATCCCCGGCCCGCACGTCGAACGAATCCGCTACGAGGGCTGGATAGTTGTGGTCGGAGCGCTCGCAACCGGCGGGGCTGCCCCTCTTCGCGGGTATTCCCGGCCCAGCCGTGTAGGAGTCACCCAGCGCGACGTACGGGCCGCTCGGCAGACCCGGCTTCTCGTTGCCGTCGTGGCCGACGATGACGGCGCCGGTGATCAGCAGGCCGCAGGTCAGGAACCCGCCCAGACTGCCTCGGATATTCGGTCTCATCAGTCCTGTCCAGTCCTGTGGTGGTCGCAGCGGGCGGGGCCGCGCTGCAGGCGGGAGAGAAGAACGAAGGGGGAGATGCTCGGGCCCCGCGTCGGGCGGGGGAGAAGGCCGGCCGTCGCCGGGCCCGAATGGGCGCCGACCTCGTCCCCACGGGGTCGGCGCAACGGGGGTGCCTCCGCTCAAGCACCCCTGTACTTGCACAGCCAACGATCTCTACGTCGGTGGGTCGTCACGAGGGAGTGGCCTCCCGGATCCGTGGTGTAGTCCGCTGCACCTTCGCGATGCGCGGCTCTGCGGCTACGTACGCCGCCTGCTCCCGGCCGATCCGCATCGGAGGCCGTATTCCTCGAACCCTTCCTCCGAGCTCAGCGGGACTTGATGCCCCTGGAGCGTCCTTGGGGTGTGCGAGATCAGATGACCGCGAGGACCGGGACCCATTGCTGGACGAGGCGTTCGCGGCGCCGCGCGTGGACTGAACGGCACCGCCGTCACGGCAGGACTGCGCCGACTCCAGATGCCTGCTCGTGCGCGGCGGCCGTAGTTCCGACGGCAGCCGCCGGTGCATGAGGGCAGGGTCAGGACATCGCGGCGCTGGACATCCGACGACAGCTCCATGAGCGCGGCCTCCGATGGTGTAGCGCACTACACCATCGGCTCGGGAGTGCGCTCCCTCGTGGCGAAGGACGCGCGACGGGATCGTGTTCGGCAGAGATCCAGAGAGCACCACGCTCCCCGTCCCGAAGGAAGTCCCATGAGTTCGAAGTCGTTTCTGGTTCGTGTGAAGTCGTTCATCGCCGATCTGCTGCCCTGGTCGTTCTTCGTCGCCGGTCTGGTCACGAGTATGGGAGGTGCAGGTGCGGTCCTGGACGGGACGGGAAAGACCGTGGCGACGTTCGCGGGTATCGCCGTGTCACTTCTGACGGGTGCGCGGATCACCAAGAAGCCGAAGATCAAGGCATTCTTGTCGTCCCGACCGGTGCTGTGGTTCTTGTTCCTGTTCAACGGCGGTGTGGCCGCGGTGTCCTACTTCGCCATGGGCGGCGCGAAGGGGATTGCCACCGCTGTCGGTTTGGGACTGGTCTCGCTTGGAGCGGTAGGCGGCCTCATCTCCAGCTACCGTCATGCGGCCGAGGCTGCCCGCGAGGCGGTGCGACAGGGCGGGCACCGACAGTCGGTCCACGCAGCTGCGAACCGGCCGGAGTATGAAGCGCGTTGAGGGTGAGCCAGGCCGGAGTGTGCTCACGATGCTCGGATTTCGTCGCCCTGTTGCGGCCAAAGCCTGGAAGATCGCGCCGCATGTGTCAGAAGAATTGCAGGGGCTCCGTCAGGGAGCTGATGGAGGGCACGTTCGAGACAGCCGGGTCCCGGCAAAGCACGCGTCCTGCATAGCCGAGCCGGAAAGCCGCGGCGGCGAGGTCCGGATCGTCATCAACGAACAGACATTGCGCTGGAGCGAGATCCAGTGCGGCGCTGGCGTGGTACTCGAAGAAACGGCCGATCCCGAGTCCGGCGTGCAGGAGTCGGGAGGAATTCGCGGCGAAAATCGGCGAGGAGTTGCGAAGTCGGCTCTACCCCGAGATGGCGGAGCATCACCCGGTGGCAATCGTCGTAGTCGTAGTCGGGCGTCGATGACGATGTGCCGAAGAAGCGGTCGCCCGCGCTGATGGCCGCCGCGAACTGTTGCGACGTGATCGACGGGGTGTGGGCGAGGACGGTCTGTTCGAAGTCTGCTCGCGGACTCCAAGGGCCACCGATCGGTTGCATCAGCACGCCACCTGAGTCGAAAGGAACAGCACGGAGTCTGTCGGGAGCGGCTGGGGGTGTCGTCACCGGCCCAGTCTGGTGAAAAGAGGCCCGCTGGGCGACCCTCCTTCGGGCCGGACCGCGGCCACGAGCCGTAATGCGTTTCCCCACGGCAGCACGCCGATCCAGGACCGCGCCTGCCGAGAAGGGGGCTCCAACTGGTCCCCATGTACAGGTGTTTTGTGGAATCTGGCGGCCCGGCGGGTGTACTCCGCCCTGTAATGCGGAGGGGCCGGCAGCGGTGGGCCCGCCGTGTCAGGGGCGGGCCAGGTACTGCGTTTCGTACGCGGTTGCGAGGTCGCGCAGTGCGGTGGGGCAGTCGCCGTTGAATGAGGAGCCGTGCATCAGGCCGAGTGTCGTGGGTTCGAGGTCGGCGAGGCGGCGCATGACTGTGCCGGTGTCCGGCGCGAGGGAGGTGGCGCGGAACATTGCCTCCGCGTCCATGGCCGGCTCGACGATGTCGCGTTCGAGGAGCGCGGGTCCGTTGCCCACGTGCGTGAACAGGTCACCGCACAGGAGGGTCCGAGTGGTCTCCTCGAACAGCAGCCTGGCCTCCCAGGCGTGGGGCACGTGCGGGGTGTCGATGTGCCGAAGACGCTTGCCGCCGATGTCGATCACTTCCCCGTCGGCCATCGCCCGCGGCGGCCGGTCGGCGAGGTCGTTGATCGACACCAGGCAGCCGACCGCTCCGTGGGCGATCTCGGAGTGCGGCGCGGCGGCCAGCCACTCGTTCATCGACCCGCATTCGTCCGCCTCGATATGGCCGAACGTGATCCAGCGCAGACGGTCGAGGGGCACGAGGCGCGCGACGGCCTCCGACACCATGGGGAACATGGCGCGCGGGCCGGTGTGGAAGAGCAGCGGCTCGTCACCGTCGACAAGGAATTGGTTGAACGTGAACCCGGCTGGGGGCGCGATGTCTGGCACCCAGGTCGACAGCCGGTAGATGCCGCTTGCGATCTCGTCGACGGCGGTCGTCATCGAATCGTGCCTCCTTGCCGAACGGCGGCCTTGCCGCCTTCGTCGTTGCCTGGACGAACCGGTCACACCGACCGCCATTATGCGTAGAAATATTGCATACGTGCAGAAGTGGCCAAATGCCACACGGTTCCCGTCGTCAGACGGCGGATTCACACCGGCTGTGCGCGGTCAGCCGCACATAGGGGCGGTCCGTCAGGTCTTTCCGGCCGTCGGTGGCCGTTCGACGGGCGCCGGCTGATCTCCACCTGCACCTCCACCTATGGGTCCAGGTGTGAGAGACCTCCCGTCAGCACGATTGAGGCATGACCACGACCGACTGGATCACCGACATCGCCCTCGTCCTCATCGTCTTCCGGCAGCTGCGGGAAGACCGACTGAGCCTCAAGTCCTACTTGATCCCGCTGGGGATCGTGGCCTTCGTGGCCTCTCATTACCTGCGCAGCGTGCCCACCGCGGGCAACGACCTTGTGCTCATCGGCATCCTGGTCGCCGCCGGGGCGGCGCTCGGCATCGCCGGTGGCATCTGCACCAGGATCCGTGAGGCAGGTGGACACCTCCTGATCAAGGCAGGTGCCGTCTCCGCCCTCCTGTGGGTGCTCGGCATGGGTGCGCGCATGGTCTTCCAGGTGTGGGTCGATCACGGAGGCGCCGACGACGTGGCCCGCTTCAGCGTCACCCACCACATCACCACCGGCGACGCCTGGGTGGCCGCGTTCGTGCTCATGGCGCTCACCGAGGTGGTCACCCGCCTGGCCACGATCTTCATCCGGAGCCGTCTGGTCGTGCGCGAGGAGCAACTCCCCGCAGGCCCGAGCCCCGTGGCGATGTTCGACCGTACGGCCTGACCGTGGGCTATGGTCGCGCCGTGTCCGCAACCGAGAGTGTCAACGCCCTCGGGCCGGCCCCGGAAACGGGGTCCGGCCCGAGGGGCGTGCCCCGCCAGGACCCCCGTCTGCACGGGGCCATCACCCTGGGCATCATCGCCATCACGTTCGCGACCGTCCGGCCGCTGGGAGTGGAGGGCCGCGGCCTGGTGGTGGTCGCCCTGCTCGTGGTCAACTCCCTCGCTCTGATGGCCCGGCATCTGTCCGAGACCAGGCTCCCGTCGCGCGCCGCCTTTGTCTGGCTGACCGGCGGCGTCGTGGCGGCTGCCGCCCTGATCGGCGTCGGCCGCAGCGGCCCCGGCTACCTGTTCGCGTACTTCCTGGTCGGTCACATCGGTTACCGGCTCCCGCTCAAGCAGGCCCTTTCACTCGCTGCCTTGTGCAGCTTGTTGTGCGGCGCTGTCCTGTACTTCCGGCTCGGTCCCGGTCACGAACAGCTCACCTGGACACTCGGCCTGACCACCGGCATTCCGGTCGTGGCAGGAATCCTCAGCCGTAGCAGGCAGCGTGCCGTGGAGGCGATGGTCCAGTCCGCCGAGTCCGCGGAGCGAGCCGCCCGCGCGGAGGCCCAGGCCGCCGTGCTCACCGAGCGCAGCCGTATCGCCAGAGACGTCCACGACGTGCTGGCGCACTCGCTGGCCGGGATCAACATGCAACTGGAACTGGCGGACGCCCTGATCGACACCGGAGACCTGGAGAAGGTCCGCGAGGCGAACAACAAGGCGCACAGCATGGTCAAGGAGAGCCTGAAGCAGGCCCAGTGGACCGTGCACGCACTGCGCGAGGACGCCCTTCCGCTGCTCGAGAGCCTCACGGCGATGGCCGAATCCTCGGGTCACCGTGATGTCCTCACGGTCACCGGAACGGTGCGGGAGCTGCCCACGAAGGTCACCCAGAACCTGCTGCGAATCGCACAGGAAGCGCTCACCAACGCGGGCCGGCACGCTCCGGGCGGCGACGTCGGGGTGGAGCTGACATTCGATGACGCGACGACGACGCTGAAGGTTCGCAACACGCCCGCGACCCGCGAGGTGACCGGGGGAGTCGGCAGCGGGATGGGCCTGATAGGAATGCGCGAACGGGTCGCCCTGCTGGGCGGCACACTGACCGCCGGCCCGATCACCGAGGGACCGGAAGCTGGCGGCTGGCAGGTGGAGGCAGTGATCCCGGGATGAGTGAACCGACCGAGAAACCGCGGCAGTTGAAGGTGATCGTCGCCGACGACCAGGCGACGATCCGTGAGCCCCTGGCCGCCGTGCTCGCCTTGTCCGACGACATCGAGGTCACCGCCGCCGCGGCGGACGGAAGCGAAGTCCTGGCCGCCGTTGCCGCCGCACCGGTGGACGTCGTCCTGATGGACCTGCGCATGCCCGTGATGGACGGCATCGAGGCGACGCGTCGGTTGAGCGAGGAGCATCCGGAGACGGCCGTGGTCGTGCTCACCACCTTCGCCGACGACGACTCGATCCTGGCTGCCCTGAGCGCCGGCGCCCGCGGCTATCTGACGAAGAACGCGGGACGCCAGGACATCCTCCGCGCGATCCGGGCCGCGGCGGCGGGGCAGTCGGTGCTCGACCGCGAGGTTCAGGACCGCCTTCTGGCCACCGTGCGAACCCGGCCGCCGACGCCCGCACAGGCGCTGCCCGCAGACCTCACGCCCCGCGAACGTGAAGTGCTCACCCTCATCGGCCAGGGCCTGCCGAACCGAGCCATCGCCCAACAGCTCTTCATCAGCGAGGCCACCGTCAAGACCCACATCAACAACCTGTTCGCCAAAGCCGACATCCGCGACCGCGCCGACGCCGTCCGCCGCGCCCTCGCCGCGGGCCTGGCCTGACCAGCGAGGCCGACATCAAGGATGGCAGCGAATGCGGGCACGCCCCGCCCGGTCGCTTGGGTTCTAGGAGTCGTCGCAACACCCCAGCTCAAGGGGTGCGATGGCCTTCGAGATCCGTAAGGACAGGAGCCCGGGGGGCGGGTGTGGTCAGCACCAGCCTCCGCCGAGGTTGGCGAATGCCTTCCAGGCGGCCCTGGTCTTGGTTCCGGCGTCGCCGTCGATGCCGCCGGTGTCGTAGCCGATGGCGACGAGGAAGCGCTGGAGGCCGCGGATGGTGTTGGGGCCGACGTCGCCGTCAACGGTTCCGGCGTTGTATCCGCGGTCGTTGAGGAAACGCTGCCAGGCCTTCCAGCTGTTGGTGCCGAGCTGGCCGTCGATCGTGCCGGGGTTGTACTTCCCGACAGGCACGGCGTCGCGGACGTAGCACTGGACGCTCTTGCCCTCGGCGGTGTTCAGGCCGAGGTTGTTGACCGCCTGGATGGTGACGGTGCTGGCGGGAGCCTGCTGGGCGGGCGCCGCGGTGGCCGCGGTCGCTCCGGCGAGGGTGCCGAAGCCGAGTGCGGCGGCGGTGAGGGTTCCGAGGAGTGTTTTCGTGAGCCTGGTCAGGGCCATGTGTGAGTGTTCCCCCTGGTACATGGGCGAAAGTGAATGGGACGCAACGACGGTGGCCACGCATCGCGGACGCGGGCGGCCACGGGGCCTCTACCGCCTCAGGGCAGGTAGAGCACGACCGAGTTGACCGGCGTGAAGTTGGTCCACCAGCCGTGCTGCGGCGCCATGTCGTCGTAACAGGAGCCGGTCCCGTTGTAGCCGGTGCACAGCTTCGCGTGCGCACCGCCGTACTGGTTGTTGAGGATCCAGTGGTAGTTGTACTGGCCGCTCAGGTTGTGAGCACCGTAGCTCCAGAACTCCTGGCTCGGTGTCTGGGCGGGGTTCTGGCCTTCGGGGTAGAGGCAGACTGCCCCGTCGGGGCAACCGGCCCATGGGCTGGCGGCCTTGGCTTGGGCGGGGCTGACCGCCATGACGGCCGCTACTGCGGTCCCGGCCGCAAGTACGGCGGCCTGGCGGAGTCTCTTCGGCACGATCTTCCTTTCCTGTTGCCCATCCGCTCGGTTCGCGTCTTGCGCATGAATCTGGTGGTGGAGGGAGCGACTCAGAAGGCGCTTTCAGGTCAAACAGAACACTCAACTGCCAACCAGTACCGAAGAGTTGGAGGACCTCAGGACTTCCATCGGCGACTAGCTTGGAGATGTCACTGACGTGCGTGGGCATGACGGTGGCCCGTCCTCCCCTGAACAGGACGGGCCACCATCGTTTTTCCGTGTCAGGTGCAGGCGTTGAACGTGGCGTTGTTGTACCAGAGCGTCTTGAGGTCGTTGCCCAGGTACATGCCCCAGCGGCCGTTGTCGGTGCGCTTGAAGGTCACGCAGCGCTCGCCCGTGCCGGTGTACTTGATCTGGTGGCTCGAAGCGGCGCCGCCCGCACCGTCAGCGTGCGCAGAGAACCCTGAGCCAGCCCTGAGCGACCCCGAGTGCGTCCTGGGTGACACTGGTCGAGTGATCGTCGAACGCGCGTATGTCCATCTCTCCTCGTACGACGAGGACACCTGGCCATGGTCCGTGCCCTGCGTCCGTCAGCTGCTCGCCGAAGGGCTGCGCTTCACCGCGCCGGTGACCTTTCTGGTCGGCGAGAACGGCTCGGGGAAGTCGACCCTGGTCGAGGCCCTGGCCGAAGGATTCGGTCTGGACTCCTACGGCGGCTCCCACGACTGGCGCTACGCCTCCCAGCGTCGCAAGTCCGCGCTCGGCGAGCGGATGAAGTTCGACGCAGGCTCACGCGGGCGCCGCATGCTCACCAACTGGTCGGCCCGCAAGGGCTTCTTCCTACGAGCCGAGACCGCGCTGGACGCCCTGGACCGGGAAGGGTTCTCGCCGAACTCGGTCAGCCATGGCGAGGGCTTCCTCGCAGCGTTCCGCGGGAAGTTCCTCCACACCGGACTCTACGTTCTCGACGAGCCCGAGGCGGCGCTCTCCTTCTCGTCCTGCCTGGAACTGATCGGGCACCTCGACAGGCTGGCCAAGGAGGGCGGCCAGGTCATCTGCGCCACGCACTCTCCCTTGCTGACCGCCCTGCCGGGCGCGGACATCGTCGAGGTCGGCGAACACGGCATGCGGAGGGTCGCCTGGCGGGAACTCGGAATTGTTGATCACTGGCGCCGCTATCTTGCCGACCCGAAGGCCTATCTACGGCACATCGTCGAACCGTAGGCGGCAGGTCCTGGCTGTCCTCGCTGCTTGGCGGAGGTCCATCACCTGCTCTTGGCTGGGGTCACGACTGCGCGTGGGGGAGGCGTTGTTCAGGGTCATGGTGCCCACTCCTCGCTGCGTGATCCCCACGCTCGGCCACGACGAACTCCCGCCGGATCCCGGCATCATGCGGGCGGTGGCTCGCGAGCACCGTGTACCCGTCTTCGACCTGGGTCGACTCTCATGCCTCGGCGTGTACCTGGAGGTGCTCGAAGCGGGGACGGTCCGGGTGCGCGACGCGATCACGGTGCAGGCACCGGGAGCCTGAGGAGCTCGATGCCGCCGCTGCGGGAAGCCGCTCGCGACTTCGGCCCCCGGCTCGCCGAGCGGAGCAGGGAGCTTCTGATCGGCGGCCGTCCAGCCCACCGGGTGCTGTTGCCGGATACGGCGCAGCTCTTCGGGTGAAGCCCCACGTGGGACCACGTGAGCCCCACAACTCGGCCCACTCGTCCGGTCCTTCGCAGGGCACGCCTGACCAATTGGCCCGGCACGGCATGCGACGACGTTAGGGTCGCCGCATGACCGACAACCCTGCCACGGACCCGGACCTCGAGTTGTTGCCGAAGGCTGAATTCGCCTTCCCGGGTCCGCTGCGCGACCGGCTCGTTGCTGCGATCCTCGACGGATCCAAGACCGCGACCACCGCGCTGCTCGCGGAGTACGAGCACGAGGGGGAGCCGTTGCCGTCTGTCGGCGGGTGTGCGGTGGTGGTGGGCTCCGATGGCCGTGGGGTGGCTGTCATCGAGGTGACTGGTGTGCGTGTCGTGCCGCTGCGGGATGTGGACATCGTCCATGCGCGGGATGAGGGTGAGGGGCACACGACTGTGGACGGGTGGAGGGCAGACCACGAGGAGTTCTGGTGCAGCGAGGAGATGCGGCAGGCACTTGGCGATCCTCGTTTCACCGTGGACGACGCCACTCCGGTCGTCCTGGAACGCTTCCGCGTAGTGGCCCCACCTTGACGGCGAGGACTGATCAACCACCGGTGGAATCCGCGTCGTTGGCCGCGCCACGGGTCGTGGCAGGCAACTGGTCGTAACTGATCCCGTCGGCCGGTCTGAACGCGGCAGTTGGCCATCGGATGGCCGCCCTGGGCGTGGGTTCCTCGCCTACCGAAAGCCGAGGTGCGGATCGGTGCCGGTCAGTTCAGCGCTGACGGCCCACAGGCGAGCGGCGATGGTCGGATCGGCCATGTGCGAGGGGATGGGCTCACGCCGGGGTTTGCCACGCAGGCCGAGGACCCGCGGCCCCCACAGTTGTCCTCCCTGCACCTCCGGGTCGAGGACGGCACGGACAACGGGCCATGCTCCGGCGTCCTTGCCCTGGACCAGGAGCGCGGAGGGCAGGGCGCGCAGCCGCTCGCCGGGCGTGTTGGTCACGCCGACCGGCGTTCGGGAGGGAGTGAGGGAGTCCAGGGCTCCGCCGGGGTGGGCCACCACACTGAGCACCGTGCTGCCGGCGGCCCGCAGGCGGCGATCGAGTTCGAAGCCGAAGTACATCTGCGCCAGCTTCGATCGGCCGTAGGTGCGCTTGGGCCGGTAGTCCTGGGTCGACTGCAGGTCGTCGAGGTCCAGTTGCTCGGACCGCGCGGCGAAGCTTCCGACTGTCACGATGCGGCCTGCCGGTGCCGCCGACAGCAGGGGGGCCAGCCACTGGGTCAGTGCAAAGTGGCCGAGGTGGTTGGTGCCGAACATCAGCTCGTGGCCGTCCGCCGTCTCTCGACGTGGCGGGTCGTCCAGCGCGACCCCTGCGTTGTGGACCACCGCGTCGAGATGATCGAGGTCCAGTCTGTCTACGGCGGTCTTCAGGGACGACAGGTCGGCGAGGTCCAGTTGAAGGTGCCGCACCTGCGCGCCGGGGACGCGCGAGCGGATCGAGGTCATGGCGGCGTCGGCCTTCGCGCGGTCACGGCTGCCGAGTACGACGACGGCGCCGGTGGCGGCGAGTTGCTCCGCCGCGAAGTAGCCGATCCCTGCGTTGCCCCCGGTGACCAGGAAGACTCTGCCTACGGCAGGCGGCAGCCGGTGAACGTCCCACGGTCGGCTCTGGGATGCGGAAGACACGGTGACAGGCTCCTTGCACTCTGGGGCAGCGTGCTCGCGGGGAGCACCGACCCGCCCAAGATCGCAACCTCCACCGACATGACGCCGACAGGTCACGCTCACCGCCGACAGATTTCCGACACCCTCGGCGAACTGCAGTGAGCAAGAAGGCTGTTGGAGTATGCCCGGTCCCATCGATGGACATCCGGGCGTGCGGGGCCGGAGTGGTTCTCAGGGCCGGAAGCCGTCGATGGCGAGTTCCAGCAGGCGCTTGGCCTGGGTGGCGCCGTCGGGGGTGTCGGGGGTGCGCCACAGGCAGCTCATGAGCATGATCACGTCGACCGGGTCGATGCCGGGGCGCACCTCGCCGGCGCGTTCGCATGCGTCGAGGAGCTGGCCGACGGCGGCGGTGACGGGGGGCCATGAGGCGCTGACGGCCTCTTGGGCGGCGGCGGAGTGCAGTGCGTCGCCGAGGCCGTGCTTGATGCGGACGTAGGCGGCGAGCGTGGTGAACCACTGCCGCAGCGCGTCCAGCGGGGCGTGGGTGGCGAGGATGTCCGGCACGGAGCCGACGAGGCGGTTCACGTCGTGGCGGTGGACCTCCAGGAGCAGGGCCTCGCGGGTGGGGAAGTGCCGGTAGAGAGTGCCTGGGCCGACGCCCGCTCGCTTGGCGATGGAGTTGAGGGAGGCGTTCGGGGACTCGGCGAGCGCGTCGTGGGCGACCTGGAGGATCGCCTCGCGGTTCTTGAGTGCGTCCGAGCGCTGCGGGGCGGCGTCGGGCATGGGTCCTCCTGGCGTACGGGTGGCCGTCCGATTGCGAAGCGGAGAGCTCTCCGTTAGTGTCGGCAGGGTCAGGCGGAGAGTTCTCCGTTTGCTTACGTTCCCCATTCTAGGAGCTCTTCCGTGCGTTACATCAAGCTGGGCCGCACCGGCCTGGACGTCTCGCCGATCGCCATCGGCGCCATGACCTACGGCGAGCCGGACCGCGGCCACCCGGTCTGGTCGCTGGACGAGGAGTCCAGCCGCCCCCTGATCAAGCACGCCCTCGAAGAAGGGATCAACTTCTTCGACACCGCGAACATGTACTCCTACGGCTCCAGCGAGGAGATCCTCGGCCGTGCACTGAAGGATTACGCAGACCGCGACGACGTCGTCATCACCACCAAGGTCCGCCACACCATGCGCCCGGACCGCCCCAACGGCGGCGGCCTGTCCCGCAAGGCGATCATGACCGAGATCAACGCCAGCCTGCGCCGTCTGGGCACCGACTACGTCGACGTCTACATGATCCACCGCCTCGACAGCGACACCCCGCTGGAGGAGACGCTGGAAGCCCTGAGCGACGTGGTGAAGGCCGGCAAGGCCCGCTACCTCGGCGCCTCCTCGATGCACGCCTGGGAGTTCGCCAAAGCCCTGCACCTGCAGGAGCGCCACGGCTGGGCCCGCTTCGTCACGATGCAGGACCACTACAACCTCCTCGCCCGCGAGGAGGAGCGCGAAATGCTTCCCCTGTGCGAGGACGAGGGCGTCGCCACCATGGTGTGGAGCCCACTCGCGCGCGGCCGCCTCGCCCGTCCCTTCGACCAGGCGAACGCCGGCGCACGGGCGGCCACCGACGGCGGCTTCGCCGACATGCTCTACAAGGCAAACGCCGAAAGCGACCGGCAGGTCATCGACGAAGTCGGCGGGATCGCCCGGACGCGCGGTGTCAGCCGCGCCCAGGTCGCCCTGGCCTGGCTGCGCCGCAACCCCGTCGTCGCCGCCCCGCTGGTCGGCGCGCGAACGATCCGGCAGATCGACGACGCCGTCGCCTCCCTCGACCTCGACCTGAGCGACATGGAAGCCCGACGACTGGAAGCCCCTTACACCCCGCGCCACGACTTCCAGGGAATCTCCGACGCGGCGGAACTGGAGCGCATCAAGGCCACCATCCCCGGCTACGCCAACGTCTGACGCGCACCGGGCTTCGAGTACGACGACCAAGGAGGACAATGACCATGGCTGAAGTGCTGGTGACGGGCGGATCGGGGTACATCGGCAGCTGGTGCGTTCTCGCTCTGCTGAACGCGGGACACTCCGTACGCACAACGGTCCGCAACCCGTCTCGTGAGCCGGAACTGCGGGCGATGCTGCAGCGGGGCGGCGGCGCATCCGACCCGCTCCTGCGCGTCGTGACCGCCGATCTCACCCAGGACGCGGGCTGGCCGGAGGCAGTGCAGGGATGTGACGCCGTACTGCACGTGGCGTCGCCGACACTGACGAGTGCCCCGCGATCGGACGGCGAGATGGTCACCCCGGCCCGCGACGGCGTGCTGCGGGTCCTGCGCGCGGCCCGGGACGCGGGCGTACGACGCGTGGTCCTCACCTCCGCGATCGGCGCCATCGCCTACGGCCACCCTGACCGGGACGCACCGTTCACCGAGGACGACTGGACGAATGTCGACGCGGGCATCGAGCCGTACCAGAAGTCCAAGACGCTCGCGGAGCGCGCCGCCTGGGACTTCATCAGGACGCAGGGCGGCGGGCTGGAGCTGGCCGTCGTGAACCCCACCGCCGTCCTCGGCCCGGTACTGGGACCCGACTACTCCCCGTCCCTCGGCCTGATCAAGCGCATGCTGGACGGCTCGATGCCGGCGTCCCTGAAGTTCGCCTCCGGCTACGTGGACGTAAGAGATGTGGCTGACCTGCACCTGCGCGCCATGACCGACCCGGCAGCCGCAGGGGAACGGTTCATCGCGACGTCGGGCCGGAGCCTGTGGGTCCGCGAAGTCGCCGCTATTCTCCGCCAACGCCTCGGAGAACGTGCCGACGGCGCCCCCACCCGGGAGATGCCCGTCTGGGCGGCCCGCGGCCTCTCCCTGGTCAACCCCGACCTGCGAACACTCCGCAAGCTACTCGGCAAGAACCTCGACGCCACCTCCGAGAAGGCCCAGCGCCTCCTCGGCTGGAAGCCGCGCCCCGTCGAAGACACCATCGCCGAGGCCGCCGAAAGCCTCCTCGCCCTCGACACCACCCGTGCCGTGTGACCCACTGCCCAACTGCCCCGCCCGATCGGCTGGTTGACGCACACAGCAATGCGGCCCCTCGGGGGCACTGCGCAGACTGCCGCGCCGCGTCGCTGCAGCGTATCCAGAGCGGGAAGCCCGGCTGCCCCGCTGGCCGTCCGATCACTCCCAATCGGACGGCGGCTGCTTGACCCTGCCGCCTGTGTGCGGCAGTTGCACGTAGTCCTCGGCGCCGGAGGGCAGGGCGGAAACGCAAGCTGCTGAGCAGGCGTTGACCAGGAGGGGCAGGACATCGGCGGCCACCCGCAGCGAGATCCACATCTGGGTGGAGCCCGCCCCCCGTGATCGGCCGATCGCAGACACTGCATCCACGGATGGCCGTGACACCCCAGCGCTGGGCATCAAGCGCCGACAGGTCGAGGTCAGCAACGGAGACTCGAGGCGGCTGTAGTCGAGGGAAAGGAGGACGGAGCTTGTAGTTCCCGAACAGTGCACGGGTGCTCACCGTGCTCCGGACCAGCTTCGAGCACCTGGTGATCTCGTAGGGGAACCAGTGCAGCCGGTACGAGGTGTAGGGGGTGAGCTCCTCCAGGCTGGTCATTTCACCGATCTCGGGCGGCATTCGGACCAGGTTGCTGCCGTAGAGCACGAAGTGCTTGACCGCCGTCAGTTTGGCGATGCTCGTCGGCAGGGTGATGACCTGCCGGCGCTCCTCGGAGCTGAGCTCGACCAAAGGTCGGAACTCCTCTCGCCCATCCACCATGTGCCCAAGGTACGGATCTTCAACGGGCCGGCTCTGGAAACCTTGTCCCGCCGGGAGGGCGGAAGGCATCCCGGCGGCCGTCCAGCGTGCGCTTGGGTGTGGCGTTGGGGAGCGCCGCGTGTTGTGCCGGGGTGGGGTTGTGTGGGATGCGACGCCTTGGCCGGTGGGGAGGTGGTGGTCGGTGAGGCGGGCGGTGGTGCCGTTGTGGATCGGCTTGTCGTCAGGTGGTGCGTCAGGCGCTGTCGTCGGGCGTGAGTTGCGTGTGGACTTCGTCGTAAACGGTGGTGCCGCGGGAGGGCGTGAGGTCGAGGGCCGTGATGAGGGACGGGTTGACGATGCTGGGGAGGATGTGACGCAGCAGGATGCTGGCGCGTTGCATGAGGTCGTCGTAGTCCGTGAGGGCGTGGGACATGGACTGGATACCGGCGAAGGATCCGGTGAGGACGTAGGCGGTTTCCTCGGTGTTGACGTGCGGGAGGATTTCGCCCTGGGCGCGGGCGTCGTCGAGGAGTTGGCAGGCGAGGGCGGCCCAGGTGAGGAAGGGACCTTTGCGGTCGAGGCCGACTGAGGTCTGGTCCATGGAGAGGCGTACGCCGGCGCGGACCATGGGGTCGGTCTGCAGGCGGTGGGCGTGGAGCATGACGACGTCGACGAGTTCCTGGATCTTGCTGGCGCGTGGGGGGAGGGTGATGCCTTGTTCCTGGGCGTGCAGGACACCCTGCGCGAGGTCTTCTTTGGACTGGAAGTGGAAGTAGAGGGCGCCTTTGGTGACGCCGGCGGCCTTGAGGACCTCGCTGATGGTGGCTGACTGGTAGCCGCGGGTTTCGAAGACTTCGGCGGCCGCTGAGAGGATCTTGCGGCGGGTGCGGATCGCACGGTCCTGCATGGGCATGGGGTCACTCCGTCCGGTGCGCCGCTGGTGTGCGGCCGGCTACTCCCTGCCGGTCTCGCAATGCCAGCGTCCTTCTGTCCGGTCTGTTCCTGCAGGTCCAGAAAAAACCGTCCAGTTTGTATATTACATGGGAACGAGTGGAAGGGAATCGGGCGGCGGCTCGCACGTCCGGGCCCTGAGAGGGTGGATCACAGCGAAAGTCGCCGCCTCGGCCGACCGACCCCGACCCGGTACTCGGCTCCACGGGTTCGAGCCGCTGCGGATCCGCTACCGGAGACGAGCCGCCGTCCCTGCATCTCGCGCTGCCCCAACTCGCTTGCGGCATCACCGGCTTGAGACTGCACCGGACGTGATGGCGAAATGACTGGCAGGTCCGGCCGCAGCTGGGCCCACGAGGCCGACGTGAGCGCGAGGTCAGGCGGCCGTCGCCTGCGAAGTGGCCGGCGCGCGCCGTGCAGGCTGTGAGGTCGGCGGGGTGCGGTTGGCGGTTGCTGGTCTGGCGGGTGTGGTGGCCGGATTGCGGCGATGGTCGTGTGCTGGGTGCAGGAGCCGCTCGTCCAGGCTCAGTTGGAGGGAACTCGGCGCTCGGGGTGATGCCCACGGATGGCGCCGCGCCGCCTTCATCGCCGGGACGGCCGTTGTCGAGATCCTCACCACCTGGCTGCCGCTGGGTGCCGGCTAGCGCCGGGGAGGCCAGCCGCGCCCAAGCAGTCGTGATGCCGCTGCTGGCCGCGTCGCACTCTGTCGGTGGTCGTCCGTCTCCGAGGACTCCCGGGCGCCTGGGGCGGAGCGGACCGTCCAGGCGTGATCCGACGGTGACGCAAGGAGCCCCTTCCTGGAGTGAAACCGTCTGCCAGGTTTCCTTGTGGTTTGGTCAAATGAACGCTTCTGCGCAAGGCCTGCAGCGGCCCCTCGGCGTTCTTTGCCTTGGAATGCCGGGATATTCCGCCCCGCCTCGCATCCGTCTCCGGCTACGCCGAGCGTAAACAGGGCGACCGGTACGGCATTGACATACCGCGCGTGCTGTTTTTTACTCAGGGCGGCAGAGAAGCGTTGCGGGCGACAGCCCACAAGCGGGGGAGACGGCGTGGGGATCGATGTTTTCCGCCCGCTCGTGATGCGGGCGAAAGGCGGGTCGGTCACGCCCGCCGCATCCGCGTTGAATCAGGTGCTCGCTTTGTCTGCGCAGTATGTGGACCAGAAGGTCACGGCGACGGTGGTGACTCACGGGCAGTGCGGGAGTTGGCCGCCGCGCAGTGCGTCCACCAGCCTGCAGCCGCGTGAACTGCGCGCCGTGGCCGTGCGGCGCATCCCTGGCGCCGGGGCTCGGGCGGGGTGGAGTCGTCCGGTGAAGAGTGTGCCGCTGACCGTGCTGCGCGGGCCTGTGCTCAAGGGCGGCGACGGCACCCATGGCGTGCGCGAATTCGAGCGCTGGTCCGGATCGGGGTATCAGGCCGTGGGCGACGAGGCCTGTCCGCGGGTAACCCGACCACTGCGGGAGGTACCTGCGCTGCAGGACGAATCGGCGCTGGCCGACGCGTGCGCAGGCGTCCCTCTGTGGTCCGGGGCCAGATTGCTGGAAGTCCAGCCGTGCGCGCTGGACCGGGGGGTGGGTCAGTACCGGGAGATGCTGGCGGACCCGGTCGTGCTGGTCGACCGGTGGCCCGCGCACGCGGGCCCGCACGGGCGGTTTGTGGCGGCGACGTATCGCTCAGGGCAGCGCGGCGGGCGGCGTTCCTTCGGCTTCTCTCCGCTCCGCCGTTCGTGCCGCATGGCGCCGGATGATGCCAAGTGGCACCACCCGGCGCCATATGACACCACTTCACGCCTCTGTCGCGGCCCTGGCGGTCACATCGACACGGCTACTGGAGGCGTCTTCCCCGTGATTCCGCAGGTGGAGAGGGTGACAGGTGCCTTTCATCGCCCGCGGCGCCATCGGTGGTGCCGCAGGACCGCGCGGCCGGGCCGGAGTTCCGCGCGCTGCGCCTGCGGCGCACAGCAGCCGCTGACCGCCGAACCGCTCAGGGCCCCGCTGCCCGCCGACGGCGACGAGAGCGGCACCGCCCGCGTCAACCTGCGCCTGCCGGCCCATCTCAAGGCGCGCGCCGAGGAGGCGGCGAGCCGTGAGGGCCTGTCGGTCAACGCCTGGCTGGTGCGCGCCGTGTCGGCCGCGGTCGACGGCAACACCCGGCCGCGTACGGCGGAGAAGACCCAGGCCGTCGGACAGAGCTTCACGGGCTGGGTGCGCTAGCCGCGCCCGCCCCCACCACTTCACCCACACCACGTCCCACCTGCGGGGACGCCCCAAGGACCCATGAGGACGGTACAGCCATGCCTGCTTTCGACACTCCCGAATCCATCTCGGTCACCGCCCGTGTGGAGGCCGGTTCCATCCAGTTCAGCGCGAGCGACCGCCACGACACCGTCGTCGAGGTACGCCCCCGCGATCCGAAGAAGGACCAGGACGTCCGCACCGCCGAGCAGACCGAAGTCACCTACGCGGGCGGGCTGTTGACCGTGCGCACCCCCAAGCAGCGCTACCTGCTGGGGCGTACCGGCACCGTCGACGTGACCGTCGAACTGCCCACCGGCTCCCGCATCGACATGACCGGCGCCTGGGCGCAGGTGCTCGGCGAGGGCCGGCTCGGCGAGGTCCGCGTGAAGACCTCCTCCGGCGACGTCCGTCTGGATGCCACCGGACCGCTGCAGCTGACCGCCTCGCACGGCTCGATCACCGTCGACCGCGTCGAGGGCATGGCCGAGATCACCACCAGCTCCGGCAGCATGCGCGTCGGCCTCGTCGACGGGCCGGCCGTCCTGAAGAACTCGCACGGCACCACGACCGTCGCCGCCGCGATCGGCGAGCTGCGGGTGAGCGGCGCCAACGGCGACATCGACATCGCGCGCGCCGAGGGCTCGGTCACCGCCACCACCGCCCACGGCACCCTGCGCGTCGCCGAAGTCGCCCGCGGCACCGTGCAGTTGGAGACCTCCTACGGCGCCATCGAGGTCGGCATCCGCGAGGGCACCGCCGCCTGGCTCGACGTCAGCGCGGGCTCCGGCCAGGTGCGCAACACGCTCACCGCGTCCCAGAGCCCGGAGAAGAGCGAGGAGACCGTCAACATCCGCGCCCGCACCCGGTACGGCAACATCGACGTCCGCCGCGCCAAGGCCTGACCTCCCGCCCCGGCCACCGGGCACTCTCCGCCTCACCCCCCACCCCACCTCTCCACCCCCTGCCCCTCCACGTTCTTCGTCTCGCTCGCCTTCATCGCCTCAGCCTTCGAAAGGGAGGGCACCATGCCTTCTTCTGTCATGCCCACATCCAGTCGGACGGACGGGCGCCCGCAGCCACCCGCCGCCGTCTCCGTCACCAACCTGCGCAAGTCCTACGGCGACAAGAGGGTCCTCGACGGGATCGACCTGCACATCCCGGCCGGCTCCGTGTTCGCGCTGCTCGGCCCGAACGGCGCCGGCAAGACCACCACCGTGCAGATCCTGTCCACCCTCATCTGCGCCGACGACGCCTCCGGACCCATCCACGTCGGCGGCCACGACCTCGCCGCCGACCCGCAGGCGGTGCGCGCCGCGATCGGCGTCACCGGGCAGTTCTCCGCCGTCGACGGCCTGATCACCGGTGAGGAGAACATGCTCCTCATGGCGGACCTGCACCACCTCTCCCGCCGGGAAGGGCGCCGCGTGGCCGCCGAGTTGCTGGAGCGCTTCGACCTCACCGAGGCCGCGAAGAAGCCCGCCTCCACCTACTCCGGCGGCATGAAGCGCCGCCTCGACATCGCCATGACCCTGGTCGGCAACCCGCGGATCATCTTCCTCGACGAGCCGACCACCGGCCTGGACCCCCGCTCCCGGCACACCATGTGGGGCATCATCCGCGAGCTGGTCACGGGCGGCGTCACCGTCTTCCTCACCACCCAGTACCTGGACGAGGCCGACGAACTCGCCGACCGCATCGCCGTCCTGCACGACGGCAGGATCGCCGCCGAGGGCAGCGCGGAGGAACTGAAGCGGATGATCCCGGGCGGCCACGTCCGCCTGCGCTTCACCGACCCGGCCGCCTACCGGTCCGCCGCCACCGCGCTGGCCGAGGCCGCCCGCGACGACGAGGCACTCGCCCTGCAACTGCCCAGCGACGGCAGCCAGCGCGAACTGCGCTCCATCCTCGACTGGCTGGAAGCGACCGGCATCGAAGCGGACGAACTGACCGTGCACACCCCCGACCTCGACGACGTGTTCTTCGCCCTGACCGACAGCGCCACCGCGCCCGGCCAGCCCCACCAGGCCAAGGAGGCCCTGCGATGAGCTCCCTCTCCCTCGCCGTACGCGACTCGTCCACGATGCTGCGCCGCAACCTGCTGCACGCCCGCCGCTACCCCTCCCTGACCCTGAACCTGCTGCTGACGCCCGTCATGCTGCTGCTGCTCTTCGTCTACATCTTCGGCAACGCCATGAGCGCGGGCCTGGCTGGCGGCGCCAGCCGCTCCGACTACGTCGCCTACCTGGTGCCGGGCCTGCTGCTGATGACCGTAGGCTCCACCACGATCGGCACCGCGGTCTCGGTCTCCAACGACATGACCGAGGGCATCATCGCCCGCTTCCGCACCATGGCGATCCACCGCGGCTCGGTGATCATCGGTCATGTCGTCGGCAGCGTGCTGCAGTGCGTCCTGAGCGTGGTCCTGGTCGGCGCGGTCGCCGTGGCGATCGGCTTCCGCTCCACCGACGCCACCGTCCTGGAATGGCTGGCGGCCTTCGGCCTGATCGCGCTGTTCGCGCTGGCCCTGACCTGGATCGCGGTCGGGATGGGCCTGGTCAGCCCGAGCGCGGAGGCCGCCAGCAACAACGCAATGCCGCTGATCTTCCTCCCGCTCATCTCCAGCACCTTCGTCCCGCTGCACTCCATGCCGGGCTGGTTCCAGCCGATCGCCGAGTACCAGCCGTTCACACCCGCCATCGAGACCCTGCGCGGCCTCCTCCTGGGCACCGCGATCGGCCACAACGGGTGGCTCGCCCTCGCCTGGTGCGCCGGCCTCGCCGTCCTCGGCTACTTCTGGTCGGCCGCGAAGTTCAACTGATCCGTGCAAGGAATCCAGTGGCCTCAGTCATCGAGAGGAGTTGCATCCCGTCGTGGCGACGTGGAGCGTCGCACTGTCGTTCTGGCGGTGCCGGACTGGGCTGGTCAGCCGGGGCGTTTCTGATGGTCGATGTATTCCCTGACGATCTGCAGTGGGGCGCCTGCGGCGGAGGCAGCGAAATAGGACGGTGATCAGAAGTGATCGCCCCACAGGTACTTGTGGATGTGGTCGGGGTACTCCTTGCGCAGCAGTCGGGCGGAGACCCCTTTAATGGAGCCGACCAGCTTGGACAGGGCGACCTCGGGCGGGTAGTGCACCGGTAGGCGGTCCTTCTCGCCGTTGAACTCGATCAGTTCGACCCCGAAGTCTCCGCAGACCTCGCGCGTGATCTCCACGCAGCGTGTGAGGATCTCGTCGCTGAACACTGCGCCCCGGTATCTGGGCACAAAGACCAAGTGGGCATGGAGGGAGTAGGTGACGCTGCGGCGTGCATTTGTTCCTATCGTGGTGACACAGGTGCAGTAGTAGCGTGTGATCCGTGAAGTTGGTGGTGCGGGTGAAGCTGCTGCCAACGCCTCTGCAGGCGGCGGCACTTGAGGCGACCTTGCATGCCTGCAACGAGGCCGCTACCTGGCTCTCGACCCACGCTTTCAATCACGATCAGGCCGCCCTGGCCGCCTGGTCACAGGAACGGGAGAAGTCGGCCCCGGACGCGTTGCCGGTTCCACGAATCCCCTTAGGTAAAACCTCCGGAGCCGGGGCGAAGTCTGCCACGACCCGGTCGTGGGACGGCAAGGCGCGCGGGGCGGGCAAGCCGCGGTCGGTGCGCTCCTCCCGGGCAGGCTTGCAGGCCCTGGCCTATGCGGAGTTGAAAGCGCGGGGCCTGTCCGCGCAGCCCGCTCTGCACACGTTGCGGAAGGTCGCCGACGCGTACACCACTCTCGCGGCGAACGCCCGGGCCGGGAATCTGGGTAAGCCCGGCTCGACACGCTACGAGAGCGCGCTGTCCAAGGCGGTGGTCTTCCGGTCGGGTGCGGCCCAGGCGTTCGACGACCGTTGCCTGTCCTGGCAGGCGCAGGATCGGACGGTGTCGATCTGGACCATCCGTGGACGTCTGAAATCCATCGCTTACACCGGGCAGGCCGAACAACTCCAGCTGCTGGACGCCTACCGGCAAGGCGAGAGTGACCTCATCCACACCGCCGGCCGGTGGTACCTCCTAGCGACCTGCGAGGTTCCCGAGGCCGTGCTCAACACCATGCCGGACGGCTTCCTCGGGGTGGATCTGGGGATCGTGAACATTGCCACCGCCTCCACCGGTGTCCGGCACAGTGGCCGCAGGGTGAACCGGGTGCGCGAGAACGCCCGGCGGGTGCGGTCAAAGTTGCAGAAGAAGGGCACGAAGTCCGCCAAGCGGCGGGCGAGGAAGTACGCGGGTCGGGATGGGCGAAGGGCCCGCGACATCAACCACAAGATCAGCAAGAGCATCGTGGCGGAGGCTCAACGCACCGGACGCGGGATCGCCCTGGAGGACCTGGGCGGCATTCGCGAGCGGGTACGGCTCAGGAAGCCCCAACGCGTCACCTTGCACTCCTGGTCTTTCCACCAGCTCGGCACGTTCGTCGCCTACAAGGCTCGACGGGCCGGCGTTGCGGTGGTGTATGTCGATCCGGCGTACACCAGTCAGGAATGCTCCCAGTGCCACCACATCGACAAACGCAACCGGCCTGCTCAGGCCGTGTTCACCTGCCGGTCCTGCGGCTTCGTTGCGCACGCGGACCTGAACTCGTCCCACAACATCGCCGCCCGCGGCTGGTGGACGTGGGTCTGCGGGGCCCAGTCAGCGGCCCCTGCCCCTCCTCTCGCGCTCATCGCACAGAGAAGCAAGGGGCTGGACGCAGCCGGATCTCGCCGAAGCCATCGACGACCCGAGCAGCAAGCCCGGGACTTCAGCCCCAGGTGGTTGACCACCGGCCCCAAGTAGGCGCCATGCCCCATGCGGGCCCCGTCCGCCTCCTCCTCCCACCGCAAGACGCCGAAACCCCGAGGGCCAATGCCGGGGTACGCCGCTTCGCTCGTCAGCTACCGTATGGTCCACGGCTGGCCGAGCCGCGTTCACTCAGGGACGACCAGGCCGCGCTCACTCAACTTCGGCAGACACATCTCCAGACAGGCGTCGACCGAGGCGGCATCAGTACGCACGAGCAGGTCCTCATGGAACGGAAGACCCTTTGCGACGAAGGTGCACGGCCGCACTCCGTGACGCATGCGTTCCGCATCGGCCTTGAACAGCACCGTGACGCCCTGATCGGCCAGCGCCTACATAACGCGCACGATGTCAGCCAACGTCGCACCCCACCTGTCCGAATCGGCAGGTCACGTTACACGCGCCTGCAAGCTCCGACGATTTATGGCCCCAGGACGAATCCGGGCCCGCGGCGGGAGCGGAAGACCATGGTGAACGCGCACCCGATGGACCGGCAGTCGGTCTGCGACGACTACGACCGCGCTCGAAACACATTCCACCATCTCCTCGACGGGGCCACTGAAGCTGATCTCGCCAGGCGCACCAACGGCACCAGCTGGACCAACAGGCAGCTGCTGTGGCACATGCTCTTCGGCTATATGATCGTCCTGCGGCTGCTCGTCCTGGTGCGCGTCTTCGGGCGCCTTCCCGAGAGTGCCGGCAGGCGATTCGCCCGGCTGTTGAATGCCGCGACGGCCCCGTTCGACCTCGTCAACTTCCTCGGCCCGGTCGGAGCCGCGAAGGTCTACGGACCGCAGCGGATGGGTGCCAAGTTCGACCGCGTCATCGACGCGCTGCGCCGCAAGCTCGCAGCCGAGCCCGAGTCCGCTCTCTCACGCGGCATGCACTACCCCGTGCGCTGGGACCCCTTCTTCCAGGACTTCATGACGCGCGCCGACATCTACCGCTACCCCACCCGGCACTTCGACTTCCACCACCGCCAGCTCACGCTGGACGAGGACGACTGACGCCCCCGGCAGCCAGGCGAATACGCGCGGAGCACGCCGGCGCTAGAACTCCGGTTTCGGTCACGTGCCCAGACACCCTCCAACTCGCCGCCCCCGCAACCGAAGTGAGACTGCGGACCAACTTGGACATCTACGGCGTCCACGAACTCCCGGTCACCTGGCCGGGGACGGCTCCGTAAGCCCGTACGGTCTGGTCCCTACACTCACCCGGATGACGACCAACCTCACGTGCACCCACTGCGGTACCCCCGGCCTGGCCGAGGGCTTCATCGAGGACGCCGGCGAGCATTCGCGCGGGTACGCGCGCTGGATCGAGGGCGCTCTGGAGCGGGGCATCTTCGGCGGTGCCAAACGGATGGGCCGGCCCCGCCGGCGGATAGCGGCCTACCGCTGCCCCAAGTGCGGGCACCTCGAACTTTTCGCCACAGACGAGGTGTGACCGCCCCTCTGTCATGACGGTGTGCCCGTCCGGCACCAGAGCGGACGGGCACGCGCACGTCACGCCCTGCCCGAGCTCCGGAGGCGCAGCACCGCCCGGCGAGGACTGAGACCCGCTCGAGGCTGGTTCGACTCCTGGTCCGGACGGCGGTGGTTGGCTCAGCCCCGGCTGCCGCCCCTGGGGCGTGGAGCGTCGTCACGGCCCCGGCGCTCACCCGCACCGTCGGCTGTGGGGGAGCATGCCGGTGTTGTCACGCGGCGTGTAAAACACATACGGCGGCTGCTCCTCGATCTCGTGCACCAGCGGGCCCAGCGGACGGCAGTCCTCGAGCAGCCGGTCGAGCGCACGTCGCGGACGCGCAGGCCGATGATTGCTGTTACGCCACCGCTGCCACTAGAATTGGTGTCATGAGTGCCATCACGCTGCGGATCCCCGACGCCATGGACAAGCAGCTGCGCGACGCCGCGGCCGGCGCCGGGTCGCTGAACGACTACATCCTGCGGGCCGTGCGACGTCAGATGACGCTGGACGCCGCCCGCAAGCTCGCCTCCGTCGAACCCCTCGACCTGTCGGGCGAGGGCGACGCCCTGTGACGATCAACAAGGGCGAGGTGTGGGACGTCGACACCGGCAAGGGGACTCGTACCGTTCTCGTGGTCAGCCTCGACGGTCTCGCCGAGGCCTACGGTGCGGTCGTCGTCCTGGTGCTGCACGCGCCGGCGCAGCACCCCGACACGGCGATGAGCGTTCACCTGACCACTCCGGTCGACGCGTCCGTCGTCGCCGTCAACCTGCTGCAGCTCTCCGTGTCCCGCTTCGAGACGGGCACCCACCACGGAAGTATCGGCCCCGAACAGCAAGAGCTCATCGACAACGCCCTCCGCGCGGTCCTCGACCTGTAATCCCCGCGACCAGTAGCCCATCGCTTGCTGGGGGCTGCCGGGCGGCCCCGTTGTGCTTCTGCGCCGAACAGAACATCACCGCCGACATCGAACTGCTGCCGTCGGACCTGAGCAGGCCATTGCCTCCTCTCAGGCGTGTGCGCAACCTTCAAGAATCGACGCCGATTTCGCGGGTGCCGGTCAGGGCTGGGTGTCTGAGAGTTGGGTTCCTATGACGGCGAGCAGCTCCAGTTTGTCGGCGCTGTCCGTGCCCAGCGCGGGCGTGAACCAGAGCAGGCGCTGGCGGCCGTCCTCGCTGAAGAGGTTGAGGCAGTTGACCTCCAGCGTGCCGAGCGTGGGGTGGTTGATGCGCTTGCGGTCGCCCCGGCGGACCGCGACCTCGTGCTGGTCCCACAGGGCGGCGAACTCGGGGGAGCGGGCGTTCAGATCGGTGATCAGGGTGCGGGCCTGGAGGTCCTTCGCGTCGCGGCGTGCCGCGGCGGCCCGCAGGTCGGCGACGAATGTGCGGGATTGCGTGTCGTGGTCGGCTTCGGGGTAGAGGCGGCGCGCGGCGCTGTCGGTGAACCAGCGGTGGACAAAGCTCGCGTTGTTGCCGCGGAATCCTGACTGGTCGCCGAGCAGGGCGATGGCGAGGGGGTTTTGCACGAGCGTGACGTGCAGGTCGGTGATGACCTGCGCCGGGGTCGACGTCAGCCGGGTGAGCAGGTCCATCATTCCGGGGTGCACGTGAGACTGGGGCCCGCCATGGGCGGGCAGCGGGCGATCGGCCAGGCGGTAGAGGTAGTCGCGCTCGTCCGACGTCAGCCGCAGCGCGCGTGCCAGCGCGGCGAGCATCTGCTCCGAAGGCTGCGATCCCGCGCCGCGCTCGATCTCGTTGTAGTAGTCGACCGAGGCACCGGCGAGTTGCGCCACCTCTTCACGGCGCAGCCCTGGTACACGGCGGCGCGGGCCTGCGACCCAGGCCGACGTCCTCGGGGCGGATGCGCTCGCGGCGCGAGCGCAGGAAGGCGCCGAGTTCGGTGTATTGCAGGGAGCCCATGCATCCCAGTCTGCGTGACGGCGGCCCGCCGAGGCGCCGCCGACAGTGGGGATGACATCCCCTGGTACGCATGCCGGGAACGCCTCACCGTGGAAAACGAGAGCCACACCGACCTCCTGCTCGCCGCGGGCAGTTCCCGGTGACTCCCTTTGCGACGTCCCGCTGAGAGAAGGAACGACGAGCCATGCCTTTCGCGAACTTCAAGGTCCCCGAGAAGACCCTCACGCCGAAGCAGAAGGAGGAGATCGTCACCCGCACCACCGAGCTGTACGTCGAGATCTACGGCGAACGTGCCCGCAACAACACCATGGTCCTGATCGAAGAGGTCGCCGACGGCGGCTGGGGCATCGCCGGCAACGTCCTGACCCTCGCCATGCTCGGTGACGCGACACCGGCTGAAGCCGACGACGCCTGATCGCAACGGCCGTCGTTCACGCCCTGGTGGCGAGCGGGCGCCAGGCGTTCCAGGTGTCCAGGCGCTGCCGGTAGGCGGCCTCGACGACGGGATAGGGGTAGTCGCCCAGGAAGAGCCGCAGGGGCGGCTCGTCGGTCTCGACCAGTTCGAGGATGACGGCGGCCGTGGCCTGCGGATCTTGCGGTGCGCGGGCGGCGGCGCCGGACCGGCGCGCCTGGCGGATCGGCTCGTACGCCGCGATGGGTTCGGCATGCACCGCGGAGGCGCCGGACCAGTCCGTGCCGTAGGGGCCCGGTTCAACGATCGTGACGTGAACTCCCAGCGGGCCCACTTCCTGGGCGAGTGCTTCGCTCATCCCTTCGAGCGCCCACTTGGAGGCGTTGTAGAGCCCGAGGGTGGGGAAGGCGGCGAGACCGCCGATGCTGGACACCTGCAGGATGTGCCCGCTGCGCCGGGCCCGCAGGAACGGCAGCGCGGCCTGCACCACCCACAGGGGACCGAGCAGATTGGTGTCGAGCTGGGCGCGGGCCTGCTCCTCGGTGGTCTCCTCGACCATGCCGATCAGGCCGTAGCCCGCGTTGTTGACGACTACGTCGAGGTGGCCGAAGGCGTCCACAGCATTCTGTACGGCGCCGGTGACGGCGGCCCGGTCGGTGACGTCGAGGCGGAGCGCACAGATCCTGTCGCCGTAGGCGTCGACGAGGGGCTGCAGGGCCTCGGGATGGCGAGCCGTGGCGGCGACGCGGTCGCCCCGGGCGAGCGCCGCCTCGGCCCAGATCCGGCCGAAGCCACGGGACGCGCCGGTGATGAACCAGGTCTTCTTCATGCCTCGACCCTGCGCCCGGTGCCGGTCTGCAGCCAGAACCCCGGGAGGGTTACCCTGCGGCCATGGCGACCGACAACGCCCTGGGAGAGTTCCTGAAGGCCCGCCGGGGACGGGTGCCGCCCTCGCACGTGGACCGCCCCGCCCCTGGTCGGCGCCGGGTTCCGGGACTGCGCCGGGAGGAACTGGCCCAACTGGCCGGGATCAGCGAGCCGTACCTGACCCGACTGGAACAGGGCGTCGACCGGCACCCGTCACCGCAGGTGCTGCGGGCGCTCGCGCGGGCGCTGCAGCTGGACACCGACGAGACGGCGTACATGCTGGCGCTCGCCGACCCGGATCCCGTCCCGCCTTCTGAGACCGAGGTCGCCCGGGACGTGCATCAGTTGCTCGACGCCTGGGTGGGCGCGCCGGCGTATGTGCGCAACCGGCGCTTCGACGTGCTGGCCGCCAACAAGCAGGCCCGTGCCCTCGCCCCGATGTATGAACCCGGGCACAACCTGGCACGGGACATGTTCCTGGCCCCCGAGGCCCGTCAACTCTTCCCCGACTGGCCCGAGATCGCCGCGCAGACCGCCGCGGCCCTGCGCGCCGAGGCCGACCCGCGCGATCCACAGACGGCGCTGCTCGTCGCCGAACTGACGGCGGACGTGGACTTCCGCCGCCTGTGGGCGCGGCACGACGCCCAGCCCTCCCGCGACGAACTCAAACGCTTCACGCATCCGATCGTCGGAGAGCTCTCCCTCCGGCGCCAGGCACTCACCGTGGGCGGCGCCGAGCAGCAAGTGATCATCATCTACCAGGCGGCCCCCGGAAGCCCCTCCGAGACCGCCCTCGCCCGGCTTGCCTGACGCGTACCCGGCGGTGGTGCCGGTGCCGATCACGGTCTGTGTCCCGGCTGCATCCAGCGCACACCAGACCGGCAGCGCTGCGTGAACTCGCTTATCAGCAGAGGAGTTTGGCGCGGCCGCCTGTAACCGGCATGGTTCGACGGCGCGTTGCCGGCCGTCGGGACGTGCTCCGCCCGGGAGTCGGCCGAAGAGTCCAACGGCCGGCCCTCGGTGCGTTGCAGGGTGATGAGAACCCCCGGCTCTGTCACCGGAGTTGGCCACGGCGCCTGCGCCTGCCGGGTTGCCGTGCACCAGACGCCGACCGTCTTCCCCATCGTGGCGTTCGCGGCGTCAGAGCCAGGCGGTCGCGAGCCATGCGGTCACGGCCGCGAGCAGGATCAGGGCGATGTTGAGGGCGATCTGGCGATCCCCGATGCGCAGGTGGACCGGGATTGCGCCGATCTGCAGGATCACGAAGCCGGTGGTCGCGGCGAGGGCCAGCCAGGGAGCGATGCCGGTCAGCGGCGGGAGGAGGAGCCCGATCGCGCCGAGCACTTCGATCAGCCCGATGGCTCTGACGGCCGCCACCGGCATGCTGTCCACCCAGGCCATCATCGGCCGGAGCCGGTCACGACTGCGGACCAGCTTCACCCCGCCACCGTAGAAGTAGAAGAGGGCAAGCAGACCGGCGATGAACCAATAGGCGACGTTCACGGATTTCCTTATTCCTGTCGGGAGTTGGCGGTGAGTACGCGGATGTCCGCTGGGGCGGCGCGCTCCGATTGGGGCAGGCGAGTCGTGTCGTCAAGTCGTCGTCGGTGGCGTGCCGGTGACGGGTTCGGTGGCGTACCGGCTCATCATCCGGATGTTCGCCTGAGGGGTCGGATCCTGGCCCGCGGCCACCATGTCCCGCAGGTCTCGGAAGTACTGCACATACAGGTCAGGTGTGAACGTGCTGAGCATGACGGCCGGTTGGTCGGTGACGTTGGCGAAGGTGTGCGCGGCGCCGGGCGGCACCATCACGAGCGTTCCCGGCGTCGCGTCGTAGTCCCGCTCCCCGACCGTGAACCGCACCGTGCCGGAGATGACGTAGAAGCCCTCGTCGTGCTGGGCGTGACGGTGCTGCGGCGGTCCGGGGGTGTGCGGGGCGAGCACGGACTCGGCCATCCCGAGACGGTGTCCGGTGTTGCTGCCGTCTTCGAGGACGCGCATGCGTGTGGTACCCAGGAGGAGGGTTTCCCCGTCATCCGGGCCGACCACCGATACGGCGGGAATGGAATGCGGCCGTGCACCGGCCTTGTCGTCGTCGGTCATGCTTCGATTCCACGACCCGGGCGCCGGGCTGTCCAAGACTCATTACGGGACACCGATACCGGATGGGTATCGTTGCTGCATGGAGCTACGAACGCTGCGTTATTTCGTGGCGGTCGCCGAGGAGCTGCACTTCGGCCGGGCGGCCGCTCGGCTGCACATGAGCCAGCCGCCGCTGAGTCGGGCGATCAAACAGCTGGAGAGGGATGTCGGCGCGGTGCTGTTGGACCGGTCGTCCGCCGGTGTCTCGCTCACCTCGGTGGGGGCGGTGCTGCTTGAGGAGGCGCGCGGTCTGCTCGACCAGGCCGACCGGATGCACGTACGTGTCGCCGCGGCGGCCGGAGCGGCATCCCTCACCGTGGGTCTCCTCGGCGACAGCGCCGATCCCGGCATCCGGCGGCTTGCGGACGATTACCGCCGACGGCACCCCCACGTCGAAGTCCGCGTCCGCGAGACCAGCCTGGCCGACCCCACCTGCGGACTGCACGCCGGGCTGGTCGACATCGCCCTCACCCGCGCGCCCTTCGACGAAACCGGCCTGACCATACGCGAGTTGCGTGCCGATCCGGTGGGAGCACTGCTGCGGGCCGACGACCCGCTGGCCGACCGTGACGCCCTGCACCTCGAAGACCTGGCCGACCGCCGCTGGTTCGTCTTCCCGGAAGGCACCGACCCCCTCTGGCAGTCGTACTGGAACGGCGGGGAGCGCCGCGAGGGGCCAGTCGTGCGCGCGGTCCAAGAGTGCCGGCAGGCCGTTCTGTGGAACGGCACGGTCGGTATCACGCTCGTGAACCACGAGCCGGGAGCAGGTCTCGCTGTCGTGCCGCTGGTCGACATGGAGCCAAGCCGTGCGGTGGTGGCCTGGACCGAAGGCGACACGAACCCGCTGGTCCGCTCGTTCGCGCAGGCCGCCACTACGGCACTGCGCGGCGCACCACTGCGTAGTGCCGTCGCAGCGCCACGTCAGAGGCCACCTGACATGGCGGGGCGGTGATGGCCGCCAACTGGCCGGGGGCTGCGGGCCGTTGGCCAAGGCGATGAAGCAGATCCCCAGGGTCGTGTTGTGACGATCTTGGACCCAGGTGTGTTGCTCAAGAAGGGCGTTCCGACCCGCACCGGGCACAGACGAGGTAGTCGAGCCGGACTCGGTCGCGTAGTTCGATGCCGTCGATGAGGGTCCCGGGTGCATAGCCGGTGCGGGTGGTGAAGGCATCCCGTTCGACCGACTGCATGCGGAATCCCAGGCGCTGGTAGAAGCGGAGGTTGCCGATGTCCGCCGCGGCGGTGGCGACCAGCACCCGTTGTCCCGACTCACGCGAGACCAGGTCGATCGCACAGTGCACGAGACGTCGGCCCACACCGGTGCGCTGAAGGTCCTCCCGTACGGCCATGTTCTTGATTTCGAAGGCGCCGGCCTGGTCGGTCGCCGTCAGTTGCAGATGGCCGACCACATCCGTTCCTTGCAAGGCGACGAGTACGCGCCCGCCCTCGATGTAGGAGGCGAGTTGCGTCGGTGAATCCTCGGCCAGTTCGAACAGCGGCCTGAGCTTGTCCCGTGGACCGTCATACAGCTCTACGTTCACCTCGTCCGGGCCCTGGGCCCACGGCCCTTGGGCCGCGTACGCCGTATGGCCGCGTGCACCGGCAGCCGACGCAACGGGACGAGCCACTGCTCCGCTGGGTGGAACTTGCCTCACCAGAACGGCACGGGCGTACAGCAGGTCGAATCCCCGGCGCTGCACGTTCTGTTGGGACCTGGAACCAGGTTGGGTGGTCACGACGGCGATGTCGCATCCGGCGGCGGCAGCATCAGCGAGTCGCGCCGAGACCAAAGCCGTCTGCACGCCGCGTCGACGGTGCGCAGGAGCGGTCGCGGCCCCTGTGAGCTGTGCGACGCCGTCCGCCGTGCGGAGGCTGCCGCCTCCGGCCACGGTGCCGTCGCACAGAGCGATGTAGTGCACCACGCCGGCCGCGGCGAAGTCCCGTTCCGCATTCGCCAGGACCTGGCGCGGGAAGTCCTCGTGCGAGGGAACGCCCTGTGCGTCGGGATGGGCGAAGCCGTCGGTCACCACGTCAAGCCACGCGTCGAACTCGTCGTCGCGACACAACCGGATTTCGATTCCGGAGGGAACCACTCGCTCGTACGCGCCCTCCAGGGCAAGTCCCAGCACGTCCTCGAACGAGTCCAGCCGGTACCCGCGGTCCGTGAGCAGGGTGGCGATCTCAGGATCGGCCAGCTCCGAGACCTCCGCGTGCACGGGGGCACCACGAACGGCGTAGGCCTGCTCGATGTCGTCGAGCAAGGCCGCGTCGGGCACGCCCTCGAATCCGAGTCCGGCGATCTTGTTGAAGGGCGAGCCGTCCTCGGCGAAGGTGGCGATCCCGCCGGCCACCCGCGTCACGAAACCGCCTTCGTCCGGCCTGCGCAGGCAGGCGGCGTGGGTCGCCGCGGCCATGAGCTGAGCTTCGACGCGTTCGATGCGTCGCGCCATGGCGACATCACAGAAGAGCGGCAACCGGTTCACGTCCGCCTGCATTCTGTTTCCACCTTCATGCTCCGAGGCTAGCTGTGTCTCCCCGGCCGGAGGGGCCGAAATCCTTACGGTTCCGGGGCGTAGGGTCCGCGCCCGTGGGGCGCTCCAACGCCGCTCCGGGAGCGGGGCGTTGGCCCGCAGGGTTCCGGAGCGGCGTCGGAGGTCATGCGGCGGTGCGGCCGGCGTCGGCGGCGATGGTGGCGCCGGTGAGGTAGGCGGACCGGTCCGTGGCGAGGAAGAGGATCACCTCCGCGATCTCGCGAGGCGTGGCGAGACGACCGAGGATCGTGGTCTTGGCGAACTGTCCGGCGCCCTCCTCGCCCACCGTGGCGAGCACCATGTCGGTGCGGGTGGGGCCGGGGGCGACGGTGTTCACTCGGACCCCGGCCGGGCTGAATTCGGCCGCCCAGGTGCGGGTCAGCGACTCCAGGGCCGCCTTGGTCGCGCTGTACACGGACAGTCCGGGCATGCCGATCCGGGCGGCCATGGTGCTGACGTTGACGATGCTGCCGGCGCCTTTGGCGACCATCGCGGGGGCCAGGGCCGCGGTCAGGAAGTACGGTGCGCGGATGTTGGCCGCGACCGCGGTGTCGAAGGTGTCGACGTCCTGGTCCACGGTCGGTGCGCCGGGGAAGATCGCCGCGTTGTTGACCAGCACGTCCACGTCGCCTGCCGTCTCGGCGAGGCGGCGCAGAGAGGTCAGGTCCGTGAGGTCGGCTGCCACGAAACGGGCCCGGCCCCCGGCGTCCGTGATCGAGCGCACGGTCGCCGCTCCGCGCTCCGCGTCGCGGCCGGACACGACGACCTCGGCGCCCTGAGCGGCCAGCAGGCGGGCCGTTTCGCTGCCGATGCCGCCGGTCGCACCGGTGACGAGGGCGAGCTTGTTGTTGAGTTCCATTGCTTAGGTCCTTCGAGAGGTTCCGCCCGCGGAATGGATTGCGTGACCCACAATGCTGATGCAAAAATGGGTTGTCCAATCCAAAAACTGTTAGGCTCTACGACCATGGGGACCCGGACAGAGGCAGCGCGGCAGGAGCGGAAGCTCACCCGCAAAGGCCAGGAGACGCGACGCCGGATCGTCGCCGCGGCCGCACAGCTCATGTACGAGCGGGGCGTGACGGAGGCGACCCTCGAGGACGTGCGGGCCGCGGCCGGAGTCAGCGGCTCGCAGGTCTACCACTACTTCGCGGACAAGCAGGCGCTGCTGCTGGCGGTGATCGAGTACCAGACGGAGTCGGTGCTCGACATGCAGCAGCCGCTCTTCGCCGACCTGGACACGATGGAGGGCCTACGGCGCTGGCGGGACGCCCTGGTCGAGTACCAGCTGCGGCTGCAGTGCCGAGGCGGCTGTCCGATCGGCTCCCTCGGCAGCGAGGTTGCCGAGACGAATCCGGAGGCCCGGCTCGCCGCCGCCACCGGCTTCCTGCGCTGGGAGGCGGCCATCCGCTCCGGCCTGCAGGCCATGCATGACCGCGGCGAACTCGACAGCGACCCGGAAGAGCTCGCCCTTGCCACCCTCGCCGCACTCCAGGGGGGTCTTCTGATTACTCAGCTGCAGCGCCAGGTAAGGCCGTTGGAGGTGGCCTTGGACGCGATGCTCGCTCACATCGAATCGCACACGACACGCGCTTGACGCAGTGGACTGTGCCGCATCGCCTGAAGGACTGCCCCGAGGCGAGCACGTCCTGGCGCAAAGAAGAGGCGGTCAGGACTGCGCCCACGCGCTGTGAGGGCAGTTCCTCTGCCGTGGACGACGACCGGGTGGACACAAGGGCGCAAAGGACGACTGCCATGACACGGACCCAGCAGATCCTGTTCATCCAGGGCGGCGGCGCGAGCGTGCACGACGAATGGGACGACAAGCTGGTCAGCAGCCTGAGTCGAGAACTCAGGGGCGAGTACGAGGTCCGCTACCCGCGCATGCCCGACGAGGACGACCCGAGTTACGCCCGGTGGAGCCCGGTGATCCGGCGCGAGATGGCGGACCTGGAGGATGGCGCGGTCGTGGTCGGCCATTCCGTGGGCGGGACGATCCTCATCCATGTGCTCGGCGAGCAGCCGCCGCAGCGGAGGCTTGCGGCGATCGTGCTGATCGCCGCCCCGTTCGTCGGCGCGGGAGGCTGGCCAGGCGACGAATTCGAGCTCCCCGGCGACCTCG
Source organism: Streptomyces sp. NPDC048419 (assembly GCF_043200415.1). NCBI lineage: Bacteria > Bacillati > Actinomycetota > Actinomycetes > Kitasatosporales > Streptomycetaceae > Streptomyces > Streptomyces sp. NPDC048419. The sequence goes on along the minus strand of NZ_JBICXT010000031.1, from coordinate 37,428 downwards.
GCGCAAGGCTTCCGCATGGCGCGCGGGTGTATGTGTTCCATGGGCTCGAGGACGAAACCGCCCCATCGGCGCATGCCGAGCTCTTTGGCCGGGTGATTCCGCAGGCGCAGGTGCACCGGCTGCCCGGGCGCGATCACCAGTTGAACAACGACCTGAGCGAAGTGGCCATGGCGATCAGCCCTGTGTGAAGTGCCGTGCGCGGTCCACGTCGGGGCCTCGCCGTCGATCAGGGCCTCAAAGCAGGGGTGTTGAGCGGCCGTTTGTGATTCGGGGCCGTCGCGCGCCGACCCGAGCCTTCAGGGGCTCCGCCGGGTCCCCGTGGACGGGCGCCGGCCGTACCACAGGTCGGGGATGCGGATGCCCTGTCCGGGGTGGTCGTTGAAGAAGGTCAGGGTGCGCTGCTGGGCCATGGGCGGTTCTGCCGCCCATGGCGAGCTGGGTCGCCTCGTTTGGCGGCAGCCCGCGTCAGCGCCCTCCGCCTGGCGCCGCTCCCGCTGAAACAGACCTGCCCGACGCGATGGCCGGGTCGCGCGGTTCGTAGCCGGATCGGCGAGCCACGTCAGCGTTGCGAGTCGGCTTGCGCGTGGGCGCGTTCGATGTCGGGGACGTGGCGCTCGGCCCATTCCCGGACGGCACGTAGGGGTATCAGCAGTGACCGGCCGAGGTCGGTGAGGGCGTACTCGACGTGCGGGGGATTCGCGGGAAACTCCGTGCGAGAGATCAGGCCGTCGTACTCCATCGCGCGAAGCGTCTCGGTGAGCGCCTTGGGTGTGATCCCCCGGATGTGCGCCTTGAGCTCAGTGAATCGCATCGGCCTGGCGTCGAGTGCGTTCACGACGAACACCGTCCAGCGCGCCCCAATGCGATGCAGGACGGTGCGACTGGGGCAGGTCGCGGCCATGACGTTGTAGGCCTTGCCCATGCACGACTCCCGGTAGCGTTGTGGATACCGGTATAGAATATATACCGTCCGTGCCGTGGCTATATCCCATTCCGCGGTCCGTCCCTCGATGGCTCGACATGGCCGTTTCGTCGCGGCGATCGTCATCGACTCGATCGGCACCGGCGTCTTCATTCCCGTTTCGATGCTGTATTTCCTGGCCACTACCTCGCTGACGCTGGTGCAGGTGGGCGCGGCGCTGACGACGGCCGGGCTGCTGGCGCTCCCGGCAGGTCCTCTGATCGGAGGACTGGTCGACCGGTACGGTGCCAAGCCGTTGCTGCAAGCGGCAAACCTGGCCCAGGCGCTCGGCTTCGCCGGGTATCTCGTCGTGGGGCAAACCTGGCAGATCGTCATCTTCGCGTGGTTGAACAGTGCTGGGAGGGCAGTGTTCTTCGGCTGCTACGGCGTGACCGTCACGGCGCTGGCCGCGCCCGGTCAACGCGAGCGGTGGTTCGGCCTCCTCGGATCGGTACGCAACCTCGGGTACGCACTCGGCGGCCTTCTCTCCGCCGTCGCCGTCAGCATCGGTACCCACGGCGTCTACGCCGCGATCGTGGCCATCAATGCCATGTCCTATGTCGCCGCCTTCGCCCTGATGCGGGCGGTACCGAACACCCGTCCGGAAGCGGTCCGCCACGCTGCCGGAGGCTGGCGGCGCGTGTTCCGGGACCGGCGATACCTGCCACTCGTCGGACATCAACTGTGCTTCGCCGTCTCGCTGTTCGCCCTCAACATCGCGCTACCGGTCTACGCCGTGGACGTGCTGGAACTGCCGGGCTGGACGGCCGGGGCGGTCTTCACGCTGAACACCCTGATGGTCGGCCTCGGCCAGGGCGTCGTCGTCGGTCGGCTCAGGGGGCGAGTCCGCAGTCGCGTCCTCGTCGCAGGACACGCCTGCTTCGCCGCCGGCTACCTCCTGTTCCTCGCCGCCGGCCGCGCGACCGTGCTCGCCCTCGCGGTCGCCGTCGTACTGCTCGGTGCGAGCAGCTACACCCTCGGTGAAATCCTCGGCGGCCCCATCGCATCGACGATCGCCGCGGAGAGCGCCCCGGACGCTCTCCGCGGCCGGTACCTGGCCCTCAACCAGCTCGCCGTGACGTTCGCAGGAACGATCACCCCGATGGCGTTCTCCGGGTTGCTGTCCACTGGGGCAGCCGCGATCTGGCTGACCCTGGTCTGCGTCAGTGTCCTCGGAGCGACGCTCGCCACCGTGATCGGCAGGACGGTGCCGGCGGCGCGGAGCCGCATCGGGGATGTCTAGAGATCTTTGACGGTGCGGGTTGCGTCGGGCCATGACGGCCGTAGTGGGCTGCGCTGGAGGCGTTGCCGTCAACCGCTGACTGTGACACTGGAGCTTTGACCGGCGTCGAAGCCGACATCGGCAAGGACTTCACCGCAGCTTCGCTCGCCCAGAACCTCGAGAACCTGAACAGATCGTCCACGGCAGGTCGGGCATCTCGCTCCGGCCGGAGCTGACGACCGCCTGAACGCGGTCAAGGGTAGAAGCCTGGCCAGGACCGTGCGGCCCGGCCGCTGGTCCTGGCAGTCCCGGACCGGCGTCCGGCGAGACTTCACGGGATACGGCGGTCGCGAGCGCGTCACCGTGCGCGATCTCATCCAGACCACCTGCACGCCATACAAGGAAGCCGCGGCGGTGGTTGTCCGCAGAGTCGGGTGGAACGTAGGTAGGCGCGGGTGGAACCTAGGTAGGAGACGGGGCCACCGGTGTAGTGGAACGAGGAGTGGCGAGATGGCAGCGCAGGTCGATCACGTGGCCCTGTTCGCCGCCACGCCCAGCCCGTATCTGGTGCTGGGCCCGGACCTGGTGATCGTGGACGTCAACCGTGCCTACCTCGAAGCGACCGGACGGAGTCGGGAAGATCTCCTGGGCCAGCACATCTTCACCGCGTTCCCCGACAATCCGGCGGACCCGGACGCGGACGGCGTACGAAATCTGAGCGCCTCGCTGCACCGCGTTCTGGCCACCCGCGAGCCGGACACGATGGCGCTGCAGAAGTACGACATCCCCGTCATGCACCGACCGGGGATGTTCGAAGAACGCTGGTGGTCGCCGGTGAACACCCCGGTGCTGGGATCGGACGGCGACGTAGCGTGGATCATTCACCGGGTGGAGGACGTCACCGCCTTCGTCAAAGCCCACCAGAGCGGTCACCCCGCCGAGACGCGCGTCGGTGAGTCCTGGGAGACCGCCCAGGCCCTGGAGGCGGAGCTGTACGCGCGGGCGCGGGAGCTGCAGCGCCTCAACGAGGAACTGCGAAAGGCCCACACCCGCGAACGCGAGGTCGCCGTCACGCTGCAGGAGGCCATGCTCCACGCCCCCGACCTGGTCCACCACGCACAGGACGTCGCGGTGCGCTATCTGCCCGCCATCGGTTCGCTGAACGTGTGCGGCGACTGGTACGACGTCGTCGACATCCCACCCGACAGGCTCGCTCTGGCCGTCGGAGACGTCATCGGCCACGGCCTCGAGGCCGCAGCCGTCATGGGCATGCTGCGCAGTGCGCTGTCCGCAGCCATCCGCGCTTTGGAACGTCCCGCCCAAGCCCTGGAAGTGCTGGGGCTGTATGCCCGCTCCATCGAGGGCGCCTTGGGCACCACCGCGGTGAAGGCGATCGTCGACCGGCGCAGCAAGCTGATCACCTACAGCACCGCCGGCCACCCGCCCCCGATCCTGGTGCACCCCGACGGCCGGTGCGAGCTGCTGGACCAGGCCACCGACCCGCCACTGGGCGCACGGCCGCAGCACGTGCCCCGTCCGCAGGCCAGCATCCAGTACACGCTCGGCGACAGCCTGGTGCTGTACACCGACGGTCTCATCGAACGCCGCGAGGAGGACATCGACACCGGCCTGAACCGCTTGATGAGCGTCCTTGGTGAGTGCGCCAGACTCGGGCCGGAACAGCTCGCCGACACACTGCTGGCCCGCCTCGATGTGGCCGGCGGCGGTCGTGATGACATCGCCCTTATCGTCGTTCGCCTGTGAGAGGAACCACCTGTAGGAGTACGGCGGTTGCAGCGACGAGCCGTCCGCCGCGTCCTCAGCTACAGGTCGCTGACGTTGACCGTTGAACTTGCATTTCGCCCGGGGAGTGGTGGCGCAGTCTGCGCCCTGTGAGCTGCCTCACCCGCCGTGCTCCGTTCTGGGTACGAACTGCCTGGCCGGCACCGCTATTGCGCACTCGGCGGCCGCGCGATGGCCGGATACGTCAATGATCTGTCATTGCAGCCAGTCCTAAGGTCGATACAGGCTGTGATCGTGTTAGAGCGACGTGTTGTGGTGGTGGTGTACGCGGGCGCAATGGCGCTGGACATCACCGGACCCATGGAAGTGTTCGATACCGCCAACCGGTTCCTTGGCCCGGAGGACGCCCGGTACCGGATCGACTTCGTATCCGCCGACGCGCCACTGGTGCGCATGAGTTCCGGAATGGTGGTGGAAGCCGCGCCGCTGGAGGCGGGGCAGGGCCCGATCGACACGCTCCTCGTGCCGGGCGGATGGAGCCTCAACAGCGCACTTCAGGACCAGGCGCTGGTCTCCTGGATCCGTCAGGCGGCGGCCCGGTCCCGCAGAGTCGCCTCCGTATGCGGCGGATCCTTTCTGCTCGCTGAGGCCGGTCTTCTCGACGGCAGACGCGCGACCACGCACTGGGCATACAGCGAGGCGCTGGCCCACCGCTATCCGGACGTGAAGGTGGACGCCGAGCCGATCTTCGTGTGGGACGGCCCCTTTGTGACCTCCGCGGGCGTGTCGACGGGGATCGACATGGCGCTGGCTCTGGTGGAGGCCGATCACGGTGCGGCGCTCGCGCTGCAGACGGCACGGTTTCTGGTGCTGTTCCTCAAGCGGCACGGAGGACAGTCGCAGTTCAGCGCCGTCCTCGACGCCCAGTTGGCCGACCATCCGCCGATCCGGGCAGCGCAGGAGTGGATTCTGGACAATCTGCACAACCCCTTACCCGTCGCCGAGATCGCCCGGCGAGCCAACATGAGCCTGCGCAACTTCGCCCGGGTCTTCAGGCGTGAGGCGGGCACGACCCCCGGCCAGTACATCGAACGCACGCGTATAGCCCGCGCCCGCGAGCTGCTGGAAACCACCGATCTGACGATCGGCCAGATAGCCCGCCGCTGCGGATTCGCCGCCCCCGAGACCTTCTTCCGCTCCTTCGGGCGAACCCTGGGACTCACCCCGAAGGAATACCGGCACCGCTTTCAGCTCATCTCGCCATCCGGCTTCATCGACCCGCACCACGAGACCGACAGGAGCCCCCTATGACGGCGACGACCGCGGACTTAACCGAGGCAGGAACGGTACGCCTGGTCGACTACCTGGCCGGGGAGCTCGCCCGGGCCGGCGTCACCCACCTGTTCGGGGTCGGCGGCGCGAACATCGAGGACCTGTACGACGCCGTGCACCGCGCCGACGCCATCCACGGCGTCGTCGCCAAACACGAGTTCTCCGCCGTCACGATGGCCGACGGATGCGCCCGAACCACCGGGCGGCTCAGCGTCGTTGCCGCCACCTCGGGCGGTGGCGCCATGAATCTCCTGCCCGGCCTGGCCGAGGCGTACGCCTCCCGGGTGCCCGTGCTGGCCCTGGTGGGCCAGCCGCCGACCGGCCAGGAGGGCCACGGGGCGTTCCAGGACACCAGCGGCAAGGCGGGCTCCTTCGACGCCCGGGAGGTCTTCGCACCTGTCTCCCGGTTCTGCGCGCGGGTCGATGACGCGGACTCGCTCACGGAGTTGCTGCCCCGGGCGATGGCGGCGGCACAGGCCGATCCGCGAGGGCCGGCGGTCCTGCTGCTGCCCAAGGACGTTCAGCAGGCACGGATCCGGTTACCGGGCCGCGGCGCGGCACGGACGGCGGGCGAACCGCAGGCCGGCGAACCGAAGGCGGGCGTACCGGCGTCGGGCGAACCGACGCGGGGCGTACCGACGCCGGTGCAGACGGCGTCGGTGGCGCGGCTCGACACCATGGCCGTCACCGCCGTGGCGGACATCCTTCGCCGGGCCGACCGCGTCCTCGTCATCGCCGGTGAAGACGTCGCCGCCACGGGAGTCCGCGCTGAACTGGCCGAACTGGCCCGGCGCTTGGGGGCGTGGGTGGCGGTCACCCCCGACGCCAAAGACGTCTTCGACAACAGTGATCCCCGATTCGCAGGCGTAGCCGGGGTGATGGGCCACGCCAACGTCGAAGACTGTCTGCAGCGGGCCGACGTGTGCCTGCTGGTCGGCACGCGGCTGCCGTCACTGGCACGGGGTGGTCTTGAACGGGCCCTGGCCGCCGCCGAAGTCGTGTGCCTCGGTCCCGAACCGCCGTTCGTGCCGGGCACCGCACTGGTCGCGCATCTGCCGGATGCTCTGCGCGCGGTGACCGGCCGCCTCCCGCCGCGACCGCGCGCCTGCCCTCAGCACGCCGGCCCTGTCCCCACCGTCATGCCGAGCCCGGATTCTCAGGCCCGAGGCCGCACCATCCCCTACACCCAGGCGGTCGCCGCGGTGCAGGCGGCACTCCCACACGACGCGCACGTCTTCGTGGACGCCGGCAACGCAGGGGCCAGCGCCGTCCATCACCTCCCGGCACCGCGCCACGGCCGCTTCGTGCTGGCGGTCGGTATGGGAGGCATGGGCTACACCTTCGGTGCCGCAATCGGCGCCGCGCTCGCCACCGGCCGACGCACCTACGTACTCGCCGGGGACGGGGCCTTCTTCATGCACGGGATGGAAGTACACACGGCCGTGGAGTACGCCGCGCCCGTGACCTTCGTCATCTTCAACAACAACGCCCACGCCATGTGCGCGGTACGTGAGGAGTTCCTCCAGGGCGGCGTCCGCAGCGACGACCTGTTCTCCCGGACCGACCTCGCCGCCGGCATGGCCGCTGCCTTCCCGTCCCTGGAGGTCACAGGGGCCGACCACGCAGCGGACCTGCGCAGTGCCCTGCTGCGCAGCAACGCGGGCGCAGGCCCGGCGTTCGTCGCGCTGGACTGCGACCCAGGCGAGATCCCGCCCTTCCGCCCCTTCCAGTCCTTCATCGAAGGCACCCGGGGCACCAAAGCCACCGACAACAAGGAGAGTTCCCATGAGCGAGGCGTCGTCCACATTGGCTGACATCCCGGGTCTGATGCGGATCGAGAACCCGGGCAAGGAGGAGTTGACGGCCCATTGCATGGAGCTCACCCATGCCGTCTATCCCCACCATCAGGTCTACGGGCAGTACTGCACCATCCACGAGTACGTCGACTGCCCCCCGGAGCAGGTGTACGAGTACCTGCGCCAGGGCCACCACCTGGAGGAGTGGACGTGCAGCCTGCGGGACTTCGCGCCCTCCGGCACACCGGGGCTGTGGGCCGGCTTCGACCGGCTCGAGGACGACACCAGGATCTACTGCAAGGTGGTCGCCAATCCCGAAGCCATGACCGTGGACTACCACTGCTCCTGGGACCAGGGCGACAAGCTGTGGATGATCTACCTGATGCGCGTCGTCCCGGCTCGCCTGGTGCTCGACAAGCCGGGATCGGTGATCACCTGGACCAACTGCCGCCACCCCTACTACGACGACAACCCGCACCCCGACATGACTCCTCGCCCGGACCGGCCCTGGGTGGGCGACTTCTGGGACCTCTTCTACGCGGGGCACACGGTGGAGATGAACAACCTCAAGGCGATCCTGGAACACCGCCACCGCAACGGCCTGCCGGTCAGCGTGGCTCCGGTGAGGGCGGTGGCGCAGTGACCACGGTCAGCCTCACCGACGTCGCAAGCTACCTGCCCGGCAAGCCCGTCCCCGCGGATTTCTACACCGGGTACCCCGGAGCCGAGGACAAGCTGCGCAGCCACGCCATGTTCAAGGTCCCGCCGTTGCGGCACCACGTGGCGGCGGACGAGACCAACGCGGACATGGTCGAGCGCGCCGTGCAGCCCCTGATCGAACGCCATGGCGCGCACGAGATCCGAAGTGTGGACGTGCTGTTGGTGCACAGCCAGTTGCCGGACCTGCCGTTCGTGGGCGCCGGCACCGAGGTGGCACGCAGGCTCGGCCTGAACCCGGAGTGGCTCGTCGACGTGGCCAACGCGGGCTGCGCGTCTTTCGTGTACATGTTGAAGCTGGCGCGGCAGATCCTGAGCACCACCGACGCGAAGACCGCGCTGGTCTGCAACGCACAGAGCGCCGCGGGCCAGTGGTTCACCCAGTCCGAGGTACGCCGGCTCGCCCAGGCCGCGATCCCCGGCGACGGCTGCGGCGTGGGATATGTGACGACGTCGGCCGACAGTCCGGTGCTCGACGTGGAGACCCGGCATGTCGGCGAGTACGCCGGGGACATGACCGTGGCGGTCGACGACGGACGCAAGTACTGGGAGCCGGGGGAGTCCCAACTGCGTATCGGATTCACCGACGCCAGCGTCGCCAAGGTCCTGGCACGCGGCAACCGCCTCGTCCCGGAGGTGGTCACAGACCTGTGCCGGCGGCTCGGCGTGGCGACCACCGACATCGACCGCCTCATCACCAACCAGCCCAACCGCACCTTCCTGCGGAACTGGCGAGAAGCTCTGCAACTGCCCGCCGAACGGCATCTGAACACCTTCGACGAGTACGGCAACCTGTTCGGAGCGGCGATCCCGATCACCCTGGACCGCGCGATCCGCTCACAGCAGGTCGAGGACGGCGACCTGGTGGTCCTCGGGGGATTCGCCCATGCCGGCGACTTCGCCGGTGCCGCCGCGGTCCGTTGGCATGGCGGGAGGGGCTGACGGTGAACACCTCCGTGCTGCACCGACTCGCCCTGAACGAGAGCCCGTACCCCCCGCTGCCCTCGGTCCGCAAGGCGATGCAACGTGCCGTTGAACAGGCCCACCGGTACCCGCAGTTCTACCCCGACGACCTCACCGAGCGGATCGCCGCTTGGTGCCAGGTGAGCCCCGACCGCGTCGTGGTCGGCAGCGGATCGGTGGGAGTGGCCCTTCAGTTGCTGCAGGCTGTCATCGAGCCGGGCGACACCATGGCCTACGCCTGGCGCACCTTTGACGCGTATCCCCTGCTGGCCGACATGGTCGGCGCCCAACCCGTCCCCGTACCGCTGGCCCCGGACGGGAGCCAGGATCTGGACGCCCTGCTCGCGGCGCTCGACCACCGCACCCGCGTCGTGGTGCTGTGCAATCCGCACAACCCCACCGGGACCCTGGTCACCGCCGACGCGCTGTCGGCGTTCTTGCGACAGGTCCCCCGACACGTCACCGTGCTCCTCGACGAGGCGTACGTGGAGTTCGCCCGTGACGCCGACCTGCCGGACACTCCCACCCTCTTGGCCGACCACCCCAACCTGCTGGTCCTGCGCACCTTCTCCAAGGCGTACGGCCTGGCCGCCCTGCGGGTCGGCTACGGACTCGGCGCGCCCGACCTGGTGGCACGAATGCGCCGGCAACAACTGCCGTTCGGTGTCAACGCGGTGGCAACGGCGGCAGTGAAGGCATCGCTGCTCGCCGTCGGCGAACTGCGCCGACGCGTGGACACCGTCATCGCCGAACGCGACCGGCTGCACCACCAACTCGTCCAGCACGGCTGGCACATACGCCCGGGCCACGCCAACTCCCTCTGGCTCGCCGCCCCCGATCCCGTCGACGAGGGCGCCACGGCACTCACCGCTGCCGGTGTCCAGGCTCGCCACTACCCCGGCGAGGGACTGCGGCTCACCGTCGGCAGCCGCGAGGCCAACGACACCGTGCTCGCCGCGTTGGCGGGAGTGAGCCGGCGGGAAGCGTCCCGCAGGGGCGCATCGACCGCACCACAGGACGGGGCGGTCGGCGCGTACCACTGAGGCCGGTGGGCGGCAGGGGCCTGCAGATTTCGGAGCCGTGAAGGAGATCGCGCGACGCTACGTGGCCGTCGGCGCGGTGCGGTAGAACTCGGCCGCGGTGAAGGACACGGGCACCGCGAGTTCGGCGGAGACCGCGGAGATGGCGGCGTCGCCGATGGCGGGGTCGACCTGGCCGTCGGGTGTGAAGTGCGGTGCGATGAACCTGTCGTAGTGCACGCGGGCCTCCTCTGCCGTGTGACCACCGAGGAATGTCTGCATATGGTGCACCGTGGTGTCGGGGTCGTGGTGAATCACCTTCAGCGCACGCCGGTGTGCTCGCAGCACGGCCTGCACCGCGGGATCTTCCGGGTCGGTGTAGGTGGTGTCCACGGCCAGGCCCACGGTGGGGATCTGGAAGTGGTCGCCCATCCACGCCAGCACCCGCCAGCCGTACTCGGCCGCCACCGCCTCCGGCGCGATGGTGCTTCCGACCAGGGCGGCGTCGATCTCGCCGGCGCGCAGCCGGCGCAGGTCCATGCCGTAGTCCCCGGGGTGGCGGACGATGGTCCGGACGTCATGGTCCGGATCCAGGCCGGCCTTGCGCAGCACGATCCGGGTGAAGCACCCCGGCGCGGTGTGGGGGGCGTGGACCGCCAGCCGGCGGCCCGCCAGGTCGGCCAGGGAGTTCAGGCCGGGGCGGGCGAGGAACCAGAAGAGCGGGCGGTGGGTGTTGACGTTCAGCCCGACCCAGGGGGTGCCGTCGGTCAGCCGGGACAGAAGTGCCCGACCGAGCCCTATGGTGGCCCCCCGCCGCAGCCGCTCCTCGTCCCAGGTGCAGCCGTCGCGCAGGGCGACATGCACGCCCTCGTCGGCGTAGTAGTCCTCCTGATCGGCTATGTGGGCGGCCAGTTCCTCATGCAGGCCACGCCCGACGTAGGCGAGATCGATCGTGTACATGAACGCGTCCTTGGTCGTGTCGCCGTCTGTGTCTGTCTCCGCCACACACGCGCGGCGGCTTCGGTTGTCAGGCGGCGGTGTGCCGGTCACGGTCCGACCGGCGGCCGGACCAGGGAGGGGGTGTCCCGTGTGCGGAAGCGGTCTGCGCTCAGTACATGGCCATGCCGCCGTTGACGGCGGCGGTGGTTCCCGTCATGAACGCGTTGTCCTCGTCGGCGTAGAAGGCGACGGCATGGGCGACGTCGGCAGGGTGTGCCAGGCGGCCCAGGGGAGTGGCGGTCACCTGCCGCTGCTTCGTCGCGTCGTCGAGGACGTCATCGGCGATACGGGACTCCACCGGCCCGGGCGCGACGACGTTGACCGTGACTCCCAGCGGGCCGAGTTCCTGGGCGAGGTAGCGGGCGAACTGCTCCAGCGCGGCTTTGGACGCGCCCAGCGCGATCATGCCCGCGCGGGGCCGGCGGCTGAGGCCGGTGCCGAGATAGATGATGCGTCCCCAGGACTGTTCGGTCATGGTGGGGAGAACCGCCTTGGTGACCGCGAACGCCGCACGCATCTCGGCGTCGAGTTTGCCGCCCAGTTCCTCCCACGTCATGTCCTGGAAGGATTTGACCGCATACGGGATGAGCGCGTTGTGCACGAGCACGTCGACGCCGCCCCAGGCCGCACGTACCCGTTCGACCATGTGCTGGACTGCTGCCATCTCGCGCACATCGGCCTGCACGGCCATGGCCCGACCACCCGCGGCTTCGATGTCGGCCACGACAGCCTCCGCCGCATCGCTGCTGGAAAGGTAGTTGACCACCACCCGCATGCCGCGTTCGGTGAGAACGCGCGCGGTGGCCGCACCGATTCCGCTGCTGGCCCCTGTCACCATCGCCACCCTGCCGGTCGTCCCTGTCATGGGCTCGCCTCTCCTTTTCGTCGTCCGATCAGCCCGAAACCGCCCGCGGCCGGCGAGGTGCCGTCCGGCACGTCGGCCACCGCCTCCCTCACCGCGGCGACCACCTTGTGCATTACTTTTCATTCGGCGTTCCGCCACGCGTGCCCACGCAATCCTGTGCCTATGGGTAATGGACAAGAATTCGGCGTGCCCTGCGACGCTTTTCGAGCATCACGGAAATCCCGGGTGCGGTGCCGTTTGGACGCACGTGCGTATGTGGGCCCTTTCCGTCGGCGCCGGTAGCCAGAATCCAACACCACTCGGTGCTTCGGCATCGCTTAGATGGGTGATTTCGCAGGCGATGCCTGGGCCGATCCCCCCGTGCCCGTCGCGCGAACAAGGGATTCTCGCGTTGAGGCCCGTTGTTTCTCACAGATTCCGTTGACGCGCGGAGTTTCCGGGGCAACGCTTCTTTCCACCATTAAGGAACGCGGGACCGGGGACATCATCATGAAGACATTCGTGCACCGTGGGCAGGTCACCAAAGTGGTTTTCGGGAGCGGCACCCGCAATCGAATTCCCGAAGAGGCCGATGTCCTCGGATGCCGGCGCGTGCTGGTGCTGTCGACGCCGGACCAGGCGGACCAGGCGGACCAGTGCGCCGACCTGCTGGGTACGGCGGCCGCGGGGACCTTCACCGCCGCGGCGCCGCACACCCCCGTCGAGGTGACCGAGAAGGCGGTCGCCCACGCCGGGTCCCTGGGAGCCGACTCGGTGCTCGCCGTCGGCGGCGGATCGACGATCGGCCTGGGCAAGGCGATCACCGCGCGGACCGGTCTGCCGCAGCTGGCGCTCCCCACCACCTACGCAGGTTCGGAGATGACGCCGATCCTCGGGGAGACCGAAGGCCGCAGGAAGAAGACCAGGCGACTGCCCGAGGTGCTGCTCAGGACGGTCGTGTACGACGTCGATCTGACGCTCACGCTCCCGCCCGCGGTATCGGTGGTGAGCGGCCTGAACGCCATGGCGCACGCCGCGGAAGCCCTGTACGCCGAGGACCGGGACCCGGTCGCCTTCCTGATGGCGGGCGAGGCCCTCGATGCCCTCGTCCGATCCCTTCCCCGCATCGTGCGACGCCCGGACGACACGGAGGCGCGGGCCGACGCCTTGTACGGGGCCTGGCTGGCGGGCACGTGCCTGGGCACGGTGGGCATGGCGCTGCACCACAAGGTGTGCCATGTGCTGGGCGGCACCTTCGGGCTCCCGCACGCACAGACCCACGCCGTCGTCCTTCCGCACGTCGTGGCCTTCAACGCTCCGGCCGCGGGCGAAGCCATGGCACGCATCTCCCAGGCGCTGCCGGGGGACGCCCCGGCGAACGCCCTGTTCCAGCTCGGCGGCCAACTGGGCGCACCCACGGCACTGCGGGACCTCGGCATGCCCGAATCGGGGATCGAGCAGGCCGCCGAACTCATCGTGCAGAACGGCTACTGGAACCCCCGCCCCGTCGACCGGGACGCCGTCCGCACCTTCCTGACCCGGGCCTGGGCCGGCGAGGCACCGTGAATGCCGCCCGACTCTCACGAAGCGACTACCGGCCTTCGCGAACCGCGGGCCGACCCTCGCGAACCGCGCATCGACCCGGCGACCGAACACCCCCTCACCACAGGAGCGCGCCATGCGTGATCTGACCAGCGACGGCATCACCCCAGCCGTGATCTCGACCATGCGGGAGACCAAGGACCCCCGCCACGCGGAGATCCTCGAATCACTCGTGCGGCACCTCCACGACGTCGTCCGTGACGTCGAGTTGACGGAGGACGAGTGGGCGGCAGGGGTGGACTTCCTGACCCGCACGGGCCACACCTGCACACCGACCCGCCAGGAATTCATCCTGCTCTCCGACGTACTGGGCGTCACCATGCTGGTCGACGCGCTCAGCAACCGGCGGGAGGCCAAGGCCACGCAGAACAGTGTCCTGGGCCCCTATTTCAGGGAGGACAGGCCGCGCCACGCCGACAACGCCGACATCTCAGGAGGCCTGCCCGGCACGCCGTTGTTCTTCGAGGGCCAGGTCGTGGACCGTGCCGGAGCACCTGTGCCCGGCGCCGCGGTGGACGTCTGGCACAGCGACGCGGACGGTCACTACGACATGGAGGTGCCCGGCCAGGTCGACCCCGCCATGCGCGCGCTGTTCCGGACCGACGAGTCGGGAAACTTCGGTTTCCGCTCCATACGGCCGTCCAGCTATCCGATCCCCGGCGACGGCCCGGTGGGCGAACTCATGAGCGCGACCAGCAGGTCGCTCATGCGTCCCGCACACGTGCACCTGCTCATCGAGGCCGCGGGGTTCCAGCGGGTGACCACGATGCTCTTCCCCGCCGACGACCCGTACCTCGACGCGGACCCGGTGTTCGGCGTCAAGGAGTCGCTGGTGGAGGCCTACGAGACCTACGCGGCCGACGCGGGTCCCTGCCGGGGCCTGACCGAGGTGCCGTACACCCTGCTGCGCCGCACCTTCGTGCTCGAGCCGCTGCCCGCGCGCTGAGCCCAGCCGGCCCACCGCTCGGACGGCATGGCCGCCGACGCACCACCCGGGACCGTGAGCCAACCCGTGTCCCGTGACAGATCACGCCCGTTCCGTTCTCCACGGAGGTCTCCCGATGACCGAAACCCTCGAAACGACCGTCGATTTCCGAGCCACGATGAGCCGGCTCGCCACCGGTGTCAGCGTGATCACCACACGCGCCGGAAGCACGCCCATCGGCATGACCGCGAGCGCCGTGTCCGCCCTGTCCCTGGCCCCGCTTCAACTGCTCGTCTGTATCGGCAACCACCTCTTCACGCGGACCGCGATCGCGGAGCACGGTCGCTTCGCGGTCAACGTCCTCGGCGAGGACGCCGAGCACCTGGCGCGGAACTTCGCCGCCTCCAAACCGGACAAGTTCACGGGCATCGAGACCATCGACGACCACGGCGTTCCGATACTGAAGGACGCGATCGCAGCCGTCGTGTGCGATGTCGCCGAGGCTCTCCCGGGCGGCGATCACACCATCTTCGTGGGTGACGTCCGCCATTGCTCACACCGGATGGAGTGCCGGCCGCTGGTCCACTTCGCCGGTGACTTCGGCGCCCTGAGGGCCACCTACCGGCCCTGACGGCCATGTGCCTCACGGGAGTTGGCGCGCCCCATGCCACCGTCCCGTCCGCCCCCGACGTCCGGCTCCTGCGAGGCGAGCCCACGGCCGTCGGGGGCTCCGCTCGTCCCGACCCACCACACGGGAAGTGCCATGACCAGCTCCGTGCCCGCTTTCAAGCTGCAACCACCGCCACAGCCTCCGCATCTGCTGACCCGGCCACGCCTGTTGCGTCGGCTCGACGAGACGACCGAGCCCGTGCTGGTGGTCTCCGCGCCTGCCGGCGCGGGCAAGACGGTGCTGCTGACCGAGTGGTCGCGGGGCCTGCTGGCGCGCGGCGCAGGGGCCTGGCTCAGTCTGGACGCCCGCGACAACGCCCCCGACCGGCTCTGGACGGGCATCCTGCGCGCGCTGCACCAGGCACGACCGGAACTGCCCGCCCACCTCGACGACGGGGAGTGGGCGGTCGCCGCCTGGCTCGGCGAGACCCTTCCGGCCCTGGTGACCGCCCTGGGTGCGGCGGAACCGCTCACACTGATCCTCGACGGACTGGAATGCATCACGGACCCCGACGCGGTCGGTACCCTGGCGGACTTCTTGACCCGGCTGCCTGACGGCTTTCGTATCGTCGTGTCGACCCGGCACGCTCCCGACAGGCCTTTTCCGACCCTGCGGGCCCGGGCGCTGATCGCCGAACTCGACGCGAGCGACCTCGCCTTCACCCCCGAGGAAGCAGGCACGCTGCTCACTTCCCTGGCCGGATCCGTCCCCAACGCGAAGACTTCGGCAGCGCTGTACGAGGCGACCGAGGGCTGGGCGGCGGGGCTGTGCATCATGGGGTGCACCGTGGCCCGTGCCGCGGACGAGGCCGACACCGAGGGGCTCGTGGCCCGCGGCAGGCAGGCGGTCACCGAGTATCTGCTCAGCGAGGTGTTCGACCGGCTCACCACCGAACAGCGCCGGTTCCTGCTGCGCACCAGCGTGCTGGACGAGCTGAGTGCCGGGCCGTGCCAGGCCCTCGCCGGCGATCGGGCAGTGACCGTGCTGCGTGAACTGTCGCGCACCGTGCAGCTGTTCGTGCGCGTGGCAGCCGAGCCACCGGCGTACCGGCGTCATCGGGCACTGTCGTCGCTGCTGTCCGACATCCTCGCCACCGAGGGAGCGGACACCGTCGCAGGGCTGCACCGGTCGGCGGCTCAGTGGTACTCCCGGCAGGGCCGCACGACTGAGGCGATACGGCACTGGATGCTGGGTGGCGAGGAGGCCGCGGCCGTCGCATCGGTCCTCGGCGCCTGGGAGGAGACGCTGTCGGCAGGTCAAGGTGCGCAGGTCTCGCAGTGGCTGGACCTGCTGCCGCACCGCACGGTGGCCGGCGACGCGCGACTGTGCGTCGTGTCGGCGATGACGGCGCTCGCCGCCGGCGCCCCCGAGACGGCCTGCCGCTGGGTGGAGGTGGCCCGCCTCAGGCAGACGGGACGACAGACGGTCGGCGAAGGCAGCACCGTCGACGCAGCGGCAGCCGTCGCCCAGAGCATGGCCTGCTGTCTGAAGGGGCAGGTGCTGGCCGCCGACCGCATCGGAGAGCCCGCCCTCACCGGCACGCTGCCGCTGACCTCCTGGCGCGCCCTGCTCTGCACGGCACGGGGCACCGCCCTGCTGTGGACCGGACGGTTGCGGGAGGCGGAGTCACTGCTCGGTGAGGCCACCCGCGACGCCCACGCCGCCGGGCACGCTCTGGCTCTCGTGCGCGCGCTGGGCCTTCGCACGCTGTGCGCGCTCCTGGCCGGGAACCTCGACCTCGCACGCATCCTGGGCGACGAGGCGTTCAAGGAGATCACGACCGTCGGCCTGGACCGGCACTTCGTCTCGGTGCCCGCCTACGTCGGACGGGCCGGAGTCCTCCTCCAGGACGGACGTGTCGAGGAGGCCGAACGGATGCTTGCCGCGATGGAGGCGGCACTGGCGGGCTCGCCCGGGATGGACGGGGAACCCCACGTGTGCGCCCTGGGGCACTTCACACGGTCGCGACTGGAGCGCGTGCGGGGCAACGCGGACGCGGTGCAGAAGGCCCGGGAGGCGGCCGAACGCGCGGCGGACCGGTGCGAGTCGCCCGGCATCCTGGCGGGTCTGCTCGCCCGGTCCGACGAGGTGACCGCGACCCCGCCCGCCGCCCCCCGCCCCCAAGACCTGTCGGTGGGGGAGCGGCGCGTACTCCGCGCCCTGTGCGGCACGCTGACGCTGCGTGAGATCGCCTCCGAGTTCTACGTGTCCCACAACACCGTCAAGACACAGGTACGTGCGATCTTCCGCAAACTCGACGCACACGACCGGAGCGAGGCGGTGGCCAGGGCCCGGGAGTGCGGTGTGCTGTGACCCGGGCCCCGGCCATCCGCTCCTAGGCGTCCTGGCGCGAGGCGTCCTGGCGTCGGGCGTAGTTCGCCTGCGACCGGTACGCGGTCTCCTCCTCGTCGTCGCTCACGTTCTCGATGCCGCAGACCTTGCGTGCGAGGTCTGCCATGGCGCCGGCCGGAGACATCTCGGCCCGCTTCATGGTGAGCGTGCGAATGGCCAGCAGGGGGGTGCCGTTGAAATTCTCGAACACGCCGATGCGGTCGCCCCAGTCGGACAGGAACATGTCGCGGATCACCCGGCTGATCTTCAGCCGGTCGTGCGGCCGTCCGACCGGCCCGGTCTGCAGCGCCTCCAG
The DNA here is from genome assembly GCF_043200415.1 of Streptomyces sp. NPDC048419. NCBI lineage: Bacteria > Bacillati > Actinomycetota > Actinomycetes > Kitasatosporales > Streptomycetaceae > Streptomyces > Streptomyces sp. NPDC048419. The sequence goes on along the minus strand of NZ_JBICXT010000031.1, from coordinate 19,988 downwards.
CCACGGCCGCAGTTCGGGCTGCTGCCACTGGCCCTCGGTGGGGTAGATGAGCGCGGCCCGGCCGGCCAGGTCGATGAGCTCGTGCACCATCTCGGTGATGTGCTCGATGTAGTACGCCCGCCCGAAGTCGAACATCAGGACGTTGGGCTTGAAGATGCCGCCGGGCGTGAAGAACCCTTGGTCCTCCGAACCGACCACATGCGCCTTGAGCGACTGGTGGAAGCCGGCGAACCGCGCGATGCGGGCCTGGACCGGCGGCAGTTGGTAGGTGCCGATGTGCTCGGTGACCAGGAGGGCCAGACCGAGCATGAGCTCCGCCTTGACCGTCGCACGCACCAGCGAGTGGTAGTGCAGCCAGTCGAAGACGCGCTGCGGGTACAACGCCGCGTGCTGGGGGTTGCCGATGTGGAAGACGCGGTTCCAGGGGATGAGCACGTCCTCGAACACGATGATGCTGTCCAGTTCGTCACCCTGCGAGGCGAGCGGGTGCTCCACCTCCTCGCCGTCACGGACGTTGCTCTCGCGGCAGATGATGGTGACCCCGGGGGTACTGGGCTGCACGGCCCCGTAGATGATCTGTTCCGCGACGATGCCGGGGCGGTAGAAGACGCCGATGTGGATCCAGTCCCCGAAGGCCGCGCCCGTGCTGATCGCCTTGACACCCCGCACGATGATGCCCTCGTCCGAGGTGCTGACCACCCGCAGGGCGGGGGACTCCGCCTGCGCCGAATCCCGCGAGCGGTCCGCCTGCGGGTCGACGAAAGCCGGCGGCACGTTGAGGTCTCCGTCCCGCACCACGTTCCAGAAGTCCAGGACCCCCGCGGTCAGGTCCCTCCCCTCGGTCCCGACGGACTGGCCGCTCCAGGGCTCCGGGTCGTCGACGTAGGTCAGCAGAACGTAGTTGTTCACGTCCGGTGTGCGGGGGATCGCCCCACCGCCCAGTTCGCGCTGCACCGTCTCCAGGTACCGCCGCTTGCGCCGCAGGTCGTCCTTCGAGCGGTGCTGGAACCACGTCATGGACCGCCGTACACCGTCCTCGTCCACGAACGTCATGACGTCCTGCAGGTCCGGACGGTGGTGAAGGTCGTAGAAAGCCGCGAGGCTCTGGGCGTATGCCCGGGTCTTGGGGTGCGTGGCCACGTTGTCGACCAGTTCGTCACCCACCCACACCTTGCGGCCGTCGTTCAGCGCTGCGAGGTATTCCTTGCCTGTACGCACGTAGTGCTCCTCTCCAGGGCCAAGAGATCCGGCTGGCAGGGAGCATGCGCCGCGACAGGGTGAGACAACGGCCGGGAAGCGGCAATCACCCGGGTGAAAGCAGCGATCGGCGCCGAACTGTCATTGAGGGCCACCGAGGCCTGAGTCATGCTGATCCCATGCACAGCACAGACCCCGCGGGCGAGGGCGCTGGCGGGCCTGGGAGCCACGCCATGAACGGGCCGCTCCTGCGGGGACGCGACCGTGAGATCACGGCTGCCGGTGAAGCACTGGACGCGGTACGTGGCGGTCGGGGCGCCTGCGTCGTCGTGGAGGGCGCGGCAGGCGTCGGCAAGAGCCGGCTGCTGGCGGAACTGGACCGTATGGCCCGGCAGACCGGATTCGACGTGGTCTCGGTGCGGGCCGACGAACTCGACCAGTACGCCGCAGGAGCCGCCCTCCAGTCCGCCCTGCAGTCCTCGGGCGGTTCCCACGGCGGCCTCGCGGGCGCCGACGATCAGCGGCTCTGGCTGCTGGACAGCATCGCGGACGCCTTGGAGGACCGGGCGCAGCGTGCTCCGGTGGCCGTACTCGTCGACGACGCCCAGTGGGCGGACCCCGCCACCCTCTTCGTGCTGCGGACTCTGCCCGGACGCCTGGCCGCCTCACGCATCCTGTGGGTACTGGCGGTGCGGTCCGACACCGAGCGACCGACCGTGGCAAGGGTCAGGGAGGACTTCGAACGCCTCGGCGCCCGGTGGCTGACCCTCGGCCCCCTGCCGCAGGCGGAGTTGCAGCACATCGCGGCCGACATCCTCGAGGCGCCACCGTCCCCCGCATTCGCCAGACTTCTGCGCGGCGTCGAGGGCAATCCATTCCTCGCCAGCGAGCTGGCACGCGCTTTCGCCGACACCGACGTCGCCAGAATGGAGACGGCCAGCGGGAGCGGAAACGGGAGTCTGCTGCGCGACGGCATTCCGCTCAGCTTCCGGCGCAGTGTGGCAGCGCGCGTCGACCGGCTGCCCGAAGACGCCGTGCACCTTCTCCAGATCGGCTCCGTCCTCGGCCGCGAGTTCCACCTCGGCACCGCCGCACGGATGCTGGGCAGGCAGGTCGGCAGCCTCCTGTCAGGCGTCGAGGCTGCCCTCAACTCCGGTCTGCTCTCCGCCGACGGCCCACGTCTGGCCTTCCGCCACGTCCTCGCACGACAGGCGGTCCACGACAACCTGCCCCTGGCCGTGCGAACCGCCTTGCACCGGGACGCGGCCGAGTGCCTGAGCGGGACCGGAGCCCGCCCGGCGGAGGTGGCCTGGCACGTCGTCATGTCAGGGGGACCGGTCGACGAGGACGCCGTACAGACCCTGACCACCGCCGTACGAGACATGGCAGCCTCGGCCCCCGACGCCGCCGCGGACCTCGCCCAGCGGGTCGCCGGCCTACTGCCTCATCACGACCCGCGCCGTATCGTCCTGCTGACCGACGCCGCCGAGTATCTCGGCCGCACCCGCCGGGTCCACGAGGCACTCGACCTCGTCGACGCCACACTGCCGGAAGGCCTTGAGCCGCTGCAGGAGGCACGTCTGCGCCTGGTGGCCGCCGAGATCCACCAGGCAGCAGGCGACGTCGCCGCCACGATGACACACCTGCAAAAAGCGCTCGACCTGCCCGCGCTGCCCTCCGACCTTCGCGTCCGGTTGCTCAAGACCAAGGCGACGGGCCACATCTACCTGGGCGACATCACCGCTGCCGAAGAAACCGGCCCCGGCCTGATCGAGACCTCCTACCGCAGCGAGGACCCGGCCGTCGTCGTCAGCGCCATGGTGTTCGAGTCCCAGGTCTTCTTCTACCGCGGGCACCTCGGCCACGCCCTTGAACGAGCCGAGCAGGCCACCCGGCGCGCCGGCGACCAGTCCGGCGCCCTCTATCTGCGGCCCCCGCGAATTCCCGCGCTGTGGCTCGCCACCGTCCTGACCCTCACCGACCGGCTCGCGGACACCGAACGAGTGCTGCGGGAGGGACAGCGCGAGGCGGAAGCGCTGGGCCTGGGCTGGTCCCTGCCCCACTGGCACGCCGCCCGCGCCCGCGCGCTGCTCGAACAGGGAGCGCTGGACGACGCCGCCGTGGAAGCCGAGGCCAGCCTCATGGTCGCGGACGAACTCGAGATCACCCTGCCCAATCCGCAGGCCCGGGCGATGCTCGCTCTGGTGGAGACAAGACGCGGTGACCTGTTCAAGGCCAAGGTCCACCTCCGCGCCGCCCAAGCCGGCTCCGCCACGAGCATCCAGCGCTACGCCCCCTGGCTGGCTGTCGCGGGCGCCTGCCTGGCAGACGCCGAGGGCGAGGACGGCGAAGCGGCGACGATCCTCGCCGGCAGCTTCGCACACAAGGAACCGACGAGACTGCTCGCGCTGCCTCCCTCCCACTGGCCCGCGATCGTACGCATCGCGCTCCGCGGTGGGGACCGGTTGCTCGGCCGAACGGTGGCCGGCGTCGTCCGCGACCTGGCCGAAGAAGCCGTGAGCCGGCAGATCGTCGTGGCGGTGAGCGCCCACCTGGACGGCCTGCTCCACCGAGACCCCCGCGCACTGGCTTCCGCGGTCACCGGCTACCGGAGCACGGGCAGGCCGGGCGCGCTGACGTCGGCCCTTGAGGACCTCGGGGAACTCACGGCGTCATCCGGCGACACCACTGCTGCGATCGCCCACTTCGAGGAAGCGGCCCAACTGGCGGCTGCCTCCGGAGCCGGACGCGATCAGGAGCGGATCAGGCGTCGCCTGCGGCGCCTCGGTGTGCGTACCGCGCCCGTGCACACCCACACGAGCAACCGCCGGGATTGGGAGGACCTGACCGAATCCGAGAGCAAACTCATCCCGCTCGTCGTCGAGGGCCTCACCAACAGGGCCATCGCCGACCGGCTCTATGTGTCCGTGCACACCGTCAACACCCATATGAAACACATCTTCACCAAGCTCGGCATCAACTCACGGGTCGAACTGACCCGATTGGCGATCGAGCGCGGCGTCAGCGGCGACGCCGGCGCCTGAACGATCGAACCACCACGGGATCGACTCCGCCACCGTCAACAGCCGTAGAACGGCGCGCCATGGCAGACTCCTCAGCCCGGCGCGTCCGGTTCACGCGAGGACTTCACGGCACCCACCTTGCACCATGTCCTTGTCCTCCCCGGCCCCATGGGCCCGTAGGTAGCAGCATCTGCGTACTGCGGTGCGCCGGCTTTGTGATCATGGCCGGAATGGCCTATCCCGCCGCAAGCTCGCAGCCGCCACACGGGTGGTTCTGCGCGGAGCGGCTACCCCCGCGTTCGACCTCACAATTCCCTGACCGGACAAGGGACTTGGGCCGGCCGCCGGGTCGACGGCACCCGTGCTCGTTGATCAGACGATCCGGCGTGCCGACGAGCAGATATAGGGCATTTGCGCATTAACCTCTCGTCATCTTGAGGCGTGGCAGATGACGTTCGCGTCCGATTCAACACCCGGAGAAGACATGCACAAGCCTCGCAAGACCGCTGTCGTAGCCGTCCTCCTCGGCGCCGTCGGCTTCCTCGGCGCCGGCACCGCCTACGCCAACGGGTACGGGGACGAGCACAATCCCAAGCACGGACGCGGACACGGACACGCGCGCGAGCACCAGGCCCGAGAGGTCCATACGACGCAGTTCAGCCAGAGCACCACCTGCACGACGACCGGAGACAACGTCGACGTGCAGGGCCAGTCCGGGTTCGAGAACGGCCTGGAAAGCAACGCGCCCAACGCCAACGGCTCACCTGGCACGCAGAACACCAACGTCGGCTCAACCCAGGGGTGCAACAACACCATCACCATCGGCAAGTAGCGCACACGAGTCCCGGCGCTGAGCCACCCGCCCGGTGCCGGGGCCCACGTAGGCGGCGAGGTGGACGACGGTGGATAGGCGGATCGGTCGCCGACGTCGCCATGAGCTGTCCGTAGCATGCAGACGGGCCCCGATCCCGGTACTGGATCGGGGCCCGTCTGCCGTGCGCGCCCCCTCCGGCCGGGGCGGGGGCTGCCTGGTGGAAGCGGCTGCCGGTGGAACTCCACCCCACACGACCCCGTGACCCGTGTCCGCCTGCAGGGCGTCGGATACGTCAAGGTCAACCAGCACCGCGCCGTGGTCGGCAGGGTCAAGACGGTCTCCGTCAAACGTGAGGGCCGTAAGTGGTTCGTCGTGCTGAGCGCCGGGCAGGACCGGCCCGAACCGCTGCCGCCCACCGGCAGCGTGGTCGGTATCGACCTGGGCATAGCCAACTTCCTCTGGATGGCGCGAGGGGTGAGGGACGCATCGGATACGGCCGGCCCGTGGAAGGTTTTACGACTTCGTCGACGATGCCTGGTGCGCGGACCGCATGTACCGGCCCCCGTTCCAGTGCGGGCCGGGGTCGGCGTGGGCCGTGCGACGTGCCCACGGCACGCGAACAAGGCGGCAGGGGACTGTTGTTGGAGTAGGCGGCTCGTCAGGGCAGGGGAGTGCGGTGCAGATTGATGAGCAGCCGCCAGATCCGCTGCGCGATCTCGGCGGGCGTGGCCTCGATGAAGCCGTGCAACCAGTCGGCGAGAACCCCGGCGAAGGTCGCGGCGACGGCCGAGGCGACCAGGTCTGGTTCCGGCGCACCGGCCAGGGCGCGCTCGGTGCGGCTGCGGGTGCGCAGGTCCTGGTGGAGTACCTGGCCGAGAGGGCCGCTGCCGCCCGGGCTCAACAGTTCCCGGTAGAGCCCGGCGTGGGAAGCGAGGCGGTCGAAGAAGGTAAGCAGGGCGGGTGGAGGGGTCTCGGGATCGGGTGTGCCGCGCCACGCGTGCAGAGCGTCCACGGCTTCACGGACGATATCGGCGCAGACGTCGACGGCGAGCGCCTCCAGGTCGGCGTAGTGGAGGTAGAACGTGGCGCGGCCGACTCCTGCCCGGCGCACCAGAGCCGCGACACTGACTTCTGCCAGGGGACGGTGGGCGCATTCCTCCAGCAATGCCCGACCCAGCTTGGCCCGCGTCCGTGCCGTACGGGGATCTGGTTGCACGCCAGTCACCGGGCAAGCAGAACGGCGGCGAGCGCCAGGGCCCCGGGCAGAGCCTGGGCGGCGAAGATCCGCCGGTTGGCGGTGAGCCCGCCGTAAAGGCCGGCGATGAGCACGCAGACGAGGAAGAAGACCTTGGCCTGGAACCCGGTCGGATCCCCGGCGATCAGTGCCCAGATCAGCCCGGCGGCCAGGAACCCGTTGTACAGGCCCTGGTTCGCGGCGAGTGGGGCGGTGGCGCGAGCCAGGGCTGCATCAAAGCCGGAGAGCTTGCGGCCCGGCTTCCTCTCCCACAGGAACATCTCCAGGACCAGGATGTATGCGTGCAGCGCGGCGACCAGCCCGACCAGCACATTCGCAGTCGTCTCCATCGGGACATCCTCATCTTCCAACGTCATGGACAGTTGTCCATAATACATGGACGACTGTCCATGAAGTGCGAGATCCGTTAGCCCGCCGCCTGCCCACGCCGGGCGCGCGAACCCTCGTCAGGGTCAGGCCCCGAAGGGCTTCCGGAGTGGGCGGCTTAGTGCCCTGTGAGGTGTCGCGCTCACGCGGTTTTGTCATGTCCCTGGACAGGGTTCGGAAGTCGTGCTGTCATGCCAACTGCCGTTCCTTACAACGTTGTACAGAGCGAACGCAATGAGCCGCCACCCTTCCTCGGCCAAGGAGGATTCGTGCGCACCAGGCCTCTCAATCGACGCGTCCCTCTGCTCATCTCCGCGGGACGCGCGCCGGCGCCCACTGCGGCGGCCAGTCGACCGGAGCTGACGACAACGTTGTCCTCACGTTCATGGGCGCCGACGCGAAACGACGAGCTGCGCCTTAACCCGCGATGGCATCGATGGGCGCCTCCCCGGGAGCCTCGATTGCCGGCCGGCGCACCGCTGCAGCGCCGTCCGCCGCCCCGTTGACGCGCGACCTGCAGACCAGCGCCCTGCAGCCAGATCATGCCTCACCCCCCACAGGAGAAGCCGAATGCCCCTTGCCCGACGCCACTTCCTTCAATCCGGATGCCTCGCCATCGGTTCCCTCACCGTCGGCGCCGCACTCCCCGCAGCGCCCGCTGCTGCCGCGACAAGCGGCCTCGCTGCCGACGCGCTCACCCGGCTGCCGTCAGGCAGCATCACCCCCCGCGGCTGGCTCGCCGGCCAACTGCGCCTGCAACTCGCCGGCCTGTGCGGCCGCTACGCCGCGCGCTCCCATTTCCTCGACGTCACGACCAGCGGCTGGGCGCGCCCCGACCACGACGGTTGGGAGGAACTCCCGTACTGGCTGCGGGGATACGTCCCCCTCGCCATCGCCACCGGAGACGCCGCCGCCCTGGATCAGGCCCGCCGCTGGATCGACGCGGTCCTCGCCACACAGCAGGACGACGGCTTCTTCGGACCTCGGGCACTGCGCACCTCGCTGAACGGCGGCCCCGACTTCTGGCCCTTCCTCCCGCTGCTCCAGGCGCTGCGTACCTATGAGGAATACACGGGTGATCTGCGCATCGTGCCCTTCCTCGTCCGGTTCCTGCGCTTCATGAACGCGCAGGGGCAGGGCGCGTTCGACACGAGTTGGGTCTCGCTGCGCTGGGGTGACGGCATGGATATCGCCATGTGGCTGCACCGTCGTACAGGCGAGGCGTTTCTGCTCGACCTCGTCGACAAGATGCACGCGTGGGGCGCCGATTGGACCGGCCCGCTGCCCACGCCCCACAACGTCAACATCGCTCAAGGCTTCCGTGAACCGGCTCAGTACGCCCAGCGAACGGGCTCCGCCGACCTGACCCGGGCCACCTACCAGACCTATGAACAAGTCCTGGGCGGGTACGGGCAGTTCCCCGGGGGTGGGATCGCCGGTGACGAGAACATCAGACCCGGCTTCGGGGACCCGCGCCAGGGGTTCGAGACCTGCGGCATCGTGGAGTTCATGGCCAGCCACGAGCTGCTGACCCGGGTCACCGGCGACCCGATATGGGCGGACCGCTGCGAGGGCCTGGCCTTCAACATGCTGCCCGCCGCCCTGGATCCCGACGGTAAGGGCGTGCACTACATCACCAGCGCCAACAGCGTGGACCTGGACAATGTCCCCAAGACCCAGGGCCAGTTCCAGAACGGCTTCGCCATGCAGTCCTACCGGCCCGGTGTCGACCAGTACCGCTGCTGCCCTCACAACTACGGAATGGGTTGGCCCTACTTCAGCGAGGAGTTGTGGCTGGCCACCTCGGAGGGCGGACTCGCCGCCGCGATGTACGCGCCGAGCAGCGTCCGCGCCACCGTCGGCTCCGGCACCACGATCACCGTCACCGAGGACACGGACTACCCGTTCGACGAGACCGTCACCCTGACCTTGTCCACACCGCAACCAGTCTCGTTCCCGCTGCTGATGCGTGTGCCGGGCTGGTGCGCAGACCCTCAACTGCGCGTCAATGGACAGCCGGTCCCGGCACAGGCCGGACCGGTGTTCGTGCGTGTGGAGCGGACCTGGAAGGACGGCGACCGCGTCACACTCACCCTCCCGCAACACACCGCCGTCCACACCTGGTCCGCCAACCACGGCGCCGTCAGCGTGACGCACGGGCCGCTGACGTATGCGCTGCGCATCGGCGAGCAGTACGTCCGCTATGCGGGCGACGACGCCTTCCCCGAGTACGAGGTGCACGCCACGACGCCGTGGAACTACGGCCTGGCACCGGACACGACCTTCGCGCTGACCCGGGCCGAAGGCCCCATCGCCTCCAACCCCTTCACCCACGACACCACCCCGCTCACGCTCACCGCCCAGGCGCGCCGCATCCCGGAGTGGATCTCCGACGACGAACACGTGGTCGCTCCGCTCCAGCAGAGCCCGGCGCGAGCAACGGGCGCCGTGGAACACGTCACCCTGGTCCCGATGGGCGCGGCCCGGCTACGGATCACCTCGTTCCCGGCAGCCTCCCCGAACGGCAGGACGTGGCTGCCGGAGCCGCCCTACCGGCGCATCCTCAACAAGCACAGCGGGAAGGTGCTGGCCGTCGACGGAATGTCCACGGCGAACAGCGCGAGGGTCGTGCAGTTCGACAACACCGGAACAGGGGACCACGCGTGGCAGCTGATCGATAAGGGCGACGGCTGGTACTTGGTGCGCAACGGCCAGAGCGGCAAGGTCCTGGGCGTCGACGGCATGTCGACCCAGAACAGCGCGCACGTCGTCCAGTACGAAGACAACGGGACCGACGACCACCTGTGGACCCTGATCGACAAGGGCGACGGCTGGTTCCTGGTCCGCAACCGGCACAGCGGAAAGGTCCTGGGCGTGGACGGGATGTCGACTCAGAACAGCGCGCAGGTGGTGCAGTTCGACGACAACGGGACCGACGACCACCTGTGGCGCGTGGCGTGAGCAGCCGCTCGTCTCTCGTCTCGGCGCACGCCGCGATGCGACAGCGCGCCGTAAGGGGCTCGGAACGCGAGGGACCGGCCCGAGACGGGCCGTTGGTGGGAGTCGTGAAGAGTTGGCGCACGGCTCTCAACATTCGGTGGCGTGGGCGGAAAACTCGGATGGCTCACGCGGCGCTTCCGAAACAGGTCGGGCGCCACCCCCACGCGATGGGAGACCGATCAACGATGTCAACTCCGGTACGGAGCAGAGTGCGCACGGCCGCGCTCGCCCTCTTGGCCGTCGCGGCCCTCGGTTTAGGCACGACGGCGACCACGGGCGCGGCAGCGGCAACCGCTCCAGCGAAACAGGGACCGACCTCGGTGGCGTACGTCGAGGTGAACAACAACAGCATGCAGAACGTCGGCAAGTACACCCTTGCCAACGGCGGCGGCAACGTCTTCGACGTCGCCGTGATCTTCGCAGCGAACATCAACTACGACACCAGCAAGAAGGCCGCGTACCTGTACTTCAACGAGAACGTGCAGCGCGTCCTCGACAACGCCGCCACAGAGATACGGTCGTTGCAGCAGAAGGGCATCAAGGTCGTCCTCTCCGTGCTCGGCAACCATCAGGGCGCCGGCTTCGCCAACTTCCCCTCCCAGCAGGCGGCTTCCGCGTTCGCCACACAACTGTCCGACACCGTGGCCAAGTACGGACTCGACGGCATCGACTTCGACGACGAGTACGCCGAGTACGGCAACAACGAGACCGGCCAGCCCAACGCCAGTTCGTTCGTGCAGCTCGTGACGGCGCTGCGCGCGAACATGCCGAACAAGATCATCAGCCTCTACAACATCGGCCCGGCCGCGTCGCGCCTCTCCTACGGCGGCGTCGACGTCTCGTCCAAGTTCGACTACGCCTGGAACCCGTACTACGGCACCTGGCAGGTCCCCGGCATCGCACTGCCCAAGTCGAAGCTGTCGCCGGCAGCCGTGGAAATCGGCGGAACCTCGCAGAGCACGGCCGCCGACCTCGCCCGCCGCACCGTCAGCGAAGGGTACGGCGTCTACCTGACGTACAACCTCGACGGCGCCGACCGCAGCTCCGATGTCTCCGCGTTCACCCGGGAGTTGTACGGCAGTGAGGCCGTCTACACGCCGTAAGGCGACCGCACACCCCGGCACGCACCGTGCCCTCGGGGCGTGCAGCATCCCGTAGGCCCGCGACTGTGCAGGCCGCGTCTTCGACAACGATGTCGAGGGCGCGGTCGTACGGCACGGTCAGCGTCAGTGGTGACCAGTTCCTGCACCCTGGGGCGCCGAATTACAGAGCCCGGTTCCGCCCAACTCGCCGCTCAAGGAAGGAAACCGTAGGACCCAGGACTCCGGTGGGTCGCCGCGCCCGATCGGCGACGTACTCCGAAAATGCAGTGGCCGCGCATGCTAGGGGCCACATACGTTCGCCTCCATGGTTGACGCAGCTTTCGGGCATCCGCGCCTCGCCGCCATCTACGACGCTCTCGATCCGGACCGCAGCGATCTCGACGCGTACCTCGCGATGGCGCAGGAGTTCGGCGCGCGATCGGTGCTGGACATCGGGTGCGGGACGGGCGTGTTCGCCCTGCTGCTCGCCGAGCGCGGGATGACGGTCACCGGAATCGATCCCGCGCGGGCGTCCGTCGACGTCGCGCGGGGCAAGCCGGGCGGGGAGCGGGTGCGCTGGCTCGACGGCGACGCGAGGCACCTGCCGCCCATGCACATCGACCTGGTGACGATGACCGGCAACGTCGCCCAGGCGATCGTCGATCCGCAGGCTTGGAGTGCGACGCTTCGCGGCGCGTACGAGGCGCTGCGGCCTGGCGGGCGGCTGGTCTTCGAGACGCGCGATCCGGCGCAGCGCGTATGGGAGCAATGGGCGGAGTGGACGCGTGAAACCACGTATCGCGTGACGGACATCCCGGGCGTCGGGCACGTCGAGACCTGGGCCGAGCTGACGGACGTGAGCCTGCCGCTGGTGAGCTTCCAGGGTACGCATGTGTTCGCTGCCGACGGCGACGTACTGACCTCGGAATCGACACTCCGCTTCCGCGAACGTCCGGAGATCGAGCGGGACTTGCACGAGCACGGCTTCGTCGTCGAGGACGTACGCGACGCACCCGACCGACCGGGCAGGGAGTTCGTGTTCGTGGCGCGGCGCGGTTCCCTTGGGTCGGACACGCATTGACTCCATCCCTTGTTCTTCGCAGGGAATCTGGGCCTTTAGGCCGGGCGGGAATGCGATCCTCGGCCCGGAGGTGCGAAGCGCCGGAGATCTCTATGTCTGCGTGGTGACGGTCAGGCTGGGCGCTTCTGGTTCTCGATGTAGTCCTTGACGATGCTCAGCGGTGCGCCACCGCAGGACCCCGCGAAGTAGGACGGGGACCAGAACACTGAGCCCATGCCGATCCTGTCGATCCGGCCGGTGTACTCCGCGCGCAGGTACCGGGAGCTGACGCCTTTGAGGCTGTTGACGAGCTTGGACAGGGCGACCTTGGGCGGGTAGTGCACGAGCAGGTGGACGTGATCGCCTTCGCCGTTGAACTCCCGTAGTTCTGCCCCGAAGCTCTCGCACACGTCGCGCATGATCTCCTCGCAGCGTGTCAGCATCTCGCCGTTGAAGACTCCACGCCGGTACTTCGTGACAAACACCAAGTGTGCATGGAGATTGTAGATGACGTGGTTTCCACGTCTGATATCGGGATCTGGTTCCCAGCGCGGTGACATACGCCAAGTGTAGTAGGATCAAGCGAGCTCGACCGGAGGGGGTGGGCTGAGATGATCCGTGCGTATAAGTTCCTCATGCGGCCCACCATCCGGCAGGACCAGGCGCTCGGCGAGATGCTGCGGGACCACTGCTCTCTCTACAACGGGGCGTTGCAGGAACGCCGCGACGCCTACCAGCACGTTTCAAAGACCACCGTCAAGTACGGGATGCAGTCCGCGCAACTCAAGGAGATCCGGGCATTCGACCCGGAGCGTCAGGGCCGCTGGTCGTTCAGTTCACAGCAGGCCACCTTGCGCCGTCTCGACAAAGCGTTCGCCGCGTTCTTCCGCCGGGTCAAGTCCGGCGACATCCCGGGCTACCCGCGCTTTCGCGGGGTGAACTGGTTCGACACGGTGGACTTCCCCAAGGATGGGGACGGCTGCCGGTGGAACTCCACCCCGCACGACCCCGTCACCCGCGTCCGCTTTCAGGGCATTGGCCACGTCAAGGTCAACCAGCACCGCGTTGTGGTCGGCCACGTCAAGACCGTGTCGGTCAAGCGCGAGGGCCGTCAGTGGTTCGTCGTGCTCACCGCCGCGCAGGACCAGCCCGAACCGCTGCCCGCGACCGGCTCCGTGGCCGGCATCGATCTGGGCATCGCGAACTTCCTCGCCGACTCAGACGGCGAGTTCGTGCCCAACCCGCGCCACGGCCGCCGTGCAGCCGAGAAACTCCAGGCAGCACAGCGGGCCCTGTCCCGGTTCCCGCGCCGCAAGGCGAAGGACCGAACCGCCAACCACCAGCGCGCGGTGGACAGGGTTGCCCAGCTTCACAGCAAGGTGCGCCGCCAGCGGCTCGACCACGCACACAAGACCGCGCTCGACCTGGTCCGCGCACACGACCTCATCGCGCACGAAGACCTCAAGATCCGCAACATGAGCAAGGCCCCCGCACCGAACCCCGACCCCGACCAGCCAGGCACCTTCCTCCCCAACGGGGCCGCCGCCAAAGCCGGGCTCAACAAATCGATCAACGATGCCGGATGGGGGGTGTTCCTGACGATCCTGCACGCCAAGGCTGAAAGCGCCGGACGGGAAGTGATCGCCGTGGACCCCCGCAACACCTCCCGCACCTGCCCCGTATGCGGGCACACCGCGAAGGAAAACCGGCCCACGCAGGAAAAATTCCACTGCGTTTCGTGCCGTCACAACGCGCACGCTGACACGGTGGGAGCTCTCAACATTCTACGGGCCGGGCTGGTCCGTCGCGACGCCAACCCGGCATAGCGAGAAGCCCCGTCCTTTAGGACGGGGAGGAGTCACGGACGGCTACCGCCCCGAGGGCGACTGGAAGCAGCGCCTCACTGTCCTCGCCCTGCGCGTGAGGGAGGCCTTCGGGCAGCAGCCCCAGCTCGCTGCGATCTGGGGACGCTATGCGTCAGGAGGCTCCGGTTCCCGGCTGGTCATGGAAGAGGCGCTGCAGGCCCTGCGCGCGTCAGGGCTGCCCGATGAGGAGATCCCGGCGCGCTATCACCGGTTCGCGGTCCTCATCGCCGCATTGATCGCCTCTGAGGCCGGAATCAGCACCATCACCCCGCAGGAGTACGAGCACGGCATGCAGCACTTCCGGGTCGCGGTGCTGGGCGCCGACCCCGAACGCTTCCCTGCCCTGGCCCACTTCGCTCGTGACGTCCGCCCCCTTGGGGCGGACCGCCAGGCCGCCTTCGAGGAGATCCTCGCCGCCCAACTGGCCCAGATCGAGGGCGCAATCGGCCAGACCTGACCGGATCGTCCCGGACGCCGACCAGCGGCCGTCAGCCGGCCGTGCGACGCACTCGATGCTGCGACCAAGAACCCGGGTCGGTAGCCGCCGCAGAGGTGAACTCAGCCGCGCAGGCGAGAGCGGGCTCAGCCCACGTGCTCAACCACCAAGCCACACACGGGAGGTGCACACGTGAGGTCACGGTCATGGGAGTTGGTGCCGTGTGCTCGCGCGCAGTCCGGGCTCGGTTCCGGTCGCCGAGGTCCGCCCCCTCGCGTTCTTGTTGGGCGTACTCCTGGCTCGCGACGACTCTGCCTGCCAATCTGCCTGCCAAGGCGACGCACGTGTTCGGGCGCTGGCGTGTCCGGCCGGTCATCCCACCCGCCACGCCAACTCCCGGCGTGACGCGTGCGAGTTGAGTAGCGTGCAGGGATGAGAACATGCGGGGGGAAGCTCGCCGTCGTCGCGAGCCTGGTGGCCGGTGCGGCCTTGGTGCTGGTCGGCTGCGGCCAGATCAGGGCGGGGGACACGGGCGCGGACGACGCGAGCGCGGTTGGGCTCGGGTTCAAGAAGTACGCGGGCGCCGTGGACTACCCGTCGGTGACCGGCCCGCACAACGAGGGGTACGTCGCGCCCGGCGAGGGCCTGCGCCAGCTGGTGCCTTTGGGCGACTGCGCCCTGGGAGAGGGGACGTTCGCCAACGGCTACCACTATGTGAACGTCAACTGGACCGGGTCCGAAGGCTGTACGAAGCTCTCGATCACTCCGAAGCCGGGCGCCGACGACGAGAGCGACGTGCCGTACTCCATGCGTAGCGGCTGGCTCGGTGGCGGCCTGCCGGGCGACGTGGTGGTGCCGTGGGACGACGGTTCGCTGATCGGTGTCGGTGCCACGTTGACCCGCCGGGCGCCGGACGGCGAGCAGGTCCAACTCGCCACGCTGCCGCTGACGTTCAACACCCACCCCGAGCAGGAGACCGCGGACGACGCCTCGGTGAACACAGTGGTGAAGGTCGGCTCGCGCCTGCTGATCGGCGGCGGCCAGAGTGTCGACCACGTGGAGTCTCCCTACGTGTTCGCCTCCGACGACGCGGGCAAGACCGTGCGTCGCGTGCCGCTGCCGACGATCGAAGGTGGTCAACCATCTACACCCGTGGGCGACTTCGGCGTCAACGGCACAAAGGTCGTCGCCTTCGGCGCGGCAGCGACCAACGCCTACGACTTCCACTCCTCGGGCACCATCCCGTTCTGGCGCAGCGCGGACGGCGGCGCGCACTGGACGTCCGGCGAAATCACCGGGACGCCCCCCGGCACACAGGTGCACAGCGTCCTGTACGCGTCGGGCCACTGGTTCGCCGTGGGTGGCTACGCGAGGGCCGGCGCCTTCTACGATTCCCTCCCGCTGGTTCTCACCAGCCAGGACGGCACCCACTGGACCCGGATGAACACGTCGGCCATGGGCAGCGGCGTGATCACGGCCGCGACCGTCGACTCCACAGGCCGCCCGGTCCTGGTCGGCTCGGCCCCTCGCCCCAAGTCCAAGCCGAACACCCGCACCGTGCTGTGCGCTTCCGTCTGGGTCGGCAAGGGGACGACAACGGGCTTCAAACGTGGCGGCCTCGGTTGCAGCGAGGACCCCCCGAGAACAGCGGTCACCCTCGCGGACGGGCGCGTGCTGATCGCGGGCAACCGGGACCTGTGGCTCTCTCGGGGGCTGGGGAAGGGGCGCGGTCACGAGTCTTGATCTCTTCCCGCGCAGAGCGGGCGATCACAGGAGCCGGCGGAGCCTGGAATTGTTGCGAGGAGGCACGCCGCTCATCTTCTGAAACGGCTGTTTGCGCTGGGTGCGGTCCTGGCTGGGCTGGTGCCGTAGCACGCGGCGACTCCCCAGCGAAGACGCCCGGGCGCAGTGGCCGTATGTATGTGACTCGGCGTCTCACCCGTACGAGCCCTCGAACCGACACTTGATCTAGGAAGCCGCGGGCCGCTTAGGGCTGACTCCATACCAGCGTGTAGCGCCAGAACAATCGTCGTCGCAGCCGTGCGCCAGGGAGGACGTCTCTGGCTTCTCGGACGATGTCGTCAAAGGTCATGTCCGCGGGGCGAGTAGGGGCCGTCATGGAGACGGGGCGTTGCGAGGGACGCCCTTTGTTCTTGAGCCAGCCCATGGCAGCGTTGGCCGGAATGGCGACAACACCGAGCAAGTGGTCCACGCGGGTCTGGGCTTGAGACAGACCGACGATCACCAGGGTTCCTCCCGGAACCAGATGCCGGCGGAAATGGGTGAGCGCCTGGGTGAATGGCAGGTGGTGGATCGTGGCGACGCACGTGATGACGTCGTAAGGGCCAGCCGGAAACTCGGGCTATTGCATCCGCGACATTGAAGGCGACGGGGGGCCCGGAAGGAGTCAGCTTCTGGGCCTGGGCTGTGATCACGGGATCGGAATCGACGGCCCGCACAGTGGCGGCTCGTCGTGCCAAGAGCCTTGCGAGATCACCGCTGCCGGAACCGACGTCCAGGGCGAGGTCGAAGCGCCTTGGCAACTGCCGCAGGATCCAGCGATGGTAGCGGGCGTTGTGATCCCAGGGATAGGCGGCATTGAACCGTTGAAGAGCCCGCAGGACACGAGGCGACAAGATCTTCATCACCCCAGTCCATCAAGTTCCTGCGGCATGCACACCCTGTTCCGGAATAGAGATCACTCGCTCCCGGACTGCCGGACGCAGTCCAAGGAAGCGAGTTTGATGCGCTGATAAAGAGCGCGATCCACGGTCGGTTCTTCGCACCTCACGAACGGTGGAATCCTCCGACAAGTGCCGCCCCACCAGCGCACGTCCACAAGATCGTGTTACGAGCTCTTATGAGTCGGCTCACCTGTCACCGCTGCCGGTACGGGCGTGAGATCCGCCGACGGTCGGCATCCCGCCAAGTGCAAATCGTCCGGAACTTTACTACCGAGGCTTTACTGTCAGCCCACATGGTGTCTGGAATGAAGCTTTCAGCTCCATGCGCCGACGAGGAGATTCTGTGAGAAAGAGGACGCTGCGCGTGGCTCTTGTTGCTGCCACGGCTCTGCTCGTGGGACCAATCACGTATGCCACGCCAGCAGATGCGCATGCTGCTTGTGGATCAACGCGTCCGCCCAACCTCGACGCGACCGCGGTCAGCAGCAAGGGCAGCGGCATCAACATGCGCAGTGGCTCCAGCACTGCCTGTTCAATAAACGGCACGATCTACGGTACGCATCAGATCGACTACTACTGCTGGACGAGCGGCAGTCCCAGTGGCTACACCTGGACGTTTGCCAGAGATGTCACTGCCAGTTGGGCCGGGTGGATGCGTGACGACCTCCTCAACGATGGAGGTAGCAAAAGCTGGTGTGGTTTTTGAGGACTCTGGGCGCTCGTTGTCTCTGGCAGGTGGAGCGAGCGCCCGGCGCGGCCACGCCGACGATTCCGCCGGACAGGCCTCCCACTACTTTCAGGCCCGACCCGCACACGGAGTGGGCGTCCGGCGGCAGCCCCTCGCCACGGGGCCGAAACAATGTCTTCCTCCCATACCCGCCGCCAACGCCGCACACTCTCGGCACACACCCCACCGCCCTCGCGATCTCCGCATTCGAGACGACACCCTCCTCGAACAACTCGACCGCCGAACACGCTGAGCCTCCAACTGAGGCTGCGACATAGGAGTAAGGGGAGAGCCCATAGCCGAAGGGGAAGGTTGATGAGCCACCCCGAAAGCCTCCCATCCACACGCCCGTCACACCGACTGAACTTACGAAAGGATCAGTAGGGCGTGTTTCGAAAGTAGCGCCGTCCACGCGAAGGACGGGCCCGCGGCCGGCACGTGCGATCGCAACGCGGAGGGTCGCCCGCCCGGCCCGTACGCTGAGACAGAGCAGCTCGGCCCGCCCTCGCCGATGCCGGAGCGGCGCCCGTGGATAGGGTGCGGGGCATGTACATGCGGGGATGCAAGCTCAGATTCACAGCGGTGTCGGCAATGGTCGTCCTGGCCCTGACCGGGTTCTCTTCGGGCGGTGGCCACGGAAACGGCAGCCAGGAGAGCAGCGACGGGAGCGGTTGCAGCAGCTCTAGCCAAGACCACGACAGTTCGACGTCGGGCGGCGGTGGCTCACACGGCAATTCGTCCAGTTCGCCCAGCAGTAACTCGCACGACTCCGGCACGAATGCCCGTAACAGTGGCGGGAGTTCGCAGCCTACCTCCACGGCGTCCCCCTCCAGCGATGCCGCACGGCCCCTGAAGGACGGCATCGCGGTGCTCGTGCACTGCGCAAGCATGGAGGACCCGTACGCGACCGTCGAGATCAGAAATCCGAACGGACGCGACGGCCTCTTCACCGTGAAAGTCGCCTTCAAGGACAAGCACGGCTACACCATGATCGACACTTCCGACCAGGTGTCGGTACCTGCTAAGGACAAAACAACCTTCCGGGTGGCCGTTGCCAGTTCGGGGCGTGTGGAAATGATCGATCACTGCGACATCGATCCGATAGCCGCTGCGGACCGGTGACAGCTGGCCAGGTCCTGTCCGGTAGGTGTCGACCGTAATGACCCTCGCGAGGCGAGTCACGTGACGCCTCAGACACGACGACCAAGCCCCCAGCATCGACTGGGCCTGGCCCACACGCGGCACAGCCTGGATCGACCCGGCCGTCCTCATCTTGCGACTCCTCGAAGCCGGACACACCGTCGCATCAGCGGCAGCCTGCGCCGACCAGTTCCCTTCCTGGCGCACCGCACCCACCGATTCCGTGCAGGCTTTCACCGCCGCCATCCCCGCCCTCTGGGAGGAGATCGCCCGCACACACAACGCACTGTGGAAGGCGGCCATGGCCCGCCACGCCGCCGCTTTCGACGCATACGTTCGCCCTGCGGAGCAAGAGGCGTAGCAGACCACTGCGTCTGCGGTGGCTCGTTGCCCAGCTCTACGACCGGGTCACCGCCGTGGTTCTGTCGGTAGTTGGTGACGCCAGTTGTTCGTGAAAGCTGACGGCACCAGGTGATGGCCCAGAAAGATGTTCGCGAATTCTGACGTCACCATCGGGGTTGCGGTGTCAAGCTGGATGTGCTCAGTAAAGGAGCACCCCCGATGCTGCCTGGCCAGTCGAAGGTCGAGATGTACGCCGCGCTGCGGCGCGACTCCCGCGATGGCATGTCGAACCGGGCGTTGCAGTGCAAGTACGGCGTCACCTGAAGCACGGTCAACAAGGCCCTGACCTCGGCTTGGCCGCAGCCACGCACGACAACCGCTTCGGCGCGGCCGTCGAAGCTGGATCCGTTCCCGCCGCTGATCGACGAGATCCTGCTCATTGATCTGGATGCGACCAGGAAACAGCGCCACACCGTCACCCCGGATCTACCGACGTCTGATCGACGAGCACTCCCCGTCCGAGGCGTTGCGTTGACCACTTGAACCCGCACCTTTGAGAGGGCGCAAGCGTCCTGCGAGCAACCGCGCGGTCCGGCCGGGGACTGAGAGTCCGGTGTTCATACCTTGCTCGCGACCACCATGTAGTTCTCGGCCTCAAGATCGAACGTGCTCAGTTCCGTCTGGAGTCCGACCCGGTGCAACTCGACTTCGAGTTCCTCGTAACGGTAGGGCCAGCAGGACAGCAGTTCCGAGCGGACAAGCACCAACCCGGTCGCATCAACTTGCGCGATCGCAATCTCGATGTGGTGCTCCTCCTCCCAATGCGGCGCAATCTCCCAGCGGTAGACCACGACGGCATCGCGACCGTTCCGGCGGACGAGTCGGTCACTGATCTCCAGCCGGGAACCTCTGGCCCTCACGAGTTCCCAAGTGCGGGATGTGAGTACCACGCGCCCGCCGGGGCGCAGAAGCCGTGACATCGACTCCAGAGCAGCAC
>NZ_JBICXT010000030.1:0-93082 GCF_043200415.1 Streptomyces sp. NPDC048419 | reverse complement strand
GGTTCCAGCTTCGGGCCCCGACGGGGAACTGACGCACCAGCAGCAGAAGTCACACACCTACTAACGATCAACTACTGGCGCAGGACACTAGTGCGGCGCCCGTTCCTGCAACGCCGTCCGCCAGGCCGGCGCCGGCCCCTCCGGAGCGGGCTCCGGCCGACGCCCGCCGCGAGCGAAGAAGTCGGCCAGAGGCAGGATCGCCGCCCCGACGGTCACCGCGTCCGGCCCCAGCCGCCCGAGCTCGACGGTCACCTTCTCCGCCGGATGCCGCAGCGCGTACGACGCCGCGTGCCGGCGTACGGCAGGCAGGAACCGCGCACCCAGCTGAAGACCGGCCCACCCGCCGATGAGAATCCGCTCGGGCTGGAAGAGGTTGATCAGGTCGGACAGTCCGGCACCGAGGTACTCCGCGGTCTCCTCCAGCACGGCCAGCGCCACGGGATCCGCCTCCGCTCCGGCCAGGGGGTACGCCGCGGCCAGCATCGCCGTCAGCGCCGTCTCCTCGTCGACCCCCTCCGGCGGCTGCCCGCCCTCCTCCGCCCAGCGCTCCAGCAGCGACTCCGCGCCCGCGTACGCCTCCAGGCAGCCGAGGGCACCGCACCGGCAGCGGCGCCCCCTGACCCGTACGGTCAGATGTCCCCACTCGACCGCCCGGCCGTGCTCCACCTCCGGGGTGACGAGGCAGGCACCCACACCGGAGCCGAACAGCACGACGACCGCGTTGCGCGCCCCGCGTCCGCCGCCGAACCACATCTCGGCCTGGCCGAGCGTCTTGGCGCCGTTGTCGATGAAGTAGGGAATCGCGTCGGGCAGTTGTGAGGTGGAGCGCAGCAGGTGCTCCAGCGGGACCGCGTCCCAGCCGATCGTCTGGCCGTGGACGACGGCGCCGCGATCGGGGGTCCGCTCCACGATGCCCGGGACGCCGATGCCGACGCCGAGCAGCCGCTCGGGGGCGATGCCGGCCTCGGCGAGGACCTCGGCGATTCCGTCACGGATGTGACCGACGATGACCTCGACCTCGTAGCGCTGCTGCTCCAGGGGGCGCTCGGCGCGGGCGAGTTCGGTGAGGGTCAGGTCGAACAGCTCGATCCGCACCCGGGTCTCGCCGACGTCGACGCCGATCATGTGGCCGCTGGCGGGTGCCACGCGCAGCAGCGTGCGCGGGCGGCCGCCGTCGGAGTCGACGCTGCCGGCCTCCTCCACCAGGCCGTCCGCGACCAGATCCGCGACGACGTTGCTGACCGAACCGGAGCTCAGTCCGGTCGCCGGACCGAGTTCGAAGCGGCTGAGGGGCCCGTCGAAGTAGAGCCGCTGCAGCACGACCGTGCGGTTCGCCCGCCTGAGGTCGCGTACCGTGCGTCCGTTCCGCCCCGCAGCCATGTGGCTCCCTTCGCACCCTGTTCGACCTGCAACATACCTCCGAGTGCGGGCCTGGCGCGACTTTCTCCTACCCTTAGTTCACGCTGTGAGCTAAGAGGCGCTCAGGACACATGCCATTCGGACACCGTCAGTTCCTCGATCTCGTCGAGGGCCGCGACGAGTTCGGGCGCGACCACGTCCTGGACCCAGCGGTCGTGCTCCTCGTCGGCCTCGCGCGGGATCGTCTCGGTGAGCATGATCAGGTAGAGGTAGGCGCGGTAGAGGGCGAGGCGCAGCAGCGCCGGGGTGTCGAACTCGGCCCGTCCGCCCGCCTCCCGGTAGCCCGCGAGGAACGACTCGTCCTTCTTGATGTCCCCCAGCAGCGCCAGCGAGACGAAGTCGGCCAGCGGATCGCCCCAGAACATCCGCTCGCCGTCGATGAGCCCGCCGATCCGGGGCTCCGCCGTCGAGCGGTCGACCAGGATGTTGCCCTGCCACAGGTCGAAGTGGACCAGGCTCGGTGTCGTGACCTCGTCGAGCGACGGGTACGCGGCGCGGGCGGTACGGGCCACCTCGTCGGCGGGGCGGGGCAGCCGGGCCTGGTAGTGGCGGGCGTCGTCGAGGACCGCGTCGAGCATCCCGGAGAAGGCGGTCCGCCAGTCGCGGGACAGACGGCCGAGCGCCCCGGACGGATAACCGAAGGCCGGTCCGCTCACCCGGTGCAGACGCGCCACCTGGTCTCCCAACTCGGCGCGCAGCTGGGCCTGCTGGGCATCGGTGAGCCAGGAGCCCCAGGCCTCGCCCGGACACGCCGTCATCAGCAGATGGCGTCCGTCGGCGTCTCCCCCGACGGACACGAGGCGCGGCGCCGGCACGCCGGCCTCGGCGGCACAGCGGTAGAACTCGGCCTCGGAGACCAGCAGTTGCTTCTCGTAGCTCAGCCCGGGGGCGTCCGGCGCGAGCTTCAGCACGTAGCGGCTGCCGTCGGTGAGGCCGAGTTCCTCGACCATGTTGTACGTGCCGCCGTCCAGGGGGCGCAGGTGGGCGAGGCGGTCGGGAGGGATCTTCGAGCCCTCCAGGATGCGCCGGGCCCGTTCCCAGGAGTCCACCACCGTCCGCCCACCCCTCCCCTGCGCTCAGCCGGCCGCGTACACGTCCTCGACGTAACGCCCGTCCGCGATCAACGCGTCCAGCCACTCCGCGGCTGCCGCCGCGTCCGTACCCGGCATGCGATCTCGGTACAGGGTACGGAAGGCGTCCCGCACTCCGGGCGCCATTCGCGAACCGTCGCCGCAGACGTACACCCGGGCCCCGGCGCCGAGCAGTTCCCACACCTCGTCGGCCTCGGCGGCGAGGCGGTGCTGCACGAACGTGCCCGCGGTGCTGAACGCGGGGCGCAGCGACACGGCTCCCGCGGTCTCGGCGGCGTACAGCTCCTCGGCGTGCAGGAAGTCGGCGTCGGGTCCGTCGCAGCCGAAGTAGCAGAGCGCCGGGGCGAGTTCGGCGCCCGTGACGAGGGCCACGGTGCGGTCGGCGACGGCACCGCGGAAGGGGGCGAGGCCGGTGCCGGCCGCGATCATGACGACGGGGGCCGAGGCGTCGCGCGCGTCGATGCGGAATGCCTCGCGGCACGGCTGGACGCGGGCGAACACCGTGTCGCCGGGGGCGACATCCGCCAGATGGCCGGAGCCCGTCCCCCGGTACGACCCCTTGCCCGAGCGTGCGGGCGCCTCCAGCAGCGACACCATGAGGTCCGCGTGGCCGGGGTCGACGGCGGGCGACGAGGAGATGGAGTAGTGGCGGGGGCGCAGCGGGGTGAGGATCTCCAGGAGCCGCGGCCAGTCGAGGGCATCGCGCAGCGCGGGGTGGTCCTCGATGACCTCGACGAGGGTGCGCGGATCGTCGCCGGTCAGGGCCGCCAGGGCCGCCCGCTCGGGCGGGCAGGGGTTGGCCGCGGCGAGGGCGGCCAGC
This sequence comes from Streptomyces sp. NPDC048419, assembly GCF_043200415.1. NCBI lineage: Bacteria > Bacillati > Actinomycetota > Actinomycetes > Kitasatosporales > Streptomycetaceae > Streptomyces > Streptomyces sp. NPDC048419. The sequence goes on along the minus strand of NZ_JBICXT010000030.1, from coordinate 89,752 downwards.
TGGGCCGCGCTCGGACGCTCCTGCAACTCGACGTGGTGCGTCAGTAGTTGACGTACCGTCAAGGGCCGGTCGACCGCGAGGCCGTCGCGGCGCGGGCGGGTGGGCCGGATGTCCAGGACGGTGCCGGGGTCGGCGCCGAGGGCGGTGGCGGCGCGGTCGACCAGTTCCGCGGCGTTGGCGGGCAGCACGGTGAGGTGGTCGGCCGTGCGGTAGGCGGTGCCGTCCGGGAGCGCGACACGGACGAAGCGCTTGCGGCGCGGGTGGTCCGGCGAGGTGAGGTCGTACGCCTCGGTGACCGTCATGGGGACGAGCCCGTGCCGCTCGGCGAGCGCGGCGACGGGGCCGCCGGTCAGGGTGCGGACCTCGTACGCCGTGCTGGGCTCGTCGGCGGCCGGGGCGGTGGCGTCCGGGTCGCCGTGCCGTTCGAGGAGGGCCGTACGCAGCCTGGCCGTGAACTCCCTTACCGCGCCGGTCAGATCGCCCGAGGCGTCGGCGGCGGCGCGGTCGGCGAGGCGGGTGGCGCCGAGTGCGGCGAGGCGGTCGTCGATGCGGGTCGGGACCTGCTGGTAGGTGGCGGCCCAGTTGCGGTCGCCGACGCCGAGGACGGCGTAACCGACGTCCCTCAGGTCCTGGTCGGCCTCCAGCCAGGCGGCGAAGGCGGTCGCGTCGTCGGTGGGGCGGCCGTTGTAGGAGGCGGCGGTGATGACGACGGGGCGGTCGGTGGGCAGTCCCCCGGCGTAGGCGTCCAGGGGTGCGACCTCGGTCGCGCAGCCGATCGCGGCGGCGGCGTCGGCGAGTCCGGCGGCGAACTCGCGGCAGGTGCCGTAGTTGCTGCCGTGCAGCACCAGGACGCCGGTGCCGGGGCGGACGCGGGCGGGCAGGGCGGACGGGTCCAGGTGATGGGCCGTCTCGGCCGGCCGGACCCCGGGAAGCGCGACGTGCTCGCGGTCGGCCGCGGTGCGCGGAGTGAGGGTCAGCGTGAAGCCCTCCGGCTTCAGGGTGAGGGTCTCCTTCACGGTGAGCGCGTAGTCGGCGTGGTCGTGCAGGCGGTAGCGGTGGACGAGCATGGCCAGCAGCATGGTCGCCTCGTGCAGCGCGAACTGCCGTCCGATGCAGGCGCGTTCACCGGTGCCGAACGGCTTGAAGGCGTGCACCGGCCGCGCGGCCTCCGCCTCGGCGGTGAACCGGGAGGGGTCGAACAGCTCGGGATTGTCGCCCCAGACGGGCCGGCGGTGCAGCATCGGGGCGAGCACGGTGACGGCCTGCCCGGCGCGCAGCGGGACGCGTCCGCCGAGCAGCGTGTCCTTGAGGGCGTGGCGGCTGAACGCGGCGGCCGTCGGCCACAACCGCAGCGCCTCGTTGAGCACCTGGCGGGTGTACGTCAGCCTGCCGATGTCGTCGTAGGTCGGCTCGGGGTCGCTTTGGTCGCCCCACAGCGCGTCGACCTCGCGCTGCACGAGCTGGAGCGCGGTCGGATGCTTGGCGAGGAAGTACAGGGCGAAGGACATCGCGCCGGAGGTCGTCTCATGACCGGCGATCAGGAAGGTGATCACCTGGTTGCGGATGTTGGCGGCGTCCAGGGTGCCGCCGTCGGCGGGGTGCTGTGCGGTGAGCATCAGGCCCAGCAGGTCCTCGGCCCCGGCCTGGTCTCCGCCCGCGCGGGCGGAGATGACGTCGTCGACGACCTGGGCGAGATAGGCGGCGTCGTTCCGGAACGCCGCGTCGGCGGCCGAGTGGTCCTGGCCCGGGGTGCGGGCGAGGCGGTTCATGCTCCACTCCAGGCAGCGGACCATGGACTCCACGAAGGGATGGGGTTCCGAGCGTCCGAAGGACCCGAAGTCGTAGCCGAATCCGGCGAGTCCGATCGTGTCGAGGGTCATCCGGGTCATGTCCTCGGGCACGTCGACCGGCTGCCCGGTGCGCGCGGCGCGGTCCCAGGAGTCGATGAGGCGGCGTGCCACCTTCAGCATCACCGGGTGGTAGGTGCGCATCGAGCCGAGTGCGAAGGCGGGCATCAGGATGTCGTGCGCCCGGGCCCAGTTGGGCTCGTCGTTGTAGGCGGTGAACAGGCCGTCGGCGGCGAACTCGCGGACGTTCTCCAGCGCCGGCCCGACGTGCTTGGCGAACCGCTGCTCGTCGGCGAGGTCCGCCACCAGGTCGAGGTCGGCGACGAACAGCGCGTCCCGTCCGTGCAGCCGCCGTACGAGCACCGGACCGTGCTCGCGCATCAGCCGCATGACCTGCTGAATGGGTGTGCGGCCGGGTCCGGTGGCGCTGATGTCGACGAGGGGGACGCCGGGAAGGGTGTCTGCGGTGTGGGGGTGCAGCACGGTGGGGGGCATGGCGCGACAACTGCCTTTCGCGGTACGGAAGTACTGCGATCAAGGTTGGTCGAGGGGACCGGGGCGTCCACGCCGTCGCACTACACGATCGTGTAGTCGGGAAAGCTCCCGGGGGCTTGCACAAGTCCCCGGTGTACGCCTCACTCCGGGTTCGCGCCGTCCGTGAGGGGTCCGGGTGCCGGAGCCGTGGTGGCCCGCGGGATCAGCACGGTCGGCAGCACCACGTGCCGCTTGGGGTCGGTCTCCGGGTCGTTGAGCAGCTCCAGGACCAGTTCGCCGACCACCCGCCCCATCTCCGAGGGCGACTGGGCGACGGTGGACAGGTCGAACCACTCGGCCACCGGCTGGTCGTCGAAGCCCAGCACCGACATCCGCTCGGGCACGTCGATCCTGGACCCGCGCAGGGTCCGGACGAGCGAGGCGGCGAGCTCGTCCTGTTCGGCGAAGACGGCGGTGGGCGGCTCGCGCAGGCTCAGCAGTGCGCCGATCGCCTCGACCACGGCCCGCTTGTCCTCGGGCGGGGCCGCCACCACGAGGGAGTCGTCCAGGGGCACGTCCGCCTCGGCGAGCGCCTGCTGGTAGCCGAGCAGCCGCCCGTGCGAGCTGAAGGAGAATCCGGTGGCGCCCTGGGCCTGCACGAAGGCGATCCGGCGGTGCCCCAGGTTGAGCAGGTGCCGGGTGCCGTTGCGGGCGCCGGCCACGTCGTCGACGTAGACGCTGGGGCGGCCGTTGGCGTGCTGGCTGACGTAGACGACCGGCATGCCCAGGTCGTCGAGCCGGGTGCACTCCTCGTCGGTGAGATCGAAGCAGAAGACCAGCAGGGCGTCGGCGTTGCGGCGGGCCGGGAGCTGCTCGAAGAACGCGGCGCGCTCGGCCAGGTCGGGTATGACGTAGACGGCGAGCTCCATGTCCGCCGCGCGCAGCAGCGGGCCCAGGCTGGACAGGGCCGAGCCCATGAACCACGAGTTGAGCGTGGGGACGAGTACGGCCACGACGCCGGTCCTGCCGGTCACCAGGCTCGAGGCGTGCCGGGACACCGCGAAGTTCAGCTCCCGTGCGGCCTGTTCGACGCGGGCACGGACGTCCGGCGACACGTTCGACAGTCCCCGCAGGGTGCGCGAGACGGTGGATGCGGAGACCCCGGCCCGCTCGGCGACGTCGGCCATCGTGGGGTGCCGTTGAGCTGCTGGCATGGGCGGACGTTAGCACAAGCGTGCCCGAATCCACAGGGTCCGATGACAGCGCTGTCAAGGAATTACCGGCGCGTAACGCATTGACGCGCCGCAGTTGTGGCTCCTAGCTTGCAAGCGTTGTCTCGATCTGGTCATGGATGACCCGAGGACGCTTCCTGAAAGTTTTCATCAGATGCTCTGAGCTGCATAAATATCACCGCAATCGTCGTGACAGCGCAGTCACGACCTTGGTTCCGCCCGACCCTGGAGCACCATTGAAGATCAGAACGACCAGAGCGCTGCGGCGCTGTGCCGTCTCGTGTGCGGGCCTTGCCGCCCTGGCCGCCTGCGGCTCGGGCGGTGGCTCCGTGTCGAGCGGGCCGGCCGGCCGCGCCTCCTTCGAGGGGCGCGGCCCCATCACCTATGTCGCCGGCGCGGACAACACCGGCACGGTGCAGGCGGTGCTCGACCGCTGGAACAAGCTGCACCCCAGGGAGAAGGCCACCTTCGTGCAGCTGCCCACCGACCCGGACGCCCAGCGGCAGCAGATGATCCAGAACGCGGCCACGAGGTCGGACGCCTTCACCGTGCTCTCCGTGGACGTCGTGTGGAACTCGGAGTTCGCGGCGCACCGCTGGGTGGACCGGCTGCCCGAGACCGGCTTCCCGCTGCGGCGGATGCTGAAGCCGATCGTGACGACCGGCATGTACCGCGGCGGGCTGTACTCGGTCCCGGCCAGCTCCGACGGCGGCATGCTCTACTACCGCACCGACCTGCTGAAGCAGGCGGGCGTCGGTCAACCGCCCACCACCTGGGCCGAGTTGAAGGCGGACTGCGCCAAGGTGCGTCGACTGCCCGCGGCCAAGGGCATGTCCTGTTACGCGGGCCAGTTCCAGAAGTACGAGGGCCTGACGGTGAACTTCGCCGAGGCGGTGAACTCCGCGGGCGGCGTCGTCACGGACGCTCAGGGCCGCCCGCACCTCGACTCCCCTGAGGCGGGGAAGGGTCTGGACTTCCTGGTCGACTCCTTCAAGGACGGCACCATCGCGAAGGAGGCCGCCACCTATCAGGAGGAGGACGCGCGCCGCGCCTTCCAGTCCGGCAAGCTGGTGTTCGAGCGGCAGTGGCCGTACATGTATCCGCTGGCGGCCAAGAAGGACGGCTCCAGCAAGGTCGCCGGCCGGTTCGCCGTCGCACCGCTGCCCGGTCTGAACGGGCCCGGCGCCTCCAGTCTCGGCGGCCACAATCTCGCCCTGTGGGCCTCGGCGAAGAACAAGGCCACCGCACTCGACTTCATCCGGTTCTTCACCAGCCAGGAGACCCAGCGCTTCACGCTCGCCTACGCGCCGGCCGCGCCGACGTACCAGGCGCTGTACCAGGACCCGGGGCTGGTCAGGAAGTATCCATACCTCCCGACCCTCAAGGAATCGATCCTGCACGCGGTGCCGCGTCCCCGGGTCTTCGGCTACGGCGACGTCACCGCCGCCGTCCAGCGTGAGGCGTTCGCCGCGATCACGGGTGCCAAGAGCAGCGCGAGCGCGCTGCGGGACCTTCAGCGGGACCTGCGGCAGCAGACGGCGGGGAAGTGAGGAGACGCTCATGGTGACCACCCACAATCCGCCCGGGAGCGTCGACCGGCCGACGGCACCGATGCGCGAGGCCGCCGGTCCGGCCCGGCGCGGCCGGCACCGCACGGCCACCTCCGGCTCGGCCGGACTCGCCGCCCTCCTGGTCTCGCCGACCCTGCTGGTCCTCGCGATCGTCGTGCTCTACCCGACGATCGTGGCGATCAAGGACTCGTTCTACGGCACGCCCGGCCTCGACCCGAGGACCGGCTTCGTGCGCGACCACGACCCGTTCGTCGGCGCCGACAACTACACGGGCATCTTCGGGGCGGCGGGCGAGCGCTTCTGGAACGCCTTCTGGAACACGACGTTCCTGACCGTCACCACGGTCGCCCTCGAGTCGGTGCTGGGCATCGCGATGGCCCTGATCATGCATCGCGCGCTGCGCGGCCGGGCCGTCGTCCGTGCCTCGATCCTCGTGCCGTGGGCCATCCCCACCGCCGTCACGGGTCTGCTGTGGCGCTGGATCTTCAACAGCGAGGGCGTGGCCAACGCCCTGATCGGCCGTCAGATCCTGTGGACCACCGAGGGTTTCCACGCCAAGGCGGCGGTCATCATCGCCGATGTGTGGAAGACGGCGCCCTTCATCGGACTGCTCGTCCTGGCCGGCCTCCAGGTGATCTCCAAGGAGGTCTACGAGGCGGCCCGGATGGACGGGGCGGGCGTGCTGCGCCAGTTCTGGAGCATCACGCTGCCACTGGTCAAACCGGCACTGCTGGTGGCCGTGTTGTTCCGCACGCTCGACGCCCTGCGCATGTTCGACCTGCCGTACATCCTCGTCGGCGCGCAGAAGACCTCCGTGGAGACGCTGTCCATGCTCGCCCAGGACCAGGCGGCGAACGTGCGGTTCGGACCGGCCGCCGCCTACGCGGTGATCCTCTTCGTCTACGTCTTCCTCATCGCGCTGGCGTTCGTCCGGCTGCTCGGGGCCGATCTCGTACCGCATCGTCGCAAGGGGGCCGCCGCATGACCACCACTGTGCATCCGGCCCTGCGCAAGGCGCTGCTCCGGCTCGGGGTCACCGCGGTCGTCGCCTACTGCCTGGCGCCCTTCTACTGGATGCTGGTCTCCAGCCTGCGCCGCACCTCGGACATCTTCGACAACTCCCTGTTCCCCAGCAGGATCTCGCTGGAGAACTACCGCGCGGTCCTGGACCCGTCCCAGGCGTTCACCCGGGCGCTGCTCAACAGCCTTGTGGTGGCCGGGACCACCACCGTCTGCGCTCTGCTGCTGGCGACCTTCACGGCGTACGCCATGGCGCGGCTGGAGTTCCGCTTCAAGCGGTTCGTGCTGACGCTGATCATCGCCACGTCGATGTTCCCCGTGGTGTCGATCGTGGTGCCGCTGCTGAAGATGTTCGTCGGCTTCGGCTGGATCGACACCTACCAGGCGATGATCGTGCCCAGCATGTCGTTCACGCTGCCGCTGGCGGTGTGGAACCTGACGGCCTTCTTCCGGCAGATGCCCGAGGAGCTGGAGCACGCGGCGATGATCGACGGCTGCACCCGCGGCCAGGCGTTCCGGCGGGTCATCATCCCGCTGGCCGCGCCCGGCATCTTCACCACCGCGATCATCACCTTCATCGCGGCCTGGAACGAGTTCCTCATCGCCCTGTCGATGACCAACAAGCCCGACATCCAGACGGCGCCCGTCGCGATCTCCAAGTTCGCCGGAGCGACCCGGTTCGAGACGCCGTTCGGCAGCCAGATGGCGGCCGGTGTCCTGGTCACCGTGCCGCTCGTCGTCATGGTGCTGCTGTTCCAGCGCCGGATCGTCGCCGGCCTCACGGCCGGTGCCGCCAAGTAGCCCCGCCCGTCCACCGATCTTCGAGGAGTACGCACCAACATGTCTACCAGCACCGCACCTTGGTGGCGCGACGCCGTCATCTACCAGGTCTACGTCCGCAGTTTCGCCGACGGCAACGGCGACGGCGTCGGTGACATCGCCGGCATCCGCTCCCGGCTGCCGTATCTCGGCAGCCTCGGCGTCGACGCGATCTGGATCAACCCCTGGTACAAGTCCCCGATGGCCGACCACGGTTACGACGTCGCCGACTTCCGGGAGATCGACCCGCTGTTCGGCACGGTCGCCGAGGCGGAGCAGCTCATCGAGGAGGCGCACCGGCACGGCATCCGCGTCATCCCCGACATCGTGCCCAACCACACCTCCGACCAGCATGCCTGGTTCCGGGCCGCGTTGGCCGCCGGGCCGGGGAGCCCCGAGCGGGAGCGCTACGTCTTCCGGGCCGGCCGCGGGCCCGGGGGCGCCGCGCCGCCCAACGACTGGGTGTCCTGCTTCGGCGGCCCGGCCTGGACCCGGCTGCCCGACGGGGAGTGGTACCTGCACCTGTTCGCACCCGAGCAGCCCGACCTCAACTGGCAACACCCGGAGGTCCGGGCCGAGTTCGAGTCGGTTCTGCGCTTCTGGTTCAGTCGCGGCGTGGACGGCTTCCGCATCGACGTCGCGCACGGCCTGATCAAGCATCCGGAACTGCCGGACCTGCCGCCCCGCCCGCAGGCTCCGGCCGAGGGCCGACCGCGGCACTTCGACCATCCGCACTGGGACCGGGACGAGGTGCACGACATCTACCGCGCGTGGCGGCGGGTGGCCGACGAGTTCCCCGGCGACCGCTCGTTCGTCGCCGAGGCCTGGGCGGACACCCCGGAGCGGCTCGCCGCGTACGTTCGCCGGGACGGTCTGCACACGGCGTTCAACTTCGACTTCCTGATGTCCAGTTGGGATGCGAAGGACCTGCGGTCCGTCATCGACGACTCGCTCGCGATGCTCGGTGCGGTGGGCGCGCCGGCCACCTGGGTGCTCTCCAACCACGACGTCGTGCGCCACCCCAGCCGGTACGGCCGCAAGGTGGTCAAGCGGTGGGTGGCCAACGAGACGTACCGGCCCGAGGGCCCGCTGGACCTGGAGCTGGGCACGCGCCGGGCCCGTGCGGCGGCCCTGCTGATGCTGGCGCTGCCCGGCGGCGCGTACGTCTACCAGGGCGAGGAGCTCGGGCTGCCGGAGGTGGAGGACCTGCCGGAGAGCGTGCTTCAGGACCCGGTGTGGGAGCGGTCCGGGCACACCGACCGCGGGCGTGACGGCTGCCGGGTGCCGATCCCGTGGTCGGGGCGGAGCGCACCGTACGGCTTCAGCCCGGACGGTGCGACGGCCGGGCCCTGGCTGCCGCAGCCGGAGCTGTGGGGGGACCTCAGCGTGGCCGCGCAGTCGGGCGACGAGAACTCGATGCTGGAGCTGTACCGCAGCGCGCTGCGCCTGCGCCGCGAGCATCCCGCCCTCGGCGACGGCGCCCTCACCTGGCTGGACGCCCCGGCCGGCGTCCTCGTCTTCGGCCGCGACCCGGGTTTCCGGTGCGTGGTGAACCTCTCGGCCGAGCCGTACCGGCTGCCCGAGGGCGCCTCGGTCCTGCTGGCGAGCGGGCCGGTGCGGGACGGCGTGCTGGCACCGGACCACTCGGTCTGGCTGGCCGTGTAGGTGCAGGCGATGGGGAGGCTCGGCACCGGGCCTCCCCATCACCGTCACGGCCAAAACCCCGATCGACCTGCATGATTGTGCGGTGCGCACAGCGCGCGAACCCTCGCGCCGAGCCGCAGGAGGTACGGGTGGAGGACGGCAGCCGGGAGGCCGTGATGTGGCGCAACCGCGCCCTCACGCTGTTCGACCGGGTCACCGTGCCCGTCGCCGTGTGCGACGTGTACGGCGACATCCTGCTGGCCAATCCCGCCATGGCGGCCGAGTGCGGCACGACGCCGGGGCGGCTGCGCGGCCGTGACGTGCTGGAGCTGTTCCGGCCGCAGGAGGCGGGGCAGGTGGAGCGGATCGCCCAGGCGCTGCGGCTGCGGCACCGCTCGCGCTACGAGGTGTCGGTGCGGTGGGAGGCGCCGGGCGGGGCCGAGCGGTTCGGGGAGCTGACGGCCGACCCGGTCAGCGACACCGTTCAGGACACGCCCGCCCTGCTGGTGATGCTGCGGGTGCAGGGCGAACGCGAGCCGCACACCGACGCGCCCGTCCACGCCGCGCCGGCGGAGGCCCGCATCCTGGCCCTGCTCGCCGGCGGCGCCACCACCGCGAAGGCCGCCAAGGAGACCGGCCTCACCACGGACGGCGTCACCTATCACCTACGGCGGCTTTCGGCGCGCTGGGGCGCGTCGAACCGCACCGAACTGGTCGCCCGCGCCTATGCGCTCGGCGTGCTGACTCCCGGAGTGTGGCCCCCCGGTGCGTAGGCGGTGCCCGCACCCTCGGGTGCGCCGAAGCGGGCGAGGGTGTGCCACACCTTCTTCAGGTCCTGCGGCTCGTAGCGGCCGGTGCGGGCCGCGTCACCGATGATCCGGGGATCGACCACACCGTCCTGCGCGATGCGCGCGCCCAGCTCAACGTACGCACGGCCGCGGTAGTCGGGGTGGCGCAGCAACTCGTGGACGCTCAACCGGCAGCCGGGGTGCCACTCGACGGGGCAGGGCAGCGCCCGGGCCGCTGCCTCGACGGGCGTGCCGCGGTAGCTCGCGTCCAGGACGAGGGCCTCCAGGTGCGCGGCGAGGAGGACACCGCCGTGGACCTGGGCCTCGATGTAGTCGTCGAGGGCGTCCTGCTCGTCGGCCTCGGCGAGGGCGACGAGCGCCATGCCTGCGGCGACGCCGAAGTCGGTCGGCTCGGCCGCGCTGTCGGGGTAGCAGAAGGTGGCACGGGCCAGGGTGTCCGGGCCGAGCCGGAAGTGCGAGGAACCGAACCGCGGTGCCGCGCCCACGACTTGGTGCCGGAAGTTCAGCGCGCCGTAGACGGGCCGCTCGTGCGCAGCGGCGTCGTCGTAGTGTCCGCCGAAGATCCTGCTCTCCCAGCGGTGGCGGTCGCCGCCGGGGTGTGCCGTGAGGCCGCCGTTGCTGGTGCCCGTGACGAACTGCGAGTGGTAGGCGCCGTCCTGGGCCAGCGCGCGGAGTATGGGCAGCCCGCCGACGAGCCGGTCGGGGTGGAAGTTCAGCGTGATCCGGACGCCCGCGTCGACCGCCGGACCCGCGGACCGGGCGGCGACATGCCGCAGCGCCGCCCATGCCCGCGGAGTCCCGGCGGCACTCAAGTCCACTGCTGCGTACGTCCTTTCCCGGCTACCGGTTCCCGTACGGGCCGCCCTGGTGGCCGGTGCCGATGCTACGGGTCGACCGGGCCTGCGCCGGCGAATTTCGAGGCTTGCGTCCGACCTGCGGTCGGACCATCCGGCCGTCCTCCGTGCCGGGGTGCGGTCAGCCACGGGGCGAGGAGGGGGGTTTTCCTCATGGATCACCGGGGTGCCCGGCAGGGAGCATGCGGTACATGACGATTCGGCGGCACGGCGGCCCTCTCCGCACGGCAACGGCCGGCACCGACCTGCGGCTGTTCCTGCTCGCGGGCATCGCCACCGTGCTCCTCACGCGCCGACTGCTGTCGAGCACCGGCTATCCGAAGCTCGGCGGCCACGGCACCGGCCTGCACATCGCGCACATGCTGTGGGGTGGGCTGCTGATGGCGGCCGGGCTGATGGTGCTGCTGACGTTCCTCGGCCGCCGCGTGCGGCTGTGGGGAGCACTGACGGGCGGTGTGGGGTTCGGGCTGTTCATCGACGAGATCGGCAAGGTGGTCAGCGACGGCGGCGGCTATCTCTACCGGCCGGCCGCGGGGCTGATCTACCTGGCATTCGCCGCGCTGGTCGTGCTGAGCCGGTGGCTGGTGCCGCGCGGCGGCCCGCCGGGTGCGCGGGCGCGGACGGCGCACGCCGCCGACACCGCGCTGACCGGTGTCGTATCAGGACTGACCGACGCTCAACGCCTTTCCGCACTTCGGGCGTTGGAGGGATCGACGCGGCCTGTGGACGTGGCCCTGGTGCGGGTGCTGGAGTGTGTGGAGACGGTGCCGGAGCGGCCTCGCCCGCGGGTGCCGGACAGGGTGCGGGCTGCCTTCGCCCGCGGCCGTGGCGCCGTCTCGACGCTGGTCGCGCACCACGCCACGCTCTGGGCGGCACTCACATGGACCGTCCTGCAAGGTACTGCCCTGCTCTTCGGTGTCGGGCGGGATCTGGCGGCCGGCCGGCTGCGGCACGAACCCGAATGGGGTGCGGTGACGGGACTGGTCGCGTGCTCGGCGGTGATGCTGGGGCTGGCCGTGGCCGGGCTGGTGCGGCTGCGCCGCGACCGGGTGCGGGGCCTCGGCCTGCTCCGCGCCTCGCTGCTGGTGGACCTGCTGGCCGGGCAGGTCTTCAACTTCGTCGTCAACCAGTTCTCGGCGGTGACCAACTGGCTGGTCGGGCTCTGCCTGCTGGCCGTCGTCTCGGGCGCGCTGCGCCGCGCGCGTCAGGACGCCGGCGGGGTCCAGCGCGGGTCGCGGCCCAGGAAGGCGAGCAGCGCCTCGGCGCCGTCGTAGCCCTGTTCCCGTTCCAGTGCGGGCGCGAACACCTGGTAGGCGTCGCGGAGCCGGTCGACGAGGTGTCGCGCCACCGGCCAGATGCCCTCGGCCAGTTCGACGGGCAGGGGGCGGTCCTGCCCCGTGGCGACCGCGATGTCCCAGGCGTGCACGCCCGCGTCCATGGCGGCCGCCGCCGCGGCGAGCGGCAGGGGCAGCGGACCCAGCGGCGTCGGAACCTGCTCGGCGTCGGCGGGCAGGCCCGCGTAGGCGTCCGCGACCGTCCGCACCACCTTGCCGATCTCGGCCGACGGATCCCCGTCGAGGGCGTCGGCCGGGTGGAACGGGTCGGAGTCCGGGCGTCCGCCGTTGATCGCGAGGCCGTATCCCAGCTGATCGATCCGCGCGTGATTGAGAACCTGCCGGACGGTCCACCCGGTGCACGGGGTCGCCGCTCCCCAGGCCGCTTCGGGAACCCCGGCGACCACCTCGACGAGGTGGCCGTGCGCGAGCGTGAGAACTTCGAGACCCTTGGTGTCTTGGGTATTCCCCATGATGTGTGTCCCCCTCCGGTCACCCTTTGTGCGACGTGAACAATCTAGGCTTCCTTGCGGTCAGTTACGGTCCTCAATGGCAGCCCCCGCCCCGACGACCATGCCGGGATACCCCCGTGGAAGGAGTACGGCCCGAGGATGCGACTTGTACGTGAGTGGACCTCGCCCCTCGCTCGCCTGATGAGGCGATACCGGGATCCCGTGGTCGTCCAGGCGCTGCGGTCGGCGGCCGCGGCGTCGATCGCGTACGTCGTCGCACTGCGCCTGAGCCCCGAGTCGGCGCCCCTCACCGCCCCGCTGACCGCGCTGCTGGTCGTCCAGGTGACCCTGTACGCCACGCTCACCAACGGCATCCGCCGGGTGAACGCCGTGGTGGCGGGCGTCCTGGTGGCGATCGCCTTCAGCCAGCTGGTGGGTCTGACCTGGTGGAGCCTGGCCCTGCTGATCGTGGCCTCGCTGGCGGTCGGGCATCTGGTGCGGGTCGACGAGTACGTGCCCGAGGTGGCGATCAGCGCGATGCTGGTGCTCGGCGTCACGACCGTCGGTGACACGGCCTGGGCGCGGGTCGTGGAGACGCTGATCGGCGCGGTCGTCGGGCTCGGCTGCAATCTCCTGCTCCCGCCGCCGGTGTGGGTGGACGAGGCGGGCGAGTCGATCGAGGAGCTGGCCCGCCGGTTGCGCCAGCTGATGCTGCGCATGGGCGAGGAGGCCGCGGGCCGTACGCCCGTCGAGCAGGCCACTCAGCGGCTGTACGAGGCGCGCCGGCTCGACCACGACATCGTCGAGGTGGACGCGGACCTGCGGCAGGCCGAGGAGAGTCTGCGGCTCAATCCACGCGTGCGGGAGGGCCTGCTGCACCGGGTGGTGCTGCGCACGGGCCTGGACACGCTGGAGATCTGCACGGTGGTGCTGCGGGTGCTGGCGCGCACCTTCACCGACCTGACCAAGGAACGCGAGCCCGAGCCGCTGTTCGCGCCCGCGACGGGCGCCGCCGTGGAGCAGTTGCTGTCCGAGATCGCCGACGCCGTGGTGAGCTTCGCGGTGCTGGTCACCAGTCCCGCCAGCACGAGCGCCGAGTCCGCCGAGTCCCGGTTGGCCGCCGAGCTGCGGCAGGCCGCGACCACCCGCGACAAGCTGGCCCAGCTGCTGCTCGAGGAGGTCCAGCGCGACGCCCGCACCTGGCAGCTCCACGGCGCCGTGCTGACCGAGGTGAACCGCATCATCGACGAGATGGACACCGAGCACCGCTCGCGCCGCCTCTTCGAGGAGCTGGACCGCAACGCCCGGGTCCAGCGCGAGCGCATGCCTCGGCTGACCAGGCTGCGGGAGGGCCTGCGCGGCTCGAAGCTGCGGCGCAGGAACTCTGGCCGCAAGGTCGAGAACGCCGACTGACAGGGCGGCGCTCATTGCACCCGGTGCAACGCTCGTTGCCGGTCTTGCGAGGACCCCGTGGCTCACGCCATGGTGGCGTGTCACGACCGGGACGAGCGACGACCTGAGGTGCGGACATGGGCAGTGGGACAGGAGCGGCGGGCGGCGGCTGGAGCAGGCGCCGTTTCGTCGGCGCGCTCGGGGGCGCGGCCGCGGTGACGGCGCTGCCGGCCCCCGCGCCGCCCAGGTCCGGGCCCGACCACACCGCCACGGCCCCCGACCAGGCGGCGTCCTCCCCCGGGCCGTCCGCCCGCCGTTCGTCACCGGAGCCCGAGGGGCGCCGCCCGCTCTACATCGGCACCTACACCTCGGTCGAGGGCGGCGGCACGGGCGTCGGTCTCGCGACGTACGACCCGGCGACCGGCGCGGTCATCGGCACAGGCACCCTGACGGGTGTGGCCAACCCGTCGTACCTGGCGCTCCACCCGGACGGGCACACCCTCTACGCGGTGGACGAGCAGGACGACGGCGCCGTGACCGCCGTGCGTCTCGCAGACCGCAAGGTGCTGGGCACCCGCAGCACCGGCGGAGCCGGCCCCTGCCATCTCACGGTGCATCCGGGCGGCCGCTGGCTGCTGAGCGCCAACTACACGTCGGGCAGCGTGGCCGTGCATCCCATCGACGACGCGGGCGCCCTGGGCGAGCGCACGGACACGGTGACGCACTCGACGCCGGCGCCCGGACCCGGCCAGCAGGGGCCGCACGCGCACCAGTTCATCACCGGCCCGGACGGCGCCCATGTGCTCGCCGTGGACCTGGGCACGGACACCGTCTACACGTACCGCCTCGACGAACGCCGCGGCACCCTCACCGAGGTCGCCCAGGCGCACACCCGGCACGGTGCGGGCCCGCGCCACCTGACCTTCCACCCCGGCGGCCGGCACGCGTATCTCGCCAACGAGGTGGACGACACGATCGCCGTCTGCGCCTACGACGCCTCGACCGGCCGTCTGACGATCGGCGAGCCGCAGGCCACGGGCTCCGGCCCGGGCACCAACTACCCGGCGCAGATCCTGGTGACCGCGGACGGCTCGTTCGCCTATCTGGCCAACCGCGGCCACAACAGCCTGGCGCGCTACGCGGTCGAGGCCGACGGCGCCCGGCTCCGGCTGCTCGACACGGTGCCGGTGTCCGGTGACTTCCCGCGCCAGATCGCCTTCTCCCCGGACGGGACGCTGCTGTTCGCGGCGAACCAGAAGTCCGGCACCGTCAGCGTCTTCCACGTGAACGCGAAGAGCGGTGAACTGCGCCTCGCGGGCGAGCCGTTCGCCTCACCCGTCGCCGTCTGTGCGCTGCCGCTGTAGGGCGCGCGGACAGGAGGCGGCACCGGCCTGCGTAAGCAGGACGTGCATGCGCTCCGTGAGCTGGGCGACGTCGGCGGCGGGGGCGTGGAACGGCAGGCGTACGTCGCCGTGGGCGCGGGTGCGCTCGATCCGCAGGGTCAGCCCGTGCCGGTCGACGGCGAGGGGCTGGACGCGGACCGCGCCGTGCAGGCTGACGTGGTCGACGAGCCGGGTGAGCCGCTCGACGGCGTCGCCGTGGCAGTCGGCGAGGTGCGTCAGCAGCCGGGTCTCGGCGAGGGCGAGCGGGTCGGGCTCGGCGGCGGCGAACTCGTCGAGATCGACGACCACCGCACCGGTCGACCGGCGCAGCACGATCCTGGTGGGCCGCAACGCGAGGCGGCCGTCCTCGGACATGAAGTACCCGGCGAGCCAGAGCCGGGCCCGGATACGGCCCCGGACCGGGACGGGCGCGACGTCGGCGAACTCCAGGACGGCGTGCGGCTCTCCGCGGGGCGCGCAGATCGCGGCCGCGAGCAGGGCGCTGTCCTCGGGCACCTCCAGCAGCACCCGGCCGTCCTCGTCCACGCTGTGCGCACCGACGAACTCCTCGCGGCCGCCGTCCGCGGTCACCGCGCAGGACCAGGCGGTGGCGAGCACCGACCGGGCCTGTTGGGCCGCGGACGGCGCGGCCGTCCAGCTGGGGCTGTCCGACATCCCAAACCTCCTTAGGTAAGCCTTGCCTAACCTATCGAAGATCCAGGTGTACGCCAACCACGGGGGTGCCATGAACGATCGTGACTCCCGGGACGACCGGGCGACGACCAGGCGACGGCCGGGCGGCGGCCTACGAGGAGACGACACCCAGCAGCGCCCGGGCACACAGGTCCCGCACCTGCTCCCGGGTCAGGTCCGAACGCCGTAGCCACTCCAGGCAGACGGCCGTGGTGAAGGCCAGCCAGCCGCGCACGGCCAGCTTGACGTCGGGGCGCTGCCGGGCCGCCTCGCCGAGTTCGGGGTCGGCGGCGATCGTCGCCAGTATCTGCCGCTCCTGCGCGGCCAGCGCCCGCTGGTAGATCCGCCGTATGGTCTGGTCCCCCGCAGCGTCCGCGCGATGGAACGCGCGGAAACCGTGCGCGTGCGTGTGGGCGTACTCCAGGAACGTGTCGAGGCCGGCGGCCAGTTGCTCACGCGCCGGGACGCCGGGCACGGCCGCCGTCATACGCAGCATCCGCTCGCTCTCGCGCTCGACGACCGCCGCGAAGAAGTCCCGCTTGGTCGGGAAGTAGTGGTACAGCAGTCCGCGCGAGACGCCCGCTATCTCGGCGACCTGCTCGATCCACACGTCGTCGTACGGGCTCTCCGAGAACAGCCGCGCCCCCACCGAGAGCAGCTGCTCCCTGCGCTCCTCGGTGCTGAGCCGGCGGCGCGTGCGCTCGCCCTGGTTCGCGGCCATGTCCGCACTTTACTTGACGCCGGTTCAACGAGAGGACCAGACTGAGCCGCTATTGAACTCACGTACAACAGGTGCACGACAGCTCAACCTGCCGCTGATTCAAGGGAGATCGCGTCATGGCGGAGACGACGACGGTGACCGGACCACAGACGCGGGCCCCGCTTCCGAAGGGGTTCCGGAGCGCCGAACAGGGCTGGCCCGAACTCCACCGCATTCCGCATCCCCCGCACCGCGTCCCCCTGCTCGGCGACATCCTCGGCGCCGACCGGCGCACGCCCGTGCAGGACTCGATGCGCCACGGCCGGCAGCTGGGCCCGATATTCCGGCGCAAGGCGTTCGGCAACGAGTTCGTCTTCGTGTGGGGTGCCGCCCTGGCGGCGGACATGGCGGACGAGGCGCGCTTCGCCAAGCATGTGGGCCTCGGGGTCGCCAATCTGCGGCCGGTCGTCGGGGACGCGCTGTTCACGGCGTACAACCACGAGTCGAACTGGCAGCTGGCGCACGACGTCCTCGCCCCGGGCTTCAGCCGGGAGGCCCTGGAGGGCTACCACCCGATGATGCTGGCGGTGGCCGAGCGGCTCACCGACGCCTGGGACCGCGAGCTGGTGGCGGGCCGGGCGGTGGACGTGCCGGGCGACATGACCAAGCTGACGCTGGAGACGATCGCGCGCACCGGCTTCGGACACGACTTCGGGTCCTTCGAGCGCTCCCGCCCGCATCCCTTCGTGTCCGCGATGGTCGGCACCCTGTCCTACGCCCAGCGGCTGAACACCGTGCCGGCGCCGCTGGCCCCGTATCTGCTGCGCAAGGCCTCGCGGCGCAACGAGGCGGACATGACCTACCTCAACCGCACGGTCGACGACCTGGTCCGGGCCCGCCGGGCCGGGGACGGCGGCGGGAGCGGGGACCTGCTGGACCGGATGCTGGAGACGGCCCACCCGCGCACCGGGGAGCGGCTGTCCGCGGAGAACGTCCGCCGCCAGGTCATCACCTTCCTCGTCGCGGGCCACGAGACGACGTCCGGCGCGCTCTCCTTCGCCCTGCACTACCTCTCCCGGCACCCCGAGGCCGCCGCCCGCGCCAGGGCCGAGGTGGACGCCGTGTGGGGGGACGCGGAGACGCCCGGCTACGACCAGGTGGCCAAGCTGCGGTACGTGCGCCGCGTGCTGGACGAGTCGCTGCGGCTGTGGCCGACTGCGCCGGCCTTCTCGCGAGAGGCCCGCGAGGACACGCTGCTGGCGGGGGAGCATCCGATGAGGCGCGGCGCGTGGGCGCTGGTGCTGACCATGATGCTGCACCGCGACCCCGAGGTGTGGGGCACCGACGCGGAGGGGTTCGACCCGGACCGCTTCGACCCCAAGGCCGTACGGTCACGAGCCCCGCACACCTTCAAGCCGTTCGGCACGGGCGCGCGGGCCTGCATCGGGCGCCAGTTCGCGCTGCACGAGGCCACGCTGGTACTCGGCCTGCTGCTACGCCGCTACGACCTGCGACCCGACCCCGACTACCGGCTGCGGGTCACCGAGCGACTGACGCTGATGCCGGAGGGCCTACGACTGCACCTGGAACGACGCACGGCCCCTCCCACGACGCCTTCCACCCCGGCCACCGACGAGGCGCCGTCAGACCCGCGCTGCCCAGTGCACCGGGCGGGCGACTGAATCCGGCAGCCGCCCCGCCGCCGGGTCTGAAGCGGCGCACGGTGGCTTCCGCCAAGGCCTTCAGCGGGTGCGCCCTCAGGCCTGCGCTGTCCAGTGCTCGGGACGGGTGACCGAGTCCGGCAGACGCGTGCCCGCGCTGCCGTGGGCCGCGTTGAGTTGGGGCTGGGTGAGGAAGAAGGCGTCGGTCAGGTCGGCGTCGGTGAGATCGGCGTCGCGCAGATCGGCGCCGATCATGTCCGCGCCCCGCAGGTCGGCCCCGGTCAGGTCCGCGGCGATCAGATAGGCCCCGCGCAGATTCGCGCCGCGCAGATCGGCGCCCTTGAGCCGGGCCCCCATCAGATCGGCGCCGCGACGCTCCTTCTTGCGCCCGCGGGTCCCCGCCCGCACCAGTTCACTGGTCTTCAGCAGAAGCTCGTTGACCTCCTGCCGATGCGCGGCCACATCCAACTCGGCCAACTGCTCCGGGGTCTGACGGGTGAGCGCCTCGGTCGCCCCGAGCACGCGCCGCAGATCGTCCGCGAGGGGACGGGCCGCCGGCAGCCGCAACGCCTCGCTCAGATACCAGAGCAGCTCGTGCAGCTGCCGCACCACGGGGAACACGTCGAACATACGCCGGGCCCGCTCGGCCGACCCGGCACGCCAGTCCTGCCCGCCGAAGGTGACCTGCGAGACCTTCTGGCCCGCCCCGAAGCAGTCGTAGACGGTGCAGCCGCTGAACCCTTTCTCCCGCAGCCGCGCGTGGATGCCGCAGCGGTGGTCGTCCCGCAGATTCGGGCACGGCCGGCCGGCCTCCTTGTCGATCGCGAAAGCGGCGGAGGCGGTGAAGGGCAGGGCGACACAGCACAGCCCGAAGCAGCTCGCGCAGTCGGCGCGCAGGTCGGTCAGGTCTGCTGTTTGATCTGGCATGAAGCCAAGGATATCCGGCGGTGGGGCGGTGACCTGGGACTTCTACAAGCCCCCGATCGCCGTGAGCAGCTTCGCGATCTTCGCCTTCTTGGCTCTGATGCCGCGTTCTATCAGCCGCAGGTGGGTCGGTGACTCGGGTACGGCGGCCTCGAACTCCGCCAAACGCCTTCGCTCCACGGCGAGTTCGGTTCTCAGACGTGAGGCGGGGTCGGGTGGCGGGGGCGGGGTCCGGCCGTTGAAGACGATGTTGTGCCTGGGGCGCTCGGTGAAGACGGCCTCCCGTTCGGCGGCCTCGGCGTCGGGCGGGTAGTCGATCTGTATGCCGATGACGCCGGGGCCCCAGGGCTGCTCCCGCAGGTGCGTCCGCACGCGGGTGAGCGGGGAGACCGAGATGCCGACGTAGAGGAGGCCCTCCAGGCCGTACAGGCGGTACAGAGCCGTCCGGCCCCCTGTGTACAGGCTGCCCTCCTCGTCGAACAGGCCGCGCAGGAACTGCGCGTCGACGTCGCCCATGCCGCGGCCCCCTTCGCTCCTCCCTGTTCTCACGGTGCCACGCGGGTCTGACATCGACCTCGGCGCAACCCGACCTCACCGATGAGTTTCCGGCCGTGTGGGGGTCTCCTCATACAACGGAAAACAAGCTCGGATACCAAGGTCTTGAGCCCCACTTCAGGCGGGAGCCCATCCACACAGGAGAGAGATCATGTGCAGCAACCAGCCTTCGTGCGCCATCTCCGACAGCGCGGCCCACCACACCACCGTGATCGTCGCGGCCCACCCCGAACAGGGCTGGAGCCTGCTGTCCGACGGAACGATCGTGTTCGACGACACCGGTGAACTGCTCCCGGACGGCCGGGTCGTGGACCCGCACCGCACCCTCGGCCCGCTCGCCGTCGCGGCCTGACCCAGGCCGGCCGTATCTCCCGATTGCGGGACGCCCGGCACAGGGCGACGATGAGGACGTCACCCACCCGAGGTGGAGCCATGGGCCCGGTCTCGTCCCGCAGGCTGACGCGCATCGCGGTCTTCCTACTGGCCGTCCTGAGCACCCTCGTCTGCACCGCGGCGGCCACCGCCCGCAGCACGGTGGTCTCCCCCGGCTTCTACCGTTCGGTCCTCGACGACCAGCGGGCCTACGACCGCCTCTACGACGAGGTCCTCGTCGACCCGCACTCCGTCGCCGTCACCCGCCCCCTGCTGGCCCGGCTGCCGGTACCGGAGGCCCAGCTCTCCTCCAACATCAAGGTCATCCTGCCCCCGGCCTCCGTCCGCGACCTCACCACGCAGCAGATCGACAGCGTGGTCGGCTATCTCAACGGCGACCGAGACACCCTCGTCCTGACCGTGAACCTCGATCCGGTCCTCGGCAACCTCAACGATCTTGCGCAGATCTACTTCGGCGACCTCGTCTCCTCGCTCCAGGAGCGCAAGGAACCCGACTTCGCCGCGTTCTCGGCCGACCTGTCCGCCGCCCTGCGCGAGGTGACCGCGGGGCGGGCGCCCGACGGCCTTCCCAGTCTTCCGCTCACCTACGAGCAGGCCGGAAAGGCGGCCGACGCGCTGCTGCACGCCGTGACCGCGCAAGGACGTGACGCGCTGCGGCCCGAGGTCCAGGGAGCCCTGGCCGACGGTGACGTCGCCACCGCCCTCGCCGCCGTGGGACCCGCCGTGGTGACCGACCGCACCCGCGACGCGGCGGCCCGGCTGCAGGAGACCGCGGGCGGCAGCACCTGGAACCTCACACAGACCCTCGAGGCGACGGGCAACGACCTGACGGCGCTGCATCGGGCCCGCCCGTACACCGCGCTCGGGCTCGGCCTGACGGAGGCCCTGTCGGCGGTGCTGCTCGTCGCCTCGCTCGCGGTGCTGTGGTTCACCGGCCCCTCCGCGCCGGGGCGCCGGCTGATGCCGCTGGGCTGGGCGCTCGCCGCGGGCGGCGGACTCACCGCGCTGGCCGCCGCACTGGTCCGGCTGCTCGCCGACGGGCGGGTCGTCAGCCCCCGGGCCTCCTGGCCGCCGAGCCTGGCACAGCTCGTCGACGATCTGCAGCACGAGGCCTTCGACAAGGTCATCAGCACTGCCGTGCTCACGGCGCTCGTGCCCGCGGCAGTCGGCGGGCTCCTGGTGGCGGTGGGCTGGGCCCTCCAGGTCCGCCCGCGGCCGTCCTTCTCCCTGCTGCGCGCCCGCCGGCTCACCCTCGCCGCGACCGGCGCGGCCCTGGCCGGGATGCTCGCGATCCCGCTCGCGGCCGGCCCGTCCGCGCCGCGGGTGTGCGAGGGCCATGCGTGGCTGTGCGACCGGCCCTACGACGAGGTCGCCTATCTGACCTCGCACAACGCCAACTCGACGACCGTCGACCGCTTCATCGGACCGCTCCAGGACCCGGCGATCCCGGCGCAGTTGGACGACGGCGTGCGGGCGCTGCAGCTCGACACCTACCACTGGGAGCGGCCCGACGAGATCACCGGGCGCCTGACCGAGTCCGACTTCACGCCGGAGCAGCGGAAGTTCGTCGCCTCGGCCGCCGAGAGGCTCAACCCCCCGCGCCCGGGGCTGTGGTTGTGCCACGCGGTGTGCCGGGTCGGCGCGATCCCGCTCGTGCCGACGCTGAAGCAGCTGGGCACCTGGATGCGCGCCCATCCGACGGAGGTCGTGACGCTGATCGTGCAGGACGCGATCAGCGGTGAGGACACCGAAAAGGCGTTCCGGCAGGCCGGGTTGACCGATCTGGTCAAGACACCGGACCCCGATCCCGCCAAGCCCTGGCCGACCTTGGGCGACATGATCGACAGCGGCCGGCGGCTGGTGGTCTTCGCCGAGCAGGCCGACGGTCCGGCGCCGTGGTACCGCAACTTCTACCGCTACGGCATGGAGACGCCGTTCGCGTTCCGCACCCCGGGCGACATGAGCTGTGTGCCGCACAGGGGCGGCACCGGCAAACGGCTGTTCCTGCTCAACCACTTCATCACCAACAACGGCGGCAGCCGCCTCGACGCCGGCAAGGTCAACTCCCGCCGCTTCGTGCTCGACCGGGCCCACGAGTGCGAGCGCGAGCGTGGCAGGCCGGTGAACTTCATCGCCGTCGACTACGCCACGATCGGCGACGGCCAGGGCGCCACGGAGGCGCTCAACGCCGAGCGCTGACAAGGCAGTTGACCAGTGGGTGCACCTGCCCGGCTCAGTACCGCTGTGCCTTGACCAGCTTGGGGGTCAGCACCGGCTGGGGAGGCTTGCGGCTGATCGCGATCGGGTTGGCCTTGTCCCCCGGGGCGAGGTTCTCCGCGCCGACGTAGCGGGTCTCCACGGTCTTGCCGGAGGAGTCGAGGAAGTCGACCTGGACGGCGTAGGACGCCTTCTTGCCGGTCTTGTTGGTGATGGTGACCACGACGGCGAGCAGTCCGCCGGTCTGGGCGCGCGGTTTGCCGGTCATGGCGACCTCGGACATCGCGTTGCCCGGCGCCTTGACGTTCTTCAGCTCGTTCCGGGCGGCCTTGTCGGCCCGCTCGGCCTCGGCCGACACCGATGCCTCGAAGGAGGATGCGGCGGCGGAGGCGGACGCCGCCGCCGAGGAGGCCCTGGCACGTGCCGACGCCTCCGCCGAGGACATGGCGGAGGGCGCTGTGCCCGAGAAGGATGCGGTGTCCGGTGGAGTGGGCCGTTCGGTGGACGGCGTACTCGAACTGCCGCTGTTGTCGTCCGAGCTGCACGACACCAGTGTCAGCGTGCTCGCGGCGACCACGGCCAGCGCGACGGCGACAGGCCGGGACCGGCCCGCTCGCGCCCGGTGGGATGCCCCTGCCTTCATCGTCGACGTCCTCTCGCGCGATCACGGAAATACAGCGAGATGAACCCTATGTCGGAATATACCGCGGGGCATGTCGCCGAGAAGGGGCCCGTCCGGTCGTCGTGGCGGAGGCCGAGGTCCCGGTTACCGGGCGAACAGCTCGAAGGCCACGGCGGGCCTGCCGCCGAACTGCTCGGCCATCCGCTCGGCGTTGGCGGTGAGGAATCGGCGGACATGGGTCTCCGGGTCCTCGTCCGTCAGCACCTCGATGTAGGTGCGGTGCTCCAGGAGCGAGCGCACCGCGCGCTCCAGTCCGGGCGAGGCATCCACCGCGTGGGTGGGCGAGCTGGAGCCGGCGACGGCCACCCAGCGGACGCCGTTCCAGGGTTCCAGATCCTGTTCGGCCAGTTCGGGGAAGATCCACCGGTTCCCGGCGTCGCCCGCCGCGTCGAGCGTGGCCCGGCCGACGGCGACGTGGTCCGGGGTGTTCCAGGCGACGCCGCCCCAGGTGTCCCGGTGGTTGAGGGTGATGACGAGCTCGGGCCGGTACCGGCGGATCGCGGCCGCGATGTCGCGGCGCAGCCCTGTGCCGTACTCGATCACCCCGTCCTCGTGGTCGAGGAACTCCACCTGCGATACCCCCACGACGGCCGCGCTCGCCCGCTGCTCGCGCTCGCGCAGCGGGCCGCACTTGGCGGGCTCGACGGTGTCGATGCCCGCCTCGCCCCGGCTCGCCAGTACATACGAGACCTCACGGCCCTCGTCGGTCCAGGCGGCGATGGCCGCCGAGCACCCGTACTCGAGGTCGTCCGGGTGCGCGACGACCGCGAGGGCGCGTTGCCAGTCGGTGGGCATGGCCTGGAGCTGGGCGGGCTGCGGCTCGGTCATGGCCGCAGACTAGCCCGTGGCGAGTGCGTCAGGCCTCGTCGCGCGTGAGGGCGAGCAGCCGGTCCAGGACCCTGGGGCCGCCGGCCCGCACCCCGTCGTGCTCGAACTCGTCGGTCACCCAGGTGCGCAGGCCGCGGATCGTGCGGGCGGTCTCCAGGGCGTGGGCCGTGTCGACGTACATGTCGTCGTGGTAGACGGCGGCCGCGACCGGGACGTCGTTGGCGGCGAGGCGGGCGGGGTCGTAGAGCGGCCGCCAGTCGGTGCGGGCGGCGAGGAGTTCGGCCGTTTCGCGCAGCGGGCGCAGCGCCGGGTCGCAGTCGAACATCCAGGGGTGGATCGACTCGCCCGTGAAGAGGAGGGGGCCGTCGCCCGCGAGGGTCTTGGCGGCGTCGAACTGCGGGAACTCGGCGCGGACCCGTTCGGCCGACCAGTCGGTGGGGCGCTCGTCCTGTCCGTAGATCGCCTCGTGGACGAGGGCGTACAGCGGGTGGCCCGCGTACGACAGCAGGCCCTGGACCGCTTCCTGGAAGGCGTCGGAGAGCGCGGGCCCCTGCGGGGTGCGGACGAAGGCGTCCTCCAGCAGGAAGTGCAGACGGTGGGTGCCCTCGCCGCCGCCGAGCATGATGCCCAGGGACTGGAACGCCTCGACGGTGAGGCGGTAGCCGTTCGGCAGGGTCACGTCGTGGGTGAGGAGGTGGTCGGCGATACGGCGGGCGCGCTCGACGTCCTGCGGGTAACGGGCGTAGTGCGCGGCGACCTTGCGCTCGATACGCGGGTAGGCGGCGCGGTATACCTCGTCGGCATGCGCGTCGAGGGAGGGCAGTCCGCCGGTGATCACGGCCGCGGCGAGGCCCTCGGGCGCGGTGGAGAGGTAGTTCACCGTGCAGAAGCCGCCGAAGCTCTGGCCCAGGGCGGTCCAGGGCGCGCCGCCGGTGATCTGGGCGCGGATCGCCTCGCAGTCGCGGACGATGGCGTCGCTCCGGAAGTGGGCGAGGTAGTCGGCCTGTTCGGCGGGGCCGCCGCGCAACGGGAGGGTCTGCCGGTTGACGGGCGTGGAGTGGCCGGTGCCACGCTGGTCGAGGAGCAGGACGCGGTGGTCCTTGAGCGCGCGGCCGAGCCAGGCCTGGCGGCCGATGAAACGGTTCGCCCCGAAGCCGGGGCCGCCCTGGAGGTAGACCAGCCACGGCAGGTTCTGCTGCGCCTTGTCGCTCGCGACGGCGTCGCGGGCGAAGAGCTCGATGGTCTCCCCCGCCGGGTCGTCGTGGTCGAGGGGCACGGTGAAACGGCGGTCGGTGAGGACGACGCCGGGCTGACGGTACGAGGCGGTCAACGGGTCTCCAGGGACGGACGGATTTCGGGCCGCGTCCCACTTCATCACATGTTCGTCCGGTGGCCGACCCCCGGGATCATGAAATCCTACTGAACCCGTGATCAGCGGGCGGAGAGGCTGGAACGCCGTACGACCAGCTCCGGCTGGAGCACGACGCGCCGGTGTTCGTGGCGCGTGGACCCGTTCCCGGCCTCCGTCTCCTCCAGCAGCAGTTCGGCGGCGAGGGCACCCATGGTGACGGCGGGCTGGCGGACGGAGGTGAGCGGGACGGCCGCGGCGGCGGCGAACTCGATGTCGTCGTAGCCGACGATGGCGAGGT
The DNA here is from genome assembly GCF_043200415.1 of Streptomyces sp. NPDC048419. Classification (NCBI taxonomy): domain Bacteria; kingdom Bacillati; phylum Actinomycetota; class Actinomycetes; order Kitasatosporales; family Streptomycetaceae; genus Streptomyces; species Streptomyces sp. NPDC048419. The sequence continues at coordinate 64,620 of NZ_JBICXT010000030.1, read as the reverse complement.
CGTCGGGGACCCGGACGCCGGCCGCGTACATGGCCTGGAGCACGCCGAGGGCGAGCAGGTCGTTGGCGCAGAAGACGGCGGTGGGGCGGTCGGCGAGGCCGAGGAGGCGGGCGCCGGCGTCGCGTCCCGCAGACACGTCGAGGCGCTCGGTGGGCAGTTCGCGCAGGCTCCCTGGGCCGAAGCCCGCCTCGGCGAGCGCGTTGAGCGCCCCGGTGCGGCGGTCGCGCACCTGATTGAGGCCGGGCGGGCCGCTGACGTAGGCGATGGTCCGATGCCCGGCGTCCACGAGGTGCCGCACGGCCAGCGCACCGCCCGCCACGTCGTCGACCGACACGGAGCATTCGGTGGTGGAGTCCCCGACCCGGTCGACCAGGACGAAGGGGATGTTGTGCCGCCGGAACGTCTCGATGTTGCGGCCCGAGGCGTCGGTGGGGGTGAGCAGCACGCCGCGCACCCGCTGCTCGGCGAAGAGCGAGAGGTAGTCGGCCTCCTCGCCCGCGCTCTGGGCGCTGTTGCAGACCATGACGCCCAGCCCGGCGTCGCGGGCGGCGCGTTCGGCACCACGGGCGACGTCGACGAAGAACGGGTTGCCCATGTCGAGGACGAGCAGCCCCATGATCCGGCTGCGGCCGGCGCGCAGTTGGCGCGCGGACTCGCTGCGGACGTAGCCGAGCCGGTCTATGGCGGACTGCACCCGGGCCCGGGTCTCCGTGGCGACCGTGTCCGGACGGTTGATCACGTTCGACACCGTGCCGACCGATACTCCGGCGGCGCGGGCGACGTCCTTGATACCCACCGACTGGGACATCAGGCAGGGACCTCCTGGGGGACGCGGGACGGCCGGAAGGCCATCACATTACCGTCATCGAGCGGCGTATCATGCCCGGTCACGTGGGCAGTCCGAAGTCGATGACGCGGAGTGCCGAGGGCGTTGTCGTACCGCTCGACCTCTCCTGGTACATGAACGACAGGACGTTGTCCGCCCGCACCCGCGGTTCGTCGATGACGACCTCGCCGAAGGCGTCGAGTCCGCCGCCGTCGTACAGCAGCGTCCAGTCGGTGTACCCGGTGGTTCCGGAGGCGCCGGCGATCCGTCCGTAGGGGAGGATCGCGTAGGCGTTGTCGTACCGGTCCAGGACCAGCTTGGTGCGCTGGCTGGAGTTGAGGGCCAGGGGGATCTCGGTCTTCTGCCAGCAGCCGGAGGGGTCTTTGCGCAGATGGAAGGCGCGGCCGTGGGCGGTGCGGTCGGCGACGTAGTCGGTGGTGCACGGCCCGAAGCGGCCGGGGACGTAGCTGATGATCGCGTGCGGGCGGCCGGTGGAATCGGTCCACTGGCTCTCCTGGTTCATGAGCGAGTGGTCCGGGCCGAGGGGGTCGACGACCAGTCCGGCGTCGGTGACGGCAACGGTCTTCGTACCGCCGGTGGTTCCTACGACGGTGCCGGCGTCGTTGCGCCAGGTGCGGCCGCGGTCGGCGGAGTGGACGTAGCCCGTGTCGTGGTTGGTGATGCCCCCGCCGTCGCACATCACCGCGGGGTTCTGCTCGCGCCAGGTGAAGAAGGCGTGCAGCGTGCCGCTCGTGTCGTAGTCGATGCCGTGCAGATACATGTTGCGGGCGGTCGAGGAGCCGTGCGTGCTGGTGTACGTGCCTGCCGAGCTGGTCCACTCCCCCAGTGCCGTCCACGCCGAACCGTCGTACTCGGCAAGGGCGTTGCGACCGTCGCCGGAGATGCCGACCCGGTAGCTGAGCTGGAGCCTGCCCTCGGGGGTGGAGATGAACTGTGGGTAGGTGAAGCGGTCGGTGAGCGCCAGGCCGTCGAGCGTGGTCTGCACGGGGCCGAAGACGGACGGGGTCCAGGGCGTGGACGCCGGGTCGTCGAGGAGTCCGGCGACGGACTTCACGTAGCAGAAGCCGTCGCTGTGGGAGTCCAGGTTGAGGTGCAGGCGGCCGTCGACCGCGGAGGGGCCCATGGAGATGACGTTGTGGGAGTCGTCGCTCTTGAGGCGGTGCGGGAGCGTGAGCGTGGACCAGCCCGAACCGCCAAGCTCCCGGCGGGCGATGACCGCTTCGCGGGTGGCCGTGTACCAGGCGGCGTACTGGTGGCCGCGGTGGGTGAACAGCCCGTTCTTCTGGAACGAGTTGTTGTTGACCAGGCCGTCGTAGGAGACGAAGTACAGGGCGGTGGCGTCGAGTCGGGTGTGGTCGAGGAGGGTGACTCCGGGGGTGAGCAGCCCGCGTCCGGCGGCAGTCATGACAGGTGGAACACCTCCGTCAGGGGCTTCATGGCCTCATCGGGGCGGGCGCCGTCCAGCGATTCGAAGAACGGCGCCATCTCAGCCTGCCAGCGGGCGTTGACCCCGCTGGACTCCATGCCGGCCTGTGCGGCCTCGAAGTCCTCGGTCTCCAGGTAGCCGACCAGCAGGCCGTCGTCGCGCAGGAAGAGCGAGTAGTTGTGCCAGCCGGTGGCCGAGAGAGCCTCGAGCATCTCCGGCCACACGGCGGCGTGGCGTTCGCGGTACTCGGCGAGCCGGTCCTCGCGGACCTTGAGGAGGAAACAGACGCGCTTCATGAAGTACCGCTCCTGAATCAGGGGTTGAGCAGGTCGACGATCAGAAGTTGAACTGGTCGATGTTCTTCGCGTCGAACACGGTCGGCTTGCCGAGCGTGATCACGCCGTCCTTGCCGATCGTGTAGGTGGTGGAGCCGGCCTTGAAGGTCTCGCCCTCCTTGCCGGTGATCTGCCCGGAGGACAGGGCGACGGCGGTGCGGGCGGCGAGGTCGCCGAGCTTGGCCGGGTCCCACAGCTCGAAGCCCTCGACGGTGCCGTTCTTGACGTACTTGCGCATGTCGTTGGGGGTGCCCAGGCCGGTCAGCTTGACCTTGCCCTTGTACTTGGAGCCGGACAGGTACTGGGCCGCGGCCTTGATGCCGACGGTGGTCGGGGAGATGATCCCCTTCAGGTTCGGGTACTGCTGGAGCAGGCCCTGGGTCTGCTGGAAGGAGGCCTGGGCGTCGTCGTTGCCGTAGGCGATCTTGACGAGCTTGACGTCCTTGTACTTCGGGTCCTTCAGCTCGTCCTTCATGAACCCGATCCAGGTGTTCTGGTTCGTGGCCGTCTGGGCGGCGGACAGGATCGCGATCTGGCCCTTGTAGCCGATCTGCTTGGCCATCAGCTGCACCTCGGTGCGGCCGAGGTCCTCGGCGGAGGCCTGGGAGACGAAGGCGTTACGGCAGTCGGTCTTGGTGTCGGAGTCGTAGGTGACGACCTTGATGTTGTTCTTCATGGCCTGCTTCAGCGCGGTGCACAGGGCGCCCGGGTCCTGCGCGGACACGGCCATCGCGTTGACCTGCTGCTGGGTGAGGGTGTTGACGTAACTCACCTGGCCCGCGGTGTCGGTGGCGCTGGAGGGGCCGACCTCCTTGTACTTGCTGCCCAGTTCACTCAGCGCCTTCTCGCCGCCCTTGTCCGCCGAGGTGAAGTAGGGGTTGTTGACCTGCTTGGGCAGGAAGCCGACGGTCAGGCCCTTCTTCGTGGCGGCGTTCGGGTCGGCCTTCGCCGTCGAGGTGGCGGCGGCGGCGTCGCTGCCGGAGTTCTTCTTGGTGGTGCCGCCGCAGGCGGACACGGCCAGAGCGAGCGAGGTGACGGCGGCGAGGGCCGCGCAGGTACGGCGGACGGATGACTTGCGCATGGCGGAGGTTCCTTTACGAGCGGGGTTACGAGGTGGGTGTCGAGGCGGCTCTGCGCCCCGCCCTGGCGATGGAGATCTGGCGTGCGACCCGGGGGCCGAGAACGGAGATGACGAGGAGGATGCCGGTCACGACGATCTGCGACTGCGCGGAGACGTTGAGCAGGCTCATCACGTTCTGCAGCGCGCCGAGCAGGAACACGCCGGCGATCGCGCCGCCGAGTGTGCCCTTGCCGCCGTCGAAGTCGATCCCGCCGAGCAACACGGCCGCGACGACGGACAGTTCGAGACCGGTTGCGTTGTCGTAGCGGGCGCTGGCGTAGTGCAGCGCCCAGAAGATGCCGGTCAGGGAGGACATCAGGCCGGTCACCGTGAACAGGATCAGCTTGTGGCGCTTGACGCGGATGCCGGCGAAGCGTGCGGCCTCCTCGTTCGCGCCGATCGCGAACAGCGAGCGGCCGAACGGGGTGGCGTGCAGGACCACGACGGCGATCGCGAGCAGGACCAGGAAGGGCAAGAACGCCTTCGGCAGGAAGGTGTCGCCGAAGCGTCCGGCCGCGAAGTCCAGGTACTGGCTGGGGAAATCGGTCACCGCGTTGGAGCCGAGCACGATCTGTGCGATGCCCCGATAGGCGGCGAGGGTGCCGATGGTGACGGCGAGGGAGGGCAGTCCGAGGCGGGTGACGAGCAGGCCGTTGATCAGCCCGCACACCACCCCGAGCAGCAGGCACAGCGGGATGATCGTCTCGATCGCCATGCCGTCGTTCCACAGCTTGCCCATCACCGCGCCCGACAGGCCGGCCGTCGAGGCGACCGACAGGTCGATCTCGCCGGAGACGACCAGCAGGGTCATCGGCAGCGCGATCAGCGCGATGGGCAGGGTGTTGCCGATCAGGAACGACAGGTTCAGGGCGTTGCCGAAACCGTCCACCGTGGTGAACGACAGCAGCAACAGCACGACCAGGAGCGCACCGACGACCGTGTCCCAACGGACGGCGCGCGTCAGGGAGTCAGGCATGGCGGGCGTTCCTCTTCTTCAGGGCGTTGGCCACGCGCAGGGCGACGATCCGGTCGACCGCGATCGCGAGGATGAGCAGGATGCCGTTGATGGCAAGCACCCACACGGAGCTGACGCCGAGGGCGGGCAGCACGCTGTTGATGGAGGTCAGCAGCAGGGCGCCGAGCGCGGCGCCGTAGACGCTGCCGGAGCCGCCGGTGAAGACGACTCCCCCGACCACCACCGCGCTGACGACGGTGAGTTCGTAGCCAGTACCGGTGCCGGAGTCGACGTTGCCGAACCGGGCCAGATACATCGCACCGGCCAGGCCCGCGAGGCCGCCGCAGAAGGTGTAGGCGGCCAGGATCCGCTTGCGGACCGGGATACCGGCCAGGCGCGCGGCCTCCGGGTTGGAGCCCAGCGCGTACAACTCCCGCCCGCTGCCGAAGTGCTTGAGGTAGTACGCCGTTGCGACGAGCACGGCGAGCGCGATGACGGCCAGCCAGGGGATGGCGGAGACGCCGCCGGAGCCGAAGTCCACGAACCCGCTCGGCAGGTCGGCCGCGGTGATCTGCCGGGAGCCGACCCAGATGGAGTCGATGCCGCGGATGATGTACAGGGTGCCGAGGGTGACCACCAGTGCGGGCACCTGGCCCAGGCTCACGAGCAGGCCGTTGAGCAGGCCGAAGCCGATGCCCATCAGGACCGCGAGGAGGATGGCGACGACCGAGTTGCCGCCGCCGTGCAGATAGTCGCCGGCGGCGAAGGCGCAGATGCCCAGGGTGGAGCCGACCGACAGGTCGACGTTGCGGGTGATCACCACGAGGGACTGGCCGGTGGCGACCAGGACCAGGATGGTGGCGTTCAGCAGCAGGTCCTTGATGCCCTGCTGGGACAGGAAGTCGCTGTTGCCCGCCTGGGTGATGCCGATCATCACCAGGAAGACGATCAGGATGGCGAGTTCGCGCATCTTGAAGACGCGGTCGACGAGGCGGGTGCCGCTGGACTTGGGCACCTCGGCCACGGGGGTCTCGTTGGGAGTGGTCACCGTCACGCGGCGGCCCTCCCGGTTGCTGCGGCCATCACGGTTTCCTCGGTGGCTTCGGCGCGTGGGATCTCGGCGGTCAGCCGGCCCTCGTGCATCACCAGCACGCGGTCGGCCATGCCGAGGATCTCGGGCAGGTCGGAGGAGATCATCAGGACGGCAACGCCGTCCGCGGCCAACTCGCTGAGCAGCCGGTGCACTTCGGCCTTGGTGCCGACGTCGATGCCGCGGGTGGGCTCGTCGACGATCAGCACCTTGGGGCCGGTGGCCAGCCACTTGGCGAGCACGACCTTCTGCTGGTTGCCGCCGGACAGGGTGGAGACGGCGTCGGCGATCCGGGCGTACTTGACGTGCAGCTTGACCGCCCAGTCGAGCGAGCGGCTGCGTTCCGCGGCGCGGTCCATCAGGCCGGCCTTCACCGTCTTGTGCAGTCCGGTCAGGCCGATGTTGCGCTCGATGGACATGCCCATCACCAGGCCCTGGGCCCGGCGGTCCTCGGGGACCAGCGCGAGTCCGGCGGACATGGCGGTGGACGGGGCGCCGTTGGTGAGCTTGCGGCCCTGGACCTCGACCTCGCCCGCGTCCCAGCGGTCGATGCCGAAGACGGCCCGCGCGACCTCGGTACGGCCGGCGCCGACAAGTCCGGCGAGACCGACGATCTCGCCGGTCCGTACCTCGAAGGAGACGTCGGTGAAGACGCCCTCGCGAGTCAACCGCCGGACGCTGAGGGCGACTTCGCCGGCCTCGACGTCCTGCTTGGGATACAGCTCCTCCAGGTCGCGGCCGACCATGCGGCGGACAAGGTCCTCCTCCGTCATGCCCTTGACCGGTTCGCTGGCGATCCAGGCGCCGTCGCGCAGGGTCGTCACCCGCCGGCAGATCTCGAAGATCTCCTCCAGCCGGTGCGAGATGAACAGCACCGCGGCGCCCTGCTCGCGCAGGGCGCGTACGACACCGAAGAGGCGGGCGACCTCGCTGCCGGTGAGGGCGGCGGTCGGCTCGTCCATGATCAGGACGCGGGCCTCGAAGGAGAGCGCCTTGGCGATCTCCACGATCTGCTGGTCGGCGATGGACAGACCGCGGGCCGGGCGGTCGGGGTCGAGCTCGACGCCGAGCCGCTGCATCAGGGCCAGGGTCGCGGCGTGGGTGGCCTTGTGGTCGATGCGGCCGAGGGCGCGCCGTGGCTGGCGGCCCATGAAGATGTTCTCGGCGATCGAAAGGTCGGGAAAGAGCGTCGGCTCCTGGTAGATGACGGCGATACCGGCGTCGCGGGCGTCGCCGGGGCCGTGGAAGACGACCGGCTCACCGTCCAGCAGCACCCGGCCGGCGTCCGGCCGGTGCACACCGGCGAGCGTCTTGATCAGGGTGGACTTGCCCGCGCCGTTCTCTCCGGCGAGTGCGTGCACCTCGCCGGGGAACAGCTCCAGAGAAACGTCCCGCAGGGCGCGCACCGCGCCGAAGGACTTCGAGATGTCCTCGAGCGCCAGCACCGGGGCCGGACCCGTGTCGGACGGGTGGGTCATGAGGGGCTCCTCGACGACGTCGAACCACTGGTTCACGACGTCGTGAAAGGTTTCAACTTGGTTGCCGGGACGTTAGGCGCGCAGCGCATGTCCCGTCAATGGGTCCGCGTCGAAAAAGTTTCGAGAGCCCTTCGAGAGCCAAAGGTCACGGTCAGGCCACAGGCAACAGGGTGTGCGGAAACGCTTGACACCCATGCGGACGCGCCTAAGCTTCGCCTTCTGAATCGATTCACACAGAAGCCGTTCCGGCCCGACGTCACAGGAGCCCTGAAGTGACCGAGCTCGCCGCGGTGAAGACCGCGCTGAAGACCCAGGCAGTCGAGACGCCGTCATGGGCGTACGGGAACTCGGGGACCCGGTTCAAGGTGTTCGCACAGCCCGGCGTTCCCCGCACGCCGCAGGAGAAGCTGGCCGACGCCGCCCAGGTGCACGCCGTCACGGGCGCGGCCCCGACGGTCGCCCTGCACATCCCGTGGGACAAGGTCGACGACTACGGCGCGCTGGCGAAGTACGCCGACGATCACGGCCTGAAGCTGGGAGCGATCAACTCCAACACCTTCCAGGACGACGACTACAAGCTCGGCAGCATCTGCCACCCAGACGCGGCCGTGCGCCGCAAGGCCGTCGGCCATCTGCTGGAATGCGTCGACATCATGGACGCGACCGGCTCCCGCGATCTCAAGCTGTGGTTCGCGGACGGCACGAACTACCCCGGGCAGGACGACCTCCGGCGACGCCAGGACCGGCTCGCGGAGGGTCTCGCCGAGGTCTACGAGCGGCTGGGCGAGGGCCAGCGGATGCTCCTGGAGTACAAGTTCTTCGAGCCCGCCTTCTACGCCACCGACGTCCCGGACTGGGGCACGGCGTATGCCCACTGCCTCAAGCTGGGCGAGAAGGCACAGGTCGTGGTCGACACCGGGCACCACGCACCCGGCACCAACATCGAGTTCATCGTCGCCACCCTGCTGCGCGAGCGGAAACTCGGCGGATTCGACTTCAACTCCCGCTTCTACGCCGACGACGACCTGATGGTCGGCGCCGCCGACCCCTTCCAGCTCTTCCGCATCATGTACGAAGTCATCCGAGGCGGCGGCTTCACCACCGACGTCGCCTTCATGCTCGACCAGTGCCACAACATCGAAGCCAAGATCCCCGCCATCATCCGGTCCGTCATGAACGTCCAGGAAGCCACCGCCAAGGCCCTGCTGGTCGACGGTGAGGCCCTGGCGACAGCCCAGCGCGACGGTGATGTGCTCGAGGCGAACGCCGTAGTCATGGACGCCTACAACACCGACGTACGCCCGCTCCTCGCCGAGGTGCGGGAGGAGTCGGGGCTCGACCCCGACCCGATCGCCGCCTACCGCCGCTCCGGCTGGCAGCAGCACATCACCACCGAACGTGTCGGCGGCACCCAGGCCGGCTGGGGTGCCTGACCCCGCTGCCGTCGCACCCGCACTGCTCCCCGACTGTTCCCTCGAAGCAAGGAAGAGATCCGATCATGGCACCCCATCCCGAAGCCGCCGCTCTCCTCGCCCGTTCCCATCGGCTCGGTTCGGACCCCCGGAACACCAACTACGCCGGCGGGAACGCCTCGGCGAAGGGCACCGCCACCGACCCCGTCACCGGCGGCGACGTCGAGCTGATGTGGGTCAAGGGCTCCGGCGGCGACCTCGGCACCCTCACCGAGAACGGTCTCGCCGTGCTCCGGCTGGACCGGATGCGGGCGCTGGTCGAGGTCTACCCGGGCGTCGAGCGCGAGGACGAGATGGTCGCCGCCTTCGACTACTGCCTGCACGGCAAGGGCGGCGCGGCTCCCTCCATCGACACCGCCATGCACGGGCTCGTGGAGGCCCCGCACGTCGACCACCTGCACCCGGACTCCGGGATCGCGCTGGCCTGTGCAGCCGATGGGGAGAAGCTGACCGCCGAGTGCTTCGGCGATTCGGTGGTGTGGGTGCCCTGGCGCCGTCCCGGCTTCCAGCTCGGACTCGACATCGCGGCCGTCAAGGAGGCCAACCCGCGGGCCATCGGCTGCATCCTGGGCGGGCACGGGATCACCGCCTGGGGCGCCACGTCCGAGGAGTGCGAGCGCAACTCGCTGCACATCATCCGCACCGCGGAGGCGTTCCTGGCCGAGCGCGGCAGGCCCGAGCCGTTCGGGCCCGTCCTCGACGGCTACCAGGGCCTGCCGGAGGGCGAGCGCCGTGAGCGGGCAGCGGCCCTCGCGCCGTACGTCCGGGCCATCGCCTCCCAGGACAGGCCGCAGGTCGGGCACTTCACCGACGCGGACGTGGTGCTGGAGTTCCTGGCTCGCGCCGAGCACCCGCGCCTGGCCGCGCTGGGCACGTCGTGCCCGGACCACTTCCTGCGTACCAAGGTCCGCCCGCTCGTCCTGGACCTGCCGCCGGCCGCCCCGCTGGAGGAGGCGATCGCCCGGCTGAGCGAGCTGCACGCCGCCTACCGCGAGGAGTACGCCGCCTACTACCAGCGGCACGCGGTCGCCGGCTCCCCCGCGATGCGCGGCGCCGACCCGGCGATCGTGCTGGTCCCGGGCGTCGGCATGTTCTCCTTCGGCAAGGACAAGCAGACCGCGCGGGTGGCGGGCGAGTTCTACGTCAACGCCATCAACGTGATGCACGGCGCCGAGGCCGTCTCCACCTACGCGCCGATCGAGGAGTCCGAGAAGTTCCGCATCGAGTACTGGGCGCTGGAGGAGGCCAAGCTCCAGCGGATGCCGAAGCCCAAGCCGCTGGCCACCCGCGTCGCCCTCGTCACCGGCGCGGGCAGCGGGATCGGCAGGGCCATCGCCGAGCGGCTCGTCGGTGAGGGGGCGTGTGTCGTCGTCGCCGATCTGAACGCGGACAACGCGGCGGCTGTCGCCGAGGAGTTGGGCGGCCCGGACAAGGCTGTCGCCGTGACCGTGGACGTCACCTCCGAGGAGCAGATCGCCGCGGCGTTCAAAGCGGCCGTGCTCGCCTTCGGCGGCGTGGACCTGGTCGTGAACAACGCCGGGATCTCCATCTCCAAGCCCCTGCTGGAGACTTCGGCCCGCGACTGGGATCTGCAGCACGACATCATGGCCCGGGGCTCCTTCCTCGTCTCGCGCGAGGCGGCCCGGGTGATGACCGCGCAGGGCCTGGGGGGCGACATCGTCTACATCGCCTCCAAGAACGCCGTCTTCGCCGGCCCCAACAACATCGCCTACTCCGCCACCAAGGCCGACCAGGCTCATCAAGTACGGCTGCTGGCCGCCGAGTTGGGCGAGCACGGCATCCGCGTCAACGGCGTCAACCCGGACGGTGTGGTGCGGGGCTCCGGGATCTTCGCCGGCGGCTGGGGCGCCCAGCGGGCGGCCGTGTACGGGGTGCCGGAGGAGAAGCTGGGCGAGTTCTACGCCCAGCGGACCATCCTCAAGCGGGAGGTCCTGCCTGAGCACGTCGCCAACGCCGTCTTCGCGCTGACCGGCGGGGAGTTGACGCACACCACCGGACTGCACGTGCCGGTCGACGCCGGCGTCGCCGCCGCCTTCCTGCGATGAGCACCGCCGTGAAGTCGTACGCCGCGGTCGACCTGGGCGCGTCCAGTGGGCGCGTCATGGTCGGCCGCGTCGGCCTCGACAGCCTGGAGCTGGCCGAGGCGCACCGGTTCGTGAACCGGCCGGTGCGCGTGCCGGAGGGGCTGCGGTGGGACGTTCTCGCGCTGTACGGCGGTGTCCTGGACGGGCTGCGGGCGGCCGGTCAGGTGGATTCCGTCGGTATCGACAGCTGGGCCGTGGACTACGGACTGCTGGACCGCGACGGAGCGCTGCTCGGCAACCCCGTGCACTACCGGGACTCCCGCACCGAGGGCGTGGCGGAGAAGGTGTGGGCGACGCTGCCCGCCGAGCAGCTGTACGCGGCGACCGGTCTGCAGTACGCGCCCTTCAACACCCTGTACCAGCTGGTGGCGGCCCGAGATTCGGCTCAACTGGCCGCTGCCGAGCGGCTGTTGCTCGTCCCTGATCTGCTGTCCTACTGGCTGACCGGCGAGCAGGGCACCGAGCTGACCAACGCCTCGACGACCCAGCTGATCGATCCCCGGACGCGGGACTGGTCGTACGACGTCGCCTCCCGGCTGGGAGTCGACCTCGGCCTGTTCGCACCGCTGCGGCGGCCGGGCGATCCGGCGGGTGTACTGCGCCCTGAGGTGCTGGAGGAGACCGGGCTGCGCGGCCCGGTGCCGGTGACGACGGTCGGCTCGCACGACACGGCGTCGGCCGTGGCGGCCGTGCCGGCCGGCGGCGAACGGTTCGCCTACATCTGCACCGGGACCTGGTCGCTGGCAGGTCTGGAGCTGGGCGCGCCCGTGCTGACCGAGGCGAGCCGGGCCGCGAACTTCACCAATGAGCTGGGGCTGGACGGCACGGTCCGTTATCTGCGCAACATCATGGGGCTCTGGCTGCTCCAGGAGTGTGTACGGGCCTGGGGCGAGCCGGAGTTGGGCGCTCTTCTGCTGGAAGCGGCCGAGGTGCCGGCGCTGCGGTCGGTGGTGGACGCGGGGGACGCGGCGTTCCTGGCGCCGGGCCGGATGCCGGAGCGGATCGCCGAGGCGTGCCGCGCCTCGGGGCAGCCGGTGCCCGCCTCGCCCGCCGAGATCACCCGGTGCATCCTCGACTCGCTCGCCCTCGCGCACCGCAGGGCGATCGAGGACGCCCAGCGGCTGGCGGACCATCCGGTGGACGTGGTGCACATCGTCGGTGGCGGTACCCGCAACGACCTGCTCTGCCAACTGACCGCCGACGCCTGCGGTTTGCCGGTGGTCGCCGGTCCGACGGAGGCGGCCGCGCTGGGCAACGTCCTCGTGCAGGCCCGGGCCCACGGTCTCGTCGGCGACCTGGCGGGCGGGCGGCGCCTGCTCACCCGCACCCAGCCGCTGACCCGCTACGAACCGCGCGGCGACACCGCACGCTGGCGCGCGGCACAGGCCCGGCTCGCCGGGCGGTGAGCGGGGTCTCCCCCGCACCCCCGTGCCCGGACTACCCTGCACTCATCCGATGATCGACCACAAGGAGCCGCGATGCGTGTCGCCCTGTTCCTGACCTGCGTCAACGACACGCTCTATCCGGACACCGGGCGCGCCGTGGTGAAACTGCTGACCAGGCTGGGCGTCGAGGTCGACTTCCCGATGGCGCAGACGTGCTGCGGGCAGGCGCACTACAACACCGGATACCGCCATGAGTCCGAGCCGCTGGCCCGGCATTTCTCCGACGTATTCGGCGAGTACGAGGCGATCGTGACGCCGTCGGGTTCGTGCGGGGCGATGGTGCGGGAGCTGTATCCGCGGATCGGTGCGCGGGCCCGGGCCGAGGGGCGCGGGGACACGCTCGCGTCGACGCTGGAGCGGGTGGTGCCCAAGACGTACGAGCTCACGGAGTTCCTGGTGGACGTGGTGGGGGTGACCGACGTCGGTGCGTACTACCCGCACCGGGTGACCTACCACCCGACCTGCCACGGACTGCGGAGCCTGGGCCTGGGCGACCGGCCCCGCCGCCTCCTCGAGGCCGTGAAGGGACTGGAGCTGCTCGACCTTCCGGGCGCCGAGGAGTGCTGCGGCTTCGGCGGCACCTTCGCCGTGAAGAACGCCGACGTCTCGGCGGCGATGGGCACGGACAAGGTGCGCAACGCCGAGTCGACCGGCGCGGAGGTGCTGTGCGCGGCCGACAACTCCTGTCTGATGCACATCGGCGGCACGATGACGCGGCTGGACAGCGGTATGCGGCCGGTGCACATCGCGGAGATCCTGGCGAGCACGGAGGAGGAGCCGGCCGTATGAGCGGGACGTTCGTGGGAATGCCGGCCTTTCCGGTGGCCGCGCACGAGGCCGTGCGCAACGAGACGCTGCGGGGCAATCTGCGGCACGCGACGCACACCATCCGCGCCAAGCGGGCCAAGGCCGTGGCGGAGGTGTCCGACTGGGCGGAGCTGCGCGAGGCAGGCAAGCGGATCAAGGACCACACGCTGCGCCATCTCGACCACTATCTGGAGCAGTTGGAGGAGTCGGTCACCGCGGCCGGTGGCAAAGTGCACTGGGCCGCCGACGCCGAGGAGGCCAACCGGATCGTCACCGAACTCGTGTGCGCGACCGGTGAGTCGGAGGTAGTCAAGGTCAAGTCGATGGCCACGCAGGAGATCGGCCTCAACGAGGCGCTGGAGGCCGAGGGCGTCCGCGCCTACGAGACCGATCTCGCCGAGCTGATCGTGCAGTTGGGCAAGGACCGGCCCTCGCACATCCTGGTCCCCGCCATCCACCGCAACCGCGGCGAGATCCGCGACATCTTCCGCACCGAGATGAGCGAGTGGGGCCGCCCCGCCCCCGAGGGCCTGACCGACACCCCGGCCGAACTCGCCGAGGCCGCCCGCCTGCACCTGCGCGAGAAGTTCCTGCGCGCCAAGGTGGGCATCTCGGGCGCCAACTTCATGGTCGCCGACACCGGCACCCTGGTGGTCGTCGAGTCCGAGGGCAACGGACGCATGTGCCTGACCCTGCCCGAGACGCTGATCTCGGTCGTCGGCATCGAGAAGATCGTGCCCACCTGGCAGGACCTGGAAGTCTTCCTGCAGACCCTCCCCCGCTCCTCCACCGCCGAGCGGATGAACCCGTATACGTCGACCTGGACGGGCACCACCGACGGGGACGGGCCGCAGACCTTCCACCTGGTGCTGCTGGACAACGGCCGCACCGACACCCTCGCCGACGAGGTCGGCCGCCAGGCCCTGCGCTGCATCCGGTGCTCCGCCTGCCTCAACGTCTGCCCTGTGTACGAGCGGGCAGGCGGCCATGCCTACGGCTCGGTCTACCCCGGCCCGATCGGCGCCATCCTCAGCCCCCAACTCCGGGGCACGCAGAGCGAGATCGACGCCTCCCTGCCCTACGCCTCCTCGCTGTGCGGGGCCTGCTACGAGGTCTGCCCGGTCGCCATCGACATCCCCGAAGTCCTCGTCCACCTGCGCGAGCGGGTCGTCGAGGGCGGGCAGGTGATCCGCGACGGCAACAAGGTGATCCTGCAACCCGCCAAGGGGCACGCCGCCGAACGGGCCGCGATGCGGGCGGCCCGCTGGGCCTTCACCCACCCCGGCGCTCTGCGCGCCGGCCAGCGCCTGGCCTCCCGCACCCGCCGCCTGCACCCGCACACCCTGCCCGGTCCGGGCAAGGCGTGGAGCGACAGCCGGGACCTGCCACCGGTCCCCAAGGAGCCCTTCCGCGACTGGTGGCAGCGCACGCACGGCGGAAAGGACGGTGCCAAGTGAGCAGCAGGGAACGGATTCTGGGCCGGGTGCGGCGTGCGCTCGCCGACGTAGCGAAGGATGACCAGCCGTACGAGCAGGCGGTGCCACGCGACTATCTGCGCGAGCACGGGGACCGGGGCGTCGCGCAGAGTGTCGATCTGCTCGCCGAGAACCTGGCCGAATACCGGGCCGTCGTGCACCGCTGCGAAACGGGCGAACTGGCGGCGGTGATCGGCAGGTTGCTGGCCGGGCGCGGCGCGAAGACCGTCCTGGTGCCGCCGGGCCTGGACGAGGCATGGCTCGGCGGGACGCACGCCGAGCGCTTCCCGGACCGCGCGGAGAGCACGCCGTACGAGCTGGACCGCGTCGACAGTGTGGTCACCGGCTGCGCGGTGGCGGTCGCCGAGACCGGCACGATCGTGCTGGACGGCGGCCCCGACCAGGGCCGGCGCCGTATCACCCTCGTGCCCGACCACCACATCTGTGTCGTACGGGTCCCGGAGCAGGTAGTTTCGTCCGTGCCCCAGGCCCTCGAACGCCTCGACCCGGCACGTCCGTTGACGTGGATCTCCGGTCCTTCGGCGACCAGCGACATCGAGCTGGACCGGGTCGAGGGGGTGCATGGTCCGCGCACCCTGGAGGTGGTGCTGGTGGGCGGTCAGCCGAGCGCGGAGGTCACCTCGTAGCGGCCGGACGGGAGCCGGTAGGAGGCGGTGCCGTCCGTGAAGCCCAGGTACTCGACGCCCGGGACGCGCGCGAGGGGTGTGCGGCCCTCGCGGACGGTGTTCGGGTCGCCGGTGGGGATGCGCAGGGTGGCCGTGCTGTTGGCGGGCACCGTGGCGCGGTAGCTGAGCCGGCGGTCCGTGGACTGCCAGGCGCTGGTGATCTCGCCGTACGGGGAGAGGTGCGAGCCCGACACCCGGGTGATCTTCCCCGTCGGGTCGAGGTGCGGCCGTAGGAAGAAGTGCCTGAAGCCCGGCTGGGCCGGGTCCTTGGCGATGCCGGCCATGCTCTCGTACATCCACTCCATGATCGCGCCGTAGGAGTAGTGGTTGAACGAGTTCATGTCGACCGGGCCGAAGCCGTCCGCCTTGGAGTAGGAGTTCCAGCGCTCCCAGACCGTGGTGGCGCCGTTCTGCACCGAGAACAGCCACGACGGCATGGCGTCCTGGTGGAGCAGTCTGTACGCGAGGTCGGCGTGGCCCTCGTCGGTCAGGACCGGGGCGAGGACGTTCACGCCGAGGAAGCCGACGGAGAGAGTGTTCTCGGCGTACTTCACCCGGGTGCTGTCGGGGTGGGACGCCTTGTAGTCGGCGTCGTTGCCGATGTTGTCGGCGAGGAGCTCGACGAGCTGACGGCGCTGGGCCTCGGTGTCGTAGAAGCCGAGTTTGAGGACCCAGAGCAGGGCGGTCTGGGTGTCGTCCTCGGTCCTGCCGCCGGTCGGCGGGGCGTCGCCGAGGCTGGAGCGGACGGTGATCTGCCCGGTCGTGGCGTCGGTGGCCAGGTACTTGGTGAGGAAGGCCCGTTTGATGTGCGCGAAGAGGTCCTCGTAGGCGCCGGCCTCGGCGGTGCGGCCGGTGGCGCGAGCCATGTCCGCCATCAGCCGGGCGCTGTGGCCGTAGTAGAGGTCGCTGATGAGCTGGGTGCTGGTGTCCTGGAAGGCGAGCCAGTCGCCGAAGATGGCGCCCTGCCCCGCGTAGGTGTCACCGGTGCGCCGGTGGATCCAGTCCATGTACGTCGTCATCGCCGACCAACTGCGGTCCACGATCGTGATGTCGCCCGACATCTGCCAGACGGTCCACGGCACGACCACTCCGACGTCGGACCAACCGCTAGCCGGGATCGGCGCGTTGTAGCGGTTGCCGGGGGCGACGAAGGTGAACTGGGCACCGTCCAGGCCGTAGGTCCTCTGCGAGTCGATCAGGGTGTCCTCGAAGTGGCTGAGGAAGTTCACCGCGTCGGCGTTGTAGAGGCCGGTGTTGGAGAAGAGCTGGGTGTCGCCCGTCCAGCCGAGGCGTTCGTCGCGCTGCGGGCAGTCGGTGGGCACCCAGAGGTAGTTGCCGCGCTGGCCCCAATGGACGTTGCTGATCAGCTGGTTGACGTCGGCGTCGTCGGTCGTGACGGTGCCGGTCTCGCTGATCGCGGAGGTGGCGACCTTGCCGGTGAGTCCGCTCAGGGTGACGGTGTCGGTCGTGGTGACGGAGGCGTAGCGGAAGCCGTAGAAGGTGAGGGCGTCCTGGTGGGTCTCGCCGGCCGGGTCGCCCTTGAGGGTGTAGGTGCTGGTGGCCTTCGCGGTGCGCAGGTTGGCGCGGTAGACGGAGCCTTCGGGGCCGTCGGCGCCGGCGCTCGTGTCGTTGAGCATCTCGCCGAATTTCAGCGTGACTTGGGCGCCGGCGGGACCGCGGAGGGTGTAGCGGGGCACGCCGACCATGTTCTGCCCGACGTCGATCACGGCGGTGTCTCCGGGGTGCAGGGTGACCTCGGCGGTGGCCGCCTTCGCCGGGTCGGTGACCGTGCGGGCCGGGTCGACGACGACGCGGCCCTTGCCGTTGGGGCTGCCCTGCTCGCCGGTGACCCCGGTGCAGACGGTGATCGACCGCGGGCCGCGGTCCCACCGGGACATCAGGCGGGCGCTCTCGCCGGGATACGCGACCAGGCGGGCGTCGGGGAACCTGCTCGCGTAGGGGTGTTCCTCGGTGCCGGACCAGGCGGCGGCGTCGAAGCCGTTCGCCGTCCAGCCGGGGATCTCCTTGCGGGCGTCGTAGGTCTGCCCGTCGTAGATGTCGTTCGCGCGGAACGGTCCTGTGTCCGTCGCCCGCCAGTCGTCGCCGGGTGCGGTGACGACGGTCTGCGTGGAGCCGTCGGCGTAGCGGATCAGCAGCTTGGCCTTGAGGGCGAGGCGGTTGCCGTCCTTGGAGTAGTAGGTGCTGTTCTCGGAGATGCGGCTGTTGTACCAGCCGTGGCCGAGCACCGCGGCGAGGGTGACCTGCCGGTCTGCGGCGAGCAGGGCGGTGACGTCGTAGGTCAGGTAGCTGACGGTGGTGTCGTAGTTGGTCCAGCCCGGGGCGAGCAGCTCGGGGGTGGTGCCCCCGTCCTGCGGCGCCTCGACACGGCGGCCGTTGACGTGGGCGACGTACACGCCGAGGGCGGAGATGTAGAGCCGGGCCTCGCTGACGCGCTGGTCCCTGAGGGCCGCCTGCCGTCGTAGGAGGGGTGAGCCGGGGCTGTTCGGCGCCTTGCCCGCCATGCTGATCCACTTCGCGCCGTCCCAGCCGGTGACGCCGTCGGTGCTGAGCAGGCCGGTCTCGAAGAAGGCGGCCGGGGCCGCCGGGAGGGCCCGGCCGTCCTCGGCCCAGACGCGGACCGTCCAGTGGTAGCGGGTGCAGGGGCGCAGGGCCGCGCCCGCGTAGGGCACCGCCACCGAGTCGGCGGAGGTGACGCGACCGCTGTCCCACACGTCCGCGCGGCCGCGGGCGAGTTGCCCGGCCGAGGAGGCGACCAGGATGCGGTACGCCGTCTGGCGCCGGCCGCGGGCCGAGGACGCTGTGCGCCAGCCGAAGCGCGGCTTCGCCGCGTCCACGCCGAGGGGGTTCCTACGGTGCTCCACCGTCAGGCCCTCGACGTCTCCGCGCTCGCCGGCGGAGGTGGCCGACGCCGTTCCCGCACCGCCGATCCCGCCCGCCAGGGCGACGGGCACGACGCCGAGTGCGGTGGTGAGCACGGTTCTGCGGCGCACTGTTCTGCCGTTGCTGCTGTCGACTCCGTCGGTCATGCCGTGTCCCTTCGGGGGCTCGCGGTTGTAACGTTTCAGAGCGGTCGACGGTGAAGCTAGTGGCTGTTGTGGCAATCGTCTACTGGTCGGGCAGCGGCAATTGTGCACAGGTTCCAACAGGGGGTCACTACTGGGGCATCACCGGGGAGACGTCGATTGAAACCGTTCAAAATCGGAACGCACCCCTCACCCATCGGTGGGGCGTCGCTGACGCGCCGTGCGGCGGGCGCGCGGCTAGCGTGAGGACATGATCCGGTTCGAGCAGGTCACCAAGCGGTACCCGGACGGTACGACGGCGGTGGACGACCTGAGCTTCGAGGTGTCCGAGGGCGAGCTGGTCACGCTCGTCGGGCCCTCCGGCTGCGGCAAGACGACCACGATGATGATGGTCAACCGGCTGATCGAGCCGACCTCCGGGCGGATTTTCGTCGCCGGCGAGGACATCTCCGCTGTCGACCCTGTGCGGCTGCGACGGCGGATCGGATACGTCATCCAGCAGGTCGGGCTCTTTCCGCACCGCACGATCCTCGACAACACGGCGACCGTGCCGGCCCTGATCGGCTGGAAGCGGGCGAAGGCCCGGGCACGCGCGGCCGAACTGCTCGACCTGGTGGGCCTGGACCCAAAGCGGTACGGGCCGCGCTATCCCGACCAGCTCTCCGGCGGTCAGCGCCAGCGCGTCGGCGTGGCGCGGGCGTTGGCCGCCGATCCGCCGGTGCTGCTGATGGACGAGCCCTTCGGGGCCGTCGACCCGGTCGTACGCGAGCAGTTGCAGGACGAGTTCCTGCGGATGCAGGCCGCGGTGCGCAAGACGGTGCTGCTGGTCACGCACGACATCGAGGAGGCCGTACGGCTGGGCGACCGGATCGCCGTCTACGGGCAGGGGCGCATCGAGCAGTTCGACACGCCCGGGGCGGTGCTCGGCACCCCGGCGACGCCGTACGTCGCCGGGTTCGTGGGCGCCGACCGCGGGCTGAAGCGGCTGTCGGTCACCGAGATCGAGGCGGACGACCTGGAGCAGCCGCCGGTCGCACGGTTCGACGAGCCGGCCGCGGGTGCGGCGGAACGGCTGTGGGCGGAGGGCGCGCGCTGGGCCGTCGTCCTCGACACGCAGGGCGACCTGCACGGCTGGGTCGGCATCGACGACCTCGGCACGTCCGGCGCGGTCGGCGACCGGGCCCGTCGGATGAAGGCCTGGGTTCCGGTGGGCGCGCCCCTGAAGCAGGCGTTCGGCGTGATGCTCCAGCACGACGCGGGGTGGGTCGCCGTGCTGGACGGTTCGCACTTCCTGGGCGTGCTGACCCCGGCGAAGCTGCACGAGGCGTTGCGACGGTCGGTGGACGCGGATGCGCTGGGGGTGGCGCGGGGGCAGGTGGAGTTCGACTCGGTGGCAGACGCGTGACGGCCGGCGCCTGGCCTCGGCCCACCCGGCCACTGCCGCTGACCTCAGCATGCCCGCTACCCGGCGCCTGGCACCTGGCCGTTGGCCGTTGGTACCGACGTGCGACGGCTGGTGCCTGGCCTCGGCCCGCCCGGCGGCTGCCGCTGACCTCAGCATGCCCGGCGCCTGCACCTGGCCGTTGGCCGCTGGTATCGGCGCATGGCGGCTGACGCCTGGCCTCGGCTCGCCCGCACCCGGCACTCGGCCGTTCGACGCCGGGTGCTGGTACCGACGCGTGGTGGCCGGCGCCTGGCCTCGGCCCACCCGGCCACTGCCGCTGACCTCAGCATGCCCGCTACCCGGTACCCGCTACCCGCTACCCGGCACCTGACCGTTGGCCACTGGTATCGACCCGTGACGGCCGACGCCTGGCCTCGGTTCGCCCGCACCCGGCACTCGGCCGTTCGACGCCGGGTGCTGGAACCGACGCGTGGTGGCTGGCGTCTGGCCTCGGCTCGCCCGGCGGCTGCCGCTGACCTCAGCATGCCCGGCGCCTGGCACCTGGCCGTTGGCCGTTGGTACCGACGTGCGACGGCTGGTGCCTCGGCTCGCCCGCACCCGGCACTCGGCCGTTCGACGCCGGGTGCTGGTACCGACGCGTGGTGGCCGGCGCCTGGCCTCGGCCCACCCGGCCACTGCCGCTGACCTCAGGACGCCCGGTACCCGGCGCCTGGCACCTGGCCGTTGGCCGCTGGCTTCTGGCACCGACGTCTGGCGGCTGGCGCCTGGCCTCGGGCAGCCCGCACCCGGGCGTCGCCGCTGGCCTCAGCCCACCCGGCACCCGGCCGCTCGACGCCGGCCACTGGCCTCGACGCGTGGCGGCCGGCCACGGCCCACCCGGCACCGGGCTAGCTGGCACCCGGCACCTGGCTCCTGGCCTCAGGCGCCGACGCGTGACACCCGACGCCTGACCTCGGCCCACCTTGCACGGGCCACCCGGCACGCTGGCCTCTAACCCCCGGCCCCTGGCCCCGACCTGTGACGGCCGACTCCTGGCCTTGGCTCGCCCGCCCCGGCCCCGGCCCGCGACCCCTCCCCTGCCAACTCCCCCAGCGAGAAACCCCGATCCCCGGAGCATCACGCAAGTTCATGGTGAGTTCGGCTTCGTCGCCGTCCCCTGACGCCGGCCCGAACCCCTCTTGCCGCTCTGGCGGTTGAGCATGCCGAAGGCCCAGCGTTCGTTGAAGCCTGCCAGGAAGCCGACCGCGCACCAGAAGCCCCAGAAGGCCGTGCCCTTCGCTGCCGCGTCCGCGCCGGTCGTGCAGAGCTCTCCCGTGGTGGACGGCATGTTGATCGCCGTCACCCAGCCGGTACTGAGCAGGAAGTACACGGCGAGGGCGAGGATCCAGCCGACGAAGACGCGGTAGACGCCCTCGTGCCGCAGGCTGCGGGAGACCTGGGCGGGGGCGAGGGCCACCTTGTGCGAGGAGCCCTTTCGGCGCAGCGGCTCCTCGCTGACCCGGACCCGAAGCAGCACGCTGAGCACCGCCCCGAACGCCCCCACCCCGCCGCACACGAAGGCGCCGAGCAAACTCCAGCGGTCGCTGCAGTTCAGCGTGGTGCCGGTCATGCCGAGCAGCTGGACGCCGGCCAGCAGCGGCACGCCGAGCAGCAGCACGCTCAGGAACGCGCCCAGGGTGAGGCCGAAGTTGAGGCCGCGCACCACCGCCACCGCCTCGTCCTGGCACAGCCGCGCCCAGACGCCGTCGATCTCCTGCGCCAGATAGTCGGCCAGGTCCGCGTCGCCCGGGCTGTCGTAGAGCCGTGGATCGCGCAGCACCGTCCGCAGCAGACAGTCCAGCGTGATCTGCAGGGACTCCCTGGTCCTGGCCTCGAAGGCGCGCTGTGCCGCGCCGTAGAGATACTGCAGTTCCAGCTGCTGCTTCGGATACACCTTGCGGAACTGGGCCAGGTCCTGGGCCAGTTCAGGGTCGATGCCGTCCGCGAGCGAGCGGGGCTTCCGCTCGGTCGGCGCACCCTCGACCGCTTCGCGCGTTCTCTCCCACCGTGTCCGGTGTTCTCCCCCGTTGTCCTTCATGAAAGACATGTACCGGCACCGTGTCCTCGCCGGAAGCCGCCCGACCGCACCAGTACGGTCACCGCTGTCACGGAGCCGTGACGTCCTGTCAGCAGTAGACCATCGGGCACCCCCGGCGCAGCGCGTGCTGGGCGGCGCGCAGGTACAGGGCGACGTAGAACGCGGCGTTCAGGTCCTCGCTCCACGGCCCCGGCCGGGTGGCCGCCAGCGCCTCCGCCTCCCCTTCGAGGAACCAGAAGGTCAGGCCGAGGTTCCCGGGCTCCGCCGGCACCTCGGCGGGCAGCTCGACGGCCGCGGCCAGCCGCTGGGCGAGAGCCAGCACCTGCGGCGCCCCCGCGATCACCGTCGTGTCCGTGTAGGCGGAGCCGATGGGCAGCCGTATCTCCTCGTCGAGCGAGACCGGCACCAGCACCGACCACTCGCCCAGCGTCTCCTGCTCCCCGGGCGTCAGATGCGCCCGGCACAGCTTGGCGAACCCGTCCATCGGAGGGCTCAGTTTCTCCTCGAACCAGGTGGCCGGCTCCTCCTTGGCCGAGGCCTCGTACGGCGGCAGCCCGCGGCGCCGCAGCTCGGCGTCGAGCCCCGCGGCGATCGCCCCCTTGCCGCCCTCCTCGTCGTCGTCGGACCATTCCCGCGCACCCACACTCACCAGATAGACACCCATGCCCGCAACGTACAAGCAGGCACTGACAATTGACGTCGCCGGGCGCAGCAGGACCCTGCGCTCACTTGAGGAGGCCCTTGTCCCGGAGGTAGCTGCGCGCCACGTCCTTCGCCAACCGCCGCCAGCTGTCGACCTGTTCGTTCATGGAGGCGAGGTCGGCGGTGGTGAGGACGCCGTTGAGCTTGTCGAGTGCCTCGGTGGCGCCCTGGCCGCCCGCACGGGAGCGGTTGACGACCGGGACGATGTAGTCGGCGTTCTGGAGATGCTTGTCGTCGGCGAGGAGGACCAGGTCGAAGCCGGTGAGGGTGGCGTCGGTCGTCGTGGTGAGCACCATCTGGTCCTGGCCGCTCTGCACGGCCCGCTTGGCCTGCGTGGTGCCGACGCCCTTGGGGTCGACGGCGATGACGCCGATGTCGTAGGCCTTCTTCAACCCCGGTTCGCAGTACGGCCGTTGCACGCACTCGTCACCCGCCGCGAGCCGCACCTTCAGACCCGAGGCGCCGAGGTCGCTGAGCGTCTTCAGACCGTGTTGGCGGGCGTAGGACCTGCTGACCGCGAAGGCGTTCTGGTCGACGGCCCGGCCGGCGTCGAGGACGGTGAGGCCGCGTGGCGTGGCCAGTTTGTGCAGCGCCGTCATCGTGGTGTTCAGGTCCGGCGAGCCGACCGGTGCCGCGCCGGCTCCGTTGGTCTTGGCGTTGAGCCAGTCGGCGAAGGTGGCCGCGTATTCGGGGACGACGTCGATCTGGCCCGATTCCAGGGCGGGTTCGTACAGTTCGCGGTTGGCGACGGTGAGCAGGGACGTCTTGTAGCCGGACCGGTTTAGGAGCAGCGCGTACATCTGGGCGAGCAGATCGCTCTCGGTGAAGCCCGCGGAGCCGATGGTCAGGTGGTGGCTGTCGCCGGGTGGCGCGGTGACGTCTCCCTGCGTCTCCAGGGACGGGCCGGTGGTGCAGCCCGTGAGCAACAGCACTGTGGTCAGGGCGAGTTGGCGTCTCATCGCGCGCCTCTGGCCCAGCGGGGTCCGAGCCGTTCCGCCGTCTCGAAGATCCCCTCCACGACCAGCGCGAAGGCGGCGACGAGGATCGCCCCGGCCACCACCTGCGGCGTGCTGGCGAGGTTGAAGCCCGCCGTGATGATCCGGCCAAGCCCTCCCCCGCCGGCCAGCGCGGCGATGGTCGCGGTCGCCACGAGTTGTACGGCGGCGATCCGCACCCCGTTGAGGATCATCGGGAGCGCGAGGTGCAGTTCGACGTGGAACAGCATCTGCCGGCCCGTCATCCCCATGCCGCGCGCGGCCTGGACGACGCTGCGGTCGACCTCGCGCATGCCGACGTAGGCGTTGGTGAGCAGGGGCGGTACGGCGAACAGGACCAGGGCGGCCACCGTAGGACCCTCGCCCCACCTGCCGACGGGGGTCAGCAGGAGCAGGACGAGGACGGCGAAGGTGGGGATCGCGCGGCCGGCGTTGGAGATGTTGACCGCGAGGGCCCCGCCCTTGCCGAGGTGGCCGAGGACGAGCCCGACCGGCAGGGCGATCAGGCAGCTGACGGCCAGGCAGACGACGGTCAGCACGAGGTGCTGCACGAGCCGGTGCCCGATGCCGTCCGCGCCTGGCCAGTGGGCGGGGTCGGTGAGCCAGTGCCAGGCGTCGGTCAGGGTCGTCATGAGCGGGCCGCCCTGGTCCACGGGGTGATCAGGCGCTGGATGCCGAGGAGCAGCAGGTCGGCCACGACGGCGATCACCACGCACAGCACGGACGCGGTGAGCACCTGCGCCTTGAAGTAGGTGTTCATGCCGGAGTAGATGAGGTTGCCCAGTCCGCCGAAGCCGACGATCGCGCCGACCGTGACCAGGGAGACCGCGGAGACGGTGGCGACGCGCAGGCCGGCCATCGCGGCGGGCACGGCGAGCGGCAGTTCGACGGTGATCAGGAGCCGGATCGGGCCGTAGCCCATGCCGCGCGCCGCCTGCCGGGTCTCCTCGGGCACCGCCCGCAGCCCGGCCAGGATGTTCCGCACGAGGAGGGTCAGCGAGTACAGGACGAGGCCGGCGACGACCAGGCTCGCCGAGAGACCGTAGACGGGCAGGAGCAGCGAGAACATCGCCAGGGACGGGATCGTGTAGAGGATCGTCGTGACGGCGAGGACGGGTCCTGACGACCAGCGCCAGCGGCGTGCCAGCACGGCCAGCGGGACGGCCAGGACGAGGCCGAGGAACACGGAGATCCCGGTCAGCTGAAGGTGCTGCAGGACCGCGTCGAGCAGGATCTGGCGGCGGGTGGTCAGATACTCACCGCAGATCCACTCGTTGCGCGCGAGGCAGTCGTCCGGGGGCCCGGTCACGGCTCCATTGCACCGGCGGGCGACGGGGTCGGCGCGTTGTGGTGACCCGTACGGGGGTCTCGCCGAGGCGGTGGGTGTCGCTGGGTACACCCCGCGATACGGGTTCTGCGCCCCATGTGGTCCGGCCCGCGTCTCCGTAGCTTCGTGGGTGGGGCACAGGGCGTGCCGGACGGATGGTGATGACGATGTTTCGCGCGCAATCGCGACGCACGCAGGACGCGGGGCCCGCCGCCGAGGCGCTGCGGCTGGTCAAGGTCAGCAAGACGTACGGGTCGGACGGCGGCGCCGTGAAGGCCCTGGACGGGGTCACGCTGGGGCTGGGCCGCGGCACGTTCACGTCGGTGATGGGACCCTCCGGTTCGGGCAAGTCCACGCTGCTGCAGTGCGCCGCCGGGCTCGACCGGCCGGACAGCGGGATCGTGCGCGTGGACGGCACGGAGCTGACCGGTGGCGGCGAGGCCGAGCTGACGAGGTTCCGGCGCGGGCGCATCGGCTTCGTGTTCCAGCAGTACAACCTGCTGGAGACGCTGACGGTCGCGCAGAACACGGTGCTTCCGCTGAAGCTCGCCGGGCAGCGCGTGGACCGGAGGCGGGCCCAGGAGGTCCTCACCCAGGTCGGGCTCGGCGACCGTCTCGGGCACCGTCCCGAGCAGTTGTCCGGCGGGCAGCGGCAGCGCGTGGCGATCGCCCGCGCGCTGGTCACCGAACCTCGGGTGATCTTCGCGGACGAGCCGAGGGGCGCGCTGGACACACGCAGCGCACGGGACGTGCTGCGGCTGTTGCAGGAGGCGGTGCGGGTGCACGGCCGGACCGTGGTGATGGTGACGCACGACCCGGTCGCCGCCTCCTACGCCGACGCCGTGCTGTTCCTGGCGGACGGCCGGCTGGTGGGCCGGATGGATGCGCCGACCGCGGACGCGGTGGCCGAGCGGCTCGCGCACCTGGGTGACGACGTGACGGCGGGGGTGTGAGCGATGTTCGTACTGGCGATGCGATCGGTCCGGCAGCGGCCCGGGCGCTTCCTGGCGACGCTGTTGTCCGCGTTCCTGGGCGCGGTGATCATCATGATGTTCAACTCGCTCCAGGACACGGCCGGGCAGGCCGGCGTGGACGCGGTCAGCCACGACACGCTGAGCACCACGGCGAGCGTCGTCGGCGGCTACGGCACCTTGCTGGTGTTCTTCGCGGTGGCCTCCACGCTGACGGTCAACGTCCGTCAGCGGACGGGTGAGTTGGAGCTTCTTCGCTGCTCGGGGGCGACTCCGGCGCAGATCAAGCGGATGGTCGTGGGCGAGGCGGTGGCCGTGGCCCTGATCGCCTCCGTGCTCGCGATCGGCCCCGCGATGCTCGGCGGACGGGCGCTGCTCAGCGGGTTCCAGGACGGCGGGCAGGTCGCGCGGTCGGTGGACTACTCGTTCGGCGTGTTCGCTCTGGACTCGGGCGTCGGCATCACGCTGCTCGCGGCGGCGGGCGCGGCCTTCCTCGCCGCACGGCGGGCCACGAGCCGGCGTGGACCGCGCGGCCGGGCCCGCAAGTTGCTCGCGTACGCCGCTCTGGGCGTCGGTGGCGTGTCGGTCCTGTCGACGTTCGCGTTCTCCGCGAAGGACGCGGCGCTGATGGCGCCGCCCGCGTACGGGGCGATCCTGCTGTCCGTCGGCTTCGCGCTGATGGCCCCGCGGCTGCTGAAGGGCGTGCTGGACCGGCTGGAGCTCACCGGCGCGAGCGGCTGG
This sequence comes from Streptomyces sp. NPDC048419, assembly GCF_043200415.1. Classification (NCBI taxonomy): domain Bacteria; kingdom Bacillati; phylum Actinomycetota; class Actinomycetes; order Kitasatosporales; family Streptomycetaceae; genus Streptomyces; species Streptomyces sp. NPDC048419. Next base: position 38,117 of record NZ_JBICXT010000030.1, on the reverse strand, counting down.
CTGGCGGTGCGCAATCTGCGTGAGCGCACGGACCGGTTGGCCGGGATCCTGATGTCGCTGATCCTGTTCACGGCGATGGCCACGGCGACGCTGTACATGCAGGCGGTGGAGAGCGACACGGTCGAGGCCTCGGGCCTGAAGAAGACCGTGGACGCCAAGAACCTCGAGACGCTGAACCTCACGGTCGTCGGCATCATCGTGGTCTTCGTCTGCGTCATGTTGGTCAACTCGCTCTATGCGGCGACCACTTACCGGCGCCGGGAGTTCGGCCGGCAGCGGCTGGCCGGGGCGACGCCCGCGCAGGTGCTGGGCACGGTGGGCGCGGAGGGCCTGATCGTGACGGCCGTCGGCGTGTTCTTCGGGACGGTGGCGGCGCTGGCGGGGATCGTCCCGTTCACCGTCGTCCGCAGCGACTCGGTACTGCCGCACCAGGGATTCGGCATCTACCTCGCCGTCGTCGCGCTCTCCGCGGCGGTGACGCTGGGGACGAGCCTGGTGACGGCGCGGCGGGTGCTGCGGACTCCGGCGGTGGAGGCGGTGGAGCTGGCCGCATGAGGAGGATGTGCGGGCGGAGCGGTTGCTTCGGCGGCCGCCCCTTCCGCCATGCCGCGCCCGCGGCGCCGCATTGCCACGCCCGCCGGACCGCCATGCCACGCCCGCCGGACCGCCATGCCACGCCCGCCGGCCGCTATGCCACGCCCGCCGCGCCGCCATGTCCGCCCACCGCGCCGTCATGCCATTCCCGCTGCGCGGCTACGCCACGCCCGACGCGTCCAGCAGGGTCGTCACCGTCGCCGTCGTCAGCCCGTCCAGCGTCTCGATGCGGGCGCCGGCGCGGGCGCTCGCGCCGTCGAAGACGAGCATCAGCTGCCGGGCCAGGAGCCCGGGGTCCCGGGCGCCGCCGAGCTCCGCCTGCGCACGGAACGCCTCCTGGAGCCGCTCCTTGGCCTCGCGGGCCACGACGCTCGCGGGGTGTTCGGGGTTCTTCAGCTCGACCAGCGCCGCCAGAAAGGGCCAGTCCTGGCAATCGGGCCCGGCCGAGAGTCTCTCCGCCTGCTCGAAGATGTGGAGGATGCCCTCGCGCGGCGTGAGGGCATCACGCTCGCCGGGCGCGAGCTGCGCCGCGTATCCGGGGGCGCGGCGCTCCAGGCTCGCCGCGAGGACCTCGTCCTTGCTCGCGAAGAGCTGGTACATCGACCGCTTGGAGACACCGGCCGTCCTGCACAGCGCCTCGACGCCGATGGAGACGCCGTCGCGGTAGAAGAGCTCGGCCGCCGCGTCGAGCAGCCGTTCCTTCGTGGACGCCTTGTCTGTCGTGGTCGTACGGCGAGGTCACCTCCGCAGCCCGCAGCATGAAAACCGATCGGTCTACCGCCGATCCCGGGACCTGATCCGCGTGACAGACTGGGTGAACAAGCGCTTAGATAGTAGCTCCCGACCCGTGCCGAGCTGGAGGCCCCGTTGCTGTTCACATCCGTCGACGACGTCTCCGCACGCCTGGCCGGCACCGGATATCTCGCCTCGCCCGCGGTCGCCACGACCGTCTTCCTCGCCGACCGCCTGGGCAAGCCGCTGCTGGTCGAGGGCCCCGCCGGGGTCGGCAAGACGGAGCTCGCCAAGGCCGTGGCCGAGGTGGCGCAGGCGCGCCTGGTCCGGCTGCAGTGCTATGAGGGTGTCGACGAGTCCCGGGCGCTGTACGAGTGGAACCACGCCAAGCAGCTCCTGCGGATCAGCGCGGGCCGGGACGAGACGTGGGACGAGGCGCGCACGGACATCTTCAGCGAGGAGTTCCTGCTCACCCGCCCCCTGCTCACCGCGATCCGTGGCGACGACCCCAAGGTGCTGCTGATCGACGAGACCGACAAGGCGGACGTCGAGGTGGAAGGCCTGCTCCTGGAGGTGCTGAGCGACTTCCAGGTGACCGTCCCGGAGCTGGGCACGATCACCGCGACCCGCCGCCCCTTCGTCGTCCTCACCTCGAACGCGAGCCGCGAGCTGTCCGAGGCGCTGCGCCGCCGCTGCCTGTTCCTCCACATCGGCTTCCCGGACGAGGAGTTGGAGCGTCACATCGTACGGCTGAAGGTGCCCGGCCTGGACGAGGCGCTGGCCAACTCCGTGGTCCGCGTGGTCGGTGCGCTGCGCGCCATGGACCTGCGCAAGGTCCCCTCGGTCGCCGAGACCATCGACTGGGCGCGCACGCTGCTCGCGCTCGGCGCCGACACCCTGGACGAGACCGTCGTACGCGACAGCCTGGGCGTCCTGCTCAAGCACCAGGACGATGTGCTGAAGGCGGCGGCCAAGCTCGACCTGGACGCCGTGTGACCGCCCCCGGAGTGGCCGAGCGCCTGACCTCTCTGGTCGGGGCGCTGCGGGCGCACGGCATGCGGATCGGCACCGGCGAGACCGTGGACGCCGCTCAGGCGGTGGCGGCGCTGGGCCTGGCCGACCGCGAGGTGCTGCGGGAGGGACTGGCCTCGGCGCTGCTGCACGGCACGGTCCAACGGCAGGTCTTCGACCCGGTCTTCGACCTGTACTTCCCGCGCGGCATCGGCGCGCCCGAGGGCGAAACCACGGACCGGGACGATCTGCGCGAACGGCTCGCGCGTGCGCTGACGGCGGGCGACGAGGCGCTGATGGCGCAACTGGCCGCCGAGGCGGTGGACGGCTTCGGCGGCTACGGCTCCTCGCCCGGCTCGGACGGCTGGTCCTCGCAGCAGACCCTGGACCGGCTCCGCCCGCAGACGCTGTTCGCCCGCGTCCGCGACGACCTCCGTGCGCAGGACGGCACTTCGGGGTTCACCGACCGGCTCCTGGAGGACGAGATCCGGCGACGGATCGAGACCTTCCGCAGGCAGGTGGCCGTCGAGGCCCGGCGCCGGGTCGCCGAGCGGCGCGACCGCGACGAACTCGCCCGCCGGGCGGTGGCCACCACTCCGGACCGCGTCGACTTCCTCTACGCCGGGAAGCTCCAACTGGCCGAGCTGCGCCGGACGGTGCGGCCGCTTGCCCGTAAGCTCGCCACCCGGCTCGCGGCCCGCCGCCGTCGCGCCGCCCGCGGCAGCATCGATCTGCGCCGCACTCTGCGCGGATCTCTGTCGACGGGCGGGGTGCCGATGAAGCCGGTGCTGCGCAGACGCCGTCCGGTCCGGCCCGAACTGGTCCTGCTGTGCGATGTGTCGGGGTCGGTGTCCGGGTTCTCGGACTTCACGATGCTGCTGGTGCAGGCGCTGCACGACCAGTTCAGCAAGGTGCGGGTGTTCGCCTTCGTCAACCGGCTCGACGAGGTGACCCCGCTCCTCGAACACGGCGCCGCCGACCCGCAGGGACTGGGCGCCCGCATCCGGGCGGAGGCCACGCTCACGGGCTGGCACGGCAGCAGCGACTACGGCGTCGCGCTGGGCGAGTTCGCCGAGCGGTACGGCGACGCGGTCGGACCGCGCACAACGGTGTTCGTACTCGGCGACGCCCGTACCAACATGAGCGATCCGAACCTGGCGGCGGTCCGGCAGACCGCCGAACGGGCCCGCCGCGTCTACTGGTTGAACCCCGAGCCGCGCACCCTGTGGGGCACGGGCGATTCCGCCGCACCCGAGTACGCCGAACTGGTGGAGATGCATGAATGCCGCAACGCCCGCCGGCTCGGCGCGCTGATCACTCGCCTGCTTCCCGTGTGACTCCTTGCCTCACGTCGTTGCCTCACGCCTTGGCGTAGTCCGTCGCCATACCGCCCGCGAAGTCGTACACGACGCACGGTTCGTCCCCGACGACCCAGGCGTCGTGGCCGGGGGGGATCACGAAGACGTCGCCCGGTCCTACCTCACGTTCGCCGCCCTCGTCCATGGCGACCTGCATGCGCCCCGAGACGCAGTACCCGTTGTGATGGACCTGGCAGCTCGGTGTCCCGGCGATGGGCCCCACGGACTCCGACCAGCGCCAGCCCGGCTCGAACGTGCCCACGGCGAAGTCGAGTCCGCTCATATGGACGGCTTCGAGGTGGCCGCGCGGGAAGTCGCGCCGCTCGTCGGGTTTGTCGACAGCCTTGACCTCAATCATGACGGCTCCCTCCATTGCGAGCCCTGCCCACCACACCATCGTCCGCCCGTCCACCCGGCGCCGCCATTCGAGTGACGGCGGTATGCAGCGAGGAGCGGACAACTCGGACGTACAGGCGCAGAATGGTGGCTGAGCCGCAGTCGCCAAAGCACCAGAAAGGTGGCGATCATCGTGGCCGAACACCCTCATGCACTACTCATCCGCAAGGGCTACGAAGCCTTCATGCGCGGTGACATGGACACCCTGCGCTCGATGATGACGAGCGACGCCTCGCACCATGTGCCCGGCAGCCATCCGCTGTCCGGGGACTTCAAGGGGATCGACGCGGTCCTCGGCTACTACGGCAAGCTCATGCAGGAGACGGGCGGCACCTTCAAGGTCGAACTGCGCACCGTCCTGGTGGACGGCCGTGGCCACGCCGTCTCCCTGCACCACGCCACCGCACGGCGCGGTGACAAGACCCTGGACGAGGACGGAGGGATCGTCTTCCGGATCGTCGGGGACAAGATCACCGATCTCGACGAGTGCGTCGAGAACATGGACGCGGACGACGAGTTCTGGTCATGACTCCGCCGCCCGGCCGCACAGCCGGGCGAACCGGTCCGCATCCACATTGCCGCCGGAGACGATGACACCGATCCGCGGCGGCAGGGATTCCACCCGCCCGGCGAGCAGCGCGGCCAGCGGGGTCGCCCCACTCGGCTCGATGACGATCTTCAGGCGCTCGAACGCGAAACGCATGGCGTCCCGGATCTCGTCGTCGGAGACGAGGGCGATCCCGTCCACGAGTCTGCGGTTGACGGAGAAGGTCAGCTCGCCGGGCGTCTCGGCGGCCTGCCCGTCGGCGATGGTGCGCGGCACGGGGATGGTGACGCGCCGCCCGGCCTCCAGGGACCGCTTGGTGTCGTCCCCGGCCTCCGGCTCGACGCCGAGCACCCGGATCCCGGGGTGCAGCCCCTTGGCCGCCGTGGCGGAGCCGGCGATCAGGCCCCCGCCACCCACGGGCGTGATCAGTGCGCCCAACTCGCCCGTCTCTTCGAGGAGTTCGAGCGCCGCGGTGCCCTGTCCGGCCAGTACATGGGGGTGCTCGTAGGGCGGGATGAGGGCGAGCCCGCGCTCGGCGGCCAGGGCTTCGCCGACCGCGACGCGGTCCTCGCTGTAGCGGTCGTAGGTGACGACCTCGGCGCCGTAGCCGACGGTGGCCTCGCGCTTGGAGCGCGGGGTGTCCTCGGGCATGACGATGACGGCTGTGGTGCCGAGTTCGCGGGCGGCCAGGGCGACGGCCTGGGCGTGGTTGCCGGAGGAGTAGGCGGCGATGCCCCGGGACAGCTGCTCCGGGGTGAGCCGGGAGGCCGCGTTGTAGGCGCCGCGGAACTTGAAGGCGCCCACGCGCTGGAAGTTCTCGCACTTGAGGAAGACCTCGGCGCCGACGAGGGCGTCGAGGGTCCGTGAGTGCAGTACCGGGGTGCGGTGTGCGATGCCCTTGATCCTGGCGGCGGCGTCGCGGACTGAGTCGAGGGTGACCGGTGCGGTGGTGATCGTCACGCGTGTTCTCCGGTGGTGGTCGGGTCGGTGGCGGCGCGGGCCTGGGAGAGATAGCTGTAGGCGGAGGCGCGGGAGATGCCGAGCCGGGCGGCGACCTGTTCGACCGCGCGGCGCACGGCGAACACGCCGTGTTCGTCGAGGCTGCGGAACAGTTCGAGGCGCTCGGTGCGGCCGAGTCCCGCCCAGCTCTGGGTCTGCCCGAGCCGGTGGGCGTCCAGGATGGCGTCCACGACGGAGTCGATGTCGTTGCCGAAGGCGGTGACCGGTGGTTCGGCGGACCCGGACGAGGGGCCGGCCAGCGCGCCGAGCAGGGCCTGGGCCTCGTGCACCGCGGTGATGTCGACGTTGACGCACAGGGCCCCGAACACCGCCCCCGCGGAGTCGCGCAGCACCATCGTGGACGACTTGACCAGCTGTCCGGCTCCGGTGCGGGTGAGGTAGTTCAGGTCGTCGTCGGCCTCGTCGCCGCGGGCGAGGATGCGCATGCCGATCTCGCTCATCGCCCCGCCCACGTCCCGCCCCGTGACCGAACCGGCCACGGCGACGACCGACTTCTCCGGCTGCCGGTAGTCGTGCAGGACGACCTCGCACATCGGCCCGAACGTCGCCACGAGCCCGTCGACGACGGGACGCAGCGCGGCGAGGATCGCATCGCGCTCGTTGTCCGGGGAGTGCTCGGCAGCCATGACTCTTAGACTACAGGTCCAATCGCTGGACAGAAAGTCCAGACGCGGTGCCGGACAGTGGACAGGGGACCGTGGCGGCTAGAAGGCGGAGTCGTGCGTGGCCGCGTACGTCAGTGCCTCCCTTGCCGCGTGCCGGTCCTCGACCGTCCGCCACCAGGGGTGGGTGTGCATCTCCTCGGCCAGCCGCCGACAGCGCTCGCGCGCGTCCGCCAGGCGCTCCCGCTGGTCGCCGGTCAACTCGGCACGCCCCGCCGCGATGTCGGCGCCGAGCGGCAGGTGCGCGGCGATGTCCTCGCAGTGCTCCAGCGCCCGGGTGAAGGTCCGCCGCGCCGCCACGAGGTCTCCGGGGATGACGAACTCCCCCACCGTGAAGGGCCGGGAGAACGCCGACGGCCCCGGCTCGGTGTGCCACAGCGCGGCGTCGATGGGCCGCTCGTCGTCACGCGCCCGCGTCAGCTCGGTCCGGACACCCACCCCGGCACCCTCGGGGTCCGGCCCGGGAGTCGGCATGTCCGGGCCGCCGGGGCCGGGCGCCGCCGACCCGCCAGGTATGGGCTCGGGACGGCCTTCGAGGAACTCCTCCTTGTCCGTCGGGGTGACCCACATGTGCCAGCCGCGGCGGCCCGCGGGGTGGGGCAGGTAGAGCGAGACGAGTTCACCGGTGGCCGTACGGCGGATGACGTCGTCGTAGTAGAGACCCCGGACCGGCTCCCACAGAGCGTGCCTGCCGCCGCAGCGGCCGGCGCCCTGCTGCGGACACGGCACCGGGTTGCCCCAGTCGCAGCGGGACATGTGCAGATGCTTGACGCCGCCGCGCACCGGCAGGGCCGCGCGGTCGGTGACGTCGCGCCAGCTCTGCACGTTCAGGCGGGCCCATGGCGCTCGGTCGATGGGGATCGCGTTCTCGTTGTTGACGAGCCAGAGCGGGGTGAGCCCCTCACGGCGGGCGTTGCGGGTGCGCTCGTCCACGGAGCCGCCGGCTATCGCGGCGAGCTGTATTTCATAAGCGAGCCGCTGTTTACCGGCGCCCTCCACAGTGACGTCCCGGCGCTGCTTTCCGTGTTCGGTCTCCTCCGCCCGCGCCACCCGGAAACCCTCTCCGGAGGCGACCTCGGCGGTGTAATCCCTGAGTGCCTTGTGGAGATCGCTCTCGGCCTTTGTCTCGGGGCGTTCCCCTTTTGCCACATGCATCGCGTGCGGCCTTCCACTGACCTTGCGGATGGCCATGAAGCCGGGGCAGACGAACCCTTCGTCCTGGTGGGCTTCGAGGCAGTAGAGAAGATCTGGCTGGTAATTGCCGTAGATCTCGTCGAGCAGCCGTGGGTATTCGGGGTGCCCGAGATCCGCCTCGGTCAGATCGAGCGTGATGCCGAGGCCCCTGTGCCAGACGCTGTAGGTCATATGGCGAGAGTAGGACGCACCACTGACAATCGGCCGTTTCCTTGATCGTCAGGGTGGATTACGGCGCATTCCCAGATCGCGAACGGCCGTCACGAACAGCCCGCGGAAAGGCGCCCGTTGAATCACGCGGGCGTCGACACGGGCGTCGACCCGGGCGTCACCGCACCCGTCCCCGCGGCTTCAACGGCAGCGGCGGCAGTTCGGGCGCCGGCAGCGGGTCGCCGCCGTAGCCCTTCACCTCGCCGAAGCGTGTGCCGGTCGTCCAGTCCGCGCGGGCCTGCTCGATCTCCTGCTGGGTGCGGCCGATCCAGTTCCAGAACATGATCAGCTCCTCCTCGAACGGCTCGCCGCCGAGGAGCATCAGCCCGGCGTCCGACTCGGCGCGCAGCGGGAGTTCGGTGCGGCCGCAGCCGAGGTAGAGCATCGAGCCCGGCAGCACCGGGACGCCGTCCACGTGGGCCTCGCCCGACATGGACAGCACGGCGTACTCGAAGTCCGGCTCGAGCGGCAGACGTACCTCCGCGCCGCTCGCGAGGGTCAGGTCGGCGCCGACGATCGGGGTGTACGTGGTGCCGGGCGAGGTCGCGCCGTCCAGGTTGCCGAGGATCAGCGTGCCCTTGAGGCCCGGGGCCGTGACGATCGGCAGTCCGGCGTGGTGCTCGAAGTGAGGGTCGGTGTGCCGGTGGCTGTCCGGGAGGGCGACCCAGAGCTGGGCGCCGTGCAGGAGGCGGGCGTGCGGCCGAGGGCTCTCCTCGGAGTGGCTGATCGCCCGGCCGGAGGTCATCAGGCCCAGTTCGCGCGGGCGGATGGTCTGCAGGCTGCCGGTCGAGTCGCGGTGCAGGACCTCGCCCTGGTGCAGCCAGCTCACCGTCTGCAGGCCCATGTGCGGGTGCGGCGGCACCTGCATGCCGGGCTCGTCGGCGATGTCGTCGGGGCCGTAGTGATCGACGAAGCACCAGGCGCCGACCATGCGGCGGCCCAGGTTGGGCAGCAGCCGGCGGACTTCGGTCGACTCGCCGAGCTTGACGCGGCGAGGGCTGAGGAGTTGACGCACGGGCTCCGCCACCACGAAGCCGCGGCCGCCGCACAGAGCGGGAACCGGCTCGCGATCAAGATTGCTCATGGCGCCAACCTAGCCCTGTCCACGGCGTCGCGTCAGTCCGTCACCCGGGCGGTACCGTCCGTCGCCGAAGAAATAGTAGCCATGGCTATAGTAGCCATGTACTGTATTTCTCATGAGCCAAGGTTCCGAGAAGGCGACGCCGGGTTTCCTGGTGTGGCGTCTGTCGATGAAGTGGCGGGTGGCCGTCGACCGGGCGGTGGCACCACTCGGTCTCACGCACGCGCAGTACTCACTGGTGGCCTCGCTGTACGGCATGCACCGCACCGGCGAGCGCCCCAGCCAGCGCCGCCTCGCCGACCACACCGGCCTCGAACCGCTCTACGTGTCCAAACTGGCCCGCGCGCTGGAGACGGCCGGCCTGCTGGAGCGCGCCCGCGACCCGCGGGACCCGCGCGCCGTGCAGCTGGCCCTGACCGAGCAGGGCCGCGAGGTCACCGGGCGCGCCATCAAGGTCGTCCAGGGCCTGCTGCAGCAGCTCCTCGCACCGCTCGGGGGCCTGGACAGCGCCCGTACAAGGGAGTTCACCCGCGACCTGGCGACCCTGCTCGACGCACCGCTCGACCATTCGGCCCTGGACGGCGAGTCCGACAAGGAGCACTCATGACCACCGACGCATCCACCACCGCACCAGCCGCCGACGCCCGCGCACTCGGCCTGGCTCATTACGCCGCCCGAGCCGTCCTGGAGCACGTCCTGGCCCGGCACGGCGCCACCTTCGCGCAGCAGATCACCCTCCGGCTCGTGGCCGTCGCCGAGGCGCCGTTCGAGCGTGCGGCGCTCGTCGATCAGGTCGCCGGCTCACTCAAGACCGACACGGCCTCGGTGCAGGGAGTCGTCGAGCAGCTGCTCGCCAAGGGGCTCCTCGCGTCCGAGGCGTCGCAGGTCCGGATCACGGACGCGGGGCGGGAGTTCTACGCCGCGGTGAGCGGCGAGAGCGCGGAGATCTCGGCCCGGGTCTGGGGCGGAATCCCGGCCGAGGACCTGGCCACGACCGGCCGCGTGCTGGCCCTGGTGACCGAGCGCGCCAACGCCGAACTCGCCGCACTGTCGTCCTGATCCGTCCGGCCACACATCTGGTGGAATGTTCAACCATCGGTCGTGGTTGTGTACGCCGAAGGAGGTCACGAGTGGACACGACGTACTACGACCACGGAACACCGGCGGAGCGCTGGGAGCGCGCGCAGATGTTCTTCGACGCCAAGGACTTCGCCGCCGCCGCGCGTGTGCTGGGCGGGCTGGTCGAGGAGGTGCCGGAGCAGACCGGGCCGCGCCTGCTGCTGGCGCGCTCCTACTACCACTCGGCCCAACTGCGCCGTGCGGAGAGCGAGTTGCGCGTGATCGTCGAGCGCGACCCGGTCGAGCACTACGCCCGGCTGATGCTCGGCCGCACGCTGGAGCGTCAGGGACGGCAGGACGAGGCTGACACGCATCTGCGCATCGCCTCGGCGCTCGCGGGCGACTTCGCGAAGGTCTGAGGAACGTCCGCGGAGGTCTCAGCGACGTCCGCCGAGGTCTCAGCGACACCGTACGGCGACACGGCCGGGCCCGGTTCCGACACAGGAACCGGGCCCGGTCGCTGTCATGGCGCCGAGGTCCGGGTCCGCCGGTGCGCGATCTCGCTGAGGAGCACGTCCACGAGGACGAAGGCGGCCAGCGGGATGCCGAGCAGCGGGACGAAGTAGCCGACCGCGGCCACCACGGCGACCGCCGGGACGAGGATCTGCGGGGGCACCTTCTGCCAGGCGCCGCGCGGGATCGGCCGGCCGAAGGCGGAGCCGCGTCCGCGCTGCCACCACATGCGGTAGCCCCAGACGATCAGCAGGATCAGGGCGAGCGCGAGCAGCATCAGCGCGATCTGGTTGACCAGGCCGAACAGGATGCCGGTGTGCAGGTCGATGCCCCAGCGGGTCAGCTTGGCGAGCAACGGGTATTCGGCGAACCGCAGCACGTCGGTGACCTCGCCGGTGGCCGGATCGACCGCCACCGAGTCCTGCTTCTCGGGCCAGCTCCGCTGCACCTGCCGGACCACGTACGCCGAGCCCGCGTCGGCGGGCGGCACGATCTCCACGGGGTCGCTCAGTCCCTTGGCGCGCGCCGCCGCCAGCACCTTGTCGAGGCCGACGCCGTGCTCGGCGCCCCCGGTGGCGGCGGACGCGCCGTGTCCCGCGTGCTCGCCGCCGGCCGCCGCCGAGACCGACGGGGTGGCCTGGCCGAGCGAGGTGCGCAGCTCGTCGATGTTCGCCCCGGCGTAGGTGGACCAGGTCAGGCCGGTGGCCGACAGGAAGATGAACCCGGCGGCGGCCCAGACGCCGACCGTGCCGTGCAGCCCGAGCGTGCGGCGCCGTCCGCCGGTGCCGCGTACCTTGCGCCGGGCCCGGCGGCGGGAGAACCACAGCACGAGACCGCCGCCCGCGATCACCCACAGCCAGCTCGCGGCGAGTTCGCTGTAGAGCCGGCCGGTGTCGCCGAGGTGCAGGTCGCGGTGGAACTCGTCGATCCAGGTACGCAGCGGAAGCGCGCCGGTCGAGCCGTACTGCTCGACGGCGCCGCGTACTTGGCCGGTGTAGGGGTCGACGAAGACGGCGAGCGCGTGGTCGGGGTCGACGCCGGGGACGCCGGACAGCAGCACCCTGGTCGTGGCGTCGGCCTCCGGGGAGGGCCGTACGGCGGAGACGGTCCCCTCGGGGTGCGCCTTGCGGGCGGCGGCCACCTGCGTGGAGACCGGCAGCTCGGTTCCGCCCGCCTTCGCGACGGTCAACTCATGGGCGTAGACGAGCTTTTCGGCCTGGAAGGCGCCGGCGTAGAGGAAACCGGTGGTGGCGGCGACGAGCAGGAAGGGTGCGACGAGCACTCCGGCGTAGAAGTGCAGCCGCAGCACCAGTGGGCGCAGCGGCGCCCACCGGCCTGGGGACGGCGCCGGGGCGGCGGCCGGTTGCGGGGCATCGTCTGTGGAGGTCGTGGGAGCGATGGACATCGGCGGGCTTCTCCGGGGGACGGGGACATGCTGTGGCGGTCCAGTAGTCGGAGGAAGAAGGCGCCGAGTTCCCGACGGCTCTCGTGGCCTGTGTCACACGGTGTGACGTCTGGCGCGGGACGCCATGGCATCCTGGCCCGATGGCAACTCCCCGTGATCGAGCGTCCCTTGCCGAGCAGGTCGAGGCACTCCTCGCCGTCGACGGCCCGCTGCCCATCGTCGCCGCGGGCGAGCCGGTGCTCAGGCGTGACACCGAGCGCTTCGACGGTCAGCTCGACGCCCCGCTGCTGGCCCGCTTCGTCGAGGCCCTGCGCGTCACCATGCACGCGGCGCCGGGCGTGGGCCTGGCCGCGCCGCAGGTCGGTGTGGCGCTGCGGATCGCGGTGATCGAGGACCCGGCGCCGGTGCCGGAGGAGGTACGGCTGGTGCGCGGCCGGGTGCCGCAACCGTTCCGGGTGCTGGTCAACCCGTCGTACGAGCCCGTCGGTTCGGACCGGGCCGCCTTCTTCGAGGGCTGTCTGAGCGTGCCGGGCTGGCAGGCGGTGGTGGCGCGGTCGGCCAAGGTGAGGCTGACCGGCCAGGACGAGCACGGCCGCGCGCTGGACGAGGTGTTCACCGGCTGGCCCGCGCGGATCGTCCAGCACGAGACGGACCACCTCGACGGGACGCTGTACCTGGACCGCGCGGAACTGCGCTCGCTGTCCTCGAACGAGGCGATGGCGCAGCGGTGGACGCAGCCGACGCCCGAAGAGGCGGCGCGGGCGCTCGGGTTCCCACTGGCCTGAGCGCCCCGGGTCCGAGTGCAACCCCCGGCACGGTCACCTGTCCCGGGGGCGCACTGAACTGCCGTAAAGGATACGTCAGTTGTCGCGGTACGACTCCAGCAGCCGCAGCCACACCTCGCTGATCGTCGGGAACGACGGGACCGCGTGCCACAGCCGGCTGATCGGCACCTGGCCCGCGACGGCGATCGTGGCGGAGTGGATGAGCTCGCTGACGCCGGGCCCGACGAAGGTGACGCCGCGCAGGATCTCCTCGTTCAGGTCCACGATCATGCGGGCGCGGCCGCGGTAACCGTCGGCGTACAGGCCCGCGCCGGCCGCGGAGCTCATGTCGACGTCCACGGCGCGCACCCGGTAGCCGGCCTGCTCCGCCTCCGCGAGGGAGAGGCCGACGGCCGCCGCCTCCGGGTCGGTGAAGATGACCTGCGGGACGGCGTCGTGGTCGGCGGTGGCCGTGTGGGCGCCCCAGGGGTCCGACTCCAGGATCGGCACGCCCGAGGCGCGGGCGGCGATGGCGGCACCGGCGATACGGGCCTGGTACTTGCCCTGGTGCGTGAGGAGCGCGCGGTGGTTGACGTCGCCGCACGCGTACAGCCAGTCGTTGCCGCTGACTTGCAGGCTGTCGTCGACCTGGAGCCAGCTGCCCGGTTCCAGGCCGACGGTGTCCAGGCCGATGTCGCCGGTGCGCGGCTTGCGGCCGGTGGCGAAGAGGATCTCGTCGGCCTCGATGCGGTCGCCCTGGTCGGTGACGGCCACCACCGTGCCGTTCTCGCGGGTGACCGACCGCACCGACGTGCCGGTGCGGACGTCAACTCCGGCCTCGGTGAGCGCCTCGGCGACCAGTTCCCCGGCGAAGGGCTCCATGCGGTTGAGCAGGCCCTTGCCGCGGACGAGGAGGGTGACCTGCGAGCCGAGGGCCTGCCAGGCGGTGGCCATCTCGGTGGCGACCACTCCCCCGCCGACGACCACGAGACGGCCGGGCACCTCCTGCGCGCTGGTGGCGTTGCGGCTGGTCCACGGCTTGACGTCGGCCAGGCCCGGCAGGTCCGGCAGCACGGCGTCGGTGCCGGTGCAGACGACAACGGCGTGCCGGGCGGTGAGCACCTCGCGGCTGCCGTCGGCGCCGGTGACGGTCACGGTGCGCGCGCCGTCCAGGCGGCCGTGGCCGCGGTAAAGATCGGCTCCGATGCCGTCGAGCCACCCGGCCGCGCCCTCGTCGTGCCAGTCGGATGTGTAGTAGTTACGGTGCGCGAGGACCGCGGCCGCGTCGAGGGGGCCCTGTACCGACTGGCGCAGGCCGGGCACCCGCCGGGCGTCCGCGCGGGCGATCACCGGGCGCAGCAGGGCCTTGCTGGGAATGCAGGCCCAGTACGAGCACTCGCCGCCGACCAGCTCGCTCTCCACGACCGCGGTGGAAAGTCCGGCCGCGCGGGTGCGGTCGGCCACGTTCTCCCCCACGGGCCCGGCCCCGAGCACCACGACGTCGTAAGCGATGGTTTCCGTTTCCGTCATGGGGTCAGTCTGGTGGGTGGTGTGCGCTCAGGCCACACGGGTAGGGGCGCGGAATACGTGACATGTCGGCCGCGTTGTGCCGACGGCTTCGCCCCCGACAGCAGGAAGAGGGAATTGCGCAATGAGCAGCACCGTGGAGCTCACCAAGGAGAACTTCGACCAGACGGTCACGGACAACGAATTCGTCCTGATCGACTTCTGGGCGTCCTGGTGCGGGCCGTGCCGCCAGTTCGCACCTGTGTACGAGAAGGCGGCCGAGGAGAACCCCGACCTGGTGTTCGGCAAGATCGACACCGAGGCGCAGCCGGAGCTGGCCGCGGCCTTCGGTATCCAGTCGATCCCGACGCTGATGATCGTCCGCGATCAGGTCGCCGTGTTCGCGCAGCCGGGCGCGCTGCCCGAAGCCGCCCTGACGGACGTCATCGGGCAGGCCCGCAAGCTGGACATGGACGAGGTCCGCAAGGCGGTCGCGGACCAGCAGGCCCAGGCCGAGCAGAACGGCGAGTAGTCCCGAAGGGGACGGCAGCCTCAGAAGGGATACGGCGCCACGTCTGCGCGCACCGTCGTCCAGCGCACGTCGGTGAAGGCCTCCAGATTGGCCTCACCGCCGAAGCGGGCACCGGTGCCGGACGCGGCGACGCCGCCGAAGGGGGCCACGGCCTCGTCGTTCACGGTCTGGTCGTTGATGTGGACGATGCCGGTCGGAATGCGCTCGGCGAGGTCGAGTCCGCGGGCCGCGTCACGTGTCACGATGCCGAGCGAGAGGCCGTACTCGCCCTGCGCCGCCCAGGCCGCCGCCTCGTCGGTGGTGCTGAAGGGGCGTACGGGCGCCACCGGGCCGAAGACCTCCTCCGCGTAGGCCGGGCTCGTGTCGTCGACGCCCGCGATGACCGTCGGCCGGTAGAAGAGCTTCTCGTGGGTGCCGCCCGCGGCGACCTTGGCGCCGCGGGCGGTGCTCGCCTGCACCAGACCGTGGATCTTGGTGAGTTGGGCGTCGTCGATGATCGGGCCCAGGTGGACCTGTGCGCGGTGCGGGTCGCCGACCGCGAGGGAGTCGGCCTTGGCCGCGAGGCGCTCGACGTACTCCTCGTAGATCGACTGGTGGACCAGGTGGCGGCCGGTCGTCATGCAGATCTGGCCCTGGTGGAAGAACGAGCCCCAGGCCGCCGTCGAGATCACCGCGTCGAGGTCGGCGTCCTCCAGGACGACCAGGGCGGAGTTGCCGCCCAGTTCCAGATGGACGCGCTTGAGGTGGCGGCCGCCCGCCTCGCCGACCGCGCGGCCCGCGGCGGTGGAGCCGGTGAAGGAGATGACGGGCACGCGCGGGTCGGCGACCAGCGCCTGGCCGACGTCCGCGCCGCCGGGCAGCACGTGCAGCAGGTTCTCGGGCAGGCCCGCCTCGGCGAAGACCGCGGCGAGGGAGAGTCCGCCGCAGACGGCGGTGCGCGGGTCCGGCTTGAGGACGACCGCGTTGCCGAGGGCGAGGGCCGGGGCGACCGAGCGGATCGAGAGGATCAGCGGGGCGTTGAACGGGGCGATCACGCCCACCACCCCCGCCGGGACACGGCGTGTGTACGACAGCCTCGGCGCCTCGGTGGGCAGGACCTGCCCGGCCGGGCGGGAGGCGAGAGCGGCGGCCTCGTAGCATTCCTGGGCCGCGACGTGCAGCTCGAAGTCGGCCTTGCCCGGGATGGAGCCCGACTCCCGCACGATCCATTCGCGCAGCTCCTCGGCGTGCGCCGCGAACAGGTCGCCGGCCTTGCGCAGGACACCCGCGCGGACGAAGTGCGGGACGCGCGCCCACTCCGCCTGGGCGGCACGGCCGGCCTCGGCGGCGGCGCCGACGTCCTCTGCGGAGGCGAGGGTGACGGTGGCGAGCGTGTCCCCGGTGGCGGGCTCCGTGGCGGCGTACTCGGGCCCCGACAGGGAGCGGGGCTGCCAGGTCTTCGGGTCGAGCAGCGGCATGACGGCTCTCCGTTTCGTCACCGGGACTCACATCAGGAGCGGAAGTCCCGTGTAGTTCGCGGCCAGTTCGGCAGCCGCGTGGCGGGATGCTGCGATCCGGCGCAGACGCGCGAGTTGCAGACGGTTCTCGAACACATCCCTATCTGGTTGAGCATGCAACATCTTAGTCATGTCGTAGGAGAAGCGCGTGGCCTGCCACACGCGGGCGAGGCACATGTCCGAGTACGAGTCGAGGAGTTGCTCGGACTTCGTGCGGCGCAGTTCGGCGAAGGCGCGGGCGAGGACGCGGACGTCGGAGACGGCGAGGTTGAGGCCCTTGGCGCCGGTCGGCGGCACGATGTGGGCGGCGTCGCCGGCCAGCAGCAGCCGCCCGTACCGCATCGGTTCATGGACGAAACTCCGCATCGGCGTAACGGACTTGGCGGTGATCGGGCCGCGGCGCAGGGTCCAGTCGGCGTCGATGGCGAAGCGGTCGGCGAGCTCGTCCCAGATCCGGTCGTCGCTCCAGTCCTCGGTGTCGGTGCCGTTGGGGACCTGCAGGTACAGGCGGGAGACGTGCGGGGAGCGCATGCTGTGCAGGGCGAAGCCGCCCTGCCCGCGCGCGTAGATCAGCTCCTCGCAGGAGGGGGCCACGTCGGCGAGGATGCCGAGCCAGGAGTAGGGGTAGTCACGTTCGTACGTCCGGCCGAGAGTGTCCGGGAAGGTGTCCCGGGCGATGCCGTGGAAGCCGTCGCAGCCCACCACCCAGTCGCAGGCGAGGGTCTGCTCGCGACCCTCGTGACGGAAGCGGACCACGGGTGATTCACTGTCCGGCTTCTCGATCGCCAGAGCCTCGGCCTCGAACAACAGCCGTGGCCCTTCGGCCAGTTGGAGCGCGACCAGATCCTTCACGATCTCGGTCTGGGCGTAGATGGTGACGGTGCGGCCGCCGGTCAGGGTGGGGAAGTCGATGTGGTGGCGCTCCCGGTCGAAGCGGAGCTCGATGCCCTGGTGGATCAGCCCCTCGGCGTGCAGCCGCTCGGCGGCGCCGGCCTCGTGCAGGGCGTCGACCGTGCCCTGTTCGAGCATTCCGGCGCGCTGGCGCTGCTCGACGTACTCCCGGGTCCGTGCCTCCAGCACGACGCAGTCCACGCCGGTGCGGTGCAGCAGCCGGGCGAGGAGCAGCCCGGCGGGGCCGCCGCCGATGATGCCGACCGTCGTGCGCATGAACGCCTCCTTGGTTCAGCTGGAGTCGCGGTGGATCACCGTGGCTCCCAGCACCTTGTGCGTCTCGGGCGCGGCACCGGGGTTGCGCACCGCGCGGTCGACCAGTTCGGCCAGGTCGCGGCCGGACGGCAGCTCGATGTGGACCGTGCTCAGCCGGGGCCGCAGCAGCCGGCCGAGCATGAGGTCGTCGGCGCCGATGAGGGCCACATCCTCGGGGATGCGCACGCCGACGTCCTGCAGCGCGCGCATCAGCAGCATCGCGTACTCGTCGTTGTACGCGAACACGGCGTCGAGGTCGAGGTCGCGCCAGCGGGCGGCGAGGCGCGTGGCGGCCTCCTCCTCGTAGGCCAGGGGCAGTTCGGTCACGGTGGCGTCGGTGCCCTGAAGGGCGCGGCGCACCCCTTCGAGGCGGGGCAGCGCGAAGGACTCCAGGCCGTTCTCCCGGGGCGTGACGACGCCGATGCGGCGCCGGCCGCGGTCGAAGAGATGGCCTGCGGCGCAGTGGCCGACGGTCTCGTGGTCCATGAGCAGCGCGTGGGCGCCGTCGACGGACTCGGGTCCGAGGGTGACGACGGCGCGGGCGCCGGAGCGCTTGAGCACGGTCACGCCCTGCGGGCTGAGGGGTCCGGCGCCGGGCACCAGGACGGCGACGGGGCGCAGTTCGGCCCAGGCGCGGGCGGCCTCGTCGCCGTGCACGCCGACGGAGCCGTACTGCACGACCGTGTAGTCGAGGCGGCCGAGCGCCCATTGGAGCTCGCTGATGAACTGGCTGTAGAGGGGGCCCACCGGGAAGCTGGGGGCGGGCATCAGGACCACGCGGCTGTGTCCGGCCCGCAGGCTGCGGGCGGCGGCGTGCGGCACGTAGCCGAGTTCCTTGGCGGCCTCGTGGACCCGGCGGCGCGTGGGCTCGCTGATCCGGACGGCGCTGGTGTTGTTCAGGACGTAGGAGACGGTCGCGCGCGAGACGCCGGCCAGGCGGGCCACGTCGGCGCTCGTGGGCACGGAGCGCGCCGTGGTGGACGAGTGCGCGGGCGTTTTCGGTATCTGCACCATGACGTACGGCATCTTTGCAGAACCTGTGTCCCGGGCCACGCCCGGGCCTCGACGAACATGTTCGTCTCGAACTTGTTCGCAACGAACATGTTCGTTATCGTGTGAGGCATGACAGACCGACCCGGCACCCCCCGCAGCCGCCGTGAACGCCCCGCGAAACCCGCCCTGAGCAGGGAGGGGATCGTCGCCGCGGCGGTCGCGATCCTGCGTGCCGAGGGCCTGCAGAAGGTGACCATGCGACGCCTCGCGCAGGAGCTCGACACCGGCCCGGCCTCGCTGTACGTCTACGTGCGCAACACCGCGGAGCTACACGCGGCCGTGCTGGACGAGCTGCTGGGCACCGTCGGGCCGGCCCCGCCCGAGGGCGCATGGCGGGAGCGCCTGGAGCGGGTGCTCACCGCGTACACCGCGATGCTCTTCGAGCACCCGAGCCTGGCCCGCTCCGCACTGACGGCCCGGCCGAGCGGCCCGCACTACCTGAACCTGATCGAGACGCTGCTGGCCCTGCTCGACGAGGGCGGCGTACCGCCCGCGCAGGCCGCGTGGGGCGTCGACCTGCTGCTCCAGCACGCCACCGCGACCGCCGCCGAGCACGCCGCGGGCGAGGCGTCCGAGGAGGACTGGGACGCCCTGCGCCGCGCGGTGCACGGCGCCTCCGAGCGCACCCATCCGCACATCGCCGCACTCGGCGGCCCGCTGCTCGGTGGAGCGCCCGAGGACCGTCTGTCCTGGGGGCTGCGGACGCTGATCGCCGGCATCGAGCAGGCCCCCGAACCCCACTGACCCGACTGACCCCACTGACCCCAAGGAGTCCGACATGACCACGCACCACGCCATCACCATCGTCGGCGCCGGCCTCGGTGGCCTCACCCTCGCCCGTGTGCTGCACGCGCACGGCATCGAGGCCGCCGTCTACGACCTGGACGCCTCCCCCGCCGCCCGCACCCAGGGCGGCATGCTCGACATCCACGACGACTCCGGCCAAGTGGCCCTGCGCGCCGCGGGGTTGCACGAGCAGTTCCGGGCGCTCGTCCATCCCGGCGGCGAGGCCATGCGCGTGCTGGACAAGGACGCCGTGGTCCGCATGGAGGACACCGACGGCGACCGGGGCGAGCGCCCCGAGATCGACCGCGGCGACCTGCGCGACCTGCTGCTGGACTCCCTGCCCGAGGGCACCGTCCGCTGGGGCACCAAGGTCACCGGGGCGCGCCCGCTGGACGGCGGCCGGCACGAGGTGACCCTCGCCGACGGCACCGTCCTCACCACGGACCTCCTGGTGGGCGCCGACGGCGCCTGGTCGCGGATCCGCCCCATGGTCTCGGACGCCCAACCCGCTTACACCGGCGTCTCGTTCGTCGAGGCGGACCTGAACGAAGCGGACGTGCGCCACCCGGTGAGCGCCGAAGTGGTCGGCGGCGGCATGCTGTTCGCGCTCGGCGCGGGCCGGGGCTTCCTCGCCCACCGCGAGACCGACGGCAGCCTGCACGTCTACGCCGCCGTCGAAGCGCCCGAGGAGTGGCTGGACGGCATCGACTTCACCGACACCGAGGCGGCCAAGGAGCAGGTCCTGGAGCACTTCGCCGACTGGGACAAGAGCCTGCGCGCGCTGGTCGCGGACGCCGACGGTGCGCTCGTGCCGCGGCGCATCCACGCCCTTCCGGTCGGCCACCGCTGGGAGCGCGTGCCGGGCGTGACCCTGCTCGGCGACGCCGCGCACCTGATGTCCCCGTTCGCGGGCGAGGGTGCCAACCTCGCACTGCTCGACGGCGCCGAACTGGGCCTCGCCCTGGCCGCCCACCCGGGCGACATCGAGGCCGCCCTCACCGCCTACGAGGAGAAGATGTTCCCCCGCAGCGAGATCTCCGCGGCCGGGTCGGCGGAGAGCGGAGCCATGCTGTTCCGCGCGGACGCGCCGCAGGGGCTGCTGGACATGTTCGCGGGTCACGCATGAGGTGGTTGGCTGGAGCCGGTCGCTTGCTAGCGGGCGGGCGTAAGGCGGTCGCTTGCGAGCGGGCGGGCGTATGGCGGTCGGGTCGGGCGCGCGAGCGGGCTGGCGTAAGGGGGTCGGGCGCGCGAGCGGGCTGGCGTAAGGGGGTCGGGCGCGCGAGCGGGCTGGCGTAAGGGGGTCGGGCGCGCGAGCGGGCTGGCTTGGGCCGGTCGCGGTCGAGCAGGCTGGCGTAAGCCGCGCCCGAGCCAGTCGCGCCCGAGCGGTCATGCCCGAGCCCGAGCGGGCCAGCTGGGGCCGGTCGCCCCCGAGCAGGCCGCCTTGAGCCGGTCGCCCCCGAGCAGGCCGCCTTGAGCCGGTCGCCCCCGAGCAGGCTGGCGTGCGGTGGTCGGGCCCGAGCGGTCATACGCGCGCCAGCCGCACCGAGCGGTCATGCCCGAGCGGGCCACGCCTTGGCCGGGCTCGCCGCCAGGCGGTTCAGCGGGGCGGTTCGGTGCTCGTCACCCGCGCGACCAGGTCGGTCCAGCCGGCCTCCAGCCGCTCCAAGGACATGCCGCGCTGCTTGGTCAGGTGGTGGATCACCGCAGGGTCGAGGTATCCCATCAGGGTCTGCGCCAGCAGCTCGCAGTCGGCGTCCGGCACGATCTGCCGCAGCAGCATCGTGACGTGCATGGTGAGCGCCCCGGCCGAGGGGTGGACGAACCGGCGGCTCGGATCGGGCTGGGCGGCCAGCTGAAGGTCCAGCTGCTCGGCCGAGCGGTAGAGCAGCGCCACGCCGAACGCCCGCAGCCGGTCCAGCGGCGGCGCCCCGGGGCCCAGCGGCGGCGGCCCGCCGAGGAAGTCGGCCTGCAGTTTGCGCGCCGAGTGGTCCAGCAGCGCCATCAGCAGTCCGGTCCGATCGCCGAAGCGGCGGAAGACGGTCCCCTTGCCCACGTTGGCCGCGGTGGCCACCGCCTCCATCGTGACCCCGGCCGCACCGTGCTCGGCGATCAGCCGGGTCGCGGCCTCCAGCAGCCGGGCCCGGTTGCGCGCGGCGTCGGCACGCAGGCAGGGCTCGTCGTCGGCGGTGCTGAGCTGCAGCAACTCGGGTTCGCCGACCGGCTCCTCGGGCCGGGGAAAGGGCGGCAGGGTGGCGGACATGAAGACAGCGTAAAGCATCGGGAACAGAACTGGACCGCGGTCCGCTTAAGGTGCTACAAACTAAACGGACCTCGGTCCGGATCGTAACGGCAATGTTTCAGCCCCCCATTTGGAGTGCCCCATGTCTGTCCGCATCCTCGCGCTCGTCGGCAGCCTTCGCGCCGGTTCGCACAACCGCCAGCTCGCCGAGGCGGCCGCCAAGTTCGCGCCCGAGGGCGCGGACGTCGAGATCTTCGAGGGCCTGGCCGAGATCCCGTTCTACAACGAGGACATCGACGTCGAGGGCAGTGTCCCGGCCGCCGCCGCCAAGCTGCGCGAGGCCGCCCAGGCCGCCGACGCGTTCCTGTTCTTCTCCCCCGAGTACAACGGCACCATCCCGGCCGTCCTGAAGAACGCCATCGACTGGCTGTCCCGCCCGTTCGGCGCCGGCGCCTTCGCCGGAAAGCCGGTCGCCGTGGTCGGCACCGCCTACGGCCAGTACGGCGGCGTGTGGGCGCAGGACGAGACCCGCAAGGCCGTGGGCATCGCCGGCGGCAAGGTGCTCGAGGACGTCAAGCTCTCCATCCCCGGCTCCGTGGTCCGCTTCGCCGAGACCCACCCGGCCGACGACGCCGAGGTCGCCGCGCAGCTGACCGAGGTGGTCGCGCGACTGCACGGCCACGCGGGCGAGGCCGTCGCCGCCTGATCCACGACCGCACAGGCCCGAAAGGGGCCGGGGCCGACGGGCCCCGGCCCCTTTCACACAAGGCGACACCCTGCGCATGCCCCGCCGCCCTTCGCATGCTGCGCCGCTCTACTGCACGCCGCGGCGCCCTGCGCGTGCCGCGCCGCTCTGTCGCATACCGCGCGCCGTCCTGTCGCATGCCGCGCCGCCCTGACGCATGTAGCGCCACCCCGTCGCATGCCGCGCCGCCTCCGTCGCCTGGTGCGCCGCCCCGTCACATGCCACGACGCCCTGTCGCATTGCGCGCAGCACCCGTCGCATGGCACGCAGCCCCGCCGTGTGGCACGCAACCCTGTTGCACGCCACGCCTCCCGGTCGCAAGCCGCCCGACCCTTCCGCATGGCCCGCAGCCCCACCCGCAGCCCCTGCCGCCCGCCAAAGCCGCCCTTCCGCACGCAACGCAACCCCCGTTCCACACCACGCCACCCGCCGCACGCCAAGGCACCCCGTCGCACACCACGCCGCCCCGCCGCAGGCCACGTTTCACGCCACCGCCGTAGGCGCCAGCTCGCGCAGTTCCTGCAGTGCTGCGGCGACCGCGGGTCGTTCCCGGCCGCCCCGCCGGGTGCAGGTGAGCAGCTTGCGGTGCGGGTTGCCGGTGCAGCGGACCCGGGCGATCGGCAGGTGCGGGGTGAGCTGGGCCAGCCGTGGGATCAGCGCGACGCCGAGCCGGTTGGCGACCAGGTGGGCCGTGACGTTCCAGTCCAGGGCGTGATGGACGACGCCGGGGCTGAAGCCGGCCTCGCCGCACGCCGACATCACGTGCGGACGGCAGGGGCTGTCGGCGACCGGCGCGATCCAGTCCTCGTGCGCCGCGTCGGAGAGGCCGACCCGCTCGCGCCCTGCCAGCGGGTGGTCCGCGGGCACGACGAGGTCGAACGGGTCGTCCAGGAGCGGCTGTTGGTCGAAGCGGGCATCGCTGAGCGGCGGGTTCTGCGGAGTGGCCTCGACGATGGCCAGGTCGGTCTCGCCCTCGAAGAGCAGGTCGAAGCTCTCGGGCACGCCCGCCTCCTGGATGCGGACGGACAGCCGGGGATGCCGCTGCTGAAGCCGTACGGCCATCGGGGCCAGAAGTACGGAAACGGCCACGGGGAACCCGCTCACACGGAGCGGTCCGGCGGGGGCGTGTTCGGCGCGCAGGTCCAGCTCGGCCTGCTCCCAGCGGGCCTGGATCGCGTCCGCGTGCGCGAGCAGGCTCTCGGCGGCCGGGGTGAGCCGCACCCCGCGGCCCTGCGGTTCGAGGAGGTCGACGTCCAGGTCGCGGGCGAGCTGGCGGATCTGCTGGGAGGCCGCCGACGTGGTGAAGTGCAGCGCGCGGGCGGCCGCGGTGACCGTGCCGTAGTGGGCGACGGCCCTCAGGACGTGCAGTCGGCGCAGGTCAATCATGAAGCCCAGGCTTCAAGGTGAGGTCCACAAAGTCAACCTGGACGTGAACGGACACCCCGTTGCACCCTGGCTCTGTCGCGACGGCCGAAATGTCGAAACGTTCGAGGAGTTGCCATGATCAGCACGTCCGCCGGCAGCTGCCCGCACTGCGGCTGGCCCGATGGCGCCGAGCCCTTCCAGGTTGTCTCGGGGCACGACACCGCGGCGGGCCGCACGGTGTGGACCCGCTGCGGATGCGGCTCGCTCCAGGTCCGGGTGGAGGACGGCCGCGGGACGCGTGTCGTCTCGCGCAGCCGCCCCCCGGAGCCTCAGTCGAACCGGGCCAGCCGCTGAACCACCGGAGCCGCGAAGCTCTCGATCCACGCCGCCGGCTCGCCGAGACGCGGCGCAAGGATCACCGTGTCGAGGCCGAGTCCGGCGTAACCCTCGATGTCCCGCATGAAGGTGTCGAGGTCCCCGTCGGTCGCCGACTCGCCCGTGTAGGCGATGGTCTTGCGGATCCGGTCGTAGTCGCGGCCCAGGGCGTCGCAGTGCCGGCGCAGCACATCCAGCTTGTGCTTGGCCTCGTCGGCGGAGGAGGGGATGAGGTTGCAGGCGTCCGCGTACTGGGCGACCAGGCGCAGCGTCTTCTTCTCCCCTCCCCCGCCGATCATGATCTCGGGGTGGGGGTCGCTCACCGGCGCCGGGACGCACAGGGTCTCGGCCAGCCGGTAGTGCTTGCCGGCGAAGGGGCCGTCGGCCGCCGGGTCCCACATCCGCTGACAGATGCGCAGGGTCTCCTCCAGCCGCTCGAAGCGCTCCACGAGCGGCGGGTAGGGCACGCCGAGCCCCTCGTGCTCGCGGTCGTACCAGGCCGCGCCGATGCCGAGCGTGGCGCGGCCGCCGGACAGCACGTCGAGCGAGGTGACGATCTTGGCGAGGAGTCCCGGGCGCCGGTAGGTCACGCCGGTGACCAGCGCACCCAGTTGGACGGTGGAGGTGTGGCCCGCGAGATAGCCGAGGGTCGTGTAGGCCTCCAGCATCGGCGCCTCTGCGCCGCCGTTGAACTCCATCTGGAAGTAGTGGTCCATGACCGACAGCCAGCTGACCCCGGCCGCCTCGGCCGCCGCACCTGTCGCGGCGAGTTCGGCACCCAGCGCGGGCCCTCCGCCGCCGTGGTCGAACCGGTTGATGTGTACGCCCACTCGCATGCCCGTCTCCGTCCGCCCGGACCGTCGCCGTCTCCGGCACCGTCCCGTGTGACGCTAGGTCTTCGAGCGCTCTCCAAGTCAAGCAGCGACTGCGCCCGCCGCACGGGAGACCACCGCGGCGCCCTGGGCCGAGGCCGGTCATCCGCACGCCGGGGCGGGCTGCCGACCCGGGCGCTGCCGGCCGCCCGGGCCCGCGGTCGCCCTTGAGAGCCGACTGCAACCGGCGGCGGCCGAGCACCCGTGCCGCCGGCACGTCGCCGCCACGCTCGACCCCTCACGGCCCGAACTGCGTCTCGACTGCGGCGCCCACACATGTCCGTACGCCGGAAGGCTGCGTGGCGCGCCCCGTCACCTAAGCGGGAACGACGCCCGGTGCTGCCATTCGGTGCCGCTGTGGACCACGAGGTCGACGGTGGGGACGCGTGCCGTGAACGGCAGGCTGGGGCGCAGGCCGGCCTCGATCTCGTCCAGTACCGCCTCGTCCTGGCCCTGGGCGACGGTCAGATGGGGGTGGGGGTCGTACTTGCCGCCGTACGGCTGGGCCTGCGGCCACCGTTCGACGACCGCCTGGGTGAGTCGGCGGAACGGGGCCTCCGGGACGGGCGCGAGATAGAGCACCCCCGGAAACCGCCCGCACTCCTCGAAGCGCACGTCGAAGGACGCGTGACGGCCGAAGACCTCGTCCAGGGCGGCGCAGGTCGCGGCGTCGACGAGGGAGGCGTGCAGGAAGGGAAAGACCACGGTGACATGGGCCGGGACACCGGCCCGGGCCGCGGGGTCGAAGCGCTTGCGCCAGGTCCGCACCGAGGACTCGGCCTCAGGTACGGGGACCACGAGCGCCGTCTGTCCCGCGGCGAAGCGCCCGGATTCGTCGTCTGCCATGCCCCGGGTCTATCAGCAGGACCCCGCCGACCGCGACACAACACAGCTTGCACACGCGTCATACATGCGGTCGCCGACAATTTCACTGTTGGCCTATCCTGGAGGCGACCCACTTCGGGACGGAGGACTCAGGCCCATGACCGCGACCGACCCGGCACTCACCGCCCTCGCCCAGGGCTGGTGCGCCCTGTCACTGCTGCACGGCAGGATCGAGGCGCACATCGAGCGCGCTCTGCAGGCCGGGCACGATCTGAGCGTGCGCGAGTACTCACTGCTGGACGTCCTCAGCCGGCAGCACGACGGAGAGGGCGGCCACCTGCAGATGAAGCAGGTCGCCGACGCGGTCGTGCTCAGCCAGAGCGCCACGACGCGCCTGGTCACGCGCCTGGAGGACCGCGGCCTGCTCAGCCGGTACCTGTGCCCGACCGACCGGCGCGGCATCTACACCAACGTCTCCGAGTCCGGCCTCAAGCTACTGGAGGAGGCCCGCCCGACCAACGAGTCGGCCCTGCGCGAGGCCCTGGACGCGGCCGCGGCGAGTCCGGAACTCGCCCCGCTGGTGCGGGCGGTCGAGACGCTGCGCATGCCCGCCTGACGCCGAGCCTGACGCCGAGGCCCCTCCCGGGACCAGCCCTGCAGCACTCCGGGCCCCCGCGAGCACATCGCCGTGGGGGCCTTCGTCCGCCCGAATAGTTGCAGGCACGTGATACCCGCCTCAGGCGTTGTTCTGCGTTTGCATTTATCCCGCGTCTGCAACTATTGTCGACGCTCGTAAGCGTTACACGCAATCGCCTGGAAGGTACCTCCCATGCCTCTCGCCCTCCTGGCCCTGGCCATAGGGGCCTTCGGGATCGGCACCACGGAATTCGTGATCATGGGCGTGCTGCCCGAGGTCGCGGGCGACTTCGGCGTCTCCATCCCCACCGCCGGCCGGCTCGTCTCCGGCTACGCCCTGGGCGTCGTCCTCGGCGCACCCCTGCTGACGGTCCTGGGCACCAAGGTCTCCCGCAAGAAGATGCTCATGTTCCTCATGGGCCTGTTCGTGGTCGGCAACACCCTGTCCGCCCTCGCCCCCAGCTTCGGCCTCATGCTGATCGGCCGGATCGTCGCCTCCCTCGCGCACGGCGCGTTCTTCGGCATCGGGTCCGTGGTCGCGGCCAACCTGGTCGCGCCCGAGAAGAAGGCCTCCGCGATCTCCCTGATGTTCACGGGCCTGACCGTCGCCAACATCGTGGGCGTCCCGCTGGGCACCTACGTCGGCCAGGCCGCCGGCTGGCGGGTCACCTTCGCCGGTGTCGCCTCGCTCGGCATCGTGGGCCTGCTCGGCGTGGCGAAGCTCGTGCCGGAGATGGGCAGGCCCGAATCCGCCGACATCCGCGTCGAGTTCGCCGCCTTCCGCAACGTCCAGGTCTGGCTCGCGATGGCGATGACCGTCCTCGGCTACGGCGGTGTCTTCGCGGCGATCACCTACATCACGCCGATGATGACGGAGGTCGCGGGCTACTCGTCCGGTGCCGTGACCTGGCTGCTGGTGCTGTTCGGGACCGGGATGTTCCTCGGCAACCTGGTCGGCGGCCGGTTCGCCGACCGTGCCCTGATGCCCATGCTGTTCACCGCCCTCGGGGCGCTGTCCCTGACCCTGCTGCTGTTCACGGCGACGGCCCACAACAAGATGCTCGCCGCCATCACGCTGACGCTGATCGGGGCGCTGGGCTTCGCCACCGTTCCCCCGCTGCAGAAGTGGGTGCTCGACCAGGCGTCGGCCGCGCCCACGCTGGCGTCCGCCGCCAACATCGGCGCCTTCAACCTCGGCAACGCGCTGGCCGCCTGGCTGGGCGGCGTCGTCATCTCCGCAGGGCTGGGTTACACGTCACCGAACTGGGTCGGCGCCCTCCTGTCCGGCACCGCGCTGCTCCTGTCCTTCCTGGCCGCCTCCCTCGACCGCCGCAGGCGGCAGGGCGGACGGGTCGTGGCGGAGTCCGCTCCGGCCGAGCAGGTCCCGGCCACCGCACAGCACTGATCCACGACTTCGTAAGGAACCGACCGTCATGACCCCCACCGTCCCCACCGTCACCCTCAACAACGGCGTCGAGATCCCCCAGCTCGGCTTCGGCGTCTTCCAGGTCCCCGACGCCGAGACCACCGCCGCGGTGAGCGCCGCCGTGGAGGCCGGCTACCGCAGCATCGACACCGCAGCCGTCTACGGCAACGAGGCCGGCGTCGGCGCCGCCCTCGCCTCCTCCGGTCTCGCCCGCGAGGAGCTGTTCGTCACCACCAAGCTGTGGAACGCCGACCAGGGCTACGACGCCACCCTCCGCGCCACAACGCCGGGTTGTCGATCGTCGCGCGAGTCGGTTGTTTGCTCCTCTGCCTCAGGACCGCTTTGATGTCGCCGGTCGGCTTTCCAGGACGGCGGAGAGGTGGGTATGCGGGGCAGACGGTCGCTGGGGCGGCAGTTCGGATGGCTGTGGGCGGCGTACGCCGTGAGCACGGCCGGCACCTGGCTCGCCTTCGACGCGTTTCCCTTGATCGCGGTGCTGGTCCTGCACGCCGGGACGACCGAGGTGGCGGCGCTGGCGGCCGCGGGTCTCGCGGTGGGGGCGGCCGTGGCGATGCCCCTCGGGCCATGGGTGGAGTTCCGCCGCAAGCGGCCGGTGATGGTCGGCATGGACCTGGTCCGGTTCGCGGCGCTGATGACCGTGCCGGTGGCCTACGCCCTGGACTGGCTCAGCTTCGTACAACTCCTGGTTGTGTCGATCGTGGTCGCCGCGGCCGACATCGGCTTCACCGCGGCCAGCGGCTCCTTCCTCAAGTCGCTGGTGCACGCGCAGGACCTGCTCGTCGCGAACGCACGCTTCGAGACGACCACCTGGACCGCCACAGTGCTCGGGCCGCCGCTCGGCGGGGCCTCGATCGGCCTCTTCGGCCCGGTGATGACGGTGGTCGCCAACGCGGTCAGCTTTCTGCTGTCGGCACTCGGCATCCGCGCGATCGGCGGCGCGGAGGAGCCTCCCGTACGCAAGGAGCCGGCGTCGGCCGGCGGTCTGCTCGACGGGTGGCGCTACATCCTGGCCCATCAGGGGCTGCGCCTGCTGTTCTGCAACACGGTGACCTTCAACGCCCTGCTCATCGCGGTCTCCCCGCTGCTCGCCGTCCTGATGCTCGGCGATCTCGGGTTCGCGCCCTGGCAGTACGGCCTCGCCTTCGCCCTCCCCTCGCTCGGCGGCCTGGTCGGTTCGCGGCTGGCGCGTGCGCTGGCGTCGCGATTCGGGCAGCACAGGGTCCTGCTCGTCAGCGGGACCCTGCGGGCGATCTGGCCGATCGGGCTGACCTTCATCCGGCCCGGCACCCCGGGTCTTGTGCTCGTCATGGCCGTGGAGTTCGGACTGATCACCTGCTGCGGCGTGTTCGGCCCGGTGTACGCCACCTACCGGCTGGAGCACACGAAGACGGACCGGGTGGCCCGTACGCTCGCGGCCTGGTCGGTCACCACCAAGTGGACGACCGCGGCCCTGACCGCGGTGTGGGGCGTGCTGGCCGACCTGGCCGGCATCCGCACCGCGATCGCACTAGCCGGTCTGCTCATTCTGGCCACCCCGCTGGCCCTCCCCCGCCGCGACCGGGCGCCGCAGGCCGTCCCGGAACCCGCGGCGTCCTCGGCGACGTAGCCCGGCCGGGCGCCGACCGTCGTCTCCGGCCGTGCGGGGACGAGGAGTTGCCGCCCGGCGCCCTGGGCAAGGTGTTGGAGGACCCACTGCGACGAGGCGGACGGAAGCCGCGATCCGGCTTCCGCCGGCGAAACGGAGATCCTTCGTGACGACGAACCACGCGGACCGACGTACCACGCACCACACGGCCGGACCGACGGCGGACCTGTCACCCGACCGGCTGGAGCGCCTCGACGACGAGATCATCGCGCTCCTCACCCGCCGCCGCGCCATGGCCCAGGAGCTCCCCGCCCCGGCCGGCGCCCGCGTCGGCGATCCGGACTTCGCCGAGACCGTCCGCGGCACGACGGGCCGCTATCGCAAGGAACTCGGCGGTGCGGGCGAACTCGTCGCGCGCGCGGTCATGGTGCTGTGCGACCCCCGCCGGGAGCCATCAGGCGTCACGGTCCGGGAGTCCCGAACGCCGTGACCCAAGTCCGGGAGTCCTGACCGCCGTGACCCAAGTCCGGGAGTCCTGACCGCCCTGACCCAAGTCCGGGAGTCCTGACCGCCGGGCCTCAGGCGAAGCCCACGTCCGCCCCGGCGTGGGCTTCTTCGCGGTGGCTCGCGATCCGCAGCCGGGCGGTGCCGTCGGCCTCCGGACCGCCGCAGGCGAGGAGCCGCTCGCCGCAGAAGGCGGGCTTGTTCAGGCGGTAGGAGAGGGTGCGCACACGGCGTCCCGGCTGCTGCCGGCGTACCAGCTCCAGCATGGCGAGCACCAGCAGCGGGCCGTGCACGACCAGGCCCGGGTAGCCCTCGACGCCGGTCGTGTACGGGGCGTCGTAGTGGATGCGGTGGGCGTTCGCGGTCAGGGCGCTGAAGCGGAACAGCAGCGCGGGGTCCGTGTGCCATTCCTGCTGCCAGGGGGATGCGTCGTCGCGTGGACGGCTCCCGGTGTCCGGGGTCAACGCGGCCGGGACGGGCGCCGCGCCGCCGCTGCGGTACACCAGGTCCTGTTCCTCCGTGACGCACAGCCGGCCGTCCTGGCGGTACTCGCTGCGTACGGTGACGAAGAGCAGGTCGCCGCTGCGCCCCCGCTTCGGCGCCACCCGGCTCACCCGGCTGTGCTGCTCCGCAGGCCGTCCCGCGGTGAGGGGCGCGGTCACCTCCAGCCGCCCGCCCGCGAAAATCCGGCGCCGCTGCGGCAGCGGCGGCAGGAAGTGGCTGTCCCGGAGGTGCCCGTCGACGCCGAGGTCGGAGCGCCGGGGCCACGACAGGAAGTGCAGCCAGTGCCACAGCGGCGGAAGCGGTTCGCCGTCGGCCGCGGCGGGGGCGGGCAGATCCAGTACGGCCGAGAGGGCCGCCGTCGGGCCGGGGTCCAGGGCATCGGTCGTCCGGACGTCGTCGGGGCGCCAGGTACGAGCGGTCTCTTCGAGGGCGGCGAAGTCGGCAGGTGCGGAATCGGCGGGTGCGGAATCGGAGCGGGGCAACGGAACTCCCGGGGGCGTGCCGGACCAGGGCCACATTGTTGCGTACAAATGTTGCGTACAAATCGCTGGCATTGTGCGGACGTTGGGTCGGGACGGTCAAGGAGGGGTCCGGCAAGGCCAGGTGACAGGCATGCACCGGCCATTGACAGGTTCTTCCATTTGGCCGTACAAATCTCGGCACAGGACGTCCCGTCGTACGAAGAGCAGGCAACGAACCCCCGGGGGACCCGTTGACAGCCGCCCGTGCCCTCGCCCAGTGGGCCCACGACCATCGCGCCACGCCGGACGACCTGGCGCTCGCCGGGCGGGCGCTGGCCGACACCGTCGCCGTCGCGCTGGCCGCCCGCGCGCACCCGCTGCGCACGATCGCCGCGCCCCTGCCGGACGCGGCCCGCTGGGCGGCCGCGGCGCACGTGCTCGACTTCGACGACCTGCACACCGACACCACCACCCACATCTCCGTGGTCACCGTCCCGGCCGTGCTCGCGTCCGGCGGTGACGCCCGCGCGTATCTGGCGGGCGCGGGCGTCATGGCACGGCTCGGCGCGATGCTCGGCTGGGGTCATTACGCGGCGGGCTGGCACGCGACGTGCACCGCGGGCGCCCCGGCCGCCGCCGTCGCGGCCGGGAAGGCCCTCGGGCTCGACGCGGACGGGCTCGCCACCGCGATGGCCCTCGCCGTACCCGCCGCGGGCGGCGGGCAGGAGGCCTTCGGGACGCACGGCAAGGCACTCCAGGCCGGCTTCGCGGCCGACGCGGGCGTACGGGCCGCCCGGCTGGCGCGGGCGGGCGCCACCGCCGATCCGCGCGTTCTGGACGCCTGGCTGGAACGGGTCGGCGGCAAGCCCGCGGCGGACTTCCCGGCCGCCCCGGCCGTCCCCGGGAGCCTTGCCGTCAAGCTCTTCCCCTGCTGCTACGCCATGCAGCGGCCGATCGCCGCCCTGCGCGAGGTGCGCGAGCAGGTGCGCGGCGAGGTCACCGCCGTCCATGTGAGCACGCCCGCGGGGACCGTCCATCCGCTGATCCACGACCGCCCGGCGACCGGCCTGGAGGGCAAGTTCTCGCTGCCGTACGCGGTGGCCGCCGCGCTGCTCGACGACTACCCGGGCTTCGGCAGCTTCACGGACGCGGCCGTACGGCGGCCTGAGGCGCGCGAGCTGGTCGAGCGCGTCCACGTCGAGCTGCTGCCCGGCGAGACGAGGACGCTGCTGGACGGCCACGTGGCCCTGCGTATCGGCCTCACTGACGGCGAAGAGGTGCGCACCGAGCTCGCGCTGCCGCCCGGTGCCTCTCAACGCCCGCCGTCCGAGGGTGACTTGCGCGCCAAGGCCGCCGCTTGCGGTGCGGACGTACCGGCGTTGCTGGACGGGCTGACCTGGTCCGGCGCCGCACAGATCCTTCGCACGCACTTCCCGCACGAAGACCAGGAGGCATGACCGTGCACGAACTCCCCCTGTCCGGTATCACGGTGGTCAGCCTGGAACAGGCCGTGGCTGCCCCGTACGCCACGCGCCAGCTCGCCGACCTCGGCGCCCGTGTGATCAAGCTGGAGCGGCCCGGCGAGGGGGACTTCGCGCGCCGCTACGACACGAAGGTGCACGGCCACTCCAGCTACTTCGTCTGGCTCAACCGGTCCAAGGAATCGCTCGCCCTGGACGTGAAGGACCCGCGTGGCAGGGAGGTCTTGCACCAACTCCTCGACGGCGCCGACGTGTTCGTACAGAATCTCGCGCCCGGGGCCGCCGACCGCCTGGGCCTCGGCGTCGACGCGCTCGCCGAGCGCTACCCGCGACTCATCCCCTGCACGATCTCGGGCTACGGCACGACCGGTCCGTGGGCCGAACGCAAGTCCTACGACCTGCTGGTGCAGTGCCAGACGGGCCTGGTCTCCCTGACCGGCACCGCGGAGGAGACCGCCCGGGTCGGCATCTCGGTGGCCGACATCGCGGCGGGGATGTACGCCTACACGGGCGTCCTGACCGCCCTGTACACACGCGCCACCACCGGCCGGGTCCACCCCGTCGAGGTGTCCCTGTTCGAGGCGCTGGCGGAATGGATGAGCCAGCCCGCCAACTACACGCGCTACGGCGGCAGTCAGCCCGCCCGGATCGGCACCCAGCACCCGACCATCGCGCCGTACGGCGCCTTCACTACGGCCGACGGCAAGCAGGTGCTGTTCTCCATCCAGAACGAGCGCGAGTGGGGCCGCCTGTGCGCGGACTTCCTGCTGCAGCCGGCGCTGACGGACGATCCGCGCTTCGCCACGGGCTCCGACCGGGTCGCGCACCGCGACGAACTCAACGCGATCGTCGCCGAGCGTTTCGCCCGCTCCGACGCCGAGGAGATCCTCAAGGACCTGGAGGAGTCCGGGATCGCCTGCGCCGGGGTCAACGACGTCGCCGCGTTCCTGGACCACCCGGTGCTGGCTGAGCGCGGGCGCTGGCAGGACGTCGCCGTGCCCGGCGCCACCGTCCGCGCGCTGCGCCCGCCGGCCGATCTCGCGGGCGTGCCCGCGCGCATGGAACCCGTACCGGACGTGGGCGAGCACACCGACGCGATCCTCACCGGTCTCGGCCTGTCCCCCGACGCGATCGCGTCACTGCGCGCCGACGCCGTCATCTGACCCCGCCGACGATCACGCGAACCTGACGAAGAGCACGCGATCCTGACGATCTGGAGATCCGCCCGATGAGCGTCCTGGACATCCTCTCCGACGACGAACGCCTCGTCGTGCGCACGGTACGCGAGTTCGTCGACAAGGACGTCAGGCCCGTCGTCCGGGAGTTGGAGCACGGTGACACGTACCCGGAACACCTCATCGAGCG
The DNA here is from genome assembly GCF_043200415.1 of Streptomyces sp. NPDC048419. NCBI lineage: Bacteria > Bacillati > Actinomycetota > Actinomycetes > Kitasatosporales > Streptomycetaceae > Streptomyces > Streptomyces sp. NPDC048419. Next base: position 4,588 of record NZ_JBICXT010000030.1, on the reverse strand, counting down.
GATGAAGGAACTCGGCATCTACGGCCTGGCGATCCCCGAGGAGTACGGCGGCAACCCGGTCTCCACACCGTGCTTCGTCCTGGTCACCGAGGAACTCGCGCGCGGCTGGATGAGCCTCGCGGGCGCGATGGGCGGCCACACCGTCGTGGCCAGACTCCTGCTGCTGTACGGCACGGAGGAGCAGAAGCGGCGCCATCTGCCGAGACTGGCGACCGGCGAGGTCCGGGCGACGATGGCGCTCACCGAGCCCGGCGGCGGATCCGACCTCCAGGCGATGACGACCGTCGCGCGCCGCGAGGGCGGGCAGTACGTCGTCAACGGCGCGAAGACCTGGATCACCAACTCCCGCCGCGCGGGCCTGATCGCGCTGCTCTGCAAGACCGACCCGGCCGCCGAGCCGCGCCACCGGGGCATCTCCGTCCTGCTGGCGGAGCACGGCCCCGGTCTGGTGGTCTCCCGCGATCTGCCCAAGCTCGGCTACAAGGGCGTCGAGAGCTGCGAGTTGTCCTTCGAGGACTACCGCGCACCGGCCGACGCGCTGCTGGGCGGCGAGGAGGGCCACGGCTTCGGTCAGATGATGAAGGGGCTGGAGACGGGGCGGCTCCAGGTCGCCGCCCGGGCGCTCGGTGTGGGGCGGGCCGCGCTGGAGGACTCGCTGCGCTACGCCCAGGAGCGCGAGTCGTTCGGCAAGCCCATCTGGCGCCACCAGTCCATCGGCAACTACCTGGCCGACATGGCGACCAAGCTCACGGCCGCCCGCCAGCTCACCCTGCACGCGGCCCGCGAGGCCGACGCCGGACGCCGGGTCGACATGGAGGCGGGCATGGCGAAGCTGTTCGCCTCCGAGACGGCGATGGAGATCGCCCTCAACGCCGTGCGGATCCACGGCGGTTACGGCTACTCGACGGAGTTCGACGTGGAGCGCTACTTCCGCGACGCACCCCTGATGATCGTCGGGGAGGGCACGAACGAGATCCAACGGAACGTGATCGCCGCCCAGTTGGTGGCCAGAGGCGGTCTCGACAGTTGAGCAGAATGGTCTTGATGGTTGAGCAGGATGGTCTTGATGGCTGAGCACGGTGGTCGTGATGGCTGAGCAGCCGCAGCGGGAGAGCACGTACTTCAGGCTCGCGCGGGAGCTGCGGGCGGCGATCCTGCGGCACGACTATCCCGACGGGGTCCGGCTGCCCACGGAGGCGGAGCTGGCCACGGCGTACGGGGTGAGCCGGCAGACCGTGCGGCGGGCCTTCCAGGACCTGGTGGCCGAGGGACTGGTGTACCGGGTGCCGGGGCGCGGCACGTTCGCCACGCCCCGCGAGGAGCAGTATCTGCGCCAGTTCGGCTCGGTGGACGACCTGATGGGGCTGTCCATCGACACCCGCATGGACGTCGTGACGCCCCTGCACCGCAGGGTCGACGTCGACGCGGCGGGACGGCTCGGCCTGCACACCGACCGGGTGCACAGACTCGCCTTCCTGCGGCTGCACGACGACGTGGCGTTCTGCCACACGTCGGTGTGGCTGCCACCTTCCATAGGCCAACTGCTGGAGTCCGTAGAGGAGTTGACGCTGCTGGGCACACCGCACGACTTCACCGTCATCGGCCTGCTGGACCAGCGGCTGCCCGAGCCGATCGCCGAGGCCGAGCAGAGCATCACCGTGGCCGAGGCGACGCCGGAGATCGCCAAGCAGCTCGGCTGCGAGCCGGGCCGCGCACTGCTGCGTGTCGACCGCGTCTACCAGACGACCGCCGGTCAGCTCGTCGAGCTGGCGATCAGCCACTTCCTGCCCGAGCACTACTCGTACCGGGTGCGGCTGCGGCGCAGCGGCCGGTGACTGAATGCGGAGGTGATCCTCCGATCGGATGGTAGCCTCCGTATTGGTTCGATCCTCTTCGTCCTGACGGGAGCACCCTCCGATGACGGCACCCCAGTCACCCGCAGACCCGACCACCACCCCGCCGGGAGGCACCGGCCACCTCGCGGGACGCACGGTCGCCCGCATCGGCTTCGGCGTGATGCAGCTGCACTACGCGACAGGCGGACGCGGCGCCGCGCTCGACCTGCTGCGCGAGGCGGTGGACCTCGGCGTCAACCACCTGGACACCGCACACTTCTACGGCCCGTGCAACGAACTCGTGCACGCTGCGCTGGCCCCCTACCCCGACGACCTGGTGCTGGTCAGCAAGGTGGGGGCCGACGAATCCGGCGGCCATTTGGTCGCCGCCCAGCGCCCCGAGCAGCTCCGCGCCCAGGTCGAGGACAACCTCTCCGTGCTCGGCGTGGAGCGGCTGGACGTGGTGAACCTGCGGCGTGCCGACGCGCCGCCCGGCCTGATCGCCGAGGGGGACCAGAAGGTCGACCTCGACAGCCAGCTCGGCGAACTGTCCGCGCTGCGCGACGCCGGCAAGATCGGCGGCATCGGGCTGAGCAACGTCTCCGCGGACCAGGTCCGCCAGGCCCTGCCGTCCGGTGTCGCCTGCGTGCAGAACGACTACAGCGTGCTGGAGCGGGCCGCCGAGCCGGTGCTCGCGCTGTGCCGGGAGCACGACATCCCGTGGGTGCCGTTCTTCCCGCTCGGCTCACGGTTCTCCGGCCGGCCGAAGGCGACCGGGCATCCCGAAGTCGTCGCCGTGGCCGAGGAGTTGGGCTCCACACCGGCGCAGGTCGCGCTCGCGTGGCTGCTGGCGGTCTACGACCACACCCTGCTGATCGCGGGGACCACCGACCCGGCCCATCTGCGGGAGAACATCGCGGCGGGAAGCCTCCGGCTGCCTCCGGAGGCCGTGGCCCGCCTGGACCGGATCTGACCCACCGGCGCGTGCCGGGCGTGGCTCAGCGGTTCACCAGGGCAGCCGGCCGTTGACGTCGAAGTACCCGCCGGTCGGGCCGTCGGCGGCGACCTGCGCCATGCGCACGATGATCTCGGCGCCCTCCTCGACGGTCTGGACGCCCGTGTTGCCGTTCAGGTCCGTCTTGGTGAAGCCGGGCTCGACGGCGTTGATCCGCATGGCCGGGAACGCCTTCGCGTACTGCACGGTGAGCATGTTGACCGCGGTCTTGGACGTCGGGTAGGCGATGCCGGGGTAGAAGTGCGCGGGGTGGTCGGGGTCGGAGAGGTGGGCCAGGGAGGCCAGGCCGCTGCTCACGTTGACCACGACCGGCGCGGCCGAACGCCGTAGCAGGGGCACGAAGGCGTGCAGCACGCGGACGACGCCGAAGACGTTCGTCTCGAAGGTGTTGCGCATCTGGTCGGCGGTCACGGTCTCGGCGGTGGGTACGGCGTTGCCCTCGCCCCTGGTCTCGATGCCGGCGTTGTTGATCAGCACGTCGAGTCCGCCGTCGGCCTCGATGGTCTTGGCCGCCGCCTCGACGGTGGCGTCGTCGGTGACGTCGAGCAGGACGAACCGCGCGCCCAGCCGCTCGGCGGCCCGGCGTCCGCGCTCCGCGTCACGGGCGCCGACGTAGACGGTGTGGCCTGCGGCGACGAGTCGGCGGGCGGTCTCGTAGCCGATGCCCTTGTTCGCTCCGGTGATCAGTGTTGTCGTCATGCGTCCAGCCTGCGGCGCGGCGGCACGAGCAGCCAGGAGACCCTTCTTCCTGGGACTGCGGGTACCAGGCACGGGCGCGGCCCGCGGGTGTTCACTGGGGGGCATGACGGCTACGGAACTCGGTAAGGCGCTGCGGCGCTGGCGCGACCGTGTGTCCCCCGAGGCGGCGGGCCTGCCCGCGGGCGATCACCGGCGCGCGGCCGGACTGCGGCGCGAGGAGCTGGCGCTGCTGGCAGGGATCTCGGTCGACTACATCACGCGGCTCGAACAGGGCCGGGCGGCCAACCCCTCCGGGCAGGTCGTCGAGGCGCTGGCCCGGGCGCTGCGGCTGTCGGGGGACGAGCGGGCGTATCTGTACGGGCTGGCGGAGCTGGTGCCGCCGGGTCCCGAGATGGTGCCGCGGTACATCACGCCCAGCGTGCAGCGGCTGCTGGACCGGCTGGTGGGCACGCCCGTCGCGGTCTCCGACGCGGCCATGACGCTGCTGCTGGCCAACCCGATGTACGCGGCACTGATGGGCGACTTCTCGGGCCTGCGCGGCTTCGAGCGCAACGCCGTATGGCGCAACTTCCTCGACCGGCCGACCCGGGCGCGGCACACCCCGCAGGAGCGGCGGGCCTTCCTGGCCGGCATGGCCGCCGAACTGCGGGCGACCGCCGTCCGATACCCGGCCGACCGGCAACTCCGGCGCATGATCGCGGAGTTGAGGGCGCAGAGCGAGAGGTTCGCGGAGCTGTGGGACGCGGGTGTGGTGGGCCGGTTCGATGCCTCCCACAAGACGATCGAGCACCCGCAGGTGGGGCTGGTCACGCTGGACTGCGACCTGCTGCGGGTGGAGGAGAACGACCTGCACATCCTGGTCTACTCGGCCGAGCCGGGCACCGAGGCGGCCGAGAAGCTGGAACTGATCTCGGTCCTCGGCACCCAGAGCCTGGCCGACAAGAACTAGTGTCCTGCGCCAGTAGTTGATCGTTAGTAGGTGTGTGACTTCTGCTGCTGGTGCGTCAGTTCCCCGTCGGGGCCCGAAGCTGGAACCGTT
>NZ_JBICXT010000029.1:0-96836 GCF_043200415.1 Streptomyces sp. NPDC048419 | reverse complement strand
CAGCGCCATCACGCCGCCGATCAGGAAGAACGCGAACGACGTGACGAGATACAGCGTCCCGATCGTCTTGTGGTCAGTGGTCGTCAGCCACTTGAGGTGCCTCATGCCCCGCCTGTGTCCGCACCCGCCGCACCGGTCACACTCGTACGACGCGACGAGAATCACGGAAGTGGGTGTGACGATCCGGCCGGTGCCGGACACGAACGGAACATGAGCAACGACGAGATCTTCGCCGCTGCCTATCGCGAGCACTACTGGGCAGTCAGCCGCTATGTCGCGCGGCGACTGGACGGGCGGGCCGGCGAGGTGGAGGAAGTGGTGGCGGAGGTGTTCACGGTCGCCTGGCGGCGCCGGGCCGAACTGCCGGGGTCCCCGCTGCCCTGGCTGTACGGCGTGGCACGCAACTGCCTGGCGAACGCGGTGCGCGGCCTCGGCCGGCGCCGCCGGCTGCTCGACCGGATCGGCAACGACGAGAGCGCGCACGGCCGGCAGATCGTGGCGAGCCCCGACACGGAGGCACCGGGTGCCTGGGTGCACGAGGCGCTGGCCCGCCTCTCCGACGCCGATCAGGAGGTGCTGCGCCTGACCACGTGGGAGGAGTTGGGCGTCGACGAGGTCGCCGTCGCCCTCGGCTGCGGCCCGCGTGCCGCCTCGATGCGGCTGCACCGCGCCCGGCGCCGGCTCAGAGCCGAGATAGACCGCATGCATCCCGCTCTCACGACCGGCCCGGCGGCCGCGCGTCCGGCGGCCGCGCGTCCAGCAGCCACGAAGGAGCACGGCCATGGCTGACGAACTCGAACTCCTGCGCCGCGCCAACCCGGTGCCGGTCGACGGCCCCCACTACGGCGACGGCCCCCTGGACCACGACGCCGAGCGCCGGCTGAACCGGCTGCTGCACGAACGGCCCGCCGCCCGCCGCCGCACCCGGCTCGCCTGGAGCTTCGCCGCGACGCTCGTCGTCGCCACGACGGCACTCGCGCTGCTGCTCGGCGGTCCGAGCACCACGCCCGCGGTCGCCGCGCCCCGTCCGCTGGTCGTCCGGGCCGACTCCACCCCCGTATCCCTCAGGGAACTGGCCGACCGCGCCGAGCGGCAGGTCACGGCCCCCGGTGCGCCGGAACTGCGCAAGGGCACGCACGTACAGTCCTGGAGCCTGGGCATGAGCGACGACAAGCCCCCGGTGACGCTCCCGGAGGAACGCGTCGTGCGCTGGAAGGCCGACGGCAGCCACACCGAACTCGTCGTGGCGACCGACCCGCGGCACCCGGGCCGGCCCGTCCTGCGCGACGACGGCGATGCTCCGCACCTCGTCGAGGACGGCCATGTCCTCAGCAGGCAGACATATCCGCCGAGCTGGAGCGACGCCCCGCCCGAGTCGCCGCCCCCGCACGACACGGCACGGCTGCGCGCCTACCTCCAGGAGGCCTCCTACGCCGGGACCACTCTGACCACACCCGAACTCCTGGACGCGGTGGACGAGTTGCTCGGTCACTGGACCCTCGGCGCCCGTGAGTCCGCGACGCTGGCCCGGCTCCTCGCGGTCACCGACGGGCTGCGGCCGGTCGGCCGGGTGACGGACCGGCTCGGGCGCGGCGGAATGGCCTACGAGTACGAGAGTGCGGGCACCCGCCGGCTGCTGATCATGGCTCCGTCCACCGGCGCGGTCCTGGGCCTGGAGACGGTCTTCACCAAGGCCGACCCGGAGTACGGCGTGAAGGCCGGCGACGTCATGGACTACAGCGCCTGGATGCGCTGATCACATCCCGAACCGGGCTCACCGGCGCAGGACATGGCGCCTGCGGGTGGTGGGAAGCGGTCGGGACCGTCCCGCTCTCATGACGGACCGCAGCAGGGCCAGGGAGGCCAGCCGCTGTGCCACGGTGGACCGCCCGGGCCGGCCCGGACGCGTTCGCCCGAGCGCCGCACGAGCCGAGAAGGTCCAGGTCAGCCTGGAGGTGACCTGGACCCTCGCGGTTCTGCCTCCTACTCGTCCCATGCCTGGATCAGGATCTCCTCGGCGATCTTGCCGTCGCGCAGCGTGACCATCGACTCGGAGAGGACGCGCGTCCCGTCCGAGTACCGGCACGACTGGCTGTAGGCGGCGTGGTCGCCCTGGATGATGCACTGGTCCACCTTGTGCGTCATGTCCCGGCTGTAGATGTCCTCGAACAGTGCCCCGATCTCGTCGCGACCGCGGATGATCTTGGGTTGGCTGGGCTGGGTGTTGCGGTCCACGATGCGTATCTGCGCGTCGTCCGCGTAGAGCGACAGCAGGTCTGCCGCCGTGTGTCCTTCGACGCCCCGGCGCAGGGTGTCGGCGCTGAAGGCGGGTGTTGCCGTGGTCCCCATGGTGACCTCCTCCGAAGGCCGCGACCCGACGAGGAGCGGGCCGCGAAGGGCCTCTCCTCCGAGGCTCCTCCGCCGCGGCAGGCTCGGCAAGCGCAGCCGGAACGCTGCCCCTGACGGGTGAGTGACGCACCGTGCCCGTGACCGCCCGAGGTCCGGCGGCGTTGTGGGAAACATGATCTCAACACGACGTATCGTCGCCGCCGTTGGTCTCGCCGCGGGTATCACCGCCCTCGCCGCGCCGCTCGCCAGCGCCTCCGACTCGGCCATCGCGAACAAGGACGGCAGCCAGCTGAACCCGCTCACCCTGGTCGACTCGCTCGCCACGACCGGTATCCCGGCCGACCGCCAGGCCGAGGTTCCGCGCCCCTCCGAGCAGCTCAACCGCCTGAACAACCTCCAGCAGCTGGACCAGGTCGCCCACATGGGAGCCGTCGGACCCGGCCTGCCGGACGCCTTCTAGCAGGCCGTCGCAGCGTCGCGCATCCTGGCCGAGGGGCCGCCCGGAACACTGGGCGGCCCCTCGGCCTTGTCGCATCCTGAACGCGCACGCCACTGACGGTGAACCGGTCTTCACATCGCGAACCTCGCGGGGGCGGGTCAGTCGGCGGTCGCGAGGAACTGCGTGGCCGCCAGCTCGGCGTAGAGGGGATCGGCGGCGACCAGTTCGCGGTGGGTGCCCACCGCACGCACCCGGCCCGCGTCCATGACCACGATGCGGTCGGCCATCGTCACCGTGGAGAGCCGGTGGGCGACGACGAGAACCGTCGTCGTCCGGGCCACGTCGGCGACGGTGTCCCGCAGCGCCGCCTCGTTCACCGCGTCGAGCTGCGAGGTGGCCTCGTCGAGCAACAGCAGCCGCGGCCTGCGCAGCAGCGCGCGGGCGATGGCGACGCGCTGCCGCTCGCCACCCGACAGCTTGGTGCCGCGGTGACCGACCAGGGTGTCGAGCCCCTTGGGCAGCCGGGCCACCAGCCCGTCGAGGTGGGTCGTCTTCACCACCCGGGTGAGCGCGTCCTCGTCGGCCTCCGGGTTGCCCAGCAGCAGGTTGTCGCGCAGCGAACCGGACAGCACCGGGGCGTCCTGCTCCACATAGCCGATCGCCGACCGGAGTTGGGGCAGATCCCAGTCCTGCACGTCGCGTCCGTCGAGGGTGACGGTGCCGGAACCGGGGTCGTAGAAGCGCTCGATGAGCGAGAACACCGTGGTCTTGCCCGCGCCGGACGGGCCGACGAACGCCGTCATGCCGCGGGCCGGTACCGCGAACGTCACCCCGTGATGGACGTACGGCAGGTCCTCGGCGTACCGGAAGCGGACCTCATCGAAGGCGAGCGTGGCCGGTTCCGCGCCGGGGGTGGGCAACGGGGCCGGGCGGGACGCCGGTTCGGAGGGCAGGCTCAGCGCCTCCTGGATGCGGGCGAGGGCCGCGGAGCCCGTCTGGTACTGCGTGATCGCGCCGACCACCTGCTGGATCGGGGACATCAGATAGAAGACGTACAGCAGGAACGCGACCAGCGTGCCCACCTCGATGGCGCCGGTCGCCACCCGCGCCCCGCCCACCGCGAGCACCGTGATGAAGGCGATCTGCATCGCCAGACCGGCCGTATTGCCCGCCGCCGCCGACCACTTGGCGGCCCGCACGCTCTGCCGCCACGACTCCTCCGCCGCGTCGTGCAGCGTCTTCTCCTCGCGGTGCTCGGCGCCGGACGCCTTCACCGTGCGCAGCGCGCCGAGTATCCGCTCCAGGGAGGCGCCCATCACCCCGACCGCGTCCTGCGCCCGACGGCTCGCGCGGTTGATGCGCGGCACGATCACACCGAGGACCGTGCCCGCGCCGAGGATCACGGCCAGGGTGACCAGGAGCAGCACCGGATCGACCAGCCCCATCATCACGATGGTCGCGACGAGCGTGAGCCCGCCCGTGCCCAGCCCCACCAGCGAGTCCGTGGTGACCTCGCGCAGCAGCGTGGTGTCCGAGGTGATGCGGGCCATCAGGTCGCCCGGTTCGCTGCGGTCGACCGCGGTGATCCGCAGCCTCAGCAGATACGACGACAGGGCGCGCCGCGCGCCGAGCACCACCGACTCCGCGGTACGCCGCAGCACGTAGCCGCCGAGCGCGCCCACCGCGGCGTTGGCGACCACCAGTGCCGACATGGCCAGCAGGGCGCCGGTGATGGCCCGGTCGTGCGAGAGGTCGTCGATCAACCCCCGGGCCACGAGCGGCAGCAGGAGCCCGGTGGCGCCCGTGACGAGCGACAGCAGCGCGCCCGTCAGCAGGGCCCACCGATGCGGTCGTACGTAGGCGAGGAGCAGCCGCCAGGCGGGCGGGCTCGGCTCGATGTCTGCGGCGATGCTCACGGCGCTCCTCGGCAGTCGTGCGGAGCATTCAGGCTACGTCGGCGACAGCGGCCCGAGCGCGGCCATTTCGGGGCGGCCGTCTGCTCCGTCGCGAGGCCGGCGCCGTTACTGATCAGTCACGCGTAGGGTCGAAGGGACGGACATACGTCGATGAAAGGGTTCAACACCATGGCGCAGGAAGTTCGCGGCGTGATCGCACCGGGCAAGGACGAGCCGGTGCGGGTGGAGACGATCGTCGTGCCCGACCCGGGGCCCGGGGAGGCGGTGGTCCAGATCCAGGCCTGCGGGGTGTGCCATACGGATCTCCACTACAAGCAGGGCGGGATCAGCGACGACTTCCCCTTCCTGCTCGGTCATGAGGCGGCCGGGGTCGTGGAGTCGGTGGGGGAGGGCGTCACCGATGTGGCTCCCGGCGACTTCGTGATCCTCAACTGGCGTGCGGTGTGCGGGCAGTGCCGGGCCTGTCTGCGCGGGCGGCCGTGGTACTGCTTCAACACCCACAACGCCAAGCAGAGGATGACCCTCGCCTCGACCGGGCAGGAGCTGTCGCCGGCGCTGGGCATCGGTGCCTTCGCGGACAAGACGCTGGTGGCGGCCGGACAGTGCACGAAGGTCGATCCGAGTGTGTCGGCGCAGGTGGCCGGGCTGCTGGGCTGTGGCGTGATGGCGGGCATCGGTGCGGCGATCAACACCGGTCAGGTCGGCCGCGGCGACAGCGTGGCCGTGATCGGCTGCGGCGGGGTGGGCGACGCGGCGATCGCCGGGGCGAACCTGGCGGGCGCGGCGAAGATCATCGCGGTGGACCTCGACGACCGCAAGCTGGCCAAGGCCCGGGAGATGGGCGCCACGCACACGGTGAACTCCAAGGAGACCGACCCGGTCGAGGCGATCCGCGAACTGACCGGCGGATTCGGCGCGGACGTGGTCGTCGAGGCGGTCGGCCGCCCGGAGACGTACAAGCAGGCCTTCTACGCCCGCGACCTCGCCGGCACCGTCGTGCTGGTCGGCGTCCCGACACCGGAGATGAAGCTCGAACTGCCCCTGCTGGACGTCTTCGGCCGTGGCGGCTCGCTGAAGTCGTCCTGGTACGGCGACTGCCTGCCGAGCCGCGACTTCCCGATGCTGATCGACCTGCATCTGCAGGGCCGGCTGCCGCTGGACAAGTTCGTCACCGAGACGATCCAACTCACCGACGTGGAGAAGGCGTTCGAGCGGATGCACCAAGGCGACGTACTGCGCTCGGTGGTGGTGCTCTGATGGCCGCCCGCATCGAACGCCTCGTCACCTCCGGGCAGTTCACGCTCGACGGCGGCACCTGGGACGTCGACAACAACGTCTGGATCGTCGGCGACGACCACGAGGTGGTCGTCATCGACGCGGCGCACGACGCCGACGCCATCGCCGAGGCCGTGGGGGACCGCCGGCTGACGGCCATCGTGTGCACGCACGCCCACAACGACCACATCGACGCGGCGCCCGCGCTGGCCGACCGCACGGGCGCCACGATCTGGCTCCACCCGGACGACCTGCCGCTGTGGAAGCTGACCCACCCGGACCGTGACCCCGACGCCCATCTCGTCGACGGCCAGGTCATCGAGGCGGCGGGCGCCGACCTCACGGTGCTGCACACCCCGGGCCACGCGCCGGGCGCCGTCTGCCTCTACGACCCGGCCCTGGCCACGGTCTTCACCGGCGACACCCTCTTCCAGGGCGGCCCCGGCGCGACCGGCCGCTCCTACTCCCACTTCCCGACGATCGTCGACTCCATCCGCGAACGCCTGCTCAGCCTCCCGCCGGAGACGAAGGTCCTTACAGGGCACGGCGATCCGACGACGGTCGGGGCGGAAGCTCCTCATCTGGACGAGTGGATCGCCCGCGGGCACTGAACCCCTGACGGGCGGAGGGACCGGTGGCCGCGGCCGCGCTGCCGGCGGCTCGGCCGGGCGCTCGTGGTCCGGTCCCGCTGCCCGACGCCGTGGTCAGAGCACTCCCACCAGGACGATGACCAGGGCGGGCAGTGAAGCCCCCGGCCCGGACGAGCACGCCGTACGCGGTGCGCTGTGTGCGGCCGACGCGGTCGGAGTGGTGGCCGCTGGGGGTCTGCCCGAGGCCCCACAGGATGAGCTAGAGGCCCTCGATCAGGCCGACCGCGGCGAGGCCGAGGTCGCGGTCGGTAAGAGGAGCGGAAAGACGTCTCAAGTGAGCCCGTCGTTGCGGTTGTTGACCGGCCCGGCCTGGCTCGTGTGCTCGCCGGCCGGCAACGGCTCGGTGTGCTGGGCGAGTTCGAGGGCCACGTGGGCCGCGGTGTCACGCACGATCAGGGAGAGCGCCGGCCCCGCCGCCACGAAGACGACGTCCAGGGCGACCGCGGTGTGGCCGGCCGCTTCGTTGAGACGCGTGGCCAGGCCGCGGCGGCGCCTCGTCGCCTCGCAGGACCTCAGCGGGGCCGGACTTGCCGCCGGTGTCACGGTCGGCGCTCTGCTCGCCCAGAAGATGCTCGGCGGCACGGGCCTGGCCGGGCTGCCGAGCGCCCTGTTCACCGCCGGATCGGCGCTCACCGCGGTCGCCGTCCCATCCGCCGGCTACCTCGCCTTCGCGGCCGAAGGCAACCCGCGGAAACGCCGTAGGGCAATCGCCGTAAGAGAATCCCCCGTAAAAGGCGACAGAAGATGTCCGCCTTCCCCGGGACCCTGATCCTGGCAGCAGGAGTCGTAGGAGAACGGGAGGCCGTAGATGTCCGAGCCGCTGAAGGGCAAGGTGGCGCTGGTCGCCGGGGCGACGCGGGGTGCGGGGCGCGGGATCGCGGTGGAGCTCGGCGCGGCCGGGGCGACCGTGTACGTGACCGGGCGCAGCACCCGCGCGCGGCGTTCCGAGTACGACCGCCCGGAGACCATCGAGGACACCGCCGACCTCGTCACCGAGGCGGGCGGCGAGGGCATCGCCGTGCCCACCGACCACCTCGACCCCGCACAGGTCCGCGCCCTCGTGGACCGCATCGCGGACGAGCAGGGCCGCCTGGACGTCCTCGTCAACGACATCTGGGGCGGCGAGAACCTCTTCGAATGGGAGAGCCCGGTCTGGGAGCACGACCTCGACAAGGGGCTCAGGCTGCTCAGGCTCGCCGTCGAGACCCACGCCGTCACCAGCCACCACGCCCTGCCCCTGCTGCTGCGCCGGCCCGGCGGCCTGGTCGTCGAGGTCACCGACGGCACCGCCGACTACAACCGTGACACCTACCGCGTCTCCTTCTTCTACGACCTCGCCAAGGCGTCCGTACTGCGCATGGCCTTCGCCCTGGGGCACGAACTCGGCCCGCGCGGGGCCACCGCCGTCGCACTCACCCCGGGCTGGCTGCGCTCGGAGATCATGCTGGAGCACTTCGGCGTACGTGAGGAGAACTGGCGCGACGCCCTGGACCGGGTCCCGCACTTCGCCATCTCCGAGACCCCACGCTACGTGGGCCGCGCCGTCACCGCGCTCGCCGCCGACCCGGACGCGGCCCGGTGGAACGGCGACTCCCTCTCCAGCGGCTCCCTCGCCCAGGAGTACGGCTTCACGGACCTCGACGGCAGCCGCCCGGACGCCTGGCGCTATCTGGTCGAGGTCCAGGACACGGGGAAGGCGGCCGACGTGACCGGCTACCGCTGACCTCAGGGGCGGGTCACGACGGGCAGCGGCCGGCGCGCCGAATGCCCCGGCGGGAGTGCCAGGTCCTCCCGTACGGCCGTGTAGAACCGCTCGCGTCCGGCGCGCTGCCGCTCCAGCAGGGACTGCCAGGCGGCCGGATCACGCGTGCCCTCCCGTACGAAGCGCTCCATCTCCAGGACCGTGACGATCCACTCCCGGGCCTGCTCGACGACGTCCGGGCTGCCCAGCAGGATGAGCGCCTCGCCGTACGGCTCGCGGGCCGTCTGGACCTCGGCCAGCAGCGGCTCCGCCTCCTGCGCCGCCAGGGGATGCGGGTGCGGGTCGTTGCCGAGGTGGGCCGCCACCCGGTAGGTCAGCGCGACCTGCTGCTTCAGCGCCTGCGACCAGTCCGTGCAGACCGCGAACCGCCGCGCCTCCCAACGCGCCGCCCGCTCCCGCCGGACGCGGACCCGGTCCCCGCGTACGACCGCCAGATACGAGCCGAGCGCGCCGCACGACACCTGTCAGGGCGGGGAGTTGCTGAAGAAACGCGGTCACGGACGCACGTTATCCGCCGGGTAGATCTTGCGGGGGGTAGGTTCGGCCCATGGCTGACACGAAGCGCTTCGAGGGGTACGGAGTTCTCGTCACCGGCGCGGCCCGCGGCATCGGCACAGCCGTCTCCCGGCGGCTGGCCGAGGAGGGGGCGCGTGTGCTGCTGACCGACGCCGATCCGGCCGAGGTCGGGAAGACCGCGGGCGCGCTGCGTGAACTGGGTCTCGCAGCCGAGGCGTTGGCGTGCGACGTGGGCGAGCGGGCCGCTGTGGAAGCGGCCGTCGCGCACGCCGTCGAGACCTTCGGGTCGCTGGACGTCCTGGTCAACTGCGCGGCGAGCTGCACCCCCGACACCCCGCTCTTCGAGGACGGCGCGGACGACGCCTGGGACCGCGACCTCGACATCACGCTGACCGGTGCCTACCGCTGCTGCCGGGCCGCCCTCCCGCACCTGGCCGTCTCCGGTCGCGGCGCCGTCGTCACCATCGGCTCCGTCAACGCCCTTCAGGACTTCGGCAACCACGCCTACAGCGCGGCCAAGGCCGGTCTGCTCTCGCTCACCCGCACCATGGCCGGGCATGTCGCATCGCGGGGTGTCCGCGTCAACCTGGTGCTGCCGGGCACGGTGCGCACCTCGGCCTGGGAGGGCCGCGAGGAGGAACTGGAGACCCTGCGCGCGCTGTACCCCCTCGGCCGGGTCGGCGAGCCCGAGGACGTCGCCGCCGCCGTCGCCTTCCTCGCCTCCCGGGACGCGGCCTGGATCACCGGCACCACGCTCACGGTCGATGGCGGCGTCACGGCCGTCAACACGGGCTTTCTCCGGTCGACGGGACAAGGCGGCGAGAGATGAGCCACAGCGCCCCATCCGTCTCTCTGTGACCTGCGGCACTGCGAATGTCACCGTTTCGTCGCATCGTGGGCGATCGCTGCAACCGAACGCGCCGCACGCCGGTCTAGCTGGCAGAGATCGCAGATCAGACGCGCCAACGACATGAAAGGCAAGGCCGGCCATGGGGGACATACGCAGACGGGGCGCCGTCGCGCTCGGGCTCACCGGACTGATGGCACCGCTCGCGCTCGCACTGGGCACCGCGCCCGCGCAGGCCGCGACGAGCTGCACCACCAGCGCCGGGCCCTACCAGAAGCAGGTGGAGAAGTTCCTCGGCCGACCGGTCGACGGCCGGCAGTCGGCCACCGACTGCAAGGCCATCAAGGCCTTCCAGACCAAGCACGGCATCACGCCGAACATCGGCTACGCGGGCTCCGTCACCTGGGGCGTGATGGACCTCATGAACAAGCAGAAGGCCGTCGGGAACAACCCCAACAGGGACCACGAGTGCCCGACGAACAAGGGCCGCATCGCCTGTGTGAACCTGACGCTCCAGCTCAGCTGGATCCAGGACGGCAGCCGGCTCGTCTACGGCCCCGTCCCGGTCCGTACCGGCCGTAACGGCTACGAGACCCGCACCGGCCTGAAGAAGATCTACTGGCGGGACATCGACCACGTCTCGAGCATCTACAACGTGTCGATGCCCTACAGCCAGTTCTTCGACGGCGGCCAGGCCTTCCACTCGGTGGGCCTCAGCATGTGGAACCCGCCGGGCTCGCACGGCTGCGTCAACATGACCCCCGCCACCGCCAAGAAGTACTGGTCGCTGCTGAAGAACGGCGACGACGTCTTCGTCTACGGCCGCAAGCCGGGCACCTGACACACCGCGCAGGCACCCGGCTCCCCGGGCGTCACTGCGCGGGCGCGTCCCCGAAGTCCGGGATCTCCAGCCGTACGCCACCCTGCCGCGCGGAATCGTGCGCGACGATGCCCGGCAGGGTGTAGCGGGCGGCCACCCAGGCGTTGACGGACGGCAGCGACCGCGTGTTCACGGCGGTCACGAAGTCGTCCACCAGGAAGTGGTGGCTGCCCTCGTGCCCGTTGTGCAGGTGGTCGAACTCCCGCGGCAGCCGGGCGCGGTCGTGCACCGGCGCCGAGCCGGAGGTGAAGGCGGCCCGCAGCTCCGGCGCGACGTGCTGAAGTGACGGGTCGTCAGGAGCCATCGTGGGCTTGGGCTCCAGCAGTTCGCTGATGTCCTGCACGCCCTTCTTGTCCTGCCACAGCGCCACGGTGGCGAGCTGCTCCATGCTCGCGTCCGTGCCGAAGAACCGGAAACGCGACTCCCGGATGTGCGAGGGGTAGCCCACCCGCCGGAACTCGTTGGTGCGGAACGACCCGCCGCCCGCCACCTCGAACAGCGCGGTCGCGTTGGAGAAGTCGTTGCCGAACTGGCTGACGTCCTTGTCGAAGACGCCGTCGCCGCGCTCGTCGACCACCCCGATCGCCGACACGCTCGTGGCGTACGTCTGCCAGGCGCCGAGCACACCGCCCACCGAGTGCGTGGGGTAGAGCAGCGGGGGATAGCTGGCGGTCTGCTTCCAGTTCTCGCCGCCGCTGTACCGGTACGCCTCGTAGAACCCCAGATCCATGTCGTGGACGTAGTCGCCCTCGGCGTAGAAGATCCGCCCGAATGCACCCTCGGCGATCTGGTTGCGGGCGTGCACGGTCGCCGGGTTGTACTGGCTGGTCTCGCCCATCATGTACGTCAGCCCGGTCGCCTTGACCGCGTCGATGATGGCGGCGATCTCCTCCGTGGTGATCGCCATGGGGACCGCGGAGTACACGTGCTTGCCGGCGTTCAGGCCCTGGAGCACGAGGGGTCCGTGCGTCCAGCGCTGGGTGAAGATGGCGACCGCGTCGACCGCCTCCGACTCCAGCATCGCCTGGTACGAGGGGAAGGTGCCCGCCAGCCCCTGGGCGGTGGCGAGTTGGTCCGCCCGGTCGGGCAGCAGGTCGGTGACATAGACGTCGCTGACGCCGGGGTGGGCCTGGAACAGCGTGGCGAACTGGCCGGAGAACTGGCCGGCGCCGACGATGCCGAGCGAGAACGTCATGTGAGGCGTGCCCTTCACTGGTACGGAGATCACTGCGAGAGGATCAGGTTGATCTGGTCGGTGGTGCGGTCGAGGCTGCCGGCGGAGCTGCCACTGCCGTAGATACCCTGCATGGCCGGGTGCATCAACGCGTAGACGTCCGCCGCGTAGTTGGTGATCGGGAAGGTGAAGGTCCTGAAGTCCTTCCGGTCGGTGACGGGCTTCGTGAACGCCGAGACGTCGATGCCCTTCCGGCCGTACGCGGCCACCGCCGCCTTCGTCCCGTCGGGTGTGGCGGGGAAGACGATGCCGTAGCGGCCGACGATCTTCTGGCAGGCGTCGGAGGCGAGGTAGCGCACCCACTTCCTGGCGCCCTGCTTGTTGTGGGCCTTCTTGGTGATGGAGTCGGCGAGGCCGTTCATCATGGTGGCCCGCTTGCCGGTCGGCCCGGCCGGCGTGGGCGCGGTGGCGACCTTGACGCCCTTCATCGCGGCGTAGGTGGAGATCATCCAGGCACCGTCGAAGGCGGTCGCCGCCTTGCCCGCGGCCACCTGCGCGTTGGCCGGGTTGGCGCCCGCGCTGTAGTCCGTGAGCGGCGCGAGGTAGCCCTTCTTCGCGAGGCCGAAGTACCACTTGATCACGGACTGGAAGGTCTTGCTGTCGTAGCGGTACTTGTCGCCCCACCGCTTCTTGTCGGTGTAGTTCCAGCCCGCGGAGGCGGCGAAGTTGCTCCACGTCGTCTGTCCGTCGCCGTCACCGCCGCCGCCGGTCGCGAGGCCGTAGACCTTGACGTGGTGCTTGTCGAAGCCCGGTTCGTCGCCGCGCCTGCCGTGCACGTCGATCGTGAGGTGGGCGATGGCCTTCTCGAAGGTGCCGCCGTCCTTCGGGTTCCACGCCACGCCGGCGATCTGCTGCGGGGTGAGCCCGGCGGACCGCGCCATCTTCCTGTTGTAGAAGAGGGCGACCGTGTCCCAGTCCTTGGGGGTGCCGTAGCGGTGGCCGTCCTGCCCGATCCAGTTGTCGGCCAGCCCCGGCTGGTAGCCGGAGGGGTTGACGTCCAGGTCGTCCAGCGGCTCCAGGACCTTCAGGTCGGCGAACTGGCCGAACTTCTGGATGTGGTCGGTGAAGACGTCCGGCTGGGTGCCCGCGATGAAGCTCGCGGTCAGCTTGGTCCAGTAGTCGTCCCAGCCCAGCTGGCTGATCCTCACCTTCAGGCCCGGGTTCTCCTTCTCGAACCCCTTGGCGCAGGCCTGGTAGGCGGGCAGCTGGTTGGCGTCCCACAGCCAGTACGTGACCGTGTTCCCGCTCCCTCCGGCGCCGCCGTTCTGCGCGCACCCGGCGACGAGGGACAGTGCCAGCGCGCCGGTCAGTGCCACGGCGCTCCGCATACGAACTCGCATACCTGTCCCCTTACTTGAGCCCGGTGAAGCTGATGGTGCTGACGATGCGGCGCGCGAAGCAGCCGAAGAGCACGAGCATCGGCAGCGCGGCGACGAGGGTCGCGGCCATCAGGCCGGACCAGTCGTAGCCCGTCTGCGGGGTCTGCGCCCGGAAGATGGCCAGTGCCACGGTCAGCACACGCGAGCTGTCGCTGTAGGACACCATCAGCGGCCAGAAGTAGTCGTTCCACGAGGTGATGTACGTCAGCACGCCGAGCGTGAGGATGGGCGTGGACGCCATCGGGAGCATCACCCGGAAGAAGATCCGGATCTTCCCGGCCCCGTCCAGCAGGGCGGCCTCCTCGACCTCCCGCGGGACGTTCATGAAGAACTGGCGCAGGAAGAACACCGCGAACGGCGTCATGAACATCGTCGGCAGGGCGATGCCCAACAGCGTGTCCACCAGGTGGAGTTGCTTGATGAGCACGAAGTTCGGCAGCAGGGTGAAGATCGCGGGCACCATCAGCCCGGCGAGGAACAGCCCGAACACCTTGTCCCGGCCGCGCCACCTCAGCCGTGCGAAGGCGTAGGCGGCCATGGCGGAGAAGAAGATCTGGCAGACGGTGATCAGGGTCGAGACGAACACCGAGTTGAGCAGGTAGCGCCAGAACTTCAGGCCGCCGCCCGAACCGCCCTGGGCGATCGCGTCCTTGGTCGACTGCAGGCCCAGGGCGCGTGCGAAGCCGCCGCCCGTCAGGCCGACCGGCAGGGGGTCGCCGGGGTGGGCGGCGAGCGCGGTGTTGGTGGACAGCGCGGTGCGCAGGATCCAGTAGAACGGCAGCAGGGTGATGAGCACGATCGCGGTCATCACCACCCATGCGACTATCCGGCCGGCGGAGGGCCGGCGCCTGGTGGTTCGTACGGTCGTCGTGGTTGCCACGGCAGCCATGTCGGTCACTCCCTTCCGTCAGCCGAGGTCGCTCTGGCCGGCCCGGGTGAGCCGGTACTGCAGGAACGTGATCGCGCTCAGCACGACGAGCAGGGCCACGGACATGGCCGAGGCGTAGCCGAACTGGAAGCGGCCGAAGGCGGCGCCGTAGATGTAGTACTGGAGCACGTTGGTGGCGTTCGCCGGGCCGCCCATGGTCGTCACGGCGACGGTGTCGAAGACCTGGAACGAACCGATCACCGTCATGATCAGCACGACCGCCAGCACCGGCCGCAGCAGCGGCAGCGTGATCCGGCAGAACATCCGCCACTCGCCGGCGCCGTCCACCCGGGCCGCCTCGTACATGTCGTTCGGGATGGCCATGAGCCCGGCGAACAGCAGCAGCGCGGTGTAGCCGACGTGCCGCCAGACGTTGATCAGGGCGATCGTGGGAATCGCCCAGTTCTCGTCGGCGAGGAACGGGATGTGGTCGAAGCCGAGCGCCCCGATGATCTGGTTGCCGATGCCGAGCTGGGTGTCCAGGATCCACAGCCAGACGACGCCGGCGACGACGTTGGACATCAGATACGGCGTGAGCACGATCCCGCGCAGCACCGACGACTGCGTCAGCCGCTGGAGCAGGACGGCGATGGCGAGCGCCGAGACGGTCTGCACCCCGATGTTGATCATCACGTACTCGACGGTGACCTTCAACGACTCCCAGAAGATGGGGTCGTGGACCATCCGCACGTAGTTGTCCAGGCCCACCCACTCGGCAGGGGTGAGCAGGTTGAAGCGGGTGAAGCTCAGGTAGATGCCCCGCAGGGTGGGCCAGAGCAGGAACACCAGGAAGCCCAGCAGGGCAGGGGCGATGAACACCGCGGCCAGCCGTCCGTCGCCGCCGCTCGCACGGGCCCTGGCCCGTCCCGTCCTGGGCCTGGTGCCCGCTCCCTCGGCGCCGCGCAGCGGCAGGCGCGAAGGGGGGCTGCTGGAGGCGATGGTCATCGGGAGACTCCTCGTCTGCGGCGGCTCGTCCTCGGCCACTTACTTTCGGCGTGAAAGAATCCAAGCGTCAAGTGGCCTGCGAGGATCTTTTTTCAGGCCCATGGTGCGGGCTATCCTGAGCTGGTTGTTTTCACGGCGAAAAAAAGCATGTGGGAGTCTGACCGTCATGACCACAGTTGCCGCCAGCTGGCTGCCCCTGAGTCCCGGTGAGCGCTCGGTGGCGATCGAGGTGCTCGTCAACGGCCCGCTGTCACGCACCGAACTGGCCCGGCGGCTCGACCTGTCCGCGGGCAGCCTCACCCGGCTGACCAAGCCGCTGATCGAGTCGGGACTGCTGATAGAGGTCACCGAGGCCGGCACCCCGGCGGAGGTGCGCCAGGGGCGTCCCTCGCAGCCGCTCGACGTCGTCGCCGAGTCCCGCTCCTTCATCGGCTTCAAGATCACCGAGGACATGGTCTACGGCGTCGTCACCACGCTCCGCAGCGACATCGTCGCCCGCTACGACCGCCCGCTCGACACCCATGACCCGGCCGAAGTCGCCGACGTGCTCGCGGAGATGACGGCCGAGCTCGCCGGCGCCCACCCGTGCCTCGCCGGCATCGGCATCGGCGTCGGCGGCCTGGTCGAGGACCGCTCCGTGGTGGGGGAGTCGCCGTTCCTGCGCTGGCGGGACGTACCGCTCGCCGAGCTCGTCGAGGAGCGCACCGGACTGCCGGTCGTGGTCGAGAACGACGTCGCCGCCCTCGTCGAGGCCGAGACCTGGTTCGGGGCCGGCCGGGGCCTGGACCGCTTCATCGTCCTGACCATCGGCGCCGGCATCGGCTACGGACTGGTCCTGGGCGGCAGGCGCGTCCCCTGCGCCGAGGAGGACCGCGGTTTCGGCCGCCACTGGATCATCGACCCCAACGGCCCGCTCACCCCCGACGGCGAACGCGGCAGCGCCGTCTCGCTGCTGACCATCTCCAGCATCCGCTACCAGATCCGCGCCGCCACCGGCCGGGACTGGACGTACGAGGAGATCCTCGGCCTCGCCTCCGCCGGTGAGCCCATGCACGCCCGGGTCGTCGGCGAGGCGGCGCGTGCCCTCGGCACCCTCGTCGCCCAGATCGCCAACTTCGCGATGCCGCAGAAGATCCTGCTCGCCGGCGAAGGCGTGGGCCTGATGGATGTGGCCGGAGACACAGTGCACGACGCGATCGCCGCCCAGCGGCATCCGCTGGCCGCGCCGGTGCCCCTGGAGACCAAGGTGTCCGACTTCCACGACTGGGCCCGCGGCGCCGCCGTCCTGGCCATCCAGGTGCTGGTCCTGGGGGTCGCGGAGGTGTGAACTCGGCGGCCCGCCTTGGCAGATGGACGTGACCAGCAACACGGTCCCTAATGTCCGGTTCGTGCGAACTTACTCACAGCGCCTTCACGCCACGGCCCGTATGCTTCACATCATGTCCACCACCGTTGAACCCGCCTCCGTTCGTTCGGCAGACGAGGTCAACGAGGAGATCCGGGCCCTGTGGCGCCGGTCGGGCGGGACACTGAGCGGCGAGCAGCGCGAGGAGTACCAGCGCCTCGTCCTGGAGTGGGCCGCAGCGGCCCCGTCCCGGTCGCGGGCTGCCTGACAGGCACTGAGCCCCGCGGCGCTTCGGAGCCCCGGCCCGGGGAACCCGCCGCACGATGGGTCCCCTCCTCGCACTGGCCTCCGCCGTCTGCTACGGCATCGTCGACTTCGCCGGCGGGATCCTGTCCCGCCGCGCCTCCTACACGGCTGTCACCTTCCTCGGCCAGCTCGGCGGGCTCATGCTCGCCTGCGTCGCCGCCCTCCTCGTATCCGCCTCCTCCGTCCACCTCACCGACCTGCTGTGGGGCGCCCTGTCCGGCGCCGGCAGCTGTATCGCCATGCGCTTCCTGAACCGCGGTCTCAGCCGCGGAGCGATGAGCGTGGTCGTGCCGGTCAGCGCGGTGACCGGCGTCGCCCTGTCCGTCGTGTGCGGGGTCCTCGCCCTCGGTGACCGCCCCGGCGCCCTGGCCTGGGTCGGCATCGTCGTCACGGTGCCGGCGCTCTGGCTCGTGGCCGGCGGGGGAGCGGGCCGCAGGGGTGCGGGCGGAGATGTGCAGCATGGTCTGCTCTCTCGTCCGGGCGGAGTCGTGCGTGATGGTCTGGTCGCCAGTGCGGGCGTCGCCGTGCAGTACGTGGCTCTCGGCCTCACGGCCCCGTCCGCCGGGCTGTGGCCGGTGGCCGCGGGCCGCGTCGCAGCCGTACTCCTGCTGCTGCCGGCCGTGGTGCGGCACGGGCCGCCGCGCCTGCCGCTCCGTCCCACCGTCCAGTCGCTCCTCGTCGGGGCCGGGGCCGCCCTCGCCCTGATCCTCTATCTGCTCGCCGCCCAGCGGCAGTTGCTCGCCGTCGCCGTGGTCCTCGCCTCTCTCTATCCCGCGCTTCCCGTCATCCTCGGTCTGGCCCTGCTGCACGAGCGGGTCTCCGTCCGGCAGACGGCCGGGCTGCTGGGCGCCGCGGTGGCCACGGTGCTGCTGACCCTCGGCTGAACCGTCAGCTCCAGGTCGCCGAGTAGTGGCGCCGGTACGCCTTGCGGTCCTGCTCGGCGCGGATGTAGCGAGTGGCGACGAGCGCCAGCAGGCTGCCTCCGATGACCAGCATCCCGGGTCCGACGTTGCTCGGATTCGCGAGCCGGGCCAGCAGCGTCTCGCCGTCGTCCGCGAGGCCCGAGACGGGACCCGAGGAGCCGGGAGACGCCGCGCCGGGTGCGATCGCGCTGTGCGTGGCCGAGGAGGACGGCGCCGCCGTGCTCTGACCCGCGGCCTGCTTCGACACGATCATCCGGACATCGAGCGCCTGCATCGCCTTGGTCACCGGCTGGAAGAAGGTCGTCCCGCCCGAGGTGCAGTCGCCGCTGCCGCCCGAGGTCACGCCCAGCGCGACGCCGTCGGAGAACAGCGGGCCCCCGCTGTCCCCGGGCTCGGCGCACACGTTCGTCTCGATCAGGCCGGTGACGGTGCCCTCCGGATAGTTGACCGTGGCGTCCAGCCCCTTGACCTCGCCGTCGTGCAGCCCGCTGGTGCTGCCGCTGCGGAACACCCGCTGCCCCACGGCCGGATCGCCGACACCCGTGATGCGCACGCCGTTGCCCTTGCCGATGGCCACGATGTCGGCGCCGGCGCCCGCCTTGCCGCTCGCGTACTGGACAAGCGAGAAGTCACTGCCGGGGAAGTCCTGCCGCACCGTCCTTCCGAGCTGCTGGTTGCCCTGGTTGTCCGCGAACCAGATGGACCCGGCCGGCCCGCAGTGCCCGGCGGTGAGGATGAAGTCGCTCTTGCCGTCGGTCACGTTGAAGCCGGCCGAGCAGCGCCCGCCGGTCGACAGGATCGGCTGCGCGCCGTTGAGCCGGGTCGTGAACTCGCCCTGTGCGCGCTCCGTGCGGACGGCCGAGCCGATGCCGGACGCGACCTTGGTCATGCTCGACCAGTCGGAGGACGAGACGGTGCTGTCGCCCTGCACCACCACCTGGTTGGTGCGGTAGTCCATGACCCAGGCCGTGCCGGCGACCCGGGGCGCCGCACGCAGCGTCGACGCCGCCGCCTTGAGGTCGTTCATGCTGTGCTGCACCATCCTGGCCCGGGCGCCCGCACTCTCCACCTGGGCCGCCGCCTCCTTGTCGGTCACCGCTACCACCGGACGGCCGTCCGTGCCGATCCAGGTTCCGGCCGTGCGGGCGGTGCCGAGTTCGGACACGAGCGCCGCACCGGGGTTCTGCGACGTGCTGGAGGCGCTGAGCGGGAGGGCGGAGGTGCCGGGAGTCTCGCTCGCCATGGCGGCCTGCGTCACCATCGCTCCCCCGAGGAGGAGGCCGCCGACGGCCGCCAGCCGCGTCGCTCGCCGGACGATCCGTCGTCGTGCGTGCCTCATGCATGGCTCCCGAACCCGTACGCGCGGCGTCAACACCGCGGGGCCCTCCGGTCGTTGAGAACCCTCCCTCCATACGGGGCCGGGGACCGTCCCGTTCAGCGCGCGGGCGACCTTCTCAGCGCTTGCGGCCGACCCCGCCGTACATGGCTACTTCCTGCGGCTCGTCCCCGCCGGGATGCTCGGGCCGCCAGCGCGAGCACGAGAGAACGCCCGGTTCCAGAAGGTCCAGGCCGTCGAAGAACCGGGCCACGGCCTGCGGGGTGCGCTGGATCAGCCCCGGTATGCCGCGCTCGTTCCAGTACCGGACGGCCGCGTCCACCTCCGGCAGCGCGGGGCTCGTGATGGTGTGGGACAGCACGAGATGGCTGCCGGGCGGCAGCGCGTCCATGAGGCGGCGCACCGTCCCGTACGGGTCCTCGTCGTCGCGCAGGAAGATGACCACCCCGAGCAGCATCAGCGCGACCGGCCGGGAGAGGTCCAGCGTGTCGGCGGCCCGTTCCAGGATCGCGTCGACGTTGCGCAGGTCCTCGTCCAGATGGTCCGTGCGGCCCTCGGGCGAGCTGGTGAGCAGGGCGCGGGCGTGCGCCAGCACCAGCGGGTCGTTGTCGACGTAGACGATCCGCGCGTCCGGAGCGAGACGCTGGGCGACCTCGTGCGTGTTGTCGGCGGTGGGCAGGCCCGTGCCGATGTCGAGGAACTGGCGGATCCCGGCCTCGGCCACGAGATGGCGTACGGCCCGTCCCAGGAAGAGGCGGTCGGCGCGGGCGTACGCGTCGATCGCCGGATGGAGCTCGCGGATGTGGTCACCGGCCACCCGGTCGACCTCGTAGTAGTCGCTGCCGCCCAGCCAGTAGTTCCAGATCCGGGCCGTGTGCGGGCGCAGCGTGTCGATACGTCTGCGCAGCGCCGCGGCGTGGTCCTCGGTGCATGCCGGATTCTCCGTCAAGGGGTCCGCTCCTGGAGTGCCTTTTGGGGGGTGGCATCAACCGGCAATCCAACCATCGCAGTTGCGGTTTGCCGAGGGCGTGGCCCCTATCTTGAGCCCATGAACAGGATCCCGCACGACACGTCCGGTGAACCGAATCCGCTGCGCGTCCTCTCCCTCGACCGGCTCCGCCGTCGTACGAGCATGAAATGGCGCACCCATCCGCCCGACGTGCTGCCCCTGTGGGTGGCCGAGATGGACGTGCCGCTCGCCGAACCCGTCGTCCGCGCGGTCACCGAGGCGCTCGCGCTCGGGGACACCGGCTACCCGGCGGGCACCGCCTACGCCGAGGCGCTCGCCGGGTTCGCGGAGAAGCGGTGGGGGTGGGACGGGCTCGCCGTGGAGCGCACCGCGATCGTGCCCGACGTGATGCTCGGCGTCGTCGAGATGCTCAGGCTGGTCACCGGGCCCGGGGATCCGGTGATCGTCAACTCGCCCGTGTACCCGCCGTTCTACCAGTTCGTCGGGCACCTGGACCGGCTGGTGCTTGAGGCGCCGCTCGGGGCGGACCTGCGCATCGGCCTCGGCGTGCTCGAGGAGACCTTCCGGCAGGCCGTGGCCGGCGGACGCCGTGCCGCCTACCTGTTGTGCAGCCCGCACAACCCGACCGGGACCGTACACACGGCCGAGGAGCTGTCCGCCGTGACCGCCCTCGCCGGCCGGTACGGCGTCCGCGTCGTCGTGGACGAGATCCACGCCCCGGTGACCGCGGCGGGCACGGACTTCGTGCCGTATCTGAGCGTCCCGGGCGCGGAGAACGGCCTGTCCCTCATGTCCGCGTCGAAGGGCTGGAACCTGGCGGGCCTGAAGGCGGCGCTCGCGATCGCCGGGCCGGCTGCCGCCGCCGACCTGGCCCGGCTGCCCGAGGAGGTCGGCCACGGCCCGAGCCATATCGGTGTCATCGCCCACACGGCCGCCCTGACCGACGGCATCGCCTGGCTGGACGCGGTGCTCGGCGGCCTCGACGACAACCGCCGGCTGCTGGCCGATCTGCTCGCCGAGCACATCCCCGCCATCGCCCACCGCCCCGGCGAGGCCACCTATCTGGCCTGGCTCGACTGCCGTGCGCTCGGCCTCGGTGACGATCCGGCCGAAGTGTTCCTCGAGCGGGGGAGGGTGGCGCTGAGCCCGGGCCTCCCCTTCGGCACCGGCGGGGCGGGGTACGTACGCCTGAATCTGGCGACCTCGCCCGAGGTGATCACCGAGGCCGTACGGCGTATGGCGGCCGCGCTCGCCTGAACACAGGCCCGGGTGCGGGTGTCATGGACACACGACGGCCCTGCATGATGGCCCCATGCGCGTACTGATGCCGGTCCCCGACCACGACTTCGACGTCACCGAGGTCGCCGTGCCCTGGCGCCTGCTCACGGACGCAGGGCACGAGGTCGTCCTCGCCACCGAACACGCCGGCACCCGGCCCGCGGCGGACCCGCGCCTGCTGACCGGCGTCCTGTTCGGGCAGCTCGGCGCGGCGGACGAGCCCAAGCGGTTCTACGAACAGCTCACCGCGGCGCGGGAGTTCGGTGCCACGGTCGGCTGGGCCGACGTGGACGTGACGGCGTACGACGGACTCCTCCTGCCGGGCGGACACGCGCCCGGCATGCGGCAGTACCTCGGCTCGGCGGAGCTGCGGGAGCAGGTCGCCCGGTTCTGGGCACTCGGCCGCCCGGTCGGCGCGATCTGCCACGGCGTGCTGGTCCTGGCCCGGACCGAGGACCCCGGCACCGGACGCAGCGTCCTCGCCGGCCGCAGGACGACCTGCCTGCCGAAGTACATGGAACGCACCGCCTACCTGACCACCGCCTGGCGCCTGGGCCGCTACTACCGCACCTACCCGGCTTACGTGGAGGACGAGGTGCGCGCCGCCGTCGGCGACCCGGCCGTCCAGTTCGAGCGCGGCCCCCGGGAGCTGACCCGGCGCGGCACGGCGGGCGACGACACCCACGCCTTCGTCGTCCGGGACGGCCACTACCTGTCGGCGCGCTGGCCGGGGGACGCGTATCTCTTCGCCCGCCGGTACCGCGAACTCCTCGAAGCACCGGCGGGTGCCTAGACTTTTGTCATGGACCACATGTCGCTGGAGCGGCTCGGCGCCGAGAAGTACGTGCTGATCACCAGCTACCGCAAGAACGGCACCTCGGTCGCCACCCCGGTGTGGGTGGTGCGCGACGGCGACACGCTCGGCGTGTGGACGGTCGCCGACTCGTGGAAGGTGAAGCGGATCCGGGCCCGCAAGGACATTCTGATCGGCCCGTGCGACCTGCGCGGCCATCCCTCCGGCAACCAGCTCCCCGCCGTGGCCGAGATCGGCGACGAGGAGACCGTCGCCCGCTACCGCCGACTCATCGTCCGCAAGTACGGGATCGCGGGCCGCCTCACCCTGCTCGGCAGCCGGCTGCGCCGGGGGCTGAAGGGCACCGTCGGCATCCGCGTCACGCTCGCGCCCTGAGACACCTACGGCCGTGCCGGTCCTCCCCGAAGTCGGAGGACCGGCACGGCCATTCACCACGGCGGGCGCTGATCTACGAGGCGTCGAGCACCGTGCCGCTCAGCACCGCCCCGCCGGGCTGCGGGTCGCCGTTCTCGTCGGTCGCCTGGAAGCGCACCGACTCGGCGGGCTCCGCCACCCGGTCCCCGGCCGTCGGCAGGCTCACCTCGGCACTCAGCGCTCCCTTGGGCACGTTCGTCGTCAGGTACAGGTACTTGATCGACGACAGAGGGCGCTCCGGGTCCGGCGACTCACCCGTGGTGTCGGCGAGCCAGGCCGGGTCGACGTCCTTGGTGGACAGCTCCGGACCGGTGACCGGGACGACGACGAACATCTCGCCGAGGTCCACGTCGGCGGCCCGGGACAGCACCACCTTCCACTTCAGCGGCTTTCCTTCGGTCACCCGGTCCGCCACCGGCGTCACGCTCACCTTGGGCATGGGGTCGTCGTTGAGCACCGTCACCCCGCCGCGGTACGAGCCCACGACGGCGCCGTGCACGGCCTTCACGAGCACTGTGTCGTCGACGTCGTAGGAGTAGCGCGTGTTGCCCGTCACCCGCACCGACACGTCGATGTCGTGGCCGCCCGGGTGCACCGTCACCAGGTGCTGCTTCGCCTTGCCGGTGTCCGGGTCGACGACGTAGACGCGGACCCGGCCACTGCCCTGCCCGGACACCTGGACCGGCACGCGGTAGGTGCGGACGCCGGAGTCGCCCTCCTTGACGGTCGTACGGCCGAGGTCGACCCGCGGCAGCGCCGCCGCACGGACCGCGGGAGTGCCGGGACGCCAGCCCCAGGCATCCATCAGCCAGGCCTTGCCGGAGCGCGAACGCGGCGTCAGCTCAAGGGACTTGACGTGCCCCAGGTCGAGTCCGGCCCGGGTCGCCGCCGACAGCGGGACGCGCGCCTCGCGCGCCCAGTAGGAGGTGGTCCGTTCCGTGCCGGGCAGGCCGTCGACGGCGACGCGGCCGAGTGCGGCCCGCTTGCCGCCGGCGTCGGTGAGGGACACGTCCAGCTTGGTGCCGGTCGAGTTGGGCGGCACGATCACGCGCAGCGAGACGTACTTGGCGCCACCGAGCGACACCGGTGTCCCGGGACGCACCTGTACCGCGGAACCGGGCGCCGACCAGCGCAGCGCGACCGCCCGGCGGCCGACCTCGCGGTCCGTCTCCCACTGCGCGAAGTGCGGCGAGCCACCCTTGGTGCCGGAGCCGAGGCAGGCCACGCCGTTGTCCGGATCCACCGCCGAGCACAGCCGTCCGCCGGTCACGGTGACCTTGCCGTCCGGCAGGAAGGCGCCGGTGCGGTTCGCGCCGACCGCGTGCGTGAGCACCCGCGCTGGATCGGCCGAGGGCGCCCGCCGGCCGGACCCGTCGAGCAGCGGCCGCACACGGTCGTCCCCGGCGACGAACAGCCGTGCCGCCGCGGCGATGTAGGTGCTGCCCGCCTTGTGCTGCTGGTCGGCGGTCAGCCGTGTCGCGGTGCCCGGCGAGCACACCGGGTCCCGCTGGTCGGTGTCGTTGTAGAAGTCGTCGTCGGCGGGCGCCTGCGCCTGCCCGGGCGTCCACTCGGTGTTGAAGAAGTTGTGGTCGGCGCCCACCACGTACACCGCGCTGTGCAGTGCGGTGCCGCGGCTGACGGCGCGCGTGCCGTCGACGTACACCTCACCCTGGAGGTCGGAGACGTCGCCGTCGCAGCCCGGCAGGATCGTGGCCGAGGGCACGTCCGCGACCGGGTTCTGGCCGAAGATCGTCGGTCCGATGAGGAGGGTGCCGCGGATGTGCCAGCGCACGCGGCCGTGGTAGCCGTCCTGCGCGGCGGGCGGCGGATAGAGGCTGTCCATGGCCGCGCGGTTCACGCCCTCGCCGCCGCGCGAGTGGCCCACGAGCAGCACGCGCGAGAGGTCGGCCGGCGGCGCGTTGCGTACGACCGCGGGGGCCGATGCGGGATGGGCGGCCCAGTCCGCCCAGTGCGCCAGGTGCTGCCGCACCAGCGAGGAGCGGGCCTGGGCGCCGCCGTCCTCGGCCCGGTCGTCCTGGGCGTTGATGCCGTTGGCGGAGATCGACACTGTCATATAGCCCTGAGATGCCAGGAGTTGCTGGTCGCGCAGATAGCCGCGGTAGCTCGGGATCGGCTTCGTGCCCTGCGGGCAGGGCCAGTCGCCGGTCACGTCCTGGCCGGAGTAGCACGTGGAGTGGCGGCCGTGCAGGAACAGGGCGAGCGGGCGGTGGCCGGTCGCGCCCTCGGGGGCGACCACCACGGCCTTCATCTCGACCGGCTCGGGGAATCCGGGCAGCCGAACCGGGGCCAGGTCGTACTCACCGGAGGTGGTGCGGTACGAGCCCGGCCTGCCCGGGTCGACGGAGTTCGCGGGGAGCCGGGCGGGCGGCGCAACCGCCGCGGAGCGCCGCCCGCCCGGGGTCTCGGTACGGCCGGTGGCGTCCAACTCGCGGCCGCCGGCCCGTACATGAAGGTCCGTCAGGCCGCTCGCCACTCCGGCCCGATGGAGGTCGAGGCGGAACGTACGGCCGTCCTTGCCGGGGCGCGGAACGCCCAGCATCCGGTCCTTGGCGTAGAACTCGACGCGTGCGTCGGTCATCGGCACCCGGGCCGTGGAGCGCCAGACCAGCTGCCGCCCGGCCCCCTCACCCGTGATCCGCCAGCCGGGAGGCAGGCCACCGTCCTTGTCCTGGGCCGTGGTTGACGGTCTGGCGTGCGGCGGCGGTGCCGCCTGTGCCAGCCCTGGCGATCCCCCCGCCACCGCGAGTACCGCCGCAGCGGTGACCCATATTCGCCGGGCACGGAACAACGTCGCCCTCCTCAAGTCGGGAAACACGGGCACCCCGTGGTCGGCGGGGCCACTCGTGTCCCGGAGGACGGCGGGGCGAGCCTGTGGGTTGCCTGTGACCAGGGATTCGCCAGGTGCCGGGTGGTGCGATCAGGCCAACCGGCGGCGGGACGCATGGGCGCCGGACCCGGGGACAGGAGCCTGCCATGAGCCGAACTCCGTTGCGCGCGGCCGTCGTAGGCACCGGCCACCGCGCCCAGACGTTCACCCGCGGCCTCGCGGCGCGCCCGGCCACCGTGTGGTCTCCCTGTGCGACCCGA
Organism: Streptomyces sp. NPDC048419; assembly: GCF_043200415.1. Classification (NCBI taxonomy): domain Bacteria; kingdom Bacillati; phylum Actinomycetota; class Actinomycetes; order Kitasatosporales; family Streptomycetaceae; genus Streptomyces; species Streptomyces sp. NPDC048419. The sequence goes on along the minus strand of NZ_JBICXT010000029.1, from coordinate 71,222 downwards.
ACCTCTCGTGCACCGGGTTGAAGCGGTAGTTGAAGGCGACGGTGAGGGAGTTGCCGGTCTGATTCACCGCGTCGAGGATGCGGGTGCAGCGCTCCGCGTCGACGATCATCGGCTTCTCGGTGACGACGCGACAGCCGGCCTGGAGCAAGGTGCGCGCCCTGCTCGCCGACGGCGCGATCGGCGACATCCTCTCCGTCCACTTCGAATGGCTCCTCGACACCCGCCACGGCGCCGACTACTTCCGCTGCCGGCACCGCGACAAGCAGCACAGCGGCGGCCTGATGGTGCACAAGTCGAGCCACCACTTCGACCTGGTCAACTGGTGGCTCGCGGACGAGCCGCAGGACGTCTTCGGCTACGGACGCCTCGGCTTCTACGGCCCCGAGGCGGGCTCACGCCACGGACTGCGCCGGGACTACGACCGGGCCCACGGCGCCGCCCCGGGCAGCGGACGACCCGTTCGCGCTGGACCTGGCGGGCAACGACACCCTGCGGGCGCTGTATCCGGACGCCGAGCAGGACGACGGCTACGTCCGCGACCGCAACGTCTTCGGCGGCCCGGTCACCATCGAGGACGACATGGCGGTCCTGGTCCGCTACGCACGCGGCGCCACGATGACGTACCACCTGACCGCCTACTCCCCGTGGGAGGGCTACCGGGTGATGTTCAACGGCAGCGGCGGCCGTCTGGAGCTGGAGGTCGAGGAGAGCCGCTGGACGCCGCAGCGGGACCCGGTCGCCTCACACAGCGGTGCCCTGCACGGAGACACGGCCGCGGAACACGCCGGCGGCGCGCGGCTCACGCTGCGCCCGCTTCGGCGGCCTCCGGTCGACGTCCCGCCGGAGACCGGTCACGAGGCGCACGGCGGGGGAGACCCGCGCATGCTCGACGCGCTGTTCGGACCCGTGGCGGCCGGACGCCCGGCGGCGCCGGACACGGCGTCGCATCGGACGGCGACCGAACGCGACGGCGCCCTCGCGCTCGTCGTGGGCGTGGCCGCCAACCGCTGCTTCGAGACGGGGCGGCCGGTCGCCGTGCGGGAGCTGATACCCGGACTGCGGGAGGGGCGAGCCGGTCAGGTCCAGGCGCGGTAGGGCTCGTCGACCAGTTGGAAGACGGGCTCGCCGCGGACCGGGTCCTCGGCGGTCGACAGCCGGACCCGGTCACCGCTGTGGATGCCGATCAGCGGGCCCATGACCCGGCCGCGCACGACGAAGCCCTCGGCCATCTCGACGAGCGACACGTTGCGCGCGGCGGGGGTGTTGCGGTGCACGACCGTCGCGTGGCGGACCGTGCCCGTGCCCTCGCTGCGCTCGTTCCGCAGGTCGCCGCCCTGGCAGACCGGACACAGCAGCCGGTGGTACATGGAGGTGCCGCACCAGGTGCAGCGCTGGAAGAGGAGTGTGTCCGCGTCGCGAGTCGCGGGATCGAGCAGGCCCGCCGCGGAGCCCGCTGCCTGACTGGCCACGTTTCCTGTGTAGCTGTACACGCTGGTCAACTCCCTGCGCCTCGGCCGGAATCCAACGTGCGCGGATGAACCGTGCACGGACGTGCCCGGTTGACCGTGCCACCGTGCACGCGACCAATGTATGGCACTCAGTGCCACACGTAAAGGCACTGCGTACCCTCAATTTCGTCCGAGCTCGGACTCGATCTCCTGCACGACCCGCCACAGGGGTGCGTCGCGCCGGGCGACGACGATCACCACGTCCTCCGGCCCGGTGCTCACCCGGGGCACGGGAGATGTGCCGAAGGCGGACTGCACGTAGCCGAGGGCGTGGTCCACCGCGGCTTCGGAGTCGTCCCCGCCGTCCGAACGCAGCCAGGAGCGCAGCGCGTTGTTGTGCGCGGCCACCACGGCGGCCGCGATCACGTCGGCCTGCAGGATGCCGTCGCGCCGGCCGGCGAACCGGGCGCGCAGGTACTCCGCGAGCGCGCGCTCGTAGCGCCACACCACCGACAGCTCGTACGCCCTGAGGCCCGGAACCTTCTTGGTGAGGCGGTAGCGCTGCACGGAGAACGCCGGGTTCTCGGCGTACATCCGCAGCACGAGCCGGGCCGCGTCGCAGACCCGCCGCACGGGCTCGTCGTCCGCCTCGCTCGCGGCTAGGAACGCCGTCATGTCGGCCAGACACCGCTCGTGGTCGGGGAAGACGACGTCTTCCTTGGAAGGGAAGTAGCGGAAGAACGACCGCCGTCCGACGCCGGCGAGCGCCACGATGTCGTCGACCGTCGTCTGCTCGTAGCCCCGCTCCAGGAAGAGCCGGAACGCCGCAGCGACCAGCGCGTCCCGCATCGGTGGCTTCCCGGCCGCCGCCTCCGTAGTCATGAACGGAACGTAGCATCGGTACGGCACTCATGGCACTCGGTGCAGTGGTGTCGGGGAACTCAGTGCTCTCGCCGTCCACGCGGCGAGGGCGTCCGGCGCCGGGTGCTGAACTTCCGGGGCGGCGGCCGCGTATCACTCGTCGGGGATCGCGGAGGCCTCTGCCAGGGGGCGGAAGGAGAGCACTGTGCCCACACCGCCCGGTTCCGGGTCGCCGCACGACCGCCCGCCCCTGGAACCCATCCGTGTCCTGCGCCCGCGGCGCACCGACTCCCTCGCCGAACTGTTCAAGGAGATGGAGCAGGGCCGTGAGGACCTCGAGTCCGTGGCCGTGCCCAACCCGCGGTCCTGGGACGAGGGCGAGACGCAGGAACTCCCGCGCGTGGGCGCCGACGACGACAAGGCATCGCGCGGCGGCGGACGCCGGGGATCCGGACACCGCTGGGGATTCGGCCCCGGACAGCGCCGTGCCGCGATCGCCGTCGCCGTCTCCGCGGCCGCGCTGGTCGGCTTCGGCTGTGCTCTTCTGCTGCCCGGCCGCGGCGACCACGCCGCCGCGCAGACGCCCCGCCCCACGGCGTCCGCCGAGCCGACCGCGGCCGCCGCCACCGACGCCTCGGACCCCGACGGTCCCGGCACCCTGCGTGAGGGCGACAGCGGTCCCGAGGTGACTGACCTCCAGCAACGCCTGCTGCGCGTACCGGACATCTACCCCGACGGCTCCACGAGCGGCAGCTACGACGCCACCCTCAAGGCCGCGGTGGCCCGTTTCCAGCTCTGGTACGGCATCAGCGGCGACGAGACCGGCGTCTACGGCGACGACACCCGGCGCTCACTGGAGTCACGGACGTCGTACGGCACCGGCTGAGGCGCCCGGAGTACGAGGCCTGGCCCCGAGGCTCGGTCCGGCTAGTCCGACTCCGCCGGGGCCCTGAGGTCCAGCACGCAGACGTCGTCCCGCCGTTCGCCCTCCAGCATCGAGGAGAGCAGCGGTCCCAGGGACAGCGAGGCGGGCTCGTCGGTGTGGCTCAGTACAGCGTCGGCGAGGCGCTTCAGGCCCCGGTCGATGCCCTCCCCGGGCCGCTCGACCAGGCCGTCCGTGTAGAAGAGGACACGGTCGCCCGGTGCGAGACGGCACACCGCCTCCTCGTAGCCGGGCGCCGGGCTCGCCCCGAGCAGCATGCCGCGGGGGCGGTCCAGATAGCGCACCTGGCCGTCACGCAGCAGCAGGGGCGGCGGATGCCCGGCCTGGGCCCAGACCAGGCGGCCCTCGGTCGGGTTGTAGCGGGCGAGGACCAGGGTCGCGGTGCCGTGCGAGTCGCGGGAGTGCAGCAGCAGCGTGTTGAGCCGGGTGAGCGCGCCCGTCAGTGAGGACCCGGTGATGACCATGCCCTTGGCCGTGAACCGGAGCTGGGCCATCGTGGCGACCGCGTCGATGCCGTGTCCGGCGACGTCACCGACCATGAACAGGGCGTCCCCGTCCGGCAGTTCTATGGCGCTGAACCAGTCGCCGCCGACGTGGACGCCCGACTGCGCGGGCAGATAGGCGACGTCGACGCGCAGCCCCGCCAGCCGCACCGGCCTGGTGGGCAGGGGGAGCAGCGCGTGCTGGAGCCGGCCGGCCAGGGTCCGCTCGGCGCGCAGCACGTCGTGCTGGGTGAGTATGGCCCGTTCGCTCTCCACGAGGGCGAGTTCCGCGCTGCGCTGCGCGGTGAGGTCCTGGACGACGCCGTGCACCTCGACCGTCGTCCCGGCGGAGTCCGGCACGGCCTCGGCCACGGCCCGCAGATGCCGCAGCCCGTCCGCCGTCCTGACCCGGAAGGGGACGTCGAACGTCCGCCCCTCCGCCAGCAGTTCACCGATGGCGCGGGTCAGCGCGGGTACGTCCTCGGGCAGGGCGAGAACGGGCAGTTCGGTCAGTGCGACGGGACCGTCCGCCGGGTCGCGGTCGAAGAGGGCGAACACCTGGGACGACCAGGTGACCTCGCGTGTGATCAGGTTCCAGCTCGCCCAGCCGAGACCGCCCAGCCGCTGGAGATCCGCCAGGCGTTGCTCCTGCCGGTCGGACGAGCCGTGCCGGACCCAGGTGACGACGAGGCCCTCGCCCAGTCGCGCGGCCCGCACCGTGTAGCTGAACAGTTCCGTGACGCCGTCCACCATCTCCTGAAGACCGAACGGCTCGCTCTCGTACGGCGTTCCGGTGGCCAGCGCGTCCTTCAGGCCCTGCCACATGGGCTCGTCCGCGAGCGCCGGGCAGCACTCGCGGAACCGCCGGCCGATCAGGTCCCGTCCGGCCCGCCCGGTCACGTCGACGGCCTGTGCGGTCGCCGCGTCGATGCGGTAGTCCTCGATGCCGCCCGCCGCGGCCCGCACCGGCGCGAGCAGCATCGCCGCCTCGGGCAGCGCGTCGAACACGGCCTGCACGGCGCCCGCGGAGGCGTCGGCGGTGTCCTGGGGGCGGATGCCGATCGCGAGCAGCCGGCCGGCGCAGAGCCGGGCCACCGCCTGAAGATGCTCCCGGGCGCGCCCGGAGAACGGCTCGACACGCGAGCGCAGGACCCCGATGCACACGGCGGGCCCGTCTCCGGTGGGCACCGGCAGCCAGGCCCGGGACCCCCACAGCCCCGGGGGATCGATCAGCAGGTACTTCTTGCGGTCCGCCTCGGCGTCCTCGAGCCAGCGCGGTTCCCCGGTCCGCAGCGCCTCGAGCGGGGCGATTCCGCTCAGCGGCGGCACGTGGCGCCACTGTGCGGCCAGGATGTCGTCGACGCCGGCCTGCCCGATCAGTTCGAGCTCTCCGGCGGGCAGCCGGGCGTAGATCATGACCGCGTCGGCGTCCAGCTCCGGCGCGAGATGTGCCAGCAGGCACCGGGCGAGATCCTGCGGTGTGTTGACGCGGACGAGTTCCCCGCCGAGCGGGCCGAGATCCGCGGGACCGTCCTCGGGGTCCGCCGCGCCGCGCGGGGGCACGGTCGTGGACACGGAGCGGACGGCGGGTGCCTGCTCCTCGGCGGCGCCGAGCGTGGTCGGTACCAGCGTGCCGAGGGTGATCCAGCACTCCTCCAGCAGCGAGCGGTTGTCCGCCTCTGCGCGCCGCTGGAGTTCCTCCTCCGCGGCGTCGGGGGAGCAGCTCGTCAGCGCCATCACGACGCCCTTCGCCTGCTCGACGACGGCTGCCTTCGCCGCCAGGTCGCGCAGCCGGTCCATCTCGGCGCGCTGTCTGGCGACAACCTTGGCCAGCGCAATGGTGTCCGGCGCGGCGCGGGATTCCGCACCCGGTGCGGGCTCGCTCGTCACGGGTCGAGCATCGCACATCGAAGGCGTTCCGATCGTGGTCTTTCCGGTTCCGGTTTCACCCGAAAACGGAAGGCCCAGGACCTGGTGGCCGGCGCCCCGGTCCGGCGCGTGGGTCACTCGTCCGGCGGCCGGTACAGCCACAGCCGGAACAGCCGGCTGAGCCGTGGCATGACCAGGTACGTCAGCACCGGCAGCAGCACCAAGGGAAACACGGCCGCGCGCAGCGGCAGCGGCCACGTCGCGGTGCGCGGCGTCACCAGCCACTGGATGAGCAGGGTGCAGGGGTAGGCCCCGAGGAAGGTGGTGAGCACCATCTTCCAGCGCGGCGGCGACTGCACCGTGGTGCCGGGCAGGCTGAACCAGGTCTCCATTCCGGTTGTCGACTGCCGCTCGCTGCCGATCTCGGTGGCGACGTCGTCGATCCGCGCGTGCCAGGACGCCCGCTCGTCGGACTCCAGCCATTGCCCCAGCCGCCGTGCGTCGGAGAAGCGGAGCACCGCGTGGTAGCGGTGGCCGTCCTCGGGGCGCAGCCAGAAGACGCCCTCGTTGCCGGGGAACCGTCTGGCGCAGCGGGTGATGCCGCGGGTCCACTCCTCGAACTCCTGCTGGTGGCCGGGGCGCACTTGCCAGGTGAGGACACTGGTGACCGGTTTGCCTCCGCGCAGCTCGGTGGTGCTCATGGTCACCACGTGTGCCACGTGTGGCCCGGATCATGCACCGGGCGTCGTCAGCGCCCGGAGTCGATCAGGGCCTGGCTGACCGCGCGGACGCTGCGCGCGATGTGCTGGAGCTGCATGACCTCGGCCGCGTACAGCTTGATCGTGTGCTCGATGACCGACTCCGGCAGGCCGAGCGCCGGCAGGTCGGCGCGTGCGGTCTGCAGGGCGGTGCGGGCGACGCGGATCTCCTGCTGGACCTGGATGTGCGCATGGCGGGCGAGCAGCACGGGATGGCGGATCAGCGCCGGGTAGCTGCCGTAGCGTGCGGGCACCAGTTCGCGCAGCCACTTGGCCGCCGAGCGCTCCCAGTCGTAGGAACCGGGCTGCTTGACCTGGCACGGCCAGTCCGGGCTGATGCGCGTGGTCGTCAGTTGCATGATCGTCGCTTCCGGTCTGCGGCGTCGGAAGGGTGGTCCGACAAGGGCGGGCGGCCCCGGCCTAGGGGATGACCGGGACCGCCAAGGGCGCTCGCACGGACGAGGCCCGCCCGGACACCACGAGCGCCGACGCGGGTAGGAGACGGCGGCTCCGGGGGGTGTCCGGGGTGACGCCTGAGCAGTATTTATATATGCCGTCCGCTTTGCAAGACGCATGAAAACATTCATGCGCGATATGTAGTGAAAGGTCCCTTTGTAATGGGTGAAAGCCGGAGTGAGTGGTGTTGCCTCTGAGCGCGGGAGCTCAGTCGCGCAGGAAGAACTGGTGCTGCTCGGAGATCTGCTCGTACTCCTCCAGGCGCGCCTGGGTGCGCTCGGGGTCGGCGTCGGTCATGGCCTGCAGCAGCGCCGAGGAGATCACGCCGGGCGCCGCGTAGGTGTCGAAGACCAGGCGGGACCCGGTGCCGGTGGCGAAGACGACCTCCGCCTCGGCGGCGACCGGACCGAGCGCCAGATCCGTGACCAGGGCGATCCGCAGCCCGGCGCTGCGCGCGACCCGCACCGCGGCGAGGGTCTCCTGGGCGTGCCGGGGCATCGAGAACGCCAGCACCCACGTGCCGCCCGCCTCACGCGACTGCAACAGCGCGTCGTAGGCGACGCTGCCGCCCCGTGTCACCAGACGCACGTCCGGATGGATACGCCGCGCCGCGTACGCGAAGTACTCCGCGAGCGAGGCCGAGATACGCAGCCCGAGAACGGTCAGCGGGGTGGACGCCGACAGCTTGCGGCCGAGGTCGATGACCCGGTCGGGGTCGGCGAAGTCGCGCCGCAGGTTCTCCAGGTTCTCGATCTCCGCGTCGATGGCCGCCTGGAGCTCGTTGCTGACGTTCTCCTCCGTCGCGCCGGGCCCGCCCGCCAGGGTGCCGAGGGCGATCGACTGGAGCTTCTCGCGCAGCGCCGGGTAGCCGCTGAAGCCGACCGCGGCGGCGAAGCGCGTCACCGAGGGCTGGCTCACGCCGACGCGTTCGGCGAGGTCGGTGATCGAGAGGAAGGCCGCCTCGGTGATGTGCTCGATCAGGTACTGGGCGATACGCCGCTGGCCGGGGGAGAGGCGGGGCCGGTCGAAGAGCGTTCTGAGCTGGGAGGCCGGGGCGGCCTCGACCTCGGGTGCGGTCTTGCCGGACGTGATGGCGGATGCCTGTGCGCGTGCCTGCTGCGGCGATGGCACCGGTGCGCCTCCTTTGTCTCCCACAGTGCTTCAACATAGCTCACGCACCGTCGTGACCAGGGCTTGTAGCGCACGTCTCACCGCTGGTAGATCGTGATCGAATACCCCACCTCGTCGATCGCGCGACTGCTGTGGATCAACGTGGCCAGCCGGCCCCGCGCCTTGGCCGCCGCCGAGTCCGACACCACCAGCAGCCCGTGGACCTGACGCGGCGCCACCTTGCGCGGGTCGCGGGCGTCGAGGCCGTAGTACGACGGCACTCCGCTGCCCTTGTAGACGAGCCAGATCCGCTCGCCCCGGTACCGCTCGTGCAGCCGGTCCGCGAGCCGGCCGAGGTCCTGGCCCCAGTCCACGTTGGAGTCGTGCAGCCGCAGATGCGTCCTGGCCGGACCACCGAACGCCTCGTTGGAGTACGGCAGATAGTAGGGAAACGTCCGCAGCGAACTGACCGCGACGAACAGCACCAGGGCCGCGGTCGCCAGCGGCGCCCACCGCCACCGCACCGTGAGGACGCAGCCCGCGGCCACCGCGAGGAACAGCGGCACGAAGACGGCATACCGCGTCCCGAAGTCCCGCGACCCGGTCATGGCGGCGGCCAGCAGCACGGCGGCGGGCACGAGCACATAGGGCGCGGCGGGCCGCACCCGCCGTACCGCCACCATCACCACGGCACCGGCGATCCACAGGGCGAGCATGCCGAGCGGCGTCTTCACCAGCAGGGCGGCCGGCAGGTAGTACCAGCGGGACCCCGTGTAGAGATGGCCGAAGAGGAAGCCCTGCCACGGGTAGTTCTCCAGCCCGAACTGGATGCGCATGCCGTCCCGGTAGGACGCCGGCAGCGGCATCAGCCGCACCAGCAACCCCTTCGGGCCGTGCACCGCGGGCACGGGCTGGTCCGGCGCGGGCGTCCAGCGCAGCCGCGGATCGACGACCAGATACGACACCCATACGACGGCCACGGCCACGACGGCGGTGACGAGCGCCGCCACCGCGGCCCGCGCCCCACTCCTGCGCCGGTCGCCGGAACGCGCGTGCCACACCGACCAGGCGGCCAGTGCCATCAGGACCGGAACCACCGGCAGCACGTTCATCTTCGTGGCCAGCGCCGCCCCGAGCGCGACACCGGCCAGCGGCACGTACAGCCGGGGCCTGCGCCGAGCCCGCCACAGCAGCCACGCCGACGTCAGCACGAAGCCGGCCGCCGGTACGTCCAGCGTGGCCAGCGAGCCCTGCGCGATGACGTCGGGGGAGCAGGCGTACAGCGCGAGCGCCGCCAACCCGGCCACTGCGCCCGCCAGTTCACGGGCGAAGGCGAACACGACGAGCCCGAACAGCAGGGTCAGCACGATCATCGGCAGCCGGGCCCAGAACATCAGCCGCCACGGGTCGTTCCCGGACTCGTACAGCAGATGCCGCCCGGCCTGGCTCTGGCCGCCCTTGTACGCCGTGTCGACGTGCGGGCCGGCGATCGCCACCCCGGCGGCGACGATCAGCTTGCCGAGCGGCGGATGCTCGGGGTTGAGGCGCACGCGGTGCTCGTGCAGGTAGTCGGCGGCCGTGGCGACGTAGATGGGCTCGTCGATCGTCGGCGTCTGCTGCACGGCGGTGGTGACCATGGCCGCCGCCATCTGACCGAGCAGCACGACGACCAGCAGCGGCACCAGCCACCGCCTGCCCGGCCGGCGCGACGGTTCGGCCGCCGTCACTCGTCCCGGCGGGTGTTCCTCGTCGTCGTGCGTGCCCGGCTCGAGGACCGAGTGCTGTTCCTGCGCCATCATCCGCCCCGCGCCGACGCCGGCCGCAAGGAGGCGGGGCTGATCCGGACCCGTCCCATGGGCCCTACTCTCGCACCAGCGCCCGCCCCCCGGGCGTCACCGCTTCAGGAGTCGTACCGACAGACCTTCCGTCGTGTAGACGGGTACGGCCCGCAGGCGGTCGGAGTTCAGCTCGACGCGGTCGAACGATCCGCGCAGCCGCGGAGCCGACAGGACGCGCACCGTGCTGCCCGCGGCGGGCGGCCTGCGGTCGTCGAGCCGCAGCGACAGCACGCTGCCCGTGCCGAGCAGAGCGCGGCGCGTCACCTCCAGGGCGGGCTCGTGGCCCGAACGCAGGGGCAGCTCCAGCGTGGCGGACTCCTGGGAGAACACACCGTGCACCCGCACCGGCTGCTCCGTCCGCAGCGTTCCGCCGGACACCCGCACGTCGCCGTGGCCCAGCGCGTGGGGCGAGGCGGCGACCAGGGTGCCGTCCTCCACGACGGTGCCGCCGGTGTACGTGTTGTGGCCGGTCAGGGTGAGTGCGCCGGTGCCCCGCTTGGTCAGCCCGCCGTCGCCGTCGATGTCGTTGCGCCAGCTGTCGGCCGCGTGGAAGCCGCCCGCCGCCGCGTCCAGCGTCACCGTCACGTCGGAGTCGAAGGCACCGTAGCCGTCCGCCGCGGCGAACAGGTTGAGCCGTCCCCACTGCTCGAAGCCGTCGAGGAGCACGTACCCGGAGGGCAGTGCGGTCGTGCGCAGGACCTCGCGGCGCCGGTCCGCGTCCAGGTACGGCAGCCGCGTCTCCAGCAGCACCTCGGCGCCCTTGGGCACGGTCGGCGGCAGGCTGCGGCCCTGGCGGGTCAGCACGTACGTCAGGCGGGGTGCGACCGCGCGGGCGTTGGCGTCGCGGTCGGCGTAGGGGTCGCTCGCGTCGGAGTGGGCGAAGGCGAAGAGGGTGTCGGCCGTGGTCCCGGTCTGCGCCTCGAAGTAGGCGAGGGCCTGGGCGCGGGCCGCGGCCTTGAGGGCGGCGTTCGCCGGGTCGGCCAGGGTGGCGGCGGCCAGGGCCGTGGCCATGACGCGGCCGCCGAGCACGTCGACCGTGGAGTGCATGCCCGCCACGATCCGGGTGTGGCTGAGCTCGAAGGCGCGCGTCACCAGCTCCTGGAACCGCTCGGGAACGGCGTACGCGTAAGCCAGGCAGGCCAGGTGGAAGGCGTTGGTGTGGCCGCTGGGGAAGCCGCCGTCGTCCGTCGGGCTCGTGCTGCGCTGGCGCAGCAGCTGCGGCGCGACGACCACCTTCGAGTCGTACACGGGGAAGCCGAGCGCGTCCGTGCGGCCCGTGTCGACGACCTCGCTGTCCTCGTTCATGCGCCACGGACGCGGGTACTGGTAGGCGTACTTGGACGGGTTGCCGGAGGCGTACGGGCCGCGCACCGTGTCGACCAGTTCCGCCACCTTGCCGAGGTCGGAGTCGTGCGACCCGGCGCCGAGCGCGGAGCCGGCCGGGGCGTCGGCGGGCACGGCGTCGTCGATCTTGGCGGGCGGCGTGCCGTCGGGGGCGACGGTGATCGACGTGACCGCCTTGGCGCCCGCCCGGTAGAGGCCGGCCAGGGGGCCCAGGCCCGCGATCATCGCGTAGCTCTGGTGCTGGCGGTCGTAGAGGAACGCCTCCTTCGCCTGCGCGTCCGTGCGCGCACCCGTGATCCGGGCGCAGTAGCGCATGTTGGCGCGCAGCACCTCGGGCCGCAGCGGCGTGCCGGTGTTCCAGGCGCCGCCGGTCTTCCAGACCTGGGCGAAGCCGCCGAGGACGCGGACGACGGCGTTGGTCTCGGGCGTGACGTTCGCCGAGACGTTGGTCGTGTAGTCGTCGACGAACGCGGCCGGGGCCGTGGCGGCCTTGGCGTCGGCCGCGGTCAGCCACGTCACGAAGGTGGGCGCGGCCAGCACACCGGCCGATGCGCCCAGGGAGGTCTTGAGGACTCCCCGTCTGCCGACGGGGAGTCGACCGGCCGACGAGGAGGAGCCGTACCCGGCTGATGACGGCATGCGTGTGCCTCTCTTGAGTTCTGCGGCCCTGCGGCCTGAAGGAAGAGCGAGCAGAGGTGCCTGGTGGGACGGTTGAATCCGGTGGGACCCGTGAACCTTTGAGCGAAGATCTACGGCCGGGCCCTGACCCGTCGGCGAGGGGCCGGCGGCCGGGATGTGGCGTGTGCGTGAACGCGGGCCTGCGGGTTCACAGGATCGAGCGGGCCAGCGCAACGGCCCCCTCGACCGGCGGCACGCCCAGCGGCTGCGGGCGCGCTCCGGGCAGGGACGCGGCGAGCGAGGCCACGAAGGCTTCGTACAGCGGAGGTTGGGCGAGGATCGTGCTGCCCGCGACGACCACGTCGTCCACCGCGACCCCCCGCTCGGCGAGCCGTTCCACGAGCCCGGCCAGCGAACGGCCGGCCTCGGCAATCACCGCACGGGCGAGCGGTGAGCCCGCCTCGGCGGCCGCGAACACGGCCGGCGCGTGCCGGCCCCACTCCGCGGAGACATCGGCGGCGCTCTCCAGCGCGGCGCCGAGTGCAGGTACCTCGGGAACGCCGAAGGACGCGAGCAGACCCCGGGCGAGTGCGTCGGGCTCCTCCCCGCGGTCGTGCGCCGCCCACGCGGCCCGCGCCGCCTCGCGTACGAGACCGGCCGCGCCGCCCTCGTCGCCGAGCACCGCGCCCCAGCCGCCGACCTGGACGGGATCGCCGCCGGCCAGGCGGCCCACCGCGACGGACCCGGTGCCGGCGACCAGACCGACGCCCTTGTCCAGGCCGGCGGCGGGCACGAGCAGTTCGGCGTCACCGACGACCGACGCGGGCACGTCGAAGTGGAGTTGCAGGGCGGTACGTATCTGCGCGCACTGGCGCGGTGTCTCGCAGGCGTGGCCGCCCACGGCGACGGCGGACGGGCGCGCGCCCGCGGGCAGCGCCTCGGAGACCACCGCGGCCAGCCGGGCGGCCGCGGCCACGGGGTCGTGGGGCCGCCAGCCGCTGCTCGTCCGCACATGGTCGGCGACGCGGCCGGAACCGGCGTAGGCACGCAGATGTGTCTTGGTGCCACCCACGTCGATGCCGACCACGAGGGGCGTGGAGTCCTGCACGGATCCTCTTTCGTCGTTGTGCTGCACTGCACTTGCGTTGCACTGCGACGGCGGGCGAACCGTGCCTGGGACAAGGGGAGTCGAGGAACTAGGGAAGCCCCGGGACGGGCCTCTGGCGGACACGGCAGGCGAGTACCGTGAAGTTCGTTAGGAAGTTAACTAACGAAGTACAGTGCGTCAAGAGGTGTCGCGCACTCGATCACCGAGCGACCCTGACCCGTGGGAGAACTGTGATACACGACGTGGCGCAAGCCCCCCGCCTGACCGAGAGCGCGAGCGCCGTGTTCGCCGTGCTCGCCGAGGCGGGCAGCGCGACCCGGCCCCAGCTCGCGAGCCTGGCGGGTCTGTCCAAGCCGACCGTGTCCTCAGCCGTCGCCGAGCTGGAGGGCGCCCGGCTCGCCGCCCACTCCGGCACCGCCTCCGGCGCCACTGGCCGGTCCGCCGCCGTCTACGGTCTCGGCCCGGCCGCCGGCGTCGTGCTCGCGGTCGACCTCGGCCCCGCCGTGACCCGGGTGCGCGGCTGCGCCCTGGACGGCACCCTGCTCGCCGAGGCCACCGGGACCCGGCCCGAGGCCCCCGACGTGGTGCGCGAGGCGCTCGCCGCGCTGCCCGACGGGGCGCCGCTGCGCACCGTCGTCGTCGCCGTCGGCGACGTCACCGCGCGGGGCAAGGAGGGCTTCGGCGTGCGCCCCGCGACGGCCAAGGCCGGGCCCGTCTTCGACGCCATGGCGGTCGCGCTGCCGCCGGGTGTTCCGGTCCACCTCGAGAACAACGTCAACTGCGCCGCGCTCGCCGAACTCCACGAAGGCGCCGCACGCGGCCGGCACACCTTCGGCTATCTGCGCATCGGCGTCGGCATCGGTCTCGGCATCGTGGTCGGCGGGCAGGTGCTGCGCGGGGCCAACGGGGCCGCGGGTGAGCTGGCCCGGCTGCCCTACCCCTGGGACGAGGGCCGTGAGCCGCGCCACGAGGCGATCGAGGAGCACATCGGCTCGCGCTCGCTCCTGCGGCGGGCGGCGGTCGCCTGGCGGGCCGAGGACGGGCCGTGCCCCCGCACCGCCGAGCAGCTCTTCGCCCTCGCCGGGGAGGGCCGGGAGACGGCCCGTGCCGTGCTCGCCCGCCATGCCGCGGACGTCGGCCGGCTCGCCGCCGCCGTGACCGCCGTACTGGACCCGGGGCTGATCGTCCTGGGCGGCAGCACCGCCGCCGATCCGCAGATACTTCCCGGTGTACGGGCCGAACTCGCGCGGCTGAGCTGGCCCACCGAAGTGGTCAGCAGCACCGTCGGTGACCTCGGCACGGTCGTCGGTGCAACCCGGCTCGCGGTCGCCCGGGGAGTCCAAACCGTGACCGAGGCCGCGCGGGCGAAGGATTGACGGCTTCCGACTCGGTCTGCCAATGTCCGGACAAGCGCTTTCTAAGTCGGTCGGGACGCCGGCTTGGGTTGGCGTCCCGCCCGTACGCGAAGTACGGCAGCCGCACGAGGGTGAGCTTGTGCGACGACGGCCCTCATGGCCGGGGATCCCATCCGTCAAGGAGCGATGCGGCCGGGCGAGGCCGCGCCCCCGGAAAGCGAAATTTCCTGCAAAATGCACCCGTGCCGCCTCGGTCGGCGCCGTGCTCCATCCCCAATGACGAAAAGGGATCGAAGATGATCAGTGTGGGTGTGCGGCGCTCCCGCCGACTCGGCCGCGGTGGCATACGCCGCGTGGTTCCCCTCGCTGCCGTGGCCACGGCAGGTGCCCTTCTGCTCTCCGCCTGCGGCGGCTCGGGATCCGGCTCGGGCGGAACCTCCAAGTCGCTGACGTTCTGGATCTCCACGGTTCCGGGGCAGGACGCGGGCTGGAAGAAGCTGGTGGCGCAGTACAAGAAGGAAACCGGCGTCAAGGTCAAGCTCGTCAACATCCCCTACGACGGCTACCCGACGAAGCTGCACAACGCCGCGCAGGCGAACTCGCTGCCGGACGTGGCGGACGTGCCGGCGCTGGACCCGATCTGGTCGAACAAGCTGATCGACCTCAGCTCCGTCGCCAACGACAAGACCAACAACATCAACGCCAACTTCCTCGCCAAGGACTCGTCCGGCAGGGTGCTGTCCATCCCCTCGGACGTCACCGCGTCCGGCCTGTTCATCAACAAGACGCTGTTCAAGAAGGCCGGTGTCTCCGTCCCGGCCTCGCCCGACAAGACCTGGACGTGGACCGACTTCATCAAGGCCGCGGACCAGGTCCGGGAGAAGACCGGCGCCAAGTACTCCCTGACGTTCGACCAGTCGCCGTCCCGGCTCCGCGCCATGGTGTACGAGATGGGCGGGAAGTACGTCCACGCGGACTCCTCCGGCAAGTTCTCGGTGGACGCCGCGACCAAGAAGGCCGTGAACTACTTCGTCGGACTGAACGACGACAAGACCATGCCGAAGTCGGTGTGGACCAGCGGCGCCGACCCGTCGGCCATGTTCCAGAGCGGTGACGTGGTCGCCTACTGGTCCGGCGTGTGGCAGGTTCCCGCCTTCGCGGACAGCATCAAGAAGTTCGAGTGGGCGAGCGTCCCGACTCCCGCCCAGCCGGTGCAGGCCAGCGACGTCAACAGCGGCGGCATGATGGTCGGGTTCAACAACAACGGCGCCGCGTCCACCGCCGCGAAGAAGTTCATGTCGTGGCTGTACGAGCCGGACCACTACCGCGAGCTGTGCGAGGCGTCCGGGTTCCTGCCCGTGGAGAGCGGTCTGAACCCGACGTACCCCTTCAAGTCCGAGGCGGCGCAGGCGGCGTTCAAGCTCTACAACGAGGAGATCCCGCTCTACGCGCCGATCTCGGGCTACTTCAACACCGCGCAGACGAACTGGGTGCTCAAGGGCAAGAGCCTGACCACCGACCCGACCAAGACGGAGCTCGGCAAGGCGATCAACGGCCAGCAGTCGGTCGGCAAGGCACTGGACAACATCGTGGCCGGCTACAACCAGCAGGTCGGCGGCGGATCGTAGGCCTCAGGGCCGGGCGGCGGGCAAGACTCCGCCGCCCGGCCCTCGGGCGCCCACGTGATGCCGGGCTCAGGGCCTGAGCCCACAGGAACCCATTCCACCAGCACGGAGTCAGGAAGATGACAAAACGCGCCTCGGACGTGTCCGTGAGCCCGCCCAGGAGACGCAACAGCTACACCGTCGCGCCGCTCGTCCTCATCGCGGCCAACGTCGTGCTCTTCGCGCTGTTCTTCGTCTGGCCGGCGGTGATCGGGCTCGTCTACTCCTTCACGAACTACACGGGCGTGGGGGCGTTCCAGTTCGTCGGACTGGACAACTACCACAACCTGTTCGGGGACTCCACCTTCTACGACGCGCTGACGCGGACGCTGCTGTACACCGTGCTCTTCGTCCCGCTGAACTTCGCGCTCTCGCTGCTCGTCGCCAACGTGGTGGTGAGCAAGCACGCCAAGGGAGCGTCGGTCGCCCGCGTCCTCTTCTTCATCCCGTGGCTGCTGTCGCCCATCGTCGTGGGTGTCCTGTGGCGGTGGCTGTTCGGCGAGAACTTCGGACTGGTCAACTACGTCATCGAGAAGCTCGGCGGGCACGCCGTTCCGTGGCAGTCGAACGCCGACCTGTCGCTGCTGGTGGTGGTGATGGCGGCGTCCTGGGCCTGGACGGGCTTCTCGATGCTGCTGTTCATCGCGGCGATCAAGAACGTGCCGGTGTCGTACTACGAGGCGGCCTCGCTCGACGGTGCCGGGCCGTGGCGCCAGTTCATCAGCATCACGCTGCCGAGCATCGCGCCCACCTCGTTCATCGTCATCCTGCTCAACACGATCAACGCGATGAAGGAATACCCGCTGTTCGTCTCCCTCAACAACGGCGGACCCGGCACGTCGAACAACCTGCTTGTTCAGTACATCTATCAGACCGGATTCCAACGGGGCCAGATCGGCTACGCGAGCGCCGCGTCGTTCGTGCTCATGCTCATCCTGATGGCCGTCGCGATCATCCAGCTGATCGTCAACCGGCGGGTGGAGAACCGATGACAACCACAGACATGTCACGCCCGGTCGACGCCGATCGTGGACGGGCCGTCCCCAAGAAGCGGCCCCGCGGGGCGCGCAGCGGTGGGCTCCGGCAGGCGGTGTCCGCGACGACGCTGCTGTGGATCCTGGCGTGCCTCTACGGGCTGCCGGTGCTGTGGTTCATCCTCAGCTCCCTCAAGCCGGCCTCGGACCTGTTCTCCTATCCGCTGACGCTGGTTCCGCACAACCCCACGCTGTCGGGTTACCTGACGGCGTGGCGCAGTGCCAACTTCTCCCAGTACTTCATCAACACGACCATCGTGTGCGTGATCACGACGGTCCTCACGGTGGGAGCCAGCTGCTGCACCGGGTACGCCCTGGCCAAGTACGACAACAAGTGGCTCAAGGTCTTCTTCGTCTGCATCCTGGCCACCACGATGCTGCCGTCCGAGGTCATGCTCGCCCCGGAATTCCTGGTGGTCCGCAACCTCGGCCTCTACAACTCCTTCGGCGGCATCATCCTCCCGGCCGTGCTCACCGCGACCGGATGCTTCATGTTCCGCCAGTTCTTCCTGACGGTTCCCGACGAACTCGTGGAAGCCGCGCGCATCGACGGCGCCCGCGAACTGTCGATCTTCCTGCGGATCATGGTGCCGCTCTCCCGGCCCATCATGCTGACCCTCGCCATCCTGTCCTTCCAGTGGCGGTGGAACGACTACATCTGGCCGCTGCTGATGCTCAACGACCCCAACAAGTTCACCGTGCAGATCGGCATCCAGAGCATCGTCGGCGCGCAGAACATCAACTGGTCGGTCCTGCTGGGCGCGTCGGTCATCTCCATGATCCCTCTGATCGTCATCTTCCTGGTCTTCCAGCGCTACGTGATGGGCGCCGACATCAACGCCGGACTGAAGGACTGACCGTGCCCACCCCGCTCGACCACGAGTTCGTCCGCGCGGCGGCCCGCGCCGCCGACCGGCTGGCCGCCCCGGCGGCGGCCCACCCCGACGAGGAACCCGCCGGGTCGACCCACCGCGCTCTGGCACGCCGGGTGAAGACCCTGGTCGCGGCGTACCGCTCCACGGACTCGGCACTGCACGGCAGCAGTCAGGCCGTCGCCGCCGCGATGACCCACCTCCGCTCACTGAGGGCCGCGCAGACCACCACCGGCCTCTTCGCCGGCGGAGACAACGTGCAGTCACCGCCGGATTCCGCGTTCACCGTCAACGACGTGTGCGACGCGCACGTCCTCGCCGCCGGCGCGGGGCCGGAACTGCGCGACGTCACGGCCTCCCTCGCCGAGATCGCCGGCGCCGCCACAGGCAGTCTCCTGACCGGTGGGGTGCACACCCCGAACCACCGCTGGGAGCTGTCCGCGGCGCTGGCCCGGCTGCACCGGTCGTTCCCCGACGACCGGCTGCTCGACCGCATCGAGGAGTGGCTCTCCGAGGGCGTCGACATCGACGCGGAGGGCCTGTACTCGGAACGGAGCGCCAACTACGCGGCCCACGTGTCCAACCCTTCGCTGCTCCTGCTGGCCGACGTGCTGGGCCGCGCCGACCTGCTGGACGCCGTCGAACGCAACCTCGCCACGACCCTGGACCTCATCAGGCCTGACGGCACGGTGGAGACCGTCCACTCGCGGCGGCAGGACCAGAACCACCCGTTCCCGCTGGCGCCCTACCTGCCGCACTACCGGCTGCTCGCGATCCGCACCGGCCGGGGCGACTTCAGCCGGGCGGCGCGGCTGGCGGCCGCCGGCGGCATCGACGACCCCGGCCTGCTCGCCGAGACCCTCCTCACCCCGGCCCTGTGCCGCGCCCTGCCGGCCCCGGCTGCTCGGGCACTTCCGCGCGACCGGTACATCACCACCGCCCGTCTGGCGGCTCGGGCCTCCGCCACCGCGCACACGGTGGTCTACGGCGGCTCCGACGTGCCCGAGCACCGGCGCATCCGGTCGGGTCTCGCCTGCAATCCCACCTTCCTGCGCCTGTTCGCCGGTGACGCCGTCCTCGACGCGGTCAGGCTCTCGCGGGGGTTCTTCGACCTGGGCCCGTTCCGCGCCGCGGGCATGCAACAGCTCGCCGACCACCGGTACCGCCTCACCGAAACCCTCACGGCCGCCTACTACCAGCCGCTCCCGCCGGACCGGCGCCGGGACGACGGCGCCTACCGGATGGCGGACGAGGGACGCTTCTCGGCCGCGATGGCCTTCCCGGACCGGCCTCGGGACGAGGTCTCGCACACGACCCGCGTCGAGGTGGACCTGAGGGAGGACGGTGCCGATCTGCGGATCGACATCAGCGGACCACGAGTGCCCTGGTCCCTCGAACTGACCTTCCGACCCGGCGGCGTGCCGGAGGGTGCCGTACCGATGGGCGACGGACGCTGGTGCCTGACGGCCGGGCCGATGACCTATCGGGCCGGTGACGACGAGATCCGGGTCGAGGCCGAGGTCGAGGCGGGCGAACCGCTTGCGGGGCCGGACCGGGGCGACGTACTGCGATACGACCCTGGTCAGGACTACACCGTGGTGGGCGGCACCGACGCGACGGCCGGGAACCGCCTCTACATCGGTGGGTCCGGCCCGCATACGCTGACCGTCGCACTGCGCGCCCGCCGGTCCGCGCCTTTCGTGTGACCCCTACGACCCACGCCGTGGCCACCTGCATGGCCACCTCCGGCATGAAGGGCTGATCCCCGTGCGCCTCGCGTCCCCTCCCGTGCACCTTCCCCATCAGCGCGGCCCCCTGCACGACCTGCCGGACGGTCCCGAGGCCTACGACGCCGTCCTCGCCGGCGTCGTCGAGCAGGCCCTGCGGCGGATGACGCCGGAGGGCAACCTCGAACACCCCGACTGCGTCGACGACATCGGCGACACCTCCCTCGGCCTCACGTCCCTCCTCGTGCTCGCCCAGCAGCGGACCAGGGACCCGCGGCTGCCGGAGGCGGTGCGCCGCAGCCTCGCCTTCCATCTGCGCGAGCGCGTCTACACCGAGGACAACCCCGGCTACCCGAACCTGCGACTCGTCAACTCCGTTCTTCCGTACGCCCGTTACGTACTGGAGGCGGGCGCCCACCCGATCGGCGACTGGCCGAGCACGGTGTGGGCGCTGCTCCAGGCGGTCAACATCCTCGACGCGCCGGACGGCCTGGTCGACGCGGAGCAGCGCACCCAACTTCTCGACGTGGCACGGGGATACTGGCGCCGGCTGACCGAGGCCACCTTCTTCAACCCGCAGGAAGCCGGCAACCAGGCCATCGGCTGCGTCGTCGGCGGCCTGATGCTGGCCCGCCATCTCCCGCCGGAGGACGGGGAGTCGGTCCGCTCACGGGCACTCGGTCTGTACGCCGGGAAGATCCGCGCCCACCGGGTGCCCGACCGTGGCGCCCTGCTGCCCCCGGAGCACCGCGGCGCCTACGACAACAACTACGGCCCGATCTCGCTCTCCTTCCTCGCCCAGGCCCACCGGGTCAGCGGCGAGGAGATGTTCGCCGAGGACGGCGACGTGCTCGCCCGCTACCTCGACGCCCGCCTCACGAACGGCGGCTTCGACAACGGCGGCCCCCGCTACAGCGAGCAGCACTCCGGCTTCGAGTCGGTCCTCGGGCTGCGCTACTTCGGCCGCCGTATCGGCTCCGACCTCGGCCGCTACCGGGGCGACACCCGCTGGGCACGCCACGCGGTCAAGCCCGACGGCGGCGTCGACGGCCACTTCGCCTGGATGCTGGTGTGGCAGATCCAGGACCCCACGCGCTGGCACCGTACGCCGCGGGCCGAGCCGGCGCGCCACCAACTCCGGTCAGGGACCGTCTCGATGGCCTTCGACGACCGTATGACTCCCTCCGTCGTCGAGGCGGCCGGCACCTACTATCTGCCCGCCGCCGTGAACCGTCAGCACGGCTTCGGCCCCGTGCTCAACGGGTTCGTGTTCTGCCGCCCCATGGGCGAGGTCCGGGTCCGCGACCTGCGCACCGGTGGACTGACGGCGAAGCTGGTGACCAAGCCGGTGGTCGGCCGCGACCACGTCCTGCGCCACGTGCGGTCCCTCTACGTCACCGACGGCACGAGCCTGTGGACCACGGTGGCCGTCGAACGGCTGCCGGGGGAGCCGTACTTGCTCGCCGGCCTGCCGTACGCGGCCGACGACGGCGACCGGGTGCGCCGGACGTCCGAGGGCGCGGTGGCCTCGGCGGGCGCGCTGCGGCTGACCCACCCCGAGGCGCAGGGCGCGGAGCACTTCGACGCCCGCTGCGAACTCACCCAGGAACAGGCGGCGTTCGCGCTCGCCGCCGATCCGCGCGGCTACGGCAACCCCGACGAGGGCTGGCGCCACCTGGTCAGCTCCACCGCGCTGGAAGCGGGCCCGATCGCGGAGGCGCCGGAGGATCTGCACGTGTTCGCCGTGCGATACGGCTCCGAGGGGCCGCTCACGGTGTCGGTGGAACGTACGGGTGAGCAACTGACTGTCCGTACGGCCGACTTCACCGCGGTGATCGGGCCCGTGGACGGGTGGGGTGAGCCGGAGCTGACGGTGCGCGCGGTCAGTACTTGAGGGTCAGCTCGCCCATCGGCACCAGCAGGTCCGCCCGTTCCCGGGCCGCGGCGACCAGTTCGGCGTTGCGCTGGTCGCTGCGCATCACCCACTCCACCGCCTCCTCGTGCCCCTTGCCGAACCGCTCGTGCCGGGCGATCAGCCGGCGCAGCCGCTCCGGCTCGTCCAGCTCGCAGAACCACACCTCGTCGAGCCCCGCGCGGACCCGCGGCCACACGCCCGCCTCGAGCAGGAGGTAGTTGCCCTCGCTCACCACGAGGCGGGCGGCCGGGGGCACGGCGACAGCTCCGGCGATCGGCTGCTCCAGCACCCGCTCGAAACCGGGCGCGTACACCACATCGCCGTACTCGTCCTCGCGCAGACGCCGGAGCAGCGCCGCGTACCCGGCCGCGTCGAAGGTGTCGGGTGCGCCCTTGCGGTCCCGGCGGCCGAGCCGCTCCAGCTCGGCGTCGGCGAGGTGGAAGCCGTCCATGGGGACGTGCGCGACCCACGGCGGGCCGCTGCCGTTCAGCTCGCGCACCAGGTTCTCGGCGAGCGTGGTCTTGCCCGCGCCCGGGCTGCCGGCGATGCCCAGGACCGCGCGCCGCCCGTCGCGGGGCAGGGAGCGGGCACGGCCGAGGAGATCGTCGAGAGTCAGCGGCACAGGGCAGAGTGTGTCACCCGGCCGGTTGAGTGATGAACCACGGGGCAGCGGGGAGTCGTCCCTTGACAGGGGACATGTCCCCGGTGAGGGAAGGAGCGGTGCCGTGCCCGACGACGCAGCGCAGATCCGCACACTGGTCGAGAGGTGGGCCGAAGCCGTCCACCGCGGCGACCTCGACGCGGTCATCGCCGACCATGCCGAGGACATCGTGATGTACGACGTCCCGCCGCCGCACGAGGGCCTGCACGGCCTCGCTGCCTACCGCGCGACCTGGCCGCCGTTCTTCCAGTGGCAGGCCCAGGGCGCCTGTTTCGACATCGAGACGCTCGACGTCACCGCCGGCAGCGACGTCGCCTACGCGCACGCCCTGCTGCGCTGCGGGACACCCGAGGAACTGGCCGAACACCCCACCCTGCGGCTGCGGCTGACCTTCGGCCTTCGCAAGGAGCGAAACCGCTGGCTGGTCTCCCACGAGCACCACTCGTTCCCGCACGACTGACCCGTGTGGCGGGCGTCACGATGTTGAACGACCTGCCTGCGGGGAACCGGTTCGGTATGACGCAGCTCGGTCTCCCTGAATCCATCCAGGCCTGCCTCTTCGACCTCGACGGGGTCGTGACACGGACGGCCGTCGTGCACGCGGCCGCCTGGAAGGAGACGTTCGACGCCTTCTTGCGCGAGCGCGACGGCGAGAACTTCCGGCCCTTCGACTCCGCCGCCGACTACGACGAGTACGTCGACGGGCGCCCCCGCGCCGACGGGGTCCGCACCTTCCTCGCCTCCCGCGGCATCGAACTGCCCGAGGGCAAGCCCGACGACCCGCCGGACGCGGCGACGGTGAACGGGGTCGGCAACCGCAAGAACGCCCTGGTCCTGGAGAAGATCCGCACCGACGGCGTCGAGGCGTACGAGGGCACGATGCGCTACATCGAGGCCGTACGGAAACAGGGGCTGCGCACCGCGATCGTCTCCTCCAGCGCCAACACCCGGGACGTGCTCCGCTCGATCAAGGCGGAGCAGCTCTTCGACGTACGGATCGACGGTGTCGTGGCCGCCGAGCGGGGGCTGCCGGGCAAGCCGCACCCCGACACCTTCCTCGCCGCCGCACGGGACCTCGGCGTCGAGCCGTCCCGGGCGGCCGTCTTCGAGGACGCCCTGGCGGGCATGGACGCGGGCCGCTCCGGCAGCTTCGGCTACGTCGTCGGCCTCGACCGGGTCGGCCAGACCGACGCGTTGTACGCTCACGGCGCCGACATCGTGGTCAAGGACCTCGACGAACTGGGGGACCGTTCGTGATCACCCACCGGTCGTACACCGTCGAACCCTGGGCCGTGCGCGAGACGCGGCTCGACCTGGACGTCCTCGCGCAGAGCGAGTCGGTCTTCGCGCTCTCCAACGGCCACGTCGGCTGGCGCGGCAACCTCGACGAGGGCGAACCGCACGGCCTGCCCGGTTCCTATCTGAGCGGCGTCCACGAGGTGCACCCGCTGCCCTACGCGGAGGCCGGCTACGGCTACCCCGAGTCGGGCCAGACCGTCATCAACGTCACCAACGGCAAGGTGCTGCGGCTGCTCGTCGACGACGAGCCCTTCGACCTGCGCTACGGCCGCCTGGTCTCCCACGAGAGGGTGCTCGACCTGCGGCGGGGCGTGCTGGAACGCACCTGTGAGTGGACCTCGCCCGCAGGCTCCACCGTCCGCGTGCGCTCCACCCGTCTGGTCTCGCTCACCCAGCGGGCCGTCGCCGCGATCGCCTACGAGGTGGAGGCCGTCGACAGCCGTTCGCGGGTGGTGATCCAGTCGGAACTCGTCGCCAACGAGAGCCTTCCCGGGTCGAACGGCGACCCGCGCGCGGCCCAGGCGCTGAGCTCGCCGCTGGAGGCCGAGGAGGACGTCGCCGTCGGCCACCGGCTGCGCCTGGTGCACAGCACGAGGCGCAGCGGGCTGCGTGTGGCGGTGGCCGCCGACCACCAGGTCACCGGCCCGGACCGCACCACGACCGCCAGCGAGAGCAACGTGGACGTGGCCCGGCTGACGGTCACCTCGGTGCTGGAGCCCGGCGAGACCCTGCGGGTGGAGAAGCTGGTCGCCCACGGCTGGTCCGCCGCCCGCTCGCGGCCCGCGATGAGCGACCAGGTCGAGGCGGCTCTGGCGGCGGCCGGGCACAGCGGCTGGGACGGCCTCCTGGAGGACCAGCGCGCCTACCTCGACGACTTCTGGGCGCGCGCGGACGTCGAGGTCGACGGCGACGAGGAGATCCAGCAGGCCGTACGCTTCGCCCTCTTCCACGTCCTTCAGGCCGGCGCCCGCGCCGAGCAGCGCGCGATCCCCGCGAAGGGCCTGACCGGTTCCGGATACGACGGCCACGCCTTCTGGGACACCGAGACGTTCGTGCTGCCCCTGCTCACCTACACCGCGCCCCAGGCCGTCTCCGAGGCGCTGCGCTGGCGGCACAGCACCCTGGACGCCGCCCGGGACCGCGCGGCCCAACTCGGCCTGAGCGGCGCCGCGTTCCCCTGGCGCACCATCGAGGGCCAGGAGGGCTCGGCGTACTGGCCGGCCGGCACCGCGGCCTTCCACATCAACGCCGCCGTCGCCGACGCCGTCGTGCGCTACACGGCGGCAACCGGCGACACGCACTTCGAGCGCGAGGCGGGTGCCGAACTGCTGGTGGAGACGGCCCGGCTGTGGCGCTCGCTCGGTCATCACGACCACGCGGGCACCTTCCACATCGACGGCGTCACCGGCCCGGACGAGTACAGCGCGATCGCCGACGACAACACGTACACCAACCTCATGGCCCGCACGAACCTGCTGGCCGCCGCCGACGTCTGCGAACGCCACCCGGATCAGGCGGCGCGGCTCGGCGTCGACGACGAGGAGAGCGCGGCCTGGCGGGACGCCGCCGAGGCGATGCACATCCCGTACAACGACGAGCTCGGGGTGCACGAGCAGCACGCCGGATTCACCCGCTACCAGCGCTGGGACTTCGCCGGCACCGGACCCGACCACTACCCGCTGATGCTGCACTACCCGTACTTCGACCTGTACCGCAAGCAGGTGATCAAGCAGGCCGACCTGGTGCTGGCGATGTACACCTGCGGCAGCTACTTCGACGACGAGCACATCGCCCGCAACTTCGCTTACTACGAACCTCTGACCGTCCGGGACTCCTCGCTCTCGGCGTGCGTGCAGGCCGTCATCGCCGCCCAGGCCGGCCATATGCGCCTCGCCTACGACTACACGGCCGAGGCCGCGCTGATGGACCTGGCGGACCTGGAGCACAACACCCGCGACGGACTGCACATCGCGTCGCTGGCCGGTACCTGGATGGCCCTCGTCGCGGGCTTCGGCGGACTGCGCCGCGACGGGGACTCCCTGTGCTTCGCGCCGCGCCTGCCGGAGAAGTTCAGCAGGCTGGCCTTCTCCCTCCAGCTCCTCGGCCGCCGGCTGCGCGTGGAGATCGGCCCGGACAAGGCGACGTACACCCTGCAGTCCGGCCCACCGCTGACGATCCGCCACCACGGAGACGCGCTGACGCTGCGCGACGGCGACCCGGCGGTCCGCGCGGTCCCCCGGTCGCCGTCCGGCCCGGCCCCCGCACAGCCGCCCCACCGCACCCCCAACGTCCGCTGACGCGAACGCCCTCGCACCCGGCGAGGGCGTTTCCGGCGGCCCCGCTTCAGGTAGGACTCCGGTTGTCGGATGGACGCGAAGGGGGAGTGGTATGACGGCGAGCGACTCGGACGGCCGGCTGGGGGAGGAGTTCTTCACCCCGGCGACCTCGTCCTTCACGGAGTTCCTGGCGGCGCACCGCCCGGAACTGCTGCCCACCCGCCCTCCGTTCCCCGACGGAGTGCGCGCCCGGGACGGTCGGTTCCCGCACGGCACCACCGTGCTGGCCCTGGCCTATCGCGACGGCGTGATGATCGCGGGCGACCGCCGGGCCACCATGGGCAACCTCATCGCCCAGCGCGACCTGGAGAAGGTGCATCCCGCGGACGACCACACCGCCGTGGCCTTCGCCGGCTCCGTGGGCCTCGCGCTGGACATGGTGAAGCTGTACCAGGTCGAGCTGAAGCACTTCGAGAAGATCGAGGGCATCCCCATGACCCTCAACGCCAAGGCGCGGCGGCTGGCGGGGATGATCCGGCAGAACCTCGACCAGGCCATGCAGGGCCTGGCCGTGGTACCGCTGCTCACCGGCTACGACGTGTCGGCCCCGGAGGGGGAGCGGGGCCGCATCTTCAGCTTCGACGTCGTCGGCGGCCTCTACGAGAAGGAGGACTTCCACGCCGAGGGCTCCGGATCGCCGTACGCCCGGGGCGCGCTGAAGAAGCTGTTCCGCAAGGGCATGGACCGGCGGGAGGCGGCACTGACCGCCCTCCACGCGCTCTACGACGCGGCCGACGACGACTCCGCGACCGGCGGCCCCGACATCAACCGCCGCATCTTCCCGATCGTGTCAGTGATCACCGGGGACGGCTTCGAGCGGCTCTCCGAGCCGGAGACGGAGGAGCTGACCCGGGAGATGGTCGAGCAGCGCCGCAGCCGCCCGGACGGACCGAACACAACCCCCTGAACGGGGAAGTCCGCGGTCTTTTCGTTTCCATGACGAAGATCTGCCATGGCATTTACTGCACATGATGTGCAGGTACGTGATGATGGCACTCATGACGGCCACCACCCAGGACACCGCATGGCACCGCGCCCGCAGGTCGATGACGCGGGAGGAATGGACCAGGCTCACGGGAATGGCCGTCTTCGTGATCGCCCTGCACGTGATCGGCTGGTTCACGCTCGTCGGGATCGTCGCACCCGAGCACTACAGCATCGGCCAGAAATCCTTCGGCATCGGCATCGGGGTCACCGCGTACACGCTCGGCATGCGGCACGCCTTCGACGCGGACCACATCGCGGCGATCGACAACACCACCCGCAAGCTGATGGGCGAGGGGAAGCGGCCGCTGTCGGTCGGCTTCTGGTTCTCGCTCGGGCACTCCAGCGTCGTCTTCGCGCTGGCGCTGCTGCTCTCCTTCGGCATCAAGGCCGTGGCCGGACCGGTCCGCGACGACGGCTCCGAACTCCACGACGTCACCGGCCTGATCGGCACGACCGTCTCCGGGACGTTCCTCTACCTCATCGCGATCATCAACATCGTGATAATGGCGGGGATCTGGAAGGTCTTCCGGCAGATGCGCTCCGGCCACTTCGACGAGGCCGCGCTCGAGGAGCAGCTCGACAAGCGGGGCTTCATGAACCGCCTGCTCGGCCGCGTGATGAAGTCGATCGACAAGCCCTGGCAGATGTACCCGCTCGGCCTGCTCTTCGGCCTCGGCTTCGACACCGCCACCGAGATCGCGCTGCTCGTCCTCGCCGGCTCCGGGGCCGCCTCCGGCCTGCCCTGGTACGCGATCCTGTGCCTGCCGGTCCTGTTCGCCGCCGGGATGTCGCTCCTGGACACCATCGACGGCACGTTCATGAACTTCGCCTACGGCTGGGCCTTCTCCAAGCCGGTCCGCAAGGTCTACTACAACCTCACGATCACCGGGCTCTCCGTCGCCGTCGCCCTGCTCATCGGCAGCGTCGAACTCCTCGGCCTGCTGGCCGAGAAGCTAGGTCTGCACGGCTTCTTCTGGGACTGGGTCGCCGGCCTCGACCTCAACACCGTCGGCTTCGTCATCGTCGGCCTGTTCTTCGCCACCTGGGCCGTGGCCCTGCTGGTGTGGAAGTTCGGCCGGATCGAGGAAAAGTGGACGGCGGGCCTGGCCCCGGTCGCCGAGCAGCCCGCCGAGTAGGCCCGCCGTCCAATCAGCCGCGTAACTTCAGCTCCTTGCGGGCTTTCATGATCTGCTGCTGTGGATCTCCCGTGTACGACCAGGGAGTTCGCGTGGCGCGCCGGCCCAGCATCCGCAGCATGGGTCCCGCGACGTCCGTGACACCGCCCAGGCAGGCGGCGTGTGCCAGGTAGTTGAGGTCGCGCAGCTCGCCGGGTGCGATGCCGTTGTGCGTTCCGCCCATGATCCAGCGCTGCCAGGTCCGGCGCAGGTCGCTGACCGCGCCGTCGTGGTTCCAGTGCTGGCCGAGGCCCACCGCGGAGCGGCTGCCGTGCGCCGCGTCGAGGGCGTAGCGATACTCTTCCACCCTTGCGTACTGCACCAGTACCGGCAGCGCGCAGCCCGGTGGTGCCACGCCGGCCGCGTCGCGGGCGAAGTCGTACATCAGGCCGTGTGTGCCGTGCCAGCGCGCCGAGTAGTAGTGCAGCACCTGGAGATGGCCCTCCACGCTGTAAGGATCGCGCTGGTGCAACTCGTCCCACCAGCGCCCCAGTTCCTGCCGGCGCACCCCCGCGGAGTACAGCCGGGCCACCGAGATCAGCGAGATCCACGGCGTCGGGTCGTCCAGGTACGCCTCCGCGGCCAGCAGGCACGCCGTCACCGCCGCGTCGATACGGCGCTGGTCGATCGGCACGCCCCGGCCCGCGGCGATCGCCAGGTTGAACGCGCGTGCCGTCTCGGTCGCCGCGCGCAGCACCAGCGCGTCGCCGCTGCGGGGTTCGGCCGCGAGCCACGACTCCACCGTCGAACTGCCCGCACAGGCCTGGGCGAGCAGCCGGACGCGATGGCCGCGGGCGAGCCAGCTGGGGCCGGTGACCCGCAGCAGGTCCCGCAGTCCCTGCCAGCGCCCGATGACGATGTCGTGGCAGGCGTCGGTGAGGGCCGCGTCCCCGCAGTCCGGGTCGAAGTCGGGGGCGAATCTGTCGCGTGCCATCGGGGTCTCCCTCAGAAGTCGGTGGAGAGACCCTCGTGGACACGTGAGTTCGTGGCCGGCTGGTCGTCGGGCACGTATTCGGCCGCGACGGTCCTCGTGGCGTCGAGCCGGGCGGGCCGGTAGTAGTCGCTGCCCTGTTTCCAGTACCAGAACATCGGGACCAGGCCGACGGCCAGCCCGCCGATGCCGATGGCGATCGCCGCCGGGTCGAGCTCGCCCAGCGACTCGACGAAGATCCAGAACATGAACACGGCGCCGAACAGCGGCCACAGCCCGCCGAGCAGGAAGTCCGCGGCCGACTTCAGCAGCATCTTGCGGTACGCGACGACCACCGCGAGTCCCGCGAGGCCGTAGTAGACGGCGATCTGCAGGCCGATCGCCGAGATCGCGTCGGAGAGGATGTCGCCCACCGAGCCAAGGGCGTTGGAGGCGATGAACATCGCCAGTGCCACCCCGCCGACCACCGTGATCGCCACCCACGGGGTGTTCCAGGTGCGGTGCACGCGCCCGAGGGCGGACGGCATCGTACGGTCGCGGCCCATCGCGAACAGGGAGCGTGTGACCTGGATGAGGGTGGTCTCCAGGGTGGCGATGGTCGACAGCATCACCGCCACGATCAGCAACCTGCCGCCCCAGCCGGGCCAGATCTCCTCGCCGAGCGCGCCCAGCACGTTCGCGTCGTTCTCCTCGATCTGACGCGAGCTGAGGATGACGTTCACCGCGACGGTGAACACCTCGAACAGCAGGAAGACGATGCCGACTCCGATCAGGCCCGCAAGTCCCGTCGTACGACGGCTGTTGCGGGTCTCCTCACTGAGGTTGCTGGTGACGTCCCAGCCCCAGTAGTAGAAGGCGGCGACGAGAGCGCCCGAGGCGAAGCCCGCCGTCCCGTGGAAGTGGCTGAAGCCGAACCAGGACCAGTCGAAGGTGCCGGCGTTGCCGGTGTGGAACAGCGCGAGCACGGCGAACAGCGCCAGGATCGTGAGCTCGACGCCGGACATCAGGAGCTGGGCGCGCACGGTGAGGCGGGCGCCGCCCAGCACGACGAGAAGCATGAGCACGAACCAGGCGGCGCCGACGACCGTCGACAGTGCGGTGTTGTCGGCGAGGCCGTCGTCGAAGAGGGAGAGGGTCATCGCACCGGCCGGCAGCGAGCCCGCCACCATGAAGATGGTCGCCGAGATCACCAGCGCCCAGCCGCTGATGAAACCGAGAAAGGGATGGAGCGTCCGCCCCACCCAGGAGTAACTGGCGCCCGCGTTCACGTCGATCCGGCCGAGATAGCTGAAAGCGAGCGCGATACCCAGCATGGGTATCGCGCAGTACAGGAGGGCGGCCGGGCTGGCCAGGCCCACCGCGCCGACGAGGACGGCCGTGGTAGCGGCGATGGAGTAGGCCGGGGCGCTGCCGGCGACGGCCATCACCACGGTGTCGAACGTACCGAGGGCATTGGCCTGCAGCCCTCTGCCCCTGATGTTGCTCATGTGCGCTGCTTTCCGTCTTGCACGACGTCAGGGACGACCGCGGCCCGGACGACGTAGGGGGTGGGGGGTTGAACTCGCCCCGGGCGCACGAGGGTTGGCCTCGGGCCAGGGGCGGAGAACGACATGGTGGAACCCGCACGGCCGGTGCGTTGCCGGGCAGTAACAGCGTGTGTGCGAGTGATGATAGCCCCCCACTCAGCGCATTCAAGATTGACCAGGAGGTAATCTCCCCGGCCTGCCCGGGACGGCCGAGGTTGGACCGCGCGCAACGGGAAACGCGGATCAGGACACCGTACGAGGACGACCTGACCGAGCGCGCGAAGGAGACAGTCATGGGCAGCGAAGGCACGAGCCCCGAACCGATGGCGGACGACGCCTACCAGCCCACCGGAACCAACGAGGAGCAGGCGGACGCGGCGCCGCTCGACCTCCAGGACGCCATCGGTGAACGCTCCTACGACGACATGCTCGACGAGGGCTATTCGCCGCCGGAGAAGCCGCTCGGCGTCACCAAGTACGGCACCACGGCCGCCGAACAGCACGACGGCGAGACCCTCGACCAACGGCTCGCGGAGGAAGTCCCGGACGTGACACCGCCGCCGGGAGACGAGATCGGCGACCTGCCCCGGGGCGAGGGTGAACCCGTCGACCCCGAGGCCGGTGCGGACCGCGCGGGCCGCCTGGTCGCGCCGGACGAGGGCGCCCACGCCGACACCACGAAGGAGTCCGTCGCCTTCGACGTGGGCATCGACGCCGGGGCCGCCGGTGCCGAGGAGGCGGCCGTCCATGTCGTGCCGGACGACGCGGAGTTGCCCGACGCCGAGCAGGACCGCTGACGCGGGCGCCGGGCCGGGGCGTCAGTCTCCGATGTGGTCGATCTGCCGGAGCTTGTTGGTGGCGTCAAGGGCGGCGACCTTGTAGGACTCCGCCAGCGTCGGGTAGTTGAAGACCGCGTCGACGAGATAGTCGACCGTGCCGCCGCAGCCCATCACGGTCTGCCCGATGTGGATCAGCTCGGTGGCGCCGGAGCCGAAGCAGTGCACGCCGAGCAGTCTGCGGTCCTCGGGGGACACCAGCAGCTTCAGCATGCCGTGCGAGTCACCGACGATCTGACCGCGCGCGAGTTCGCGGTAGCGGGAGATGCCCACCTCGAACGGCACGCTCTCCTCGGTGAGCTGGTCCTCGGTCCGGCCGACGAAGCTGATCTCCGGAATGGTGTAGATACCGATGGGCTGCAGGTCCTGCATCTGCCCGCACGGCTCGCCGCAGGCGTGGTACGCCGCCGTCCGGCCCTGTTCCATCGACGTCGCCGCCAGCGCGGGGAAGCCGATCACGTCACCGACCGCGTAGATGTGCGGCACCTCGGTGCGGTAGTGCTCGTCGACGGTGATCCGGCCGCGCTTGTCGGCGGTCAACCCGGCCTTCTCCAGGTCGAGTTCGTCGGTCAGGCCCTGCCGGCCCGCCGAGTACATCACGGCGTCCGCCGGTATCTTCTTGCCGCTCTCCAGGATGGTGAGCGTGCCGCGCGGATGACGCTCGACGGCCGCGACGGTCTCGCCGAACCGGAAGGTCACGGCGAGGTCCCGCAGGTGGTACTTGAGCGACTCGATGATCTCGACGTCGCACATGTCGAGCATCCCGGCGCGCCTCTCGACCACCGTCACCTTGCTGCCCAGCGCGGCGAACATGGAGGCGTACTCCATGCCGATCACGCCGGCGCCGACGATGACCATGGAGCGAGGGACGCGTTCGAGGGCGAGGACGTTGTCGGAGTCCATGATCGTACGGCCGTCGAACTCGACGCTGTCGGGCCGTGCCGGGCGGGTGCCGGTGGCGATGACGACGTGCTCCGCGCTGAGCAGCCGTTCGTTGCCGGTGACCTCGCGCAGCGCGATGGTGTGGGGGTCCACGAAGCGGCCGGTGCCGGCGAACAAAGAGACGTGGTTGCGGGAGAGCTGGCTGCGGATGACGTCGACCTCGCGGCTGACCACGTGCTGGGTGCGCGCGGTCAGGTCGGCGACGGTGATGTCCTCCTTCAACCGGTAGCTCTGCCCGTAGAGATCGCGCTGGGTGAGTCCGGTCAGGTACAGCACCGCCTCGCGCAGGGTCTTGGAGGGGATGGTTCCGGTATGGATGGAGACCCCGCCGACCATGTCGGGGCGGTCGACGACGGCGACCCGGCGGCCGAGTTTGGCCGCGGCGATGGCGGCCTTCTGGCCACCCGGGCCGGATCCGATCACAAGCATGTCGAAGTCGGGCACCTCCGGAGTCTGTCAGCCCGAAGGCCCATCTCGAAAGGGTGAACGGGCAACGGCCGGGCAATGATCGGAAACTTCTTGATCGAACTCCCCAGGACCGGACAGGAGTTGTCCCCGCCGGACCACAAGGTGCCGGGCCGCCCGCCCGGCGCGATAATGCGGCCATGGGCCATCGACTCGCCGACACGAGCGCCCCCGCCAGGCTGGCCGCCCCCGAGGAGGGCATCGGCCAGGACGAACTGGCGCTGGCCACGCGCAACCACGGCATCCCGCTCGAGGCGCTGCGCTACGACGTCACCCCGCCGGGACTGCACTACGTACTGACGCACTACGACATGCCGTACGTCCCCGAGGACGCGCCCTGGACGCTGAGCGTCGGGGGCCGGGTCCGCCGACCGCTGCACCTGGACCTGGCCACAGTGCGGTCGTATCCCCAGGTGACCACACGCGTGACGCTGGAGTGCGCGGGCAACGGCCGGGCCCTGCTCACGCCCCGCCCGGTGAGCCAGCCCTGGCTCGTCGAGGCCGTGGGCACCGCGGAGTGGACGGGCGTACCGCTGCGGCTGCTGCTCGCCGAGGCCGGTGTCGAGGCGGGCGCCGTCGACGTGGTCTTCACCGGCGCCGACCACGGCGTGGAGCGCGGGGTCGAACAGGACTACCAGCGGTCCCTGCCGGTGGACGTGGCGACGGGCACCGAGCCCGAGGTACTGGTGGCGTACGCGATGAACGGCGCCCCGCTGCCGCCGCAGCACGGCCACCCGCTGCGGCTGGTGGTGCCCGGCTGGTACGGCATGGCCCATGTGAAGTGGCTGCGCGAAGTCGCCGTCACCGACGCGCAGTTCTCGGGATTCCAGCAGACCGTCGCCTACCGGCTGCGGCAGGACCCCGCGGACGAGGGCGAGCCGGTCACCCGGATCGCGCCGCGCGCCCTGGTGGTCCCGCCCGGCTTCCCGGACTTCATGTCGCGGGCCCGGGTGGTGCGGCCCGGACCGGTGCCGCTGGAAGGGCGGGCCTGGTCCGGGCGGGCGCCCGTGACCCGGGTCGAGGTGAGCACCGACGCGGGACGCGGCTGGCACGCGGCCGAGCTGGAGGCCGACGGCGGACGCCGCTGGTCGTGGCGCCACTGGCGCTTCGACTGGACCGCGGTGCCCGGCGAGCACGTGCTGAGCGCGCGGGCCACCGACACCGAAGGGCACACCCAGCCGCTGGACCAGCACTGGAACCGTGGCGGCTTCGTCAACAACGTGGTTCAGAAGGTGCCCGTGCTGTGCGTGGAGCCCGGCGCGACGGTCTGATCGGCGCCGGGCTCCGGGGGGAGACGAAGCGGCTACGGCAGGAGTTTTTCGAGGGCGGCGGGGCCTTCCGCCTCCAGCTTGCGCCTGGCCCATTCGAGGTTGCGCGGGTTGATGTCCCTGCCGGTGGCAAGAACGAGGTCCTCCGGCGACACGTCGGTGCCGGTACGGGTGTGGAGCAGGTCGTCCGGGGTGGCGCGGTCCTCGGACGGCCCGGACGCGTCGGGCTCTGGCGTCGGCATCATCTCTGCTCCTCGGGTCCGGAACGCTTCTGCTAACACCATTCAACGCCCGGGCGCCGTGTGCATCCGGAAGGGCGGTGCCCGGTCCGAGATGCCGGGGCGATGGGGCGGGCGTGCAATGAGAGAACACCTCGCCGTCCCCGGGGAAGGAATCGGCGGTGAGTACTCCGACAACTTCTCCCTGCCGGGCGTGCAGTCCCAGCAGGGGCTGGACGTACTGAAGAAGCACGATCCCGCGGCCGGCGGCTACGGCAGCCAGATCGTGCTGCACGACGGACAGAAATCCCTGACCGGGCTCGGCTCGCAGATCTCGACCACGGTCGGTGACCTGCAGAAGCTGCCGCACGTCCTGTCCGTGCAGAACCCGCTGTCCACCCCCGCCTCGAAGGTCGGACCTCTCTCCTCCGACGGCAAGACCGCCTACATCACCGTCCGCTTCGACATCCAGCCCTCGACCCTGGGCGACAACTACCTGAACGGTGTCGACACGGCCGTGCAGCCGCTGCGTTCGGCCGGCGCGCAGGTCGAGTACGGCGGACCGCTGGGCGAGCTGGCCCGGCCGCACGCCGACGACCGCGTCAGCGAAGCCATCGGCTTCGGCGTCGCCATCGTCGTCCTGCTGATCGGCTTCGGCAGCGTGATCGCCGCCGGACTGCCCCTGCTGACGGCGCTCGTGGGCGCGGTCGGCGGGCTCGCGATCCTCGGCCTGCTCGCCGCCGCCTTCGACTTCGCCACCGTCTCGCCGACCCTGGCCACGATGATCGGCCTCGGCGTCGGCATCGACTACGCCCTGTTCCTGATCACCCGGCACCGGCAGAACATCATGGACGGCGCCGATCCGGTGCACTCCGCGGGCCACGCCACCGCCACCAGCGGCCGGGCGGTCCTCGTCTCCGGCACCACGGTCATCATCGCGCTCGCGGGCCTGTACGCCTCCGGCGTCAGCTTCATCGGCAAGCTCGGCCTCGCCGCCGCGGTGACGGTCGTCACGGCGGTGGTGGCCGCACTCACCCTGGTCCCGGCCCTGCTCGGGCTGATCGGCCGGCACATCGACCGCCTCCATGTGCGCAAGCCCGTCGCGGAGACCGACGCCGCGCCCGGCGAGGCGCCGCAGGGCACCTGGCACCGCTACGCCCAGCGCGTGGAACGCAGGCCCTGGCAGTTCCTGGCGGCAGGTGTCGCGGTCGTCGTCGTCCTCGCGATCCCGGTGTTCTCCATCCAGCTCGGGCACATCGGCGACGGCGCCGACCCCAAGTCCTTCACCGACCGGCGCGCCTACGACCTGATGACCACCGCCTTCGGCCCCGGCTCGAACGGTCCGCTGACCGTCGTGATCGACCAGACCTCCGTGCCGTCCTCCCAGCGCTCCGACCTCTCCTCCACGGCGCAGAAGAAACTCAACGCCGTCGCCGGTGCCTCGACCGTCACCCAGCTGACGCCGACGCAGGACGGTGACGTCCTGATCGGCACGGTCTACTCGCAGCAGTCACCGCAGAGCGCGACCACCACGAACCTGACGAACCGCCTGGTCCACACCACACTCCCCGCCGCGGTCTCCGGCACGGACGCCAAGGGCTACGTCACCGGCACGACGGCGGCCCAGGTCGACTTCCGCGACATCGTGTCGAGCCGGCTGCCGCTGATCATCGCCGTCGTGGTCGGCCTGGCGTTCCTGATCATCCTCGCCGTCTTCCGGGGCCTGCTCGTCGCGATCAAGGCGGCCGTCCTCAACGTCCTGTCGATCGGGGCCTCGTACGGCGTCGTCGTGGCCGTCTTCCAGTGGGGCTGGGGCGGGCCCGCGCTGGGCGTCAACGGCAAGGTGCCCATCGAGAGCTATGTACCGATGATGATGTTCGCCATCATCTTCGGACTGAGCATGGACTACGAGATCTTCCTGCTCTCCCGTGTCCACGAGGCGTGGCTGCGCACCGGCGACGCCAAGGCCTCGGTCGCCCATGCCCTGGAGATCACGGCACGGGTGATCACCTGTGCGGCGCTGATCATGGTGAGTGTCTTCGCGGCGTTCATCGTCAGCGACAACGTCGTGGTCAAGATGCTCGGACTGGGCCTGGCGGTGAGCGTGCTGATCGACGCGACCGTCGTACGGCTGCTGATGGTCCCGGCCGTGATGACGCTGCTGGGCCCGCACGCCTGGTGGATGCCGCGCTGGCTCGACCGGATCATGCCGCACATCGACGCCGAGGGCGAGCACGAGCAGGCCGCCGCCCAGGACGACGTCAGCGGCCGTCCGGTGACCCGGGCGTGAGGACCAGCATCGTCACGTCGTCGACGACGGCGGGGCAGTACCGCACGAGATCCGTCCAGACCCGTTCGGCGAGCACCGCCGGGTCGGTGTCGGCCAGGTCCGCGAGACGGGCGGGCAGCGGGTAGAAGGTGCCGGTGTCGTCCCTGGCCTCGCTGACGCCGTCGGAGGACAGGAACAGACTGTGGCCGGGCTCCAGCCGCAGCGTCAGCCCGGCGGGCCGGCCGCCGTCGGACAGGCCGAGCCCGAGCGGCGTCCATGTGGCGAGCTCGACCTCGGTGACCTCCCGGCCGCGCAGCAGCAGGGGCGCCGGATGCCCGCAGGAGACCATCCGCACGGAGCGCGCGTCCCGGGAGAACTCCAGCAGCACGGCGGTCGCGAACAGTTCGGCGTACCGCGAGGACGCGGAGTCCGTCAGCAGCCTGCGGTCGAGGCGGCCGGCGACCGACTCCAGGTCCGGCTGGTCGAGCACCGCCTCGCGGAAGGCCCCGAGCAGGGAGGCCACCGTGGAGACGGCCGACAGCCCGTGCCCCTGGACGTCGCCGAGCACGGCCCGCACGCCGTACGGTCCCTCACGCACGTCGAAGAAGTCGCCGCCCACCAGGGTCCCGCGCTGCGCGGCCCGGTAGAGCCCGGCACAGCGGACCGCGCCGACGCGCTCCGGCAGGGGAGGCACGACCGCGCGCTGCGCCGCCTCGGCGACCGTGCGCTCCAGGTCCAGCTGGGCGTCGCGGTGACTGCGCACGTAGGACACGAACACGCTCAGCACCGCCACGAAGACGATGGTCAACAGGTCGGTGTTGCCGGGGTCGTTGAGCTGGAAGGCCGGCACGTTGAGCACGACGACCACGACGGCGCCGAGGATCGCGGTGGACCAGGGACCGTACGACAGGACGGCCAGTGGCGGGATCGCCCCCAGCAGGAATCCGATGTCGAGCGGATCGGGACTGATCAGCGCCGCCGTGCACACGCCCGCGATCAGGAGCACCGGCAGCGCCTTCACCCACCAGGGCGGCGGCGCGCCCCGCAGCCACCCCCGCCGGGTGCGGTCCCGGCGCGCTGGCAGATCGGCCACCTTTCCCACACCACCACGCTCCTACGGCGCGGCGGTGACCGCATGCCGGAGGTGCGGGGCAGGCACGGGAGGGTACGCCGCGCTGTCCGCCGCGGCCGTGTCAGCCGACGCGGCCGTCCAGCAAGGTCTCGGCCTCGGCCAGGATTTCCGTGACCCGCAGCCCGAAGGCCGCGTCGCAAGGGTGCGCGCGGCCGGTGCCGGCGGCGCTCACAAGCGCGTCGGCGGCGTGGACCAGGGCGGTGACAGCTCCCTCGGAACTGGTGGGGAGTACGGCCACGCCCGTCTCGCCGCGGAGTTCGACGGCGGTCCCCGCCGCCGCGGCGGGAGCCGACAGGCTGAGGGTGAGGCTGCTCGACGCACCGCCGGCGTGGTCGAGGACGAGATGGACGGTGTCGCCGGGCCCGGGCGCCGCGGCCGTCACCCGGCGGGCGTCCCCGAGGACGGGCAGCAGCACGGACAGCGCGTGCGGTCCCACGTCCCACAGCGCGCCCTTCTCCCGCCGCCACGGCGAGGCGGCGAACGGGCTGTCGCTGCCGCTGCCGTACAGCGAGCCCAGCCACTGCGCCCGCGCGGTGAACCAGCCGCCCGCCTCGGCCTGGGCGGCGATCCACGCCTCGGTCTCCGTCACGAAGCGGCTGGTGAAGAAGACGACCGAGGCGACCTGAGCCTCCCGCACGGCGTCGACCACGGCCCGCCCCTGCTCCGCCGTCGTCGCGAGCGGCTTGTCCAGGAGCAGATGGCATCCCGCCCGCGCCGCCCGTACCGCGAGGTCCGCCTGTACGGCCGGGGGCAGGGCCACGGCCACTGCGTCCACGTCGGCGAGGAGTGCGTCGACGTCGTCGTAGGCGCGCGTGCCGTGCCGGTCGGCGAGGTCCTTGGCCGCCTCCGGACGGCGGCCCCACACCCCGGCGAAGTCCACTCCCGTGTGCTCGCTCAGCGCGGGGGCGTGAGCCATCGCCGCCCAGGGGCCGGTGCCGAGCAGTCCGATGCGCATGCCGCCGCCTCTCCACTGTGCCGCCCGGAGTGACGGCTGGTCGCAGGCGAGCCTCGCACACCGACCGGCCGACCGCGCAAGCCGATTCGGCGTGCTGGGCGATTCAGTTGCCCGGCTGCTGAATGCGTTCTCTTTCCTCTATTGGACCTGCGGCCCGAAGGGGGTTCAGGCTGGAATGCGGTCCGGCACCGCCGTACGCCCCGTGCGGCGGGCCGAACATGATTCGGTCCCGCGACAGCGGAAAGAGGTCACGAGCCCATGCACACCCGCCGTATCGGTGACGTCGAAGTCAGCGCGATCGGACTGGGCGGAATGCCCATGTCGATCGAGGGACGCCCGGACGAGGCGCGCTCCCTCGCCACGATCCAAGCCGCCCTCGACGCCGGCGTGACGCTGATCGACACCGCGGACGCCTACCACCGCGACGCCCACGAGGTCGGTCACAACGAGACCCTGATCGCCAAGGCCCTCGCCTCCCACGACCGCGGCAAGGACGTCCTGGTCGCCACCAAGGGCGGCCATCTGCGTCCCGGCGACGGCAGCTGGACCCTCGACGGCAGCCCCGAGTACCTCAAGCAGGCCTGCGAGGCGTCCCTGCGCCGGCTCGGCGTGGAGGCCATCGGCCTCTACCAGTTCCACCGCCCCGACCCGAGGGTGCCCTACGCCGAGTCCGTCGGCGCGATCCGGGACCTCCTGGACGAGGGCAAGATCCGTATGGCGGGCATCTCCAACGCGAGCCCCGAGCGGATCCGGCAGGCGAACGAGATCCTCGGCGGGCGCCTGGTCTCCGTGCAGAACCAGTTCTCCCCGGCCTACCGCTCCAGCGAGCCGGAGCTCGAACTGTGCGACGAACTCGGCATCGCCTTCCTGCCCTGGAGCCCGCTCGGCGGCATCTCCCGGGCCCGTGAACTCGGCTCCGCCTACGCGCCGTTCGCGCGGATCGCCGAGGCCCATGGGGTGAGCCCGCAGCGCGTCTGCCTGGCGTGGATGCTCGCCAAGTCGCCGGTGGTCGTGCCCATTCCGGGCGCCAGCCGCCCGGAGACGATCCTCGACTCCCTCGCCGCGGCCGAACTCACCCTCACCGGCGAGGAGATCGCGCAGCTCGACGCCGTCTGACACGACACACGGTCACCACGGAGGACCCCGCCGATGGCGTCGTCGCCGGAAAGACCCCTCGACCACCGCTACCGCGACGAACACCCGATCCGCACCCTCGGATACCTGTTCCGCGCCGACCGCCGCCACCTGATCGCGGCGGTCGGCGTGTTCACCGTCAAGCACAGCCCGGTCTGGCTGCTGCCGCTGATCACCGCGTCCATCATCGACACGGTCGTCGAGCACGCACCGATCGGCAGGCTCTGGCTGAGCACGGGCGTCATCCTGTTCATCCTGCTGGTCAACTACCCGCTGCACGTGCTGTACGTCCGCCTGCTGTACGGCAGCGTGCGCCGCATGGGGACCACGCTGCGCTCCGCGCTGTGCACGCGCATGCAGCAACTGTCCATCGGCTACCACTCGCGCGTCAGCGCCGGCGTCCTGCAGGCCAAGGTCGTGCGTGACGTCGAGACGGTCGAGCAGATGGTGCAGCAGACCGCCGAGAGCGGGCTCGGCGCCATCACCGTGCTCACCGGCGGCCTCGTCATCATCGCCGTACGCACACCGGAGTTCGTGCCCGTCTTCCTGGTCGTCGTGCCCGCCGCCGCACTCGTCGTGGCCCGCCTCAGAGCGCGGCTGCGCACCCACAACGAGCGCTTCCGGCACGAGGTGGAGACCCTGTCGTCCCGGGTGTCGGAGATGACCCGCCTCATCCCGGTCACCCGCGCCCACGGCCTGGAGGGCAAGGCGCTGCGCCGCATGGACGGCACCCTCAGCAGGCTGCTGACCTCCGGCATGCGCCTCGACCTCGTCAACGGCCGCTTCGGCTCGCTGGCCTGGGTCGTCCTCAACGTGGTCGGCGTGCTCGTCCTAGCCGGCGGCGCGATGGTCTCGTACTACGGCGCCTGGGGCGTCACCCCCGGCGACGTCGTCATGCTCAGCGCCTTCCTGACCACCCTCACCAACTCCACGACCACGCTCGCCGGCCTCGCCCCGGTCATCACCAAGGGCCTGGAGTCGGTCCGTTCGGTCGGCGAGGTGCTCCAGGCGCCCGAACTCGAGGACAACGAGGGCAAGTCGGAGGTCACCTCGGTGCCTGGCGCCGTCACCTTCGAGGACGTCGCCCACGCCTACGACGACAACGGCCGCCCCGCCGTACGCGACTTCACCCTCTCGGTCGCGCCGGGGGAGACGATCGCCCTCGTGGGCGCGTCCGGCGCCGGCAAGTCGACGGTGCTCAACCTCGTCATCGGGTTCATCCGCCCGACTCCGGCCGGCTGCTGCTCGACGGCACCGACATGAGCACCCTCGACCTGCGCACCTACCGGCGCTTCGTGTCGGTGGTGCCGCAGGAGTCGATCCTCTTCGACGGCACGATCCGGGAGAACGTCGCCTACGGCATGGACGAGGCCGACGAGGAGACGGTGCGCGCGGCACTGCGCGACGCCAACGCCCTGGAGTTCGTCGAGCGGTTGCCGCAGGGCCTCGGCACCCTCGTCGGCGAGCGCGGCGCCCGGCTGTCCGGCGGGCAGCGCCAGCGCCTCGCCATCGCCCGCGCCCTCATCCGGGACCCCAAGGTCCTGATCCTGGACGAGGCGACCTCGGCCCTGGACACCCGCTCCGAGGCTCTGGTCCAGCAGGCCCTCGCCCGGCTGCTGCGCGGCCGCACCACGTTCGTCGTCGCCCACCGCCTGTCCACCGTGCGCGGTGCCGACCGGATCGTCGTCATGGGCGACGGCCGCATCCTGGAGACCGGCACGCACGAGGAACTCCTGCGTGGCGGCGGCGCGTACACGGACCTGCACGGCGGCCAGGTCGCCTGACCAACCGCTGCTCGACAGCTGTCAGGCCGCGCTGCTGCGCCTGCTCCGGTGTGGGCAGGTCGTGTCGTGGTGGATGCCGAGACTGGTCCACCAGCGTTCGCAGCAGGCCGCTTCGAGTTCCGCGTGGATGACGTCGTCGGCGGGCGTGCGGGCGGGGCGGCGGGGTGCTGCGGCGGCCGCGCGCAGATCGCGGATCAGGGTCTCGCGGACGACGGCCATGACCGGAATGAGACTCGCCGCGGCGAACAGGAACGCCACCCACCGGGAGCCGTACAGGAATTCGAGGACCGTGGTCCAGGCCAGTCCGCCGCTGGTGGCGAGGTAGAGAGCGCAGAGAAGACGGCCGGAGGGAGTCATGGACTTCACCGTTCGTGCTGGGGGAGTTACGCTCTGTTCAACGCCTCGCGGCCCGCCGGGAATCGGGTCGAGCGGCGGTATTTCGTCAATTGAGTCCCTGGGCGCGGAAGATGCGAATGGTCCGGCCCTGCCCGGGAATACGAGGTGCGGAAACCAAGAGAGGGGCGCTTCGTGCTCGTTCCGGACCCGAAGGTCGTCAGAACGTTGCTCACCAGATACGCGTCGCTGCGCATCGCGCAGGCGGAGCGTGAGAAGCCGCAGACCGCACAGGAGTTGGCGGACGTCAGCCGCGCCCTGTGCGTCATGATGGGAGCCGCGAGCATCGAGGACGCGATCGTCGAGGCCGACGCCCTGCTGATCGCCTCGCGGCGGACGACGGGCAGGGGCGGCGGCCTGTCGCTGGCCGTCTGACCGGCCGGCTCAGGAGCGCGCGGCCGGGACCCGCGTCTTCCCGTGGAACGCCGTGCGGTACGTCTGCGGAGTGGTGCCGACGACCCGCCGGAACCGCTCACGGAACGCCGTCGGCGATCCGAACCCCGCCTGCTGCGCGATCCGTTCGACCGGGCGGTCGCTGTTCTCCAGCAGATACTGGGCCCGGCGTACGCGTGCCCGCAGCAGCCACTGCAGCGGCGTCGTCCCCGTCTGCTCACGGAAGCGCCGGCTGAAGGTGCGCTCGCTCATCCCCGACCGCGCCGCCAGCATGCCCAGGGTGATCTCGCCGGCCAGGTTGTCCTCGATCCACTCCAGGACCGGTTCGAGCGTCGAGCCGCGCGGCACGGGCGGTTGCTCGTGCACGATGAACTGGGCCTGACCGCCCTCGCGTTCGAGCGGCATCACGGAGAGCCGGGCGGCGTCAGCCGCCACGGCCGACCCCAGGTCGCCGCGGATCATGTGCAGGCACAGGTCCAGCGCCGCGGCGGCGCC
The DNA here is from genome assembly GCF_043200415.1 of Streptomyces sp. NPDC048419. Taxonomy (NCBI): domain Bacteria; kingdom Bacillati; phylum Actinomycetota; class Actinomycetes; order Kitasatosporales; family Streptomycetaceae; genus Streptomyces; species Streptomyces sp. NPDC048419. The sequence goes on along the minus strand of NZ_JBICXT010000029.1, from coordinate 28,621 downwards.
CGCCGAGGTGAGGATCTGCCCGTTGTCGACATACAGCGTGTCGGGTTCCACCTCGACCTCGGGGTAGCGGCGCGCCAGTTCGCGCGCGGCCACCCAGTGCGTCGTGGCGCGCAGGCCGTTCAGCAGCCCGGCCTCGGCCAGCACGAAGGCGCCCGCGCACACCGACGCGATCCGGGTGCCGTCCTCCGCCGCCTCCCGCAGGGCCGCGAGCGCGCGCGGGGAGAACTCCTCGACGAGCTGTGAGCACCCCGGGACGACGATGGTGTCGGCGTCCGCCAGTGCCTCTAGACCATGGCCGACCCGGAGCTCGAAACCGTCCGCGCGGACCTCCGGCGACTCGGCGCACAGCCGCACCCGGTACGGGCGGCGCCCGTCGGGCAGCCGCGTGCGGCCGAACACCTCCATCGGAGCCGCCATGTCGAACGGCACCACATGGTCGAGTACGAGGATCGCCACTGTGTGCATGAGAGCCACGATAGACGAATTCCCGCCAGCTCTGTGAGCTGGGGTGGAGTCTGAAATAGCTGATTACCCATATGGCGAGAACCCGTTGGAATCTGTCATTTCCGCCTCTGTGCGATCACTTCGAAGATCCCTAGCGTGAGCCGCGCACCGCTGATCGCACACCCGAAAGGCTCCCTCCCGATGACGAAGGTCCTGCTCGCCCTCCACGTCCTGGCGGCCATCGTGGCCGTCGGCCCCGTCACGGTCGCGGCGAGCATGGTGCCGCCGGCGGCACGGCGTGCCGGCTCCGACGCGACGGCGGTGGGCACGGTCCGCCTGCTGCACCGCATCTGCCGGATCTACTCCGGCATCGGCATCGCGGTCCCGGCCCTCGGGTTCGCCACCGCCGGGGCGATGGGCGTCCTCGGCAGCGGATGGCTCATCGCCTCCATCGTGCTGACCACCTTCGCCGCCGGCCTGCTGATCGCCTTCGTCCTGCCCCGCCAGGAGGAGCTGCTCGCCCAACTGGACGCACACCGGCCCGTCGAGCGGTCGAGCACCGCGCGACTCGCCATGTTCACCGGCGTGTTCAACCTGCTGTGGGCGACCGTCACGGTCCTGATGATCATGCGGCCCGGCTCCACGACGGGCGCCTGACCGACCGGAACGCTCCCGGGGCCGGGTATCCGTAGAGCCGTCCCTGCGTCAAGGGCTCCTGCGAATTCACGCCACTGCCTGCCGCGGCGCTTACACTCGACAGCCGTGCCCATGCGCATGGGCCGCCATACGAAAGGCACGTCGGTGTTCCAGGATTCCCCCATCTACGACCGCCTCGTCGCAGAGCGCGGCGACGTCCCCACTCAGACTCGCCGGGAGGCCGAGCGGGTGAGCCGGGAACTGGAGTACGCCATGCGGCCGCTGCAGTCCTTCGGCATCGCAACGTCCCCCGAGCACCGCACCGCTCCGGGAGCGGGCTGGCAGCGTACGGCGCTGCTGCCCGGTTCGCTGCCCGCCTGACCTCCGTTCGGACGTCCTCAACACACCGTGCTGTTCGCGCCGTTGACGTGCGCCTTTTCCTCCGGGCCGGGGCGGGCGAGCCATTCCGCGACGGTCCGGGCGATCGGCTGTCCCGTCTCCACCTCGACGAAGCCGAACTGCCCCGACTGATTGCACTCCAGGAACCACCAGGTCCCGTCGGCGTCCTCGGCGAAGTCGAAGGCGCCGTAGGCCAGTTCGGCGTCCCGTAGATAGGTGCGGACGGCGTCGGCGACACGGGGCGGGACGTCCGTTTCGCGCCAGGGTATGCCGGAGGAGGCGAAGCGCACGTCGACCGAGGCGGGATCGTCGGGGTCCGCGTCCTCGTCGGCCGCCTTGCGGGCCGCGAGCAACCGGTCGCCCACGACGGTCAGCCGGATGTCGGCCTGCTTGCCGACCCGGCGCTGCAGCAGCGTGGGTCCGTGGGCCACGGCGGAGAAGTCCGTGTCCGGCGCGACCCGGCTGGTCGGCACCGCACGGGGCGGGTCCTGCGGATGTGCCCCGGAGACCGGCTTGACCACCAGATCGGGGTAGCGGTCGGCGAACTCGCGCGCGGCCTGCGGGAACGTCGTGATGAGGGTGGCCGGTACGGGCAGCCCGCAGCGCTGGGCGTGACGGAGCTGCCAGGGCTTGTGACGGGCCCGGCGGGCCGCGTCGGGGTGGTTCATCCAGCGGGCGTCCGAGCCGCGCAGCATGCCGTAGAGCGCCTGGGCGGACTCCTCGGTCAGCCAGGCGGAGGACTCGGCCGCGCGGGCGGCGGCCTCGCCGGGCCTGCGCACCCAGACCGAACGCAGGCCGGCGATGCTCACCAGGCGGCCTGCGGACTGGAGATGGCCGCGGAAGGCCCCGTGCACGTACTCACCGGACAGCGCGACGCCTCCGGGCAGGTCCGCGGGATCCAGGCGGACCACCGGGACCCCGGACGCGTTCAGATGCACGACCACCATGTCGGCGGTCACATCCTCTTCACAGGTCAGGATCAGGACAGTCATGTTCGGCTGTTTTGTGTTCAGTCGTCGAAGTGTGTCTTGGAACCGGCGGTGGACGTCGTCGTCCCCAGCTCTCTGAGCAGGGCGTGGTCACCGGCGGCGAGCCGGCCGTCCATGAGTACGTTCAACTGCAGCCCGGGGTCGTACACATACGGAGTCGTGGCCTCCAACTCCACCGCCGGACGTGCGTAGTTGAGCGCGAACGGTTGCATCGTCTCTCCCTCGTCAGTGCTGCGCGGACCCGGTACGCCCCGCTCTGGGCGTTGCCCGGCCCGCCGACTGCCTTGCCCTTCCAGTCAGTTATACGAATCGAACGGGTGGTTGGTTTCCTTACTCTGCGTGATCAGAGGGAGGTTTCGTGACGATTCGGCCCGCTGACAGAGCCGTGCAGTGTGCGCAGAGCGAGGAGGAGGACGCCGATGTCGTCCAGATAGATCGGGTCGGGCAGGAGGTCGGTCGGCAGCAAGAAGTAAAGGACAGCGCCCCAGAAGACCCAGCGTGGCCCGGTGGGAAGGCCGGCACGCCTGAGGTCGCGCCGGGTCCGCAGCAGTCTCGCGAACAGGGTGACGGCCACGCCGAGGACGACCGCCGCGAGGGCGAGTGTGATGACGATCACCGTCGTGCTCGGATTCACAGGTCCTCCACATCCGGCGGGCCGCACGGCGCGCTCCTTCTCCCGGATTCCCGCATCCGCGCTACGTACGTACCTCGGGTTCATACCCGTGGCCCACCCCGGTGGCACGCGGTGGCACTACCGCCTAGTAATGGCACTGCACTGCAACGTCGTGACTCGGGTCGGGAGACGCGAGAGCCGGCGTACCTTCCATCTCTTCCATGGAGGAGAGTCAATGAGCATCCGCTCGTCATCATCCAAGCCGAACGACCCCTCCATAGCCGCCACGAACGAGGACCCGGTCAGCGCCCTGGTGCACGCCGCGGTCGCCGACCGTCCGCTGGAGGAGGTCGCCGACCTGATCACCCTGCTGGAGGAGTCCCCGCAGTACGCCAAGGCCACGGTCGACGCGCTGCGCGCGGTCGGCACCGACCGCTCGATCGAGGACGTCACCCGGCTGGTCACCCTGCTGACGCGTCCGCCGCGCGACGCCGCGAGCGCGGACGAAGCCATCCGCGCGGCGGCCGAGAACCGTCCGGTGGAGGAGGTGACCCGGCTGATGGCGCTGCTGCACCGCACGCAGACGGAGCGCCACTTCGGCCGCGAGGCCGCACGGGCGGCCGCCTCCGCACGCCCGGTCGAGGAACTCGTGGAACTCATCGGCAAGCTGAGCGAGGAACGCGAAGCCCTCGCCACCCTGCCCGATCCGGAACCCCCGTCCGATCAGCCGAGTGGCGAGACCGGCTGGGGCCCCGGTGGCGCCTTCCCGCCGCCCGTGCCCCTGGTCCCGCCGTCCTTCGGCTCCGACACCCTGCCGCACCGGCCGGCCCGTATGCCGAAGCACCCCGTCGAGCGGCTGTCGTGGCCGGGCCTGATCGTGGCGGGCGCACTCTTCCTGTGCGCGATGCTGTGGTTCCCGATGTACCAGGAGGGCGAGCCCGTCGCGCTCTACGCCTCCTCGGTCGCGGTGTCGGCGCTGTGCGCGCTGCTCGCCGTGGTGGTGACCCTGCGGCCCGTCCCGCCCGCCCTCGCGGTCGCGATGGTGGTGACGGCGATCCTCGCCGCGGCCCAGCTCTACCAGGGCCGCTTCCACTCGGCATGGCTGTCCCGGGCCATGGACCTCACGCTCGCACCGAGCTGGGTCGCGGGCCTGGCCGCCGTGGCGGCGGCACTGGCGGCGCTGACGGCGCTGGTCGTACGCCTCGCCTCCAACCAGCCGGACGCGAGCGCGCCGGCCCGGCGCCCGCTGGCCACGGCCGGCCGGCCGGAGTGACGAACCGGTGGTAGCGACGCGATGGTCCTGGGCGGCTGCTAGGCCGCCCAGGACCGCATCCCGGGCAGCAAGCGGTCCGGGGTGAGCGGCAGTTCGCGGAAGCGGACGCCGGTGGCATGGTGGACGGCGTTGCCGATCGCGGCCGCCGTCCCGACGATGCCGATCTCGCCGATCCCCTTGCTGCCCATCGGGTTGAGACGCGGATCGTCCTCGTCGATCCAGTGCGCCTCGACGTCCGGCACGTCCGCGTGCGCGGGCACGTGGTACGACGCCAGGTCGGACTCGGTGAAGTCGCCGAACGCGGCGTCCATGGTGCTGCCCTCGGTGAGCGCCATGCCCAGTCCCATGGTCATGCCGCCGATGAACTGGGAGCGCGCGGTACGGGCGTTGAGGATGCGCCCGGCGGCGAACACGCCCAGCAGACGCCTTACCCGGACCTCACCGGTCACCGTGTCGACGGCCACCTCGGCGAAGTGTGCCCCGAACGCGTGACGTGCCCAGGGGCTTTCGGCGTCGGCCTCTCCCGTGGTGTCCGCGCGGACCTCCAGACCGCTGTCGGGCAACGGCTCCGTGCGGTCGGCCAGTTCGGCCGTCAGCCGGGTGCAGGCCTCGTGCACCGCCCAGCCCCACGAGGCGGTGCCGGACGAGCCTCCGGCCAGTGAGGCGGAGGGCAGATCGCTGCGGCCCACCTCGATCCGGACCTGTTCGAGGGGCCGGCCGAGGGCGTCGGCGGCGATCTGGGCCAGCACGGTGCGCGCGCCCGTGCCGATGTCCGTGGCGTTGATCCGTACGAGGAAGCTTCCGTCGGGCAGCGCGCGGGCCGCCGCCGTGGACGGCTGCACGAGGACGGGATACGTGGCGGCGGCCACGCCCGTCCCGATGCGCAGCTCCCCGTCCGAACGGGGAGCCCGGTGCGACCAGTCGAAGCGGCGCGCACCCTCGCGCAGACACTCCGTGAGATGCCTGCTGCTGAACGGCCTGCCGCTCCAGGGCTCGGTGTCCGGCTCGTTGGCGATCCTCAACTCCACGGGATCCATGCCGAGTTCGCAGGCCAGCTCGTCCATGGCGGACTCCAGCGCGTACATGCCGGGAGCCTCGCCCGGGGCACGCATCCACGACGGCGTGGGCACGTCCAGCGCTGCCACGCGGTGCACCGTACGCAGGTTCGGCGCCGCGTACATGGTCCGTGCGGGCACCGCCGCCTGCTCCACGAACTCCTTGACGCGGGACGTGTGGGTCGTCACCTCGTGGATCAGGGAGGTGATGCGGCCGTCGGATCCGGCGCCGACCCGGACCCGGTGCAGCGTGGGCGCCCGGTGCCCGACGACGGCGGGCAGCCGGCGGCGCGGCAGCGCGAGCGTCACCGGCCGGCCCGTCTGCCGTGCCGCCATCACGGCCAGCACCACGTCGGGACGCGGCGTGCCCTTGGAGCCGAAACCCCCGCCGACATGCTCGGCGACGACGGTGACTCGGTCCTCGGGCAGCTGGAACAGGCCGGCGAGCGTGGCCTGTACGACGGTGGAGCCCTGACTGGAGGTGTGCACCACGAGCCGGTCGCCGTCCCACCACGCGGTGGTGGAGTGCGGCTCCATGGGGTGGTTGTGCAGGGGCGGGACCCGGTAGTCGCAGTCGACGCGGACCGCCGAGGCGGCGAACGCGCCCTCGGGATCGCCGTGTTCGGTGCTGCCGGGATAGCCGCCGTTGGCCTGCTCGGGCGCGTACGCCTCGGGATGCGTCACGCTCAACGAGACGTCGTGCTCCTCCACGTCGTACGACACCCGGACCGCGGCGGCGCCGGCCCGCGCGTCCTCCAGGGTCTCGGCCACCACCAGGGCCACGAACCAACCGCGGTGCGGCACACGTGGGTTCTGCAGGACGGCGAGTGTGGCGTCGTCCGGCTCGGCGATGCGCGGGGCGTTCTCATGGGTGAGGACCGCGAGGACGCCGGGCCCCTCCAGGGCGGCGGCGGTGTCGACGGCGGTCACGGTGCCCCGCGCGACGGTGGCGGGCACCGGCCAGGCGTAGGCGCGGCCGGGTACCGCGTGTTCGGCGGCGTAGCGGGCGCCGCCCGTGACCTTCTCCAGACCCTCCCGGCGCTCGGCCGGAGCGCCCACGACGGTGCTGACCATGTCGTTCTCCTCGGGATGCCGGTTCAGGTCCTGGCGGGTGCGGCGAGCCGGGTCAGGACGTCCAGGGCGAGATTGCGGGCGAGTGGCACCTTGTAGGCGTTGTCGCGCAGCGGCCGGGCGGCGGACAGCTCGAGGTCCACGGCGTGCTCGAAGGCAGCCGACGTGGGCGCGGCCCCGAGCAGCGCCTCCTCGGCCACGCGGGCCCGCCAGGGCCGGTGGGCCAGTGCCCCGAAGGCGATCCCGGCCCGGTCGACGACGCCGTCCGTCACCCGCAGCACCGCGGCGACGGAGGCCAGCGCGAAGGCGTACGAGGCGCGGTCGCGGGCCTTGCAGTACCGCGAGGGGAGCCCGCTCGTGGCCGCCGGGAGCACCACGCCCGTGATCAGCTCGCCGGGGAGGATCTCGGTGTCCCGCTCGGGCCTGCCGCCGGGCAGCCGGTGGAAGTCGGCGGCCGCGACGCCGCGCGCGCCGTCGGGGCCGTACAGCTCGATCCGCGCGTCGAGGGCCGCCAGGGCCACGGCCATGTCCGACGGGTGGGTGGCGATGCATTGCTCGCTGTGGCCGAGCACCGCGTGGTCGCGGTGGACGCCGTCCCGGGCGCCGCAACCGCTGCCCGGCGCGCGTTTGTTGCACGGTTTGGAGACGTCCTGGAAGTAGGGACAGCGGGTGCGCTGCAGCAGATTGCCGCCGGTGGTGGCCGCGTTGCGCAGCTGGCCCGAGGCGCCCGCGAGCAGGGCCTGCGACAGCACGGGAAAGCGGTCGCGCACGGCGGGATGGGCGGCGAGGTCGCTGTTGCGGACCATTGCGCCGACCCGCAGCGAGCCGTCCGGCAGCTCCTCCACCGTGTCCAGCGGGAGCCGGGTGATGTCGACCAGGGCGCCGGGCTCCTCCACGCCCAGCTTCATCAGGTCGACCAGGTTGGTGCCGCCGCCGAGGAAGCGGGCGCCGGGCCGTGCGGCCAGGGCGGCGCAGGCGTCCTCGACGCCGGTTGCGCGGACGTAGTCGAAGGGCTTCACGGGACCACGTCCTCGACCGCGTCGACGATGTGCGGGTAGGCGCCGCAGCGGCACAGGTTCCCGCTGAGCCGCTCCCGGATCTCGTCCCGGTCCAGCGCCACCGGCGCACCGGACGGGACACCGGGGTCGGTGACACGGGACGGGTGGCCCGCCTCGGCCTCGCCGAGCATGCCTACGGCGGAGCAGATCTGGCCCGGGGTGCAGTAGCCGCACTGGAAGGCGTCACGGTCGAGGAAGGCCTGCTGGAGCGGGTGCGGCCGTTCGCCGTCGCCGGTCAGCCCTTCGATCGTCGTGACCTGCGAGCCGTCCAGCGTCATCGCGAGCAGCAGACAGCTGTTGAGCCGCCGCCCGTCCACCAGGACGGTGCAGGCCCCGCACTGACCGTGGTCGCAGCCCTTCTTCGCGCCGAACAGCCCCAGATCCTCGCGCAGCAGGTCCAGCAGGACGCGACGGTGGTCGATGGCGAGCGTGTGCGGCTTGCCGTTGACCCGCAGGGTCACGTCGGAGCGATGCCGGGGCTCGCTCGTGCCGTCTCGGCCGCTTTGGAGGTGCTGGCTGCTGCCCATGGCGTCGGGACCTTCCGGGACGGGCTGTGGTGCCGTCCCGTCCGCGTATCCAGACAGCGCCCGCTGACACGTCCGCCCCGCGAAGCCGCGCGTGCCTCAGCTGTCGGCCGGCTCCGGCCGGTCGTCTCCCTCGGGCTTGGCGTCAGCGGTGGACGCCGGCCGCAGCGCCTTGCCCTTGAACCGCTCGAACGTGCGCGTCAGCTGCTGGAACGGCGAGCCCGCCGAGGGGGCGGGCGGCTGGGGCTGGGGCTCGGGCTGCGCGAGAACGTCGGCGCCGTTCTCGCGCAGCACGGTCAGCGCCTCGTGGGCGCGCTCGGCGGCCTCGCGGTACAGGTCCCGCGACTTCGTCATCGCCTCCAGGGCCTCGGAGTACATCGCCACCATCCTGCGCTCGTGGTCGAGCTGCTCCTCCAGGGTCATCAGGTCCCAGTCGTCCCGCAGCTCCCGTACGGCCTCGTCGCCGCCGTCCGGCAGCGGCGGGGGAAGCGCGGCGAACCGGGACAGGGCGTCGACGAGCTCCGTGGGCCGTTTGCCGTCGAGGAAGACGGTGCGTACGGAGAAATCGTCCGGGTCGAAGCCGGGCGGTGCCGGATCCGTGGGCAGCACCGCGGCCCCGCCGCGCGGCACCTGCACCCCGAACTCGCGCAGGGCGCGGTTGACGATGCGAAGCTGCTCGGGCGCGGCGCGGTGCTCCAGCACGCGGTGCCGCAGGCTCGGCGGCAGCAGCGCACCGAGCGGCCGGCGGCCTGCCTCGTCCGGTGTCATCGCCTCGTGCACGACGACGTTGATGCTCCAGCCGCCGCGTACACAGCCGCGCAGCAGCCGCCGGATCTCCTTGTCCTCGGTGGGGAGGTGGGCCGCGCGGCGGAGCCGCAGCCCGGTGGCGGGCTCGTGGTCCCAGGGGACGTCGGGCTCGTCGGGCCAGAACATGGTGGCGGGCGAGGGCCACTCCTCGTTCCACGGGCGTTCCGCCTCGGCCGCGAGCACCCAGTCCTGGCCGCCCTCCGAGGGACGGGCAAGGGTGAGCCGGGCACGCACGGTCACCGTCCCGGCGGCCTTCCAGCGTGCCTCGAAGATCCGCTCGGGGCCGTCGTCGCCGTCGGGCCCGGGCAGTTCGTGCTGGTCGTCGAGGACGGTTCTGTCCTCGAGCCGTCGCAGGGTCGCTCGTACGACGTCGGGGGCGTCGCTTCCTTCATGGCGGCCGCGCGTCAGCCACAGGTTGGGGGAGGGGGCCGGTCGGACACTGGGGGAGATGCGCATGAGTCCATCTGAGAACGGGGGCACGTGCGGACACCAGTATTGTCCGCGCGGGTCGGTGTAGATCACACGGGGTCTGCACACGGAATGTGCGTGGCGCACACGGGGTGTGATCGATCTGCTCCAGGACATGACAGTTCACGCGTGTTCCGCCGGACCGGGGTGCGGCCACAATGGCGGCCGCGAACAGGACCCGCCCACCATCCGCTTCGGGGCGGGGCCTGTTCGCGCCGTGTCAGGCGGTGCCGGAGTCCGGCCGGCACCGCCCACCCCCTGCCGCACGTAACGCGAGCACTCCGACACGTCCGGTGACTCCGTGACGCGCTATATATCGGCAACCGATATATAATGGCCGTATGGCATCGAGGAACATGACACAGGCGGCGTTCTTCGTCCTCACGGCCCTGGCCGACCAGCCCCGGCACGGCTACGGGATTCTGCGCGAGGTCGAGGACCTGTCGGACGGCACGGTCCAACTGCGCGTCGGCACCCTGTACGGCGTGCTGGACCGGCTCACCGCGGACGGACTCATCGTCCTGGACCGCGAGGAGGTGCACGAGGGCCGGTTGCGGCGCTACTACCGCCTGACCGGCGAGGGGACGGCGGCCCTCGACGCGGAGGCGGAGCGCATGGCCGCCGGTGCGAGCGCCGCCAAGCAGCGGATCGCCGAGGGCCGCAGAGCCCCCGGAGCGGCCGGAGCGGCCGCCCACCCCACCACCGACCCCGGACTCGCGGGAGGTCTCGCATGACGACGCTGCTCGAAACCCGGTACCGCGGCGTGCTGCGCCTGCTCCCCGCCTACTACCGCAGGGCCCGGGAGGAGGAGATGGTCGAGGTCTACCTGTGGGACGTCGACCGGGACACCCAGGACCAGAGCAGGCCCACGCTCGGCGAGGTGGCGAGTGTCGCCGCCCTCGCACTGCGCAGCAGGCTCGCCGTCGCCGGAGCCCCCCGGCCGTACGCGCTGCTCGGCTCGGTCGTCCGCCACTTCGCGCTCTTCGCCGTGCTCCTCCAGGCTGCCGCCGCGGTGGCCGACCGGGTACTCAACCTGACCTGGTCGTCGACCCACGGCAGGGGCCAGTGGGACATGTTTATGTCGGGATTCACCGGCGGCGGCCCGCTCGGCGTCGTCGCGGTCGCCGAGTGGGTCCTGCCGCTGCTGTGGATCGTCGGCTTCTTCGCCCTGCTGCACGACCACCGGGCCCTTGCCCGCACCGCCGTCCTGCTCGCCGCGCTGCCCTCGCTGTGGCCGCTGTTCGGGCCGCTGGTGAGCGAACGGGTGGCGGCGGACCCCTGGTTCGCCCTCGCCACCGCGCTGCTGGCCTGGCTGCCTGCCCTCGCCCTGTGCGCCGCCTACCACCGGGACGCCCCGCCGGCCACGCTGCCCGTCGGCACTCCGGGCCTCGTCCTCGCCGCGTGCAGCGTGGTGATGGGCGGATCGCTCGTGCTCCTGCCCGCCATGGCGGACGCGGCCTGGGCGCCGGCCACCGGCTTCGTCCTCGGCGCCCTCGCCTGGCTGCTGCTGCGCAATCGCCGTACGGACAGCGGCGCTTCGGGCGGTGCCGCCGCCCTGGCCGCGCTCGGCCTGCTGCTCCTGGCCGTACGGGTGGCGGCGCTGTATCTCTGGCTCGGCGTGCCCGTCCCCACCGCCTTCCTCGGCGGAGCGCTGGTACAGGTCGGCGCCCTCACCCTGCTGGTAGTGGTGCTGGCCCTGGTGGCCAGGCGCGACCTCGCTCCGCGCTGAACTGCGCGGGCGATACGGCGATCAGCCTGCCCGCCTCTGGCAGGAGGCCCGAACTCTGCTGTATCCGCCGGCCGTTGTCCTGATCGGCCTGTTCGCGGTGAGCCTGCTCAACGCGAAGGGGCTCTACATCGCCAAGGGCGGTTCCATCGTCCCGGTGCTGTTCAGCCTGGGTCGGGTGTTCACGCTGGGCCTGCTCGCGGTGGCCGCCCTCGCGCTGCCGGCCTGGCAGCACCACGCGCCCGGGGCGCCGCTCGCCGTGCGTGCGGCACCCCTGCCCGGTTGGTCCAAGCCGCCTCTGGCGGTGCTGGGTTCGTCCTGGCGGGGCATCGGGGCGGGTCTGCTGATCCGCCCCGGGTTCTGGGCCGCCGTCGTCCCCTGGGACACCGGCCGCGCCGACGCCCAGGCCCCCGGAGTGTGTGCCCTCGCGCTAGGCGTCGGAGTCCTCGGCTCACTGGCGGAGGACGACCCCGACCGCACCCGTCCCGCCCTGCTCGCGCTGAGCCTGGTCTGCATGGTGGCCGGGCCGCTGTGCGCGGGAGGGAGCGGGCGTGTGCTGCTCGCCCGCTCCTCGGCCGTCACCCGTGGAACGTGATGTATCCGTTCCCGTCACGGTCGTTCGCGGCCTTGGTGTAGGCGTGCGAGTCGGCGCCCGCGCCGGACGGCTTGTAGAGGTAGATCGTGTCCTTGTCGTTGTTCCAGATGAAGTTGCAGTTGTTGCGGTACGCGACGTTCTTGCTGTCCGACTCGGTGCCGTGGCCACCGCGGAGCTTCACGTAGTCGCCGGGCTGCAGGTAGTGGTTGTGGCTGAAGGTGAACCGGTTGCCGACCTTGTCCTTGACCACGTAGCCCTTGAGGTTCACGGTCGTGTGCGCCGAGTAGTTCTTGATCGTCAGGTACTCGTCCTTGGTGTTCCCGGTCGAGCAGCTGTTGGAGTCTCTGCCGGGTGCGTCGTACTGGACGCCCTTGATCTTCAGTGCCGAGGAGTACTCGGTGGCGTGGGCCGGAACGGCGGCCAGTACGGCGAGAGTTCCCGCGGCGGCGGTTGCGGCGAGTACGCGTATGCGCATGTGAATCTGCCCCCCTGTGAAGCTTCGGTGAAGAAGGTGCAGATTATAGGATCGGGGTGTTCCGGGGGGCGAATTCGCCGATTTCGCGCCGTAAAGCGCTTGGAGACGGTATTAGGGGGCGTCAGGCCCAGGCGTCCGACCGCCAGTCCAGCAACCGCGCGATCTCGTCCCCGCCCGGGCGGGAGGGTGCCGCGGCCCGGCTCGCGGGGGACGGCGAGGGCACGCCCCGGGAGATGTTGCCGCTGACGGTGATGTTGTGCTCCACGCGGGGGCGGCGCAGCTCCTCGTAGCGCGCGAGGGCCGCATCGGTGCCCGGTGCGTCGCGCAGGCACTTGGCGAGCACCACCGCGTCCTCCAGCGCCATCGACGCACCCTGACCGGTGGCGGGAGAGGCCGCGTGCGCCGCGTCGCCGACGAGCAGTGTGCGGCCGGCGCGCCAGGGGCTGCCGGTGGGGATCTCGGTGGCGTTGGTGACCAGGACGTCCTCGTCGGTCGCGGCGACGATGTCCGCGGCCGGGGTGGAGTCCTTGCGCAGCAGGGGGAGGAGCAGCTCGCGCCAGTCGGCGGCGGTGCCCTGGGCGATCCGCCCGGCGGGCAGCGGTTCGCCGGAAACCCGGGCGAACCAGTACGTCTCCCCGTCCGGTGACCCGGCGAAGCCGAAGGCGGCACCGCTGCCGCGGATCATGGTGATGCTCGCGTCCCCGGCCGGCAGGGACGCGGTGCGGGTGTAGCCGTAGAAGACCTGCTGGCCCGCGTAAAGGGGCTGTACGGCGGGGCCGGTGGCGTTGCGGACGGTGGATCCGAGTCCGTCGGCGCCGATCAGGAGGTCGCCGGTGGCCCTGCTGCCGTCGGCGAAGTGGGCGGTGACACCGTCGGCGTCCTCCACCACGGAGGCCAGCCGGGCGCCGTGGCGGATGCCGATGCCCCGGCCCGACGCCTCCGCCTGGAGCGCGGAGTTGAGGTCGCCGCGGCGCAGGCACCGGTACTGGAGCAGTGGGTCGCCGGCCTCGCCGATGGGTGTCTTCGCCAGCTCGGCGCCCGTGCCGTCGAGGACACGCATCGAGGTCAGCGGGAAGCCCAGCGCGGTGACCGCGGCGGAGGCGTCGAGCTGTGCGAGGGCGCGCATGCCGTTGCTCGCGAGGGTGAGGAACGCGCCCAGGTCCTCGGCCGAGTTCGGGTGGGCTTCGTGCACCTCGACGTCGAACCCTGCCTTGTGCAGGGCGAGTGCCGTCGCCGTGCCCGCGATTCCGCCGCCGATAACCAGTACTCGAGCCACGCCCACCCCGTTCGTCCCCGCACGGCCCCCGTGGTCGTACGTCCCCGTGGAAACGTCCGGACGGCGGCGGTGGTTCCGCTCCGCGGCCGTGATCAGGCCGGTCGTGCCGGGTGGCACGACCGGCCCTCGGTCACGCGCCGCTCTCGCGAAGCATGTCCTCACGCTCGACGATCTTCACGCGCTCGCGGCCCTGCGGCTCGCCCAGCGCCTTCTCGGCGGCGTCCAGCCTGTACCAGCCGTCCCAGGTGGTGAAGCGGACGTCGCGCTCGCCCAGGAACGCCTGCACGGCCTCCGGCTCCGGCGAGGCGGGGGTCTGCAGACGGCCGCCCGCGTAGTCGTCGAGCAGGTTGGCCACCGTCTCGTTGGCGTCGCCCTTGGTGTGGCCGATCAGGCCGACCGGGCCGCGCCTGATCCAGCCGGTGACGTACGTCGACTGCAGGTGCTCGCCGGACTCCTGGACCACGCGGCCGCCCGCGTCCGGAACCGTGCCCGACTCGATGTCCCAGGGGAGCTTGGGGAGCTTGTCGGAGAGGTAGCCGACCGCGCGGTAGACCGCGGTGACGTCCCAGTCCTTGAACTCGCCGGTGCCCTTGACGTTGCCGGTGCCGTCGAGGGCGGTGCGCTCGGTGCGCAGGCCGACGACCCTGCCGTCCTCGCCGAGCACCTCGGTGGGCGACTCGAAGAAGTGCAGGAACAGCTTGTGCGGGCGGTCGCCGACGTCGCGGATCGCCCAGTTCTCCAGCGTCTTGGCGACCATGTCGGCCTGCTTGTTGCCGCGCCGGGTCTCGATCGAGCCCGCGTCGTAGTCGATGTCCTCGGGGTCGACGATGACCTCGATGTTGGGGGAGTGGTCCAGCTCCCGCAGCTCCATCGGGGAGAACTTCGCCTGCGCCGGGCCGCGGCGGCCGAACACGTGGATCTCCAGCGCCTTGTTGGCCTTCAGACCCTCGTGGACGTTCGGCGGGATCTCCGTCGGCAGCAGCTCGTCGCCCGTCTTGGCGAGGATGCGGGCGACGTCCAGGGCGACGTTGCCGACGCCGAGCACGGCGACCTTCTCGGCCTCCAGCGGCCAGGTGCGCGGCACGTCCGGGTGGCCGTCGTACCAGGACACGAAGTCGGCGGCGCCGTACGAGCCGTCGAGGTCGATGCCCGGGATGCGCAGCTCGCGGTCGGCGGTCGCGCCCGTCGAGAAGATCACGCCGTCGTAGAAGGCCCGCAGGTCGTCCAGGCTGATGTCGTTCGGGTAGTCGACGTTGCCGAAGAGGCGGATCTGCGGCTTGTCGAGCACCTGGTGCAGGGCCGTGATGATGCCCTTGATGCGGGGGTGGTCGGGGGCGACGCCGTAGCGGATCAGCCCGAACGGCGCGGGCATGCGCTCGAAGATGTCGATGGACACACCGGGCTCGGCGGCCACGTCGGACTTGAGCAGCGCGTCGGCTGCGTAGATCCCGGCGGGGCCGGCTCCGACGATGGCTACCCGCAGGGGGCGGGGCATGATCAGGTTCCCTTCGAGCGGCGAAAAGATCGACTCGAACAGGAAGCCTAAACTAAGGCAAGCCTAAGTCGGTACGCGGGTCCGGTCTATGAGCTCATAAATCAAATTTATGAGCTGCAGGATGGAACCCGAGCGCGGCCATCGGCCAACAGGAGTCGACCATGCCCGCGACCTCGAGGTACATCAATGAACCTGAAAGGCGATCGGTGACCGCCCTGCCGAGCATCGGAGCACATTCCGCCCCCGGTGCCCACGACGACGCCGTGACCGATGCCTCGGTCGTCGAAAGATCCTGGGACGATCCCGACGTGTTCGCGGTGCTCTTCAGCCGCTACGCCGACGACATCCATCGCTATGCGGCCAGACGGCTCGGCGTCGAGGTGGCCGACGACCTGATGGCCGAGACCTTCGTGATCGCCTTCCAGCAGCGACGTCGCTACGACCTCTCACGGCCGCACGCGCGGCCCTGGCTGTACGGGATCGTCACCAATCTGGTCGGCCAGCACCGGCGGGCGGAGGCCCGCCGGCTCAAGGCCCTCGCGCGGGTCGCCGGTGCCTCTGAGACCGAGGGCGAGCCCCTCGCCGACCGGGTGGCCGCGCGGGTCAGCGCCGAGCACTCCCGCGCCCGGCTCGCGGATGCGCTGGCCGGGTTGCCCGCCCGTCACCGGGACGTGCTGCTGCTGATCGCCTGGGGCGATCTCGACTACACGCAGGCGGCGCAGGCCCTGGGCGTGCCGGTCGGGACGGTGCGCTCGCGGCTGCACCGTGCGCGGGCCAAGCTGCGCCAGGCGCTGGGCGGGTCGGATCCCACCGCACTTCACGAGGAGACCGAGGAGACCGATCGTGGATGACCTCACCGCGGTGCGCGAACTGTCGGACGACGTACCCGAGTTGACGGACGAGGCGCGCACCGCGGCGCGTTTCCGCCTGCAACGCGCCATCGTCCAGGAGGGCCGTCCGCGCCCGCTGTCCCGGCGGCTGATGCTCAGGGCGGCCGTCGCCGGCACGGCCGCGGCGGCGGTCGCCGGAGGCGTCGTCGTCACAGCCCGGCACGAACCGGGCACGGACACACCGCAGTTGACCAACCTGAGCGCGGCGCAGCTGCTGCGAAGGGCCGCGGACAGGTCCCGGGCGGGCGGTGCCGGGACGCCGGTTCCGCGCGACGACCAGTACGTCTACACCAGGACCTACGTCACACGGACCTATGTGAAGGACGGCAGAACCAGGACCTGGACGGACGAGAGCTGGCTCTCGGTGGACGGCTCCAGGCCCTCCCGGCGCGAGGAGCACGGCACGGTCCACAACGATCCCCCGCTGGGCGAGCACGAGGTGATGGTGCCGCCGACCAGGTACGCCGATCTGGCGAAGTGGCCGACGGACCCGGACGAGTTGCTCAAGTGGCTCCGGATGGGCACGGACACGGAGCAGGGTTACCGGGAGGCGTTCATGAACGCGTGTCAGTTCTTCGTGGTGCCGCGCGTGATGCCGCCCGGTCTGGAGGCGGCGACCTTCGAGGCCGTCGCGAGGATTCCCGGCATCCGGATCGACCGCCAGGCGGTGGACGCTCTGGGGCGTCGTGGAATCGCGGTGGCGTACCCGAAGTTCGACTTCGCCTTCGTCTTCGACGCGAAGACGTACGCCTACCTGGGCATGCGCCTGACCGGCAGCACCGTGACCTACCGCGGTCGCAAGGCCACCCACCACGGCTGGTACCACGAGATGAGTGCCCTGCGGGAGCTGGGCGTCGTGGACCGCATCGGCCAGCTCCCGTAGACCCGGTCTGCCGTACCGCGCGGGGGGCGGTACGGCAGACCCGGCTCGGCGTCAGCCGATGTGGTAACTGTCGCCGTACACCTTCCAGTTCAGAGGTGTGTTCAGGCACAGGTTGCCGTTGCGCAGGAACACCCGCTGCTCCGTGTCCACCCGGCTGGTGTCGCTGTGGGCCTCCTCCTGCTTCATCGCCCACACCCGCGCGTCGAGGAAGGCGTTGACATACGTCGTCTCATCGCCGCCCTGCGCCGGCGGCTTGGCCTTGTTCAGTGCGCGCTTGCGGATGTTGCGGAAGCTGGTGGGGTCGCCGCCGTCGCCGTGCATCACGATGGCGTCGTAGTAGGCGAACTGGCCCAGCGTGCCGAGCCCGTCGGACTTGCCCTGGCTCACGGCCGGGTTGAAGTACACCCGGTCACGCTCGTCGTTCTGCGCCTGCTGAAAGGCGCCGTCCTGGGCCGCCTTGGCCCAGTCCCGGGGGAAGTTGGGGTCCAGGCCGTCGTGCGAGTCGGTGCCGTTCACCGAGCGCAGCGCCGGGAGGTACTTGGCCAGGACGTTGCCGGGCTTGCGGTCGGTGTAGAGCTGGACCAGGTCGAGCATGTCGCCGGTGCCGGAGCAGAAGCCTATGATCCCGGCGGTGTAGCCGCGGCCGTCGCCGATGTCCTCGATGTACTTGTACTGCGCCTTCCAGTCGAGCGAGGAGTTCTCCGCGCTCGACACCAGCTTCATGGCGATCTCCTTCTTCGCCGCGTCGTCGAGCGGGGTGCAGGCCGCGGCCGCGGAGGCGGAGGCGGAGGCGTGCGACGGCCGGAGCAGGGGGACGGCGGCCAGGGAGGCGGCGGCCGCCGCGAGGACGGTGCGGCGCGCGATGCGGTGGGAGCGTGCGGGGTCGCCGGAGTGGTGCGTCACGGGGTCTCCAAATCGTGGTGGGGGGTGGGGAGTTGGCCGTGCGTGACACTGATAGGAAGGTTTCCTATCAGCTGAGGCCGAGGGAGGACACCCGTCGCGGAAGAAGTTCGTAGGGACGCACGAAGCAGGTACGGACCAAAAGGGGTGAGACAGGGCAGGGACGCGTCAGGGCAGCGGCTGCTCGGCCCAGATCACCTTGCCGTCGGGGGTGTAGCGGGTACCCCAGCGCTCGGCGAGCTGCGCCACCAGGAACAGGCCGCGGCCGCCCTCGTCCGTCATCGCCGCGTACCGCAGATGCGGTGAGGTGCTGCTGCTGTCGAAGACCTCGCAGATCAGGGTGCGGTCCAGCAGCACGCGGACGTTGATGGGGTCGGCGCCGTAGCGGATGGCGTTGGTGACCAGCTCGCTCAGGATGAGCTCCGTGCCGAAGGTCAGCTCCTCAAGGCCCCACGTGGTGAGCCGGCGGCTGACCGACGCCCGTACCTCGCCGACGGCCGCCGGGTCGTTGGGCACCTGCCATTCGGCGATGTGCTCGGCGGGCAGGGCCCGGGTGCGGGCGACGATCAGGGCGACGTCGTCACTGGGTTTGGCCGGCAGCTGCGAATCGAGCACCGACCGGCAGGTCTCCTCCGGCGAGTCACCGGCGCGTTCCAGCGCGCCCCGCAGGAGTTCGAGCCCCTCGTCGATGTCCCGGCCGCGGTCCTCGACGAGTCCGTCCGTGTAGAGGACGAGGCGGCTGCCCGCCTCCAGCGTGAGGTCGGCGGTCTCGAACGGCAGCCCGCCGAGGCCGAGCGGTGGCCCGGCCGGCACGTCGGGGAAGTCGACACCGCCATCGGGGCGGATCAGCGCGGGCGGCGGATGGCCGGCCCGGGCGATCGTGCACACCCGCGACACCGGGTCGTAGACCGCGTACAGGCAGGTGGCGCCGGTGACCGGGGCGCTGTCGCTGTCCGTGGTCTCGTCCTGGTCGATACGGCCGACCAACTCGTCGAGCAGTGCGAGGAGTTCGTCGGGCGGCAGGTCGAGCGCGGAGAAGTTGTGGACCGCCGTGCGCAGCCGTCCCATGGTGGCCGCGGCGTGCAGCCCGTGCCCGACGACGTCGCCGACGACGAGTGCGACGCGGGTGCCCGACAGCGGCAGTACGTCGAACCAGTCGCCGCCGACCCCGGCCTGCGCGGGCAGATAGCGGTAGGCGATGTCGAGGGCGGACTGCTCGGGCAGCGTGCGGGGCAGGAGGCTGCGCTGCAGGGTCACGGCCATGCTGTGCTCGCGCGTGTAGCGGCGGGCGTTGTCGATGGAGACCGCGGCCCGGGTCACCAGCTCCTCGGCGAGGGCCAGTTCCTCGGCGTCGAAGGGGTTCGGCTTCTCCGAGCGCCAGAAGCTGACCACGCCCAGGACCAGGGTCCCGGCGCGCAGCGGCACCGTGATCAGCGAGTGGATGCCGTAGTCCACGACCTGCGCGGTGCGCTCCAGGTCCTGCGCGTGCCAGCCGGGCGCCGAGGCCAGGTGCGGCTCCAGCACCGCCTGACCGGTGCGCAGGCTGCGGGCCTGCGGCGAGGTGTCGACGAATCTGATCTGCCGGCCCACCTTGTACAGCGGGGCGTCCTCGCGGACCCCGCGTGAGGCGGTACGGCGCACGGCCGTCGCACCCTCCGGCTGGCCGCCGCCCAGCACGGCGTCGAACAGGTCGACCGTCGCGAAGTCGGCGAACCGGGGCACGGCGAGCTCGGCCAGCTCCTCCGCGGTACGGGTGACGTCCAGGCTCGTGCCGATGCCCACGCCGGCGTCGTAGAGCATGTTGAGGCGTTCGCGGGCGGTCTCGGCCCGGCCGGACAGGGCGCGCAGCTCGGTGGAGTCGCGGAGCGTGGCGACACTGCCCGGCGGACCGCCCTGGACGTCGGTGGGCCGCTGGTTGACGGCCAGCAGCCGGTCCTTGACCAGGTGCACCTCGTCCGTGGCCACGCGGCCCGAGGCCAGCAGCTCCGCGGTGTCGGGGTCGAGGCCGAGGTCGAGGGCGTGCCGGCCCTCCGCGTCCACGGGCAGGTCGAGCAGCCGGTGCGCCTCGTCGTTGGCGAGCAGCAGACAGCCCTCGCCGCTGACGATGAGCACGCCCTCGCGCACCGCGTGCAGCACCGCGTCGTGGTGCTCGTACATACGGGTCATCTCGTCCGGGCCGAGGCCGTGCGTCTGCCGCAGCAGCCGTCTGCTCACCAGCGCCGTGCCCGCCGTCGCCAGGGCGAGGCCCACGGCCGCGGCCATCAGGACGAGCGGGAGCTGGCGATTGGCGGCGCCGCCCACGTTGTTGGTGGTGATGCCCGCCGACACGAGGCCCACGACTTTTCCGTCCGGGGCCTTGATCGGTACGACCGCCTGGACCAGCCGCCCGATGGTGCCGTTGATCTCCTCGACCACGGTCCCGCCGGCCAGCGCGGGGGCGATGGTGCCCACGAACTTCTTGCCGATGCGGTCCGGTTTGGGGTGGGTGTAGCGGATGCCGTCGGTGTTCATGACGACGATGAAGTCCACGCCGGTCGCCTTGCGGGCGGCCTCCGCGCGGGGCTGCAGGACGGCCGTCGGATCGGGGGCGCTCAGGGCCGCGCGGGTGCCGGGCGCGTTGGCGAACGCCTGGGCCACGGCGACCGAGCGGTTGCGGGCCTCCTGCGTGCTGTCGTGCCGGGCCTGCAGATACAGCGCCACCACGGCGGCGACCACCAGCAGCAGCACGATCACCACCTGCAGGACGAACACCTGCCGGGCGATGCTGCGTCCGGTCAGGGCCGACCGCAGGGCCGCGACGCGCCCCGGCTCCGTTTCACCCGAGTGGTCCTTCCGGTGGGGGAACGCCCCTGCCGGCCGCCGCGTCGATCGCTGCCCGTGCGCTCCGTGGGCACGAACGCTCGCGCGGCGGGCACGGGGACCGCCGGGACGCCGGTGCGACCGGGTCCCGGAGCGGTCCGGAAGACGGACCATGTGCCATGTCTACACTGCCGCGCCCTATGAGGCGAGAGGTTCATGTTCAGGCATCGTCCGCAGACGCCGGCCTCACCGTCCGGTTCGCTCCGCCGCCCGGCGCGTCGCCAGGAGCAGGGCGATGTCGTCCGGACGGTCCCGGGTGTGCCGGGCCATGGCCGTGAGGCGGTCGGCGATTCCGGTCAGGGTGCGGCGGCTCGGGCGGTTGGCGGGGGCGCCGGCCTTCGACAGGGCCACGCGCAGGGCCGTGATGCCGTCGTCGATGTCGACACCGGGGCGTTCCACGAGTCCGTCCGTGTAGAGCGCGAGGACGGAGCCCGGTTCGATCTGCAGCTCGGAGACGGGGTAGTGGGCCTGCTGATCCACCCCGAGCACGACCCCGCCCGGCAGATCCAGCACCTCGGTGTGGCCGTCCGGGTGACGCAGCAGCGGAGGCGGGTGTCCCGCGCGGGCGACGCGCGCCAGGCCCGACGCCGGGTCCAGCCTGATGTAGCAGCAGCTCGCGAACTGGCCGGGGTCGAGGTCGATGAGCAGATGGTTGGTACCGCTCATCACCTCGTCGGGCGGACGGTCGCCGAGCGCGAACGCCCGCACCGCGCTGCGCAGTTGCCCCATGGTGGCCGCGGCCTGCACGCCGTGCCCCTGGACGTCGCCGATGACCAGCGCCAGACCGTCCCCCGCCTCGACGACGTCGTACCAGTCGCCGCCCACCTCCATCCCCTGGGTGCCGGGCAGATAGCGCCCGGTGGTCTCCATCTGCGGGTGGGCCGACAGCCGGCGGGGGAGCAGGGCCTGCTGCAGCCCGCGCGCGAGCGCCGCCTCGCTCTCGTAGCGCTGCGCCTTCTCCATCGCGTGCGCGATCAGCCCGGCGAGCGCGGTGAGCACCGTACGCTCCTCGGTGCTGAAGCTGCGGGGGCGGTCGAAGCCCAGGATGCAGGAGCCGACCGGCCGGCCCGAGGCGATCAGCGGCAGGAAGGCGCGAGCGCCCTCGTCCGCGTCCAGCGCGATTCCCGGATAGGCCGCCGCCAGCTGCTCCATCGAGTCGAAGAAGATCGGCCGGCCCGTGGTCAGCGTCTCCACACCGGGGAGCCGGGCGTCCAGGCCCACGCCCTCGAAGGGCTCGAGGAACCCCTTGGGGAAGCCGTTCTCCCAGGACAGGTACAGGTGGCGCTCCTGCACCAGGTAGATGGCGAGCCGGCGGCCGCCGAACGCGGGCAGCACCTCACGCATCACCACCGCTGCCACCTGACGCGCGGTGACCGCCTCGGACAGCGCGATGGCGAGCACGATGGGCTGGTACAGCGGAGCCATCGACGGGCTCGCCGGCGCCTCCGAGGACGCGGTCCCGACCGGTTCCGGCTGCGGCGCGAGCCCCGCGGCGCCGTCCGCCACCCGGTTCGCCGGACGGAATGTGCACGTCAGCACGTCACGGCCCGGATAGACACACACATCCAGCCAGGGGCCTTCGTACGACGCCGAATCGCTCTCGTACGGGGCCGGATGGCCCTCCCCGCCGCCCTTGCCGGGCCGTTCCAGACGGAAGCGCACCGGGCCCGGGGAGAGCAGCGCGCTGCGCAGATGGTCCTCGACGGCCGGCTGGTTCATCCAGGGCACGCCCTCCCACAGCGGACGGCTGAGCAGCTGCGTCCGCGACCGGCGCAGCAGCTGTCCCGCGCGCGGGTTGGCGTAGAGGATCAGCCCCAGCCGGTCCAGGCAGAGCACGCCCTCGGGCAGCAGGTCGGCCGCCGCGTCGGCGGCCGCGCCGGGGCCGGGGTCGACGACGAAGCCGCGGACGGGGTGCGCGCCGGACGGGGTGCCGGGCGGGGAGGGGGAGCCGTACGGGCTCCACAGCTCCACCAGCCGCAGCGCGCCGTCCTCGGACCGCACATACAGCGGCAGCGGCGGTGGCCGACCGGTGGCCGTCTCCCTGAGCGCGGTCAGGACCCGCTCCGTCTCGGCCGGGGCCACGGCGTCCGCGAGCGCCTGCACGGAGGTGGCGAAGTCGTCGGCCGGCATCCCCAGCAGCGCGGGCAGCCGCTCGTCCGCCGTCACGACGTCCGTCACCGGGTCCCAGGCGAAGCCACCGGCGCGCCCCGCGGGCGGGCGGGTGCCGGGCGGCCGTACGCACATGGGCTCGGCGTCCCAGGCGACCGACGGCTTGCCGCCGTCCTCCAGACGCCGCATGGAGGCGCCCAGGTCATCGGCGAGCCGCACCATGCGGTCGCGGTGGTGCAGCAGCTCGGTCGCGTCCGTCGCGGAGGGACACAGCACGGTCAGCACACCGAAGGTCGTGGTGCCGCCGACGATCGGCACGTACAGCGACCCGAACTGGAACGGCAGGCCCGCGGCGAACTGGGGATACCGCCGCATCGTCTCCGTCGCGTTCGGCAGCACCACCTGCACACCGAGCCGGTACGCGTCCGCCACCGGGAACGGCCGGTCCACATGCATCCGCCACCACGGCCGGAACAGCGGCCCCGGCAGCCCCGTCAGCACCGCCAGCCGCAGCAGCCCGGGCGTGCCGGAGCGCAGATAGACCCCTCCCGCGTGACCCTCTGCCGCACCGACCGCCTCGGTCGAGACGTCGATCAGCAGTGAGGCCAGCTGCCCGGGGCTTCGCTGTGCGTCCTCCGCACTCCGAGTCATCGGCCCTACCTCGTCCGTACGCCGCCCAGAGGCGACACAGCAAGAATGCGCCACCACGGGGCTGCAGCGCACCTGCGCGGCGCAATACGGCACGCGGACCTCGATCGCCCGATGAGCGCCCCCACGGCAACCATCCCCAAACCCACGGCCTCCAGGTCTGGCCCCGGTTCAAGGTGACCTCCCGTCCACCGCGTGCCCAGGCCGTCATCTCGGTCGAACCCGACGCCCTGGCCATGGAGTTCCCTTCGGACCCGGCCGACTGAGGGGTCGATGGAACGGCCCCCGCACGGGGAGGCCCGCCGGTTCCCAGCTTCTTGTGGGAGCGCTCCCAAACGGGGCAGGATGCTGCGATGACGACTCCCGCCATCCGTCCCTACCGCCCCGACGACCGCGACGCCCTGGACGACATCTGCGTCCGTACCGCCCACAACGGCCAGGACAGCCGCCCCTTTTACGCCGACCCCACCATCTTCCCGGTGACCTTCGCGGCCCCGTACGCCCACCTGGAGCCGGAGCTGGCCTTCGTGCTGGACGACGGGCAGGGCGATGCGGTCGGCTACATCCTCGGCACCGCCGACACTCCCCGATTCGTCGAGGCCTTCCGCGAGAAGTGGCTGCCGCTGGTCGCCGACCGCTACCCGGAGCCCGCCGGGCCCCCACGCACCCCGGACGAGGCGATGATCCCGCTGCTGCACC
This sequence comes from Streptomyces sp. NPDC048419, assembly GCF_043200415.1. Lineage (NCBI taxonomy): Bacteria > Bacillati > Actinomycetota > Actinomycetes > Kitasatosporales > Streptomycetaceae > Streptomyces > Streptomyces sp. NPDC048419. The sequence continues at coordinate 4,729 of NZ_JBICXT010000029.1, read as the reverse complement.
ACCCCGAGCGGATGATCGTCCCCGAAGTCGCCGCGTACCCGGCCCACCTGCACATCGACCTGCTCCCCGCCTGGCAGGGACGCGGTCACGGCCGTGGACTGATGCGGACCTTCCTACGGGCGCTGCACGACCGCGGCGTCATGGCCGTGCACCTCACCATGGTCACCGCCAACACCCCGGCCAGGGCCTTCTACGACCGTCTCGGCTTCCACGAGATCGACGTGCCGGACCCCGGCCCGGTCACGTATCTGGGCCGCGCGACCGGGGAGTTGGTGTGACGGGCCTCAGATCCAGGTGTCCAGCCACATCCGGGCGTGCCAGTCCGCGTACGGGATCGTCTGGCCGGTGTAGATCGGGAAGAAGTAGATGAAGTTCCAGGCGATGAGCAGCACCAGCGCGCCCGCGCCCACCGCGCCGATCAGCCGGCGCCGCTCGTCCGCCCCGGGCGGCCCCAGCAGGGCGCCCGCCATCATGGCCACGGCCAGACACAGGAACGGCACGAACACCACGGCGTAGAAGGAGAAGATCGTGCGGTCCTGGTAGTTGAACCAGGGGAGGTATCCCGCGCCGACCGCGCACAGCAGGGCACCCGCCCGCCAGTCCCGGCGCAGCGCCCACCGGAACAGCAGGTAGACCAGCGCGGCACAGCCCGCCCACCACAGCAGCGGGGTGCCCAGGCCCAGGATCTCCTGCGAGCAGCCGGCGGCGGCGTGGCAGCCCTCCTGCCCCGGCTTCGGCGACTCGTAGTAGAACGCGACGGGCCGCCCCTGGACCAGCCAGCTCCAGGGGTTGGACTGATAGCGGTGCGGGGTGTGCAGGCCGATGTTGAACTGGTAGACGGCGTGTTCGTAGTGCCACAGGCTGCGCAGCGGGGCCGGGATCCAGGACCAGGTGCCGCCCCGGCCGTCCGCCCAGTGACGGTCGTAGGCCTTGTCGGACAGGAACCATCCGGTCCAGGTCGCCAGGTACGTCAGTACGGCGACGGGGACCATGGACAGCACCGACCAGCCGAAGTCCTTGCGCAGCACCGCCCGGTAGGGACCGTGGGCCCCGGCGACGCGGCGGGAGCCCACGTCCCACAGGACGGTCAGGGCCGTGAAGAAGACGACGAAGTACAGGCCGTTCCACTTGCTCGCGGCGGCCAGCCCGAGCAGGACGCCGGCCGCGAGGCGCCACGGGCGCAGGCCCGTTCCGGCGTGTTCGCCGGTGTGCGCGTCGGGGCGTGCGAAGCCGTCCTCGTCGACGGGCAGGGCCGCCGCCAGCCGGGCCCGTGCCCTGTCCCGGTCGACGAGGAGACAGGCGAACGCCGCCAGTACGAAGAACATGACCACGAGGTCGAGCAGCGCGGTGCGGCTCATCACGAAGTGCAGGCCGTCCACCGCCAGAAGCGCGCCGGCGAGGCAGCCCAGCAGGGTCGAGCGGAACAGGCGGCGCCCTATTCGGCACAGCATGAGCACCGAGAGGGTGCCGAGCAGTGCGGTCATGAACCGCCAGCCGAACGGGTCCAGGCCGAACAGTCCTTCCCCTACGGCGATGACCCACTTGCCCATCGGCGGATGCGCGACGAAGCTGCCGGCGTCGGAGAGCGGGATCACCTGGGGGTGCGCCAGGATCTGCGGGTCGGCGATCTTGCGGTCCGGCCAGGTGCCCTCGTAGCCGAGCCGCAGCATCGACCAGGAGTCCTTGGCGTAGAACGTCTCGTCGAAGACGAGCGCCCGCGGGCTGCCCAGGTTCCAGAAGCGGAGCGCCCCGGCGAAAACGGCCACGAGCAGTGGTCCCAGCCGGCCCATGGACCGTGCGAGGCGCCGGGCGGGCCGTGGACCGAGGCCCAGCCACTCCCACAGCCACGTGTCCGGTTCGGGGAACGGCGGGACCAGCCTGGCGCGGGTGTCGGTCCGGGCACCTGCGGTGTGGCCGAACCGGCGCAGCCGCTGCGCCCAGGGAGCGGGGCCGGGCCGGGCCGCCGTGCGGGCGTCCTCGTCGACGCCGGACCGGGTGGGGGTGTCACTCGTCACCGGGTCATCGTAGGGAACGCCCGTACGGGCCGGGCGCGACCCCGATCATCGGGGCCGCGCCGTTGGCGTCTCCTACGCGGGCAGGGTGCCGGGGGCGGTCGCCCATCGGGTGTTCGGCTGCTGAGCGAGCCGGAAGTCGAGCCGGCCGCCGGACAGCGTCAGGCCCGGTCCGGTCCACGACCGGTCCAGGGGCCGGCCGCCGAGGCGTACGGCGTCGACGTAGATGTGCGTGTCGTCGGCGTCCGGCGCGGTGATCACGATGTCCTTGCGGCCGGGCCGGTCGATCACCGCGGAGGGGAAGACCGGGGCACCGAGCAGCAGCCGTGCGGTGCCCGGTGCCTGCGGATAGACGCCGAGCGCGGAGAAGACGTACCAGGCGGACATGGTGCCCAGGTCGTCGTTGCCGGGCAGGCCCGAGGGGCCCGTGCCGTACACGGTGTCGACGATCTGCCGCACGGTCGCCTGCGTCTTCCAGGGCTGCCCCAGGGCGTTGTAGAGCCAAGGGGCGTGAATTCCGGGCTCGTTGGTGGGGTCGTAGCGCAGTGCGTCGCCGCCGCGCACCGACCAGGAGCCGTCGGCCTTGTGGAAGAAGCCGTCGAGGCGGTTGGCCGCCACCTCGCGGCCACCCATCGCGTCGGCCAGGCCTTGGACGTCCTGCGGCACCATCCAGGTGTACGTGGCGCTCGTGCCCTGCGCGAATCCGAGGTCGCTGCCCGGGCTGAAGGGCGTCACCCACGAACCGTCGAGCCTCCGTGCCTGGATGTACCCGGTGCCGGGGTTGAAGACGTTGCGCCAGTAGGCGCCGCGCTCGGTGAAGATCTTGGTCTCGGTGTCCCGGCCGAGCAGCTTCGCCCACTGGGCGAGCGCGGAGTCGGCGACGGCGTCCTCCAGGGTCTCGGCGGCCCCGCCCCAGCAGTGGCACACGTCCTGGGCGGCGTAATGGGAGCTCAAGTACTGGGCGAGGTTGGGGCGTTGGCCGACGCACTGGCCGGGGCAGCCGGCGTCCGAGAGCCCGTCGGCGCTGGGCACGGTGGCCTGACGGACCAGGGAGTCGAAGGCGCCCCGGTAGTCGAAGTTGCGGACGCCCATGGCGTAGAAGGTCGCCAGCGTCGCCGCCGAGGGGTCGCCGGTCATGACATGCGTGGCACCACTGATGTGCACCCAGCGGTCCCAGACTCCGCCGTTCTGCTGCGCGAAGTTGTAGAGGGACTGGGCGAAGTCGCCCGCGACCGTGGGTTTCAGCAGCGCGAGCAGCTGGATCTGGGCCCGGTACTGGTCCCAGCCCGAGAAGTTGCTGTACTGGGCGCGCTGCCCGTGCGCGAGGCGGTGCACGGCCTGGTCCATGCCCCAGTAGCGGCCGTCGGTGTCGCTGATCAGGTTCGGCTGCATGAGGGCGTGGTAGAGCGCGGTGTAGAAGGTCTGGCGGCGGGCGGCACTGCCTCCCCGCACCCGGACGACGTCCAGCTCGCGGTCCCAGGCCCGTGCGCCCGCCTCGGCCACCTGCCCGACGCTCGCGCGGGCGGGGATCTCCTCGCGCAGGTTGGCCTCGGCGCCCTTCCGGCTGACGTAGGAGATGCCGATCCGCATGTGGACATCGTTGTCAGCGCTGGTGTCGAAGCCGACCCAGCCGCCGGAGCCTCGGCCGGCCCGGTCCGCGCCCGTCGCGTAGCCCTCGCCGCCGGAGGCGGACGTCGCGCCGGGGGAGACCGCGCCGTCCTGCCAGGTGCCGGTCGAGGCGAAGGCGCGGTCGAAGGAGGCGCTGAAGTACAGCTTGTAGTAGCTCTTCCGGTTGTTGACGCCGCCGTTGGCGCGCCGGCCGCAGAAGGCGCCCGTGAGCACCCAGCCGGTCACCTTGCGGTGTGCGGCGTCGATGTCGACGTGCGCGTCCGCGCTGCCGTTCAGGGAGTTGGAGACGCGGAAGAGCAGATTGGCCGGGCGGTCGGCCGGGAACGTGAAGTCGGCGACGCCCGCACGCTTGCTGACGGCGAGGTCGGCCTTCGCGCCGGAGGCGAGGCCCAGCGTGTAGCGGCCGGGTACCGCCTTCTCGTCCGCGTGCGAGAAGTTCGCCGCGTAGACGGCGTCCTTGGTGTCCGCGGACGGCGAGGACGTCACGTCGCCCACGAACGGCATGATCGGGACGTCCCCCGCCGCGCCGGGATTGCAGCCGGCGCCGTTGACATGGGTCAGGCTCAGACCACGGACGCGGGTGGCGTTGTACTCGTAGCCGTTGGCGGCCCCGGTGCTCGTCTGGTCGCCGGTGGTGCTCGTCGGCGACCAGGCGATCATCCCGTACGGGAGCGTGGCACCGGGATAGGTGTTGCCGCCGCCCGAGGAGCCGATCAGGGGGTCGACGAGCGAGGAGGGGCGTTCGGCGGCGTCGGCCCCCGCGGACGGGAACGGAACGCTCAGAGCCACGGCCGTGGTCAGGAGTACAGCCGCGGATCGGGCGCCGAATCGTCTTGCTGCGCGCAGCCGTTGAAGGCGCATGCGTGGATCGCCTTTCGATGACGGGACGTCGGCCCGGAGGGAGTTCCGGGCCGCGCGCCAGGTTATGAGTCCGCCAGATGAAAGGGGAGCGTCCGTCGGGTCGTTGTGATGAAGGAGGGGTGAACGGTGGTCGTGCTAGTGTCCTGCGCCAGTAGTTGATCGTTAGTAGGTGTGTGACTTCTGCTGCTGGTGCGTCAGTTCCCCGTCGGGGCCCGAAGCTGGAACCG